>CANGTU010000013.1 GCA_947456965.1 Flavobacteriales bacterium
GCACTCCCCGACGCGCGAAGCGCTCCCCGACGTGCGAAGCACTCCCCGACGCGCGAAGCACTCCCCGACGCGCGAAGCGCTCCCCGACGTGCGAAGCACTCCCCGACGTGCGAAGCACTCCCCGACGCGCGAAGCGCTCTAAGACCTCAATCAATCATACTTTTGCGCAAAATTTCCAGCTCATGCCATCCCAATCGAGCATCATCAGCCTTTTTCAGGACAAGCCCATAGGGCAAAACGTGACTATCCGCGGCTGGGTGCGCACATTCCGCAATGACCAGTTCATCAGTGTCAATGATGGCTCTACGATTCGCCAGCTGCAGATAGTCATCCGCCCCGAAGAATTGGACGAAGCCACCCACAAACGAATCCAGACGGGCACCTGCATCAGTGCTTCCGGAATACTGGATAAGAGTCTTGGAAAAGGACAAGACATTGAACTTAACTGCAACAGGCTCGAAATACTCGGAGACTGCGACCCTCAGGAATATCCGATACAGATGAAGCGACACTCTTTGGAATTTCTGAGAGAAAAAGCTCACCTCAGGTTCCGCACCAACACATTCGCGGCTGTATTCCGCATCCGCCATCACTTGCAGTTCGCCATTCACAAATACTTCAATGAAAACGGTTTCTTCAATCTGCATGCCCCCATCATCACCGGAAGTGATGCGGAAGGTGCCGGTGAAATGTTTCGTGTAACTACGTTGGATGCCACCAATCCGCCTCTCGATGAGAATGGATTCGCAGACTTCCGCCAGGACTTTTTCGGTAAGCCTTCCAACCTTACGGTGAGCGGACAACTGGAGGCCGAGCTCGCTGCGTTGGCGCTGGGCAAGGTGTACACCTTCGGCCCAACCTTCCGGGCAGAAAACAGCAACACCAGCCGCCACCTTGCGGAGTTCTGGATGATTGAACCCGAAGTGGCGTTCAATGATATCCATGACAACATGGATCTCGCGGAGGACTTTTTGAAATACTGTCTGCGCCACGCCCTCACCTACTGCCGCGAAGACCTTGAGTTTCTGCAGGAACGTGAAATCAATGAGGATAAGCAGAAGCCTGCAGAAGAGCGCCAGACCAAACCCCTGATCGAGCGCCTTCAGTTTATTACAGAGCAATCATTCGAGCGCATCACGTATACCGAGGCAATCGACATACTCCTGAACTCAGCGCACTACAAGAAGAAGAAATTTAAGTTTCCGGTGGAATGGGGCATCGACCTTCAAAGTGAACATGAGCGCTATCTGGTTGAAAAGCACTTTGGAAAACCCGTCATCATCACCGGGTACCCCGCTGCAATCAAGGCCTTTTATATGCGCTTAAATGAAGACGGCAAGACAGTGGCCGCTATGGACATTCTCGTGCCGGGCATCGGGGAAATCATCGGGGGCAGTCAACGGGAAGAACGCTATGATATGCTAAGGGCCAAATGCGCCCAATTCCATGTGGCCGAAGAGAGCATCTGGTGGTATCTCGAAACCCGCAAATTCGGCACATGCGTGCATGCCGGATTTGGACTAGGATTCGAGCGACTTGTGATGTATGTGACCGGCATGACCAACATCCGGGATGTCATTCCGTTCCCACGCACACCGGGCAACGCAGAGTTCTGAATCGAACCGTTTCTGTCTTCTATGACTCCTGCTGCACCAGGACATTCACCTGCAGCATGAATTCATTGTAGATGAACCAGTCTGCCTCAGAACCCACCTCTCCTTTCGCGCCATACTTGATACCGAACAGGGTGCGGTCGATGGTCAGCTGTGCAGATAAGCGTTTCATTTCTTGCTCCTCGAAGAGTTGCGCATCAAAACTCAGTGGCTGCTCCACATCCTTGATCTTCATTACCCCTTTCACAGCATAGCTGTTTTCACCGGATACCTTGACCTCCGTAATGGTAAAGGTAGCCTTCGGATATTTTGCCACATCGAAGAAATCCGGATCCTTCAGGTGATCTGCCAAACTGATATTATCTGCAGGATCTTCCATATCCGTAGCGGTCAGCGATGTCATGTCGGCCTCAAACATTCCACCGATCAGCTGGTCATTCTGAAACTCCAGTTTGGCCTGGCTGATATTGACCTTTCCCGCATGGGCGCCGCTAAGACTCTTGCCACTCCATCCAATCTCGCTTCGGCTGACATCCACCGGAGGAACTACCACCCGATAGCGGTTGTAGATGAAACGTCCAGCAACAAGAAGCACGGCAACGACTGCCAACGCGATTATGATTTTGCGTGTCATGAGAATAAATTTTCGGCCGAAGGAAAGAATAATCTCAACCACCCTGTGAGTTAAAAAAAGATAAGACCATTCAGTGCGTGCTCTCACCCGAGTGACGGTTCGGTGCTCGTCCGGGGTATAAACCGTCCGCAGGGCAGCAGTAACGGCATCAAGAGGCACTGTTGCCTGATCGTAGTCATCGGTATGCCTCTCATATATTTGTTTGATGAGGCAGATCATTTTATTCCTTTTTATCTCGCTAGCTGGTCAGCAGGCCTCGCGGGCCCAGTACGATTTCACGTCCGTTACCCAGCTTCTTACCGATAGTCTCGGAGTCATTGGCCAGGCCGGCCAGAATCTCGGATTCATGATTGTCGAGGGAGACATCGTCATCTACAAGGAATATTTCGGAAGCTGGGATGATAACACCTACCAGCCTATAGCCTCGGGATCGAAACTGCCTTCCATGGCCTTAATCATGAACTTAATTGATGAGGGAATCCTCTCACCGGAGCAGGTTGTGCAGGACATCCTGCCCAGCTTCAATGGCAAGCCTGAGATGATCCTGCATCAGCTTATGAGTCATACCTCCGGCCTGCCTGGCAATTCCGCGTTTATCGCCAATAATGAACTGAGTTTACAACAGGCTGCAGACAGCATTGGATTGGTCACTCCCATGACCATGTTTGATCCGGGAACGGCCTTTCAGTACGGCGGTGTGAGTATGCATGCAGCGGGCAGAATGGCCGAAGTGACGTCAGGATTAAGTTGGGACGCGCTCTTTCAGCAACGAATAGGCGATCCGCTTGGCCTGACGCAAACGGATTACATCGGCCTGGGCGCAACGACGAACTACCGCATTGCAGGAGGTATGGGGACAACTATGCCCGAGTTTGCCAGGATTCTCGTTATGCTCCTGCAATACGGACGTTACGAGGACATTCAAGTCATTGACTCATTGACCGTCATGATGATGATGGAGGACCAGACCGGCGGCTTGCCTCTTGAAGGAACGCCTTATGCCAACGATCCTGTCCGGCAGGATTGGCGCTACGGCTATGGCGGTTGGATCGAGCAAGAACTGAATGGCCGAACCACCCAGTTCGGAAGTCAGGGCGCTTTTGGTTTTACACCCTGGATTGACCGCTGCCGGAATATCGCCTGCGTATTCTTCACCCGTCGGACCCTGGGGATCATTCAACCAACCCAAACAGCACTCCGTGCGCTGGTGGAGGAAATCATTCCTGTAAAACTGGATGCGCCGGAAATAACGCTCATTGGTGACCAGTTGCAGTCCAATTATCCCTCTGGCAATCAGTGGTTCTTCAATGGAAATGCAATACCCGGGGCCACCGCAGCGGTGTATACTCCCAACCAAAATGGCGTGTACTCGGTCATGCATATATCCGTCGAAGGCTGTGAGGTTAGCTCTGACAATTTCACCTTCACTGGCGTGGGCATTGCAGAAACCGCGGAACTCCCGGGATTATCCATCTTTCCCAACCCGGCTTGCACCTCGATCGATGTGTTCTGCCCGGATGGCTATCGTATTTACACTCCCGAAGGGCGACTCATTCGGCAAGATGACTCATTCACCACACGTATTAATATTTCAGATTTACCTCAGGGGCTCTATTTCCTGAAGGCATCGGGACTGACAGCGGAGTTCGTAAAACAGGATTGACCGGGCTTTACTCAACCCTCGGTCTTTGTGCCACCCAAGAGGCAGAAAAAAAAGAAGGCAGCCCATCCGGACTGCCTTTTTGAGTTATTGCTCTTACCGATTACTTCAGGTCAAACCGGTCGAGATTCATCACTTTATTCCATGCGGCAACAAAGTCGCGAACGAACTTCTCTCTGCCGTCTTCACAGGCATATACCTCTGCCACTGCTCGAAGCTCGGTGTTGGAACCAAAGATCAGATCCACGCGCGTTCCCGTCCACTTGACCTCACCGGTTTTGCGGTCCCGGCCTGCAAATGCATGGCTTCCGCTGTCGAGCGCTGACCACGTGGTGCCGAAGTCGAGGAGGTTTATGAAAAAGTCGGTGCTCAATACACCTGGCCTCGAGGTAAACACACCATGATTGGAGCCATCCCAGTTGGCTCCCATCGCGCGCATACCACCTATGAGGGCAGTCATCTCAGGCGTCGTCAGCGTGAGCAACTGCGCCTTGTCCACGAGCATCTCTTCAGCAGACGCGGTGTATCCTGCATTACGCCTCTGGTAGTTCCGGAAGCCATCAGCAACCGGCTCGAGCACAGCAAAAGACTCCACATCGGTATGCTCTTGCCCGGCATCACCTCGACCTGGTGTAAAAGGCACTTTCACAGAGAAGCCACCATCCCTGGCAGCCTTTTCCACGCCTGCACAACCGGCGAGAACGATCAGATCAGCCATACTGATTTGCGCACCACTTCCGGTATTGAACTCCGTGCGGATAGATTCAAGAGTATCGAGCACCTGACCTAGTGAAGCAGGATTATTGACCTCCCAAAAACGCTGTGGAGCAAGGCGGATTCGCCCACCATTCGCTCCACCACGCTTGTCAGAGCCTCGGAACGTTGATGCAGAGGCCCATGCTGTAGTGACGAGCTGGCTTACCGTCAGTCCGCTGGCCAGAACCCTGGCCTTCAAGGTCTCTATTTCAGCATCGCCTGCAAGTGCATGGTTCACTGCGGGAACCGGATCTTGCCAGATCAGTTCTTCCTTCGGCACTTCCGGACCGAGGTAGCGGGAGCGCGGGCCCATATCGCGGTGCGTGAGTTTGAACCAAGCGCGGGCGAAGGCATCTGCAAACTCCTCAGGATTCTCATAGAAGCGTCTGGACACCTTCTCATAGGCCGGATCCATGCGCAGGGCGATATCTGTGGTCAGCATCATAGGTGCATGCTTGCGGGCAGGATCATGTGCATCAGGCACTGTGCCGGAACCGGCCTCGCCTTTGGGGCGCCACTGATGAGCACCCGCGGGACTCTTGGTCAATTCCCATTCATATCCGAAGAGATTTTCGAAGTAGTTATTGCTCCATTTCGTGGGCGTGGTGGTCCACGCACCTTCAAGGCCGCTGGTGATCGTGTCTTCTGAATGTCCTTTTCCGAAGGTACTCTTCCAGCCCATGCTCATTTCCTCTATGGCGGCACCAGCCGGTTCACGCTGCACATATTTGGACGGGTCAGCTGCGCCGTGCGCCTTGCCGAAGGTGTGTCCACCGGCTATCAGCGCCACGGTTTCCTCATCATTCATGGCCATCCTGCCGAAGGTCTCGCGGATATCGCGAGCCGCTGCCAGCGGATCCGGATTACCGTTTGGGCCCTCAGGATTTACGTAGATCAGTCCCATTTGAACGGCAGCCAAAGGATTTTCCAGATCACGGTCACCACTGTAGCGCTTATCGCCCAGCCACTCGGTCTCAGATCCCCAGTAAATATCTTCCTCTGGCTCCCAGACATCTTCGCGACCGCCGCCAAATCCAAAGGTCTTGAAGCCCATGGATTCCAGAGCGCAATTGCCTGCGAGAATCATGAGATCGGCCCAGGAAAGCTTCTTGCCGTACTTCATCTTCACCGGCCACAAGAGCAGGCGTGCTTTATCCAGATTCGCATTGTCGGGCCAGCTGTTCAGCGGGGCAAAGCGCTGCGTTCCACTTCCGGCTCCACCCCTGCCGTCGTGGATCCGGTACGTGCCGGCGCTGTGCCAGGCCATGCGGATAAAGAAAGGACCGTAGTGCCCGTAGTCAGCCGGCCACCAGTCCTGAGACCTGGTCATGACCGCCACAATATCTTTCTTCACAGCGGCCAGGTCGAGGGTCTTGAACTCCTTCCCGTAATCGAATTGCTCCTCCATAGGATTGGAGAGACGGGAATGCTGACGAAGGATTCCGAGATTGAGCTGGTTGGGCCACCAATCGTGATTGCCGGTGCCTCTTCCGGCTGCTCCCTTGAGCACCGATCCGGTGAAAGGACACTTGCTTTCACCGTTCACATTGTACGAGGTCTTGGATGGGGATGACGTATGATCCATGGTTTTTGGGTTTGGATATTCTGAACTAATGGTAACTCCCGCAAGCGCACCTGCCTGTCCGCAACTGGGGCTTGCAAGGTACACCGTCCCGGGGCAGACGCCGGTGTTCTGCGGACTGATTTTACGCAGTTCCCGATTGCTTCCGGGGCGGGCAAATGTAATCGGAGGGTATGCTCGACAACATCGCCTGCAGCTGACATTCCTCCTCATCCTGTGAGGAGGACGCAAGCCTGCAGTTTGCAGCTGGTTCCAATTGCCAGTACCTTTCCGACTCTTGCCGCTCCCATGGTTTCGTTCAGCCGCCCCCCTATTCATACCATCCAGGGACCCCACCGGTCCATCCCGGTGTTTACCGATCCCGGAATTGTGTCTAACATCGACCACCGGGTTGTGAAATCCTTTGCAGAAGAATGGAAGGCCTTTCACCATTTCACGGATGAAGAAACAGAACACATCAGTCGACACTATTTCGATATTCTAAAAGACCTTCTGCGTGGTGATATGCACGTCATCGACATTGGATGCGGCAGCGGCAGATGGAGTAAGTGGATCTCGGGCCGGGTGGCCTCGGTAACCGCTGTTGATCCGGGCGAGTCAATCCTGGCCGCTGATGAACTTCTCGCTCCGGTGAGCAATGTCCAGCTGGCTATGGTGGGAGCTGATGACATGCCCTTTGCCGATCACACATTCGACCTTGCGTTGAGTGTTGGTGTACTGCACCACGTTCCCGATACCCTCCGTGCCATGACTGAATGTGTGCGGGTGGTCAAGCCGGGAGGCCTTTTTTACATCTACCTGTACTACGACCTCGGTAACCGGGGGGTCACCTACCGCGTCCTCTTCAGGATTGCCGATGCCCTGCGCCGCATCATCAGTCGGCTGCCCCGCGTGCCCCGTCATGCTGTTTGCACATCCATCGCCCTGCTCGTGTATTATCCGGTGGCACGCGGCGGCGAATTGATGCGACGGGCTGGGGCCACCAGGCTTGCCGACCGCATGCCCCTGTGCTTTTATCAGGAACAAACATTTTATGTGATGCGCAATGATGCACTTGACCGGTTCGGCACATCGCTCGAGCAGCGTTTCTCCAGAGATGAGGTGCGGAACATGATGGAAGCTGCCGGACTTCGGGATATCACCTTCTCGGACGGCATGCCTTGGTGGCACGCTGTAGGAAGAAAGCCCGGAGAGAATACATAACGACCATTTACCCATGCGCCCTGTGCTCCTCTTTCTGGCCTTTGCGCCGCTCGTCATTCGGGCAGAAAATCGCATTGCCTTCCGGGATATCCCCTTTGATTCGCTGCTGCGAGCAGCAGCACGGGAAAAGAAGGCCGTCTTCCTCTACTTCCATTTCACCGGCTGCGGCGCGTGCCTGCAGATGGAGAAAACGGCAATGGCCGATTCCTCGGTAGCTGTATGGTGGAATGAGCACTTCATCAGCTTTGAAGTCAATACCCTAACCGATGAAGGGCGGAAGATCAATGCCGCTTATGGCGTTGAGATGCATCCCACTTTCCTTTTCCTTGATCCAGATGGACGGGAATTGCACAAGATTACAGGTGTATTCAGCCCACAGAATTTCCTGCTTCAAGGTCAGCAAGCATTGTCTTCCTCCAATACCCTGTGGGCCATGCGAGCGCGATATGAAGCCGGCGAGCGCGACCCCGACTTTCTTTACACCTATTGCTATATGCTGCGTGATGCCTGGCAGCTCACCAGTGACGTGGTGAATGCCTATCTGGCTCAACTGAGTCCGCAGCAGCTGGACGAAGAGCGCAATATTCGCTTCATCTACGAATTCTGCCTGCATCACTATAAAGTCTTGATACCCTACGGCAGCCCGGCCTTCACGCACCTGATACAGCATCAGGATCGCTATGTCCGATTCTTCCCGGCCGATCAGGTTGACACGCGTATCGTATGGATCCTGAGCACGGCCACCTGGAATGCGATCGAGGCTCAGGACCGGGAGCGCTTCGATGAATTGTTACGCGCTCTGGAACCCTATGACAAGGGGGGGCCCCATTCCTTCAGGGAAATGGACAACCGCATCACGGGCATGACCTCCTCTCGCCACCTGGTGGCCGGAGCGCGCATGGAATTCTTCGACCGTTCATCCGATCGCGAAGCTTACCTGAGAGCGCGCAAGGACTACCTGCGCCTGATACGCAAAGATGCCTCCGAATTGAACACCTATGCCTGGGGAACCTTCGAGCGCAGTGAAGATCCTGAGAAACTGAAGATGGCTCTGAAGTGCGCCCACCGGGCAGTGCGGCTCGAGTATGCATATGCACATCTCGACACTCAGGCCTGGCTGCTGTACGCTACGGGCGACTTCAAGGGAGCGATCCGTCAGGGGTATAAGGCCATCGAACAGGCGAAGAAGGAAAACCAGGACTATTCTGAAACCGAGAAGCTCTTGCGGATGGCCCGCGAGAAATACGGAAAAAACTGGAGTCCATCTAACTGTTGGTGCTGAATCGCGTCCAATCTGGCGCAGGTCAGAAGACGTTGAAGCCGGATTATACAGTCGGAACAGATATCCGCCCTCACGATCAGGGTTGAACGGATGGCAGTGTCCAATTCGAAGAAAAGAGAATTCCCGGCTGCGCGCTGCATTCCATATCATAAAATAGCCCCTCCCGCTGACCGGGCATATCTTTGCCCGATATGCTTAAGCAATTCCTTCAGCAGAAACTCCAGCAAAAGCTTTCTCCTCAGCAGATTCAGCTGATGAAGATGCTTCAGATTCCCACTATGGAGCTGGAGCAGCGCATCAAGGAGGAGATGGAGGTGAACCCTGCCCTGGAGGAAGGTCAGGATGAAAGTGCGGAAGATGCGGAGAAAGACGAATTCAGCAACGAGGAAGCAGAAAAGCCGGAGAACGACAATGACCAGGATATCGATCTCAGCGACTATTTCGACGCAGACGACACACCTGATTATAAGCTATACGCGAATAATAACGGCCCTGATCAGGAAGAGCGAGAAACTCCCATAGGAGCGGGTAAGTCATTTCACGACCTCCTCTATGCTCAACTCGGGCTGGCCGACTTGGAACCCGATCAGGCAGTACTGGCAGAGTACCTGATCGGCAATCTCGATGAGAATGGATACTTGAGACGCGAACTTCCGGCCATTGTCAATGACCTCGCTTTCAACCTGAACATCAGTACCAACGCCCATGAACTCGAGGAAGTCCTTCGAGCCATTCAGGAATTTGACCCACCCGGGGTAGCGGCCCGGGATCTGCGCGAATGCCTGCTGATTCAGATTCGCAGAAGCGAAGACAAGGGCCCTCACATTGTCCTGGCCGCTCAGGTCATCACGAAGTACTTTGAAGAATTCACGCGCAAGCACTATGAGAAGATTGCCCGGCGCATGGATCTGACTGAAGAAGAACTCAAACCTGCTATCGATTTCATCCTGCACCTGAATCCCAAACCAGGCAATAGCATGATGGAGTCAGCGCGTACCGTGCAGCATGTGATTCCAGATTTCCTTCTCATCGTGGAAAACGACGAGTTGAAACTCAGTCTCAACAGCCGCAATGCCCCGGAACTGAGGGTATCCCGTGAATACCGGGAAATGCTGGAACACTTTGCCAAGACCAAATCGAAAGATGCTAAGGAAAAAGAGACATTGGTCTTTGTGAAGCAAAAGATCGACAGTGCCCGGTGGTTCATTGATGCGATCAACCAGCGGAATGAGACCTTGCTGTATTGCATGCAAGCCATCGTGGATTACCAGCGTGAATTCTTTCTTTCCGGAGATGAGACTAAGCTTCGCCCGATGATCCTGAAAGACATTGCAGATATGGTCAGCATGGACATCTCTACCATCAGCCGGGTGGCAAACAGCAAATACGTTCAGACACCTTACGGCACCTATCTGCTGAAGTTCTTCTTTTCGGAAAGCTTGTCCACGGATGAAGGGGAGGAAGTTTCATCCCGCGAGGTCAAGAAGATCCTAAAGGATGCTATTGAAGGTGAAAACAAGCGCAGGCCTCTGACTGATGATCGCCTTGCCAAGTTGCTCAACGACAAGGGCTACAACATTGCCAGGCGCACCGTAGCCAAGTACCGCGAGCAGTTGAACATCCCTGTTGCCCGGCTGCGCAAGGAACTATGACCCCGGTGGAACGTCTCGCCCGTATCTCGTCCATCATTTTTCACCCTCTGTGGATGCCGTTGTTGATCTACGTCATCGTGCGGGTGCTGGACCCGTTTTACATCACGGGCACACCGATGGATTATTTCATCCTGCTGCTACTGTTTATCAATACCGTTGCCCCAGCTGCCAGCATCCTGATCATGATGCGCTTCGGCATGGTGTCGGATATGCAGTTGTACCAGCGCAGTGAGCGCGTCGCCCCTTACCTGCTCGTGATCTTCTATTATGGAGTATCCTGGTGGGTGCTTTGGTGGAAGGATCCGGGCTTTCCTGATTTTGTATTCCGCTTCTTCGGAGGAGTGATTCTATCGCTGGTATCAGCGCTTATCATCAATATACGCTGGAAGATCAGCATGCACATGATTGCTCAAGGAGGAGTGCTGGGATCCTTGCTTGCGATCCATCCGCTTATGTCCGACAGCATGAACCTTGCGATACTTCTGGCGATACTGGCGGGCGGTCTGGTTGGTGCTTCCCGCCTTCTCCTCGGTGCGCACAGCCACTCGCAGGTATACGCAGGCTATGTATTGGGGATAGTCATTAACTGGGGGCTGTCGGTCCTACCCTGAGTGCGATTCAGAAATCAGCCTCACCTGCCAGTTCCACGCATCGCGCAGCGCATCGGAAAGGGTGCGGGTCGTTTTCCACCTCAGTTCCTGACTAGCGAGAGCTACATCGGCCCAGATCTGTTCCACATCACCGGGGCGCCGGTCACCGATCCTGTAGGAGACCTTCACGCCTGTCACATCCGTGAAGGTCTTGATCACATCCAGCACCGAATGGCCGAGGCCCTGACCCAGATTGAAGATTGCGCAACCCGGATTGCCAGACCGGATATAGCCCAGCGCAGCCACGTGAGCCTCGGCGAGATCCATGACGTGGATATAATCCCGGATGCAGGAGCCATCGGACGTACCGTAATCATTACCGAATACCACCAACTCCGACCGCACTCCTGCAGCTACCTGAGTCAGGAAAGGCACCAGATTGCCTGGCACTCCGTAGGGCAATTCACCGATGAGCCCAGACTCGTGCGCACCTACCGGGTTGAAGTATCGGAGAAGCGCGCATCGAAAATCCGGATGAGCCGCGCAGAAGTCTGTGATGATATCCTCGCCCATTTGCTTAGTTCGTCCATAGGGCGCGTTGGCTGGAAGGCGAGGAGTTTGCTCGGTCACCGGATTCTGCTTGGGCTGACCGTACACCGTGCATGAGCTGGAAAATACCAGATCATGACAGCCATGCACCTCCATGCAGGCCAGCAGATGGATCAGCGAAAGCAGGTTATTGTGATAGTAGCGGAGCGGTTCGGCCACGGATTCGGCCACGGCCTTGTAAGCGGCAAAGTGGATGACGCCATCCGGGCGTTCCCGACGGAATACGTCGTCCAGTGCCTCCCGATCCGTGCAATTCACACGGTAAAGGGTCACGTCACGTCCCAGAATCTCCCGGAGCCCTTTCAGGACACGTTCATCCGTGTTGGAAAAATTATCGAGGATGACCGGCTCGTAGCCCGAACCCGCCAGACGGATTATCGTATGAGCACCGATATAGCCGGCACCGCCGGTAACAAGGATCTTTTTCATCTGCAAGCCAGGTTCAGCGATGGCTAAGAAACACAAAAAAAACTGAGAAAATGTGTAACCCTGTCAATTCCCCTTCCGTTAAAATAGAAGCCAGACTGACCTAACCTAAATGCTATGAATCTCGAAGCTACCCAAGTTCGGTACGACCTTTCTTATCTGAACCAGATATTCCAGGGCAACCGGGAGATGATTAACAACATCATCCAGTTGTTCCTGCAACAAGTTCCCCAGTACATCCACGAGATGGAGGAATGTGTCCGGCGCAACGAACCGCTTTCACTCCATCCTCTCGCCCACAAAGCCAAGAGCTCTGTCTCCATGCTCGGAATCAAGGTGATGGAAGATGATATCCTCCAGATTGAGCAGGACAGCAAGCACCTCCGCAACCTCGATAACCTCCCGCATCTGGTATATCGGGTCAAGGAGAATTGCCAAATGGTTTACATCGAGTTACAAGAACAATTGCAGCGCTCGGCCTGAAGCAGGAGCGCTAACGTCATAGGGTGGAGGGCCGCCTCTCGGGTCTGGGATTCGTCCCGCCGGAGGCGGTTTTTCTTTGTTCGTACTTTCGCGAACCATGCAGTTCAATGCAGCAGATATGGCAGAACTCGGGCGGCGCGGACACACTCCTGCCTCCATTGAAGCGCAGATTAAGCGATTTACGCGCGATATCCGGCCGGTGAAACTGGAGCATCCCTGCACAGCGGGTGATGGCATTCTCAGACTGGACGCTGCTGAATGCCATAGGCTGCTCACCGTCTTCGAGCGCGAGTCGGGCCATTATCGGTTGGCGAAATTTGTACCGGCTTCAGGAGCTGCTACGCGCATGTTTGAACACCTGTTCCACTTTAGTGAGGACGCTATATCCCAGTTGACCGAGTTCTTTATCCTCCACTTCGATCGCTTTCCGTTCGTGACTCAGCTGGATGCTATGCTGACCTCCGCAGGGATCTCCCTCACTGCTCTGAAAGAGCAGAACCGATGGCGGGAAATCTTCGGCTATATCCTGGGGCCGGAAGGCTTGAACTACGCGGATACCCCTAAGGGACTGGTGGCCTTTCACCGCTATCGCAATCACGTGCGCACGGCCTTTGAAGAGCACATACCCGAGGCCCTGGCTTATGCCCGCAACGGGGCTGGTTCGTGTGCCATCCACTTCACCCTCGCCCCTGCCCATATGGGTCGCGTCACTTCGTTTCTGCAGGATTGTATCCGGCGGGCTTATCCAGATGATCAGATCACCATTTCACACAGCGTTCAGGCCCTGCATAGCGAGACCATAGCTCTCGACCGACAAAACCAGCCGGCGCGAGATGGATCAGGGCAGCTCATTTTCAGACCATCCGGGCACGGTGCACTGATTCAAAACCTGCCCTTATGCGAAGCTGACATACTCTTTATCAAGAATATTGATAATGTAACAACCGACTCGCAGCGAGAGCCGATGATTTTCTACAAGAAAGTCCTCGGTGGAATGCTTATAGAGCTAAAGACACAGGCAGGCCAGCTCCTCCGTCGCTTGTCGCATCGAGAGCCAGGCACAGAGACCGAAGCGATTGAATTTGTCCACCAGTGGTTTCAGCCCGGTATCTCGCTGCCAGCGGATACCGACGCCCAGCGTGATGAGCTATATCGCCGGCTTGACCGCCCCATGCGCGTATGCGGTATGGTGCGCAACGAAGGTGAACCGGGAGGAGGTCCATTCTGGGTGCGGATGGCTGACGGGCAACTCTCCAAACAGATTGTCGAAAAAAGCCAGGTAGATACTGCGGATGTCCACCAGGCGCGCATATTGGCTGAAGCGACCCACTTCAATCCCGTAGATATTGTCTGTTCATTAACCAACGAATCCGGAAAGACCTATACGCTGGATCAGTATGTGGATTACAGCACGGGCTTCGTATCCGAGAAGTTTCACCACGGAAAAGTGATCCGGGCATTGGAGCTTCCCGGCCTGTGGAATGGGGGCATGGCCCATTGGAACACAGTGTTCGTGGAAGTTCCCGTATCCACATTCCATCCAGTAAAGACTGTAAATGACCTGCTCCGGTCCGGGCATATGGAAGAAGTCTGATCCCTGAGGTCCGATACTTTCATCACTTGAAATCCGTGATCTCCAGGATCCGGTTGCACCAGGCCGTTTCACTTTCCACCCGATTGGAGGCAATAAAGGTTAGCCGGCCCGCAAGATGTTCGCCCAGCAGATCGTGAAACCAGCTGACACCATGCTCATCAAGGTGAGATGTAGGCTCATCGAGCAACAAGAGTGGAGCATCACTGAGGATAGCCAAGGCCAGTTTTACCCGTTGCTTCATTCCACTTGAAAACTCCGACAGCACCTTCGTTTCGTGCAGTTCCAGCTCCATTATTTCCGGCAGTTTGCTCACAGAAATCCCAGAGCGAAGCGACCGGAAGTGAAGGTGAAAACGAATAGCCTCCTGCAGCGTGAAATTCTCATAAAGCGAAAGAGCCGGTGCACACCAGGCTACCTGGCTGTAGACCTCGCCAGGCATGACAGTCCGGCCCTGGTTTTCCCAGATTACGCGACCTTCAGAAGGAGTGAGCAAGCCAGAGAGAACGCGGAGCATTGTACTCTTACCGGAGCCGTTGGCACCGAGCACCGCCACCACATCACTCTGAGTGAATGCATCTGACACGCCACGAAAGACCCAGTACCTGCGGTATCGCTTGCCGGTATGCTCGAGACGTATATTCACGCTCAAAGACTGTGCGGGCCGCGGATAATACCCTTATCAGATTGCCGGATAAAATCGAGGATGTACTCCTTCTCCGGTGTGCCGGCTAATTCGAGCTCTGCGGCATGCATCGCCCGGCTCATATTGGAATTATGGACATAGATCATCCTGTAAACATCCTCAATATGCGCCACCTGCTGGTCAGAAAAACCACGGCGACGGAGACCTATGGTATTGACTCCGGCGAAACTGAGCGGTTCACGGGCAGCCTTCACGTAAGGCGGCACATTCTTGCGCACAAGAGATCCACCGGCGATGAAGGCATGCTGTCCGACACGGATAAACTGCTGGATAGCGACCACCCCTTCGATCACCACCCAGTCTTCAATGGTTACATGTCCGGCGATATTCGCTGAGTTAGCCACAATGCAGTTATTCCCAATGAAGGCATCATGGGCCACGTGTACGTAAGCCATCAGGAGCGAATTGGAACCTACCCGGGTGGTCCAACGATCCTTCGTACCGCGGTTGATGGTGCAGCATTCACGGATCGTTGTGTTGTCGCCCACCTCAGCGGTCGACTTTTCACCCTCAAACTTGAGGTCTTGCGGAATGGCTGAAATGACCGCACCCGGAAATATTCTGCAATTCCGGCCGATGCGTGCCCCATCCATGATGGTTACGTTAGGACCAATCCACGTCCCCGATCCGATTTCCACATCGGCGCTGATGGTGGTGAATGGCCCGATTTCTACACCCTCTCCGATCCGTGCATCGGTATGCACCATGTTCATTGAACTCATGCGTTTGAGGAAATTGCTGCCGTTTCTGGCTGTTTATCTTTCACTACTTGTGCCAGCATGGTGGCCTCACAGACCTCCTTGCCATTCACGTATGCCGTTCCTCTCATGTTGACAAGGCCTCTGCGAATAGGTGACTCGAGTTTCAGTTGAAAAACCAGTGTATCACCGGGCATTACTTTTTGTTTGAACCTGACCCCATCAATCTTCATGAAATAGGTGCTGTAGAGCTCCGGGTCGGGCACCTGACTCAACGCGAAAATGCCGCCGACCTGAGCCATGGCCTCAATCTGAAGCACACCGGGCATGACCGGATTTCCGGGGAAGTGCCCCTGGAAAAAAGGCTCGTTCATGGTCACGTTTTTCACTCCGGTAATTCCCTCATTATCCATGTCAATGATCTTATCCACCAGCAGGAACGGATACCGGTGAGGGAGCATCCGCGAAATATCGTTGATGTTGTAGACCGGCGTTTTGGCAAGATCATACTTTGGAGCGGTATCCTTTTTCTTCGACAGCTTCTTCAGCATTTTGGCAAACTCCACGTTGCCGTAATGTCCGGGGCGCGCGGCGAGAATGTGTCCGCGGATAAACTTGCCCACCAATGCCAGATCACCAACAATATCGAGGAGTTTGTGGCGTGCAGGTTCATTTTCAAACTGGAGTTTAACTGTATTCAGCACTCCGATTCCTTCCACCTTCACATCCAGATCTTCCTTGCCAAGCAAGCGAAGAATTTCCTTGATTTCACCATCGGTATAAGGCCGATCTACCATTACAATGGCATTGTCAAGACTACCGCCCTTGATCAGTCCGTTCCGCGCAAGCACTTCCAGTTCACGGAGAAACACGAACGTGCGGCATTTGGATATCTCGTTCACAAAGTGATCAAGCTGATACATGTGCGCATGCTGCGTTCCAAGCACAGGAGAATTGTAGTCCACCATTACGGTGAGCCTGAATTCCCCGCCATTGGTGGGAACTGCAAGCATTTCGATGCCGCGCTGCGCATCTTCGTAGGTCAGGTTCTCCGTAAGGACCAGATACTCACGTTCGGCGGCCTGCTCCACGATTCCAACTGCCTGAATCGCGTCTACAAAGATGCGGGAGCTGCCATCCATGATCGGTACTTCCGGACCGTTCAGCTGGATCAGTGCATTGTCGATCATGCTACCGTATATCGCGGCCAGCACGTGTTCGGTGGTATGCACTTTTGCGCCATTGGCTTCGATCGTAGTGCCCCGCTGCGTGGTGGTCACCAGATCACAATCCGCCGGAATGAGCGGCTGACCATCCAGGTCTACCCGCTGAAACTTATAACCGTGATTTTCAGGGGCTGGCAAAATGGTCATTTCCACCGCAGCGCCTGTATGAAGGCCCACGCCTTGCACTGCTACAGGGCCCCTCAGGGTTCTTTGTTTGGAACTCATGCGCACGAAATTAGCGCGTTTCACAGTGCCAGACGCCATCTCGCCACTGAAAGTTCAACATTGGATTGCTCAATTTCAAACTTCTTGGGCAATACATGAGGAAGCACGTTCAAGGAATCATCGTCTTCAAGCTCATTCTTGCAAAAAAAATATCACTTAACCAACTTAGTCTGTTTCCATATTCAATTGCAATGAAATAACTCACTGGCCAAGCGTTCATCATCGTTTTATCCCCCATTTTGCGGGTGACTTCCCACATGATTGAAAACCCGCGTCTGATCGTTTCGGAGGCCCGACGCGATCGTGTCCTGAATCCCTGATCCAATGTCTGCCAGAGTCATGGACCCTTTCGATGCTTGCAGGATCATGCCCGAAAGAGAAGGCCTTTCAAGCGCGAGTATAATTTTGTTGCTAATCTAAAATATGTATATAAATTTGGTCGCATTAAACCGTGTTACCTGATTGAAAATTCATGGTGCACACTAAACCAAATTATCTATGAAAAAGGTTATCCTTTGTTTATTTATTGTTGCAGTTTCAGTAATTGCAAACGGACAAATTGGCGCAGGCGTAAATCTTGGGTTTAACAGATACCCGGATGCCGATAAGTCGTTTTTGATGTACGGCGTGCATGGAATGTATGGCGGAATCAAAGACGGGAAGATTAACTTGAGGGGGATGTTCAGCACAGGTGGTTACCGGGAATCGGTTGAAGGTCTTAGCGAATCAACTGATCTTAGATTCCGAATGTCCTTTATCACCTTAGATGCTTTGTACAACTTTAAAGAAGGCTCTATGGAAGACGGCGGCCTCTACGCTGCGCCAGGTCTTGGTTTTGCCATTGCAAATTCCGAGTTGGGAAATGAATCAGAGAGCGCAAGCCAAATCTATATCCGGGGTCTGTTCGGTTATACCTTTGTAACGGACGGAGGGCTGGGTATTTTTGGTGAAGGTTATCTGAACATTCCACCAAACTCAAATAGTGAAGGAGAAAGTGTAGAGGTTAATATTTACGGCACTCTGGGCGTGAACTTCGGAGTTCGCAAAAATTTCTAATCTGCCTCCCTTATTGCTTTTCGTCGGATAAAATGATGCTCACTGCGGATTAGAATCCAACAGACTTCAGTTTACGAAGTAGCACTAAAAATGCCTGTCAGAAGACAGGCATTTTTAGTTTCACGATGGTTAAAGCTATTCCAAAGTAATCTCCTGCACCCATAGCATCGGAAAGGAATTTTGGTAATTTCTCCGAAATCAACTCTATTGCCTCCAAACGTGTATGCTGCTCGTAATCTATAAGTGTCTCACTGCGTGCCGGTGACCAGGTCACAATCTGCTGGAATGACGGGGGTGGCCCTACACAACCATGCGCTGAAACTTAAACCCAATGTTATCAGGGGCCGGAAGAATACTCATGGTCACCTGCTCCCCGTATGCAAGCCCACTCCTTCCAGTGTAACAGGGGCGGCCAGCGTGCGCTGTGTGTCGCTCATGCGTCAAAAAAAATACGATTTCCTAAGCGCCATTGATGAATCGCGGAGAATTGACGAGAAGAAATGGTGAACAATCATTATCCACGACCACTTTCCAATATCCTTTTTTTTGAATCCCATACACGCACAATCGGCACGTTGATAAAGAACCAAGGTCATGCGATTACTCAGCAATAATCCTGCAGCTATTCGCCCCGCCAGAAAATTTGGAACGGTACTCGCCAAGTGAGCGAGTTCTCTTCATTTTTCAAAATACAACAAAAACCAACTCGTATGAAAAAACACGTACTTCTCGTACTCTGCTGCCTTGGCTTGTTTGCCGGCGCAGCAAACGCTCAGTTGACCTATGGCGGTAAGGCCGGTCTGAACTACTCCATCATCACCACCACCTTCAATGAAGGTGAGAAGCCAGATGACTGGGAAAATGCAACCGGTATCGGATTCCATATCGGTGGCTTTGTGAACTACGCGATCAACGCCAAGTTGAGCATCCGTCCGGAACTCCTCTTCAGCTCTCGTGGAACGCGGATTTCCAGTTCGTCTGAACTCCTCGGGATTAACTTTGACATAGAGTCAACATCAACCTACAACTTCGTAGAGGTTCCTATTCTCCTCGGAATTGGCGGTGAAACCGGCCTGCAGGTGCATGTAGGCCCTTCAGTCAACCTGCTGCTGGGCGGAAAGACCAAGACTGAAGTCACCACCACCTTTGGTGGTAATTCGGAAACCGAAACGGAAGAAATTACCGGCAGTGAATTCACCGAAGGGATGCGCGGATTGGACCTTGGCGTTGTGCTCGGGGCAGGTTTCAACCTGGAGAGTGGTCTCGGATTCGGCGCCCGCTATCAGCGCGGACTGACCTCCATCAATGAAGAAGATACCGATATGGTCGTTTCCAACTGGAACCTGATTCAGGTATATCTGTCCTACACTCTAGGAAAGTAAATTCCATTGGGATAACAAGCAAAAGGCCGCACGATAGCGGCCTTTTCTTTTGTGAACTGCAGAACTCAATTCGTCAGGCTCCGGCGAATCAGGTTCAGCGCCCCGCCGGCTTTGAACCATTCAATCTGCTGGGCATTGTAACTGTGATTCACCGCAATCACATCCTTCGATCCATCTTCATGTGCCAATTCGAGATGGAGTTGTTTCTCGGGAGCGAAGGAAGTCAGATCTGTGAAATGAATCAGGTCATTTTCCTGAATCTTATCGTAATCCGACTCGTTGGCAAAAGTCAGTGCCAGCATACCCTGCTTCTTCAGGTTTGTTTCGTGGATACGCGCAAACGACTTCACGAGAATCGCACGCACTCCGAGGAACCGGGGCTGCATGGCGGCATGCTCGCGGGATGAGCCTTCCCCGTAGTTGGAGTCACCCACCACGATGGTCGGCACAGCAGCGGCCTTGTATGCGCGCTGCACCTTCGGTACTTCATCATATTCCCCGGTAAGCTGGTTCTTTACCTTGTTGATTTCTCCATTGAAGAAATTGGTCGCGCCAATCAAGGTGTTGTTGGCAATGTTATCGAGATGACCGCGGTAACGGAGCCACGGACCGGCCATGGAAATATGGTCGGTGGTACACTTGCCCTTTGCTTTAATGAGCACGCGCGCTCGTTCAATGTTTCGGCCATCCCATTCGGGGAAAGGAGCCAGCAACTGAAGACGCTCGCTGTCCGGTGCCACAGCCACCTGAATGCCGCTGCCGTCAGCTGCCGGAGCCTGATAACCCGGCTCATCCACATCAAAGCCCTTTGTCGGTAGTTCATCGCCGCTCGGAGCATCAAGTTTTACATGTTCTCCTTTTTCATTCACCAATGTATCGGTGATCGGATTGAACGTGAGATCACCGGCGATTGCCAGTGCGGTGGTCAGTTCAGGCGACGCGACAAAAGCGAGGGTATTCGGATTTCCATCGTTACGACTTTGGAAGTTGCGGTTAAACGAGTGCACAATCGTATTGCGCTCCTTCTTCTCCGCACCCACGCGCGCCCACATTCCGATGCAAGGGCCGCATGCGTTGGCGAAAACTTTGGCTCCGATCTTATCAAATGTGGCGATGAACCCGTCGCGCTCAATGGTAAAGCGCACCTGCTCAGAACCTGGAGTGATAGAAAACTCTGCCTTTGGCTTGAGCCCTTTGGCTACAGCCTGTTGAGCAAGAGAGGCTGACCGTGCGATATCCTCATAGGATGAGTTGGTGCATGAGCCGATGAGTCCGACTTCCACCTTCGTAGGCCAGTTGTTTTTCGCAGCTTCCTCTTTCATTTTGGAAATCGGAGTAGCGAGATCCGGGGTAAACGGACCGTTGAGGTGCGGCTCCAGCTCGCTCAGGTTGATTTCAATGACTTGATCAAAATACGCCTCAGGATTGGCATATACTTCCGGATCGCCGGTAAGATGCTCGCGGATACCGTTGGCCAGATCAGCCACAACAGCACGTCCGGTGGCCCGCAGGTAGCGCTCCATGCTGTCATCATAGCCAAACGTAGAGGTGGTGGCTCCGATTTCAGCGCCCATGTTGCAGATGGTTCCTTTGCCTGTGCATGAGAGCGACTCCGCCCCTTCGCCGAAATATTCCACAATGGCTCCGGTTCCTCCCTTCACGGTCAGAATGCCAGCCACTTTCAGGATGACATCCTTTGCGGATGCCCATCCGTTGAGTTTCCCGGTCAGTTTGATCCCGATGAGCTTGGGCCACTTGAGTTCCCAAGCCATACCGGCCATTACGTCCATCGCATCTGCACCACCCACACCGATGGCGATCATGCCAAGACCACCGGCATTCACCGTATGCGAATCGGTACCGATCATCATACCGCCGGGGAATGCATAATTCTCAAGCACTACCTGGTGAATGATCCCGGCGCCCGGTTTCCAGAAACCGATACCGTATTTATTGGAAATGGAAGAAAGGAAGTTGAATACTTCATTGTTCTTATTCAAAGCCTCCTGAAGGTCGGTGTCAGAGCCCACCTTAGCCTGAATGAGGTGATCGCAGTGCACTGTGGAGGGCACGGCCACCTGGGGTCGGCCGGCCTGCATAAACTGGAGGAGGGCCATCTGCGCTGTAGCGTCCTGCATAGCCACGCGGTCGGGAGCGAAATCAACGTAGGATTTTCCGCGTCCGAATGCGCTCACCTTCTCCGGTTCCCAGAGGTGGCTGTACAGGATTTTCTCGGAGAGGGTCAGGGGTCTGTTGACTACCTCGCGGGCAGCAGCGATGCGCCCTGGGATGCGGTTGTACACCGCCTGGATCATGTCCAGATCGAATACTTTGCTCATGGATTTTCGGACGTTTCGAAAGTGGCGCGAATATACGCTACGGGTTGCCTCCACGGGACATCATGCTGCCGCTCGCAGGGCGTGATATGCCGCTGGTCACAGCAATCGTGCAGTTCTCGGAACCCCGGGATTACCTTTCGCCCGATGAAACTGATCCCCGCCACCACCAGGGAAAATATCCGCATTGCCTTTCAGGCCATCCGGAGCCAGGTGCTCAGGGCCGTCCTGACCATGAGCATCATTGCCGTTGGCATCATGGCTCTTGTGGCCATGATTACCGCGATCAAGGCCTTTGAGAATAAGCTCAAAAGTGAGTTTTCCCGCCTGGGGAGCAACACATTCACCATCCGATCCGGATCACCGATGGATGGTGGCAGCAGAGGTCAGGTGCTCAAGGAGAGTAAGCCCATTTCCTTTGAGCAAGCCGAGCGCTTCCGCCGTGAGTTCAATATCCCGGCGCAGGTATCGGTTTCGGCGCTTGCCATGGGGACTTCCACCATCCGCCACGGCAGCGCAAAGACCAATCCGAATGTCTCCTTGCTCGGAGCGGATGAGAACTACCTCACCTTATCGGCTTATGAACTCGCTGAGGGCCGGACCTTTTCTCCCAATGAAATGAGCACCGGAGCCAATGTCATTATCCTTGGAGCTGATGTTGTGGAAAAGCTCTTTCCAAACATCAGCTCGGTAGCGGACCGGGAAGTTTTTGTAGGGGCACACCAGTTCCGGATTATCGGTGTGCTGAAGTCCAAAGGCAATACATTCGGATTTGCAGGAGACAACCAATGCCTGATACCCGTGACCAATGTGCGAAAGCAATTTGCAACCTCTCTCACGGATTATACCATCAACATACACGTAGATGATCCCGGGCGCCTGACAGAAGCAGGAACAGAAGCTATGGGACTCATGCGCGCTATCCGGCACGACAAGCTCAATGCCGATCCCACCTTCCATATCCGGATGAGTAATGCCTTGGTGGAAGAGTTGCTCGGACTGATGAGCAGCATCACCTTGGGGGGCTTGCTGATCAGTGTTATCACCCTTCTCAGCGCCGGCATCGGACTCATGAATATCATGCTTGTATCCGTGACCGAACGCACGCGCGAAATCGGTATCCGGAAGTCGCTTGGTGCGAGCAGCGCTACCATACGTCAGCAGTTCCTGATTGAATCCATTGTCATCGGGCAACTGGGAGGCGTTCTGGGCATTTTTCTGGGCATCCTCGGAGGAAATACCGTCTCGTTCATCATTGGAACTCCCTTCACCATACCCTGGCTGTGGATTTTCCTCGGAACAACCATCTGTTTCTTCGTCAGTGTAACCTCAGGATATTACCCCGCTTCGCGGGCGGCAGGACTTGATCCTATCGAGGCGCTTCGCCATGAGTAGGCCTGGTCCATGAAGCGATGCGAGTGGCCTCGCGACAAATCATCCCGCCGGTTCTGGCATCGGGCTCACCGGACTGAAACGCATGAATCACCGCAGCTGTGTCCAGCGCCTGTCGCTGAGCAGGTAATGAAACCTCCTGCCCAATCCAGGAGGCCATAATGCGCGGAAATAACTCCGCATAGGTAAAAAGCAAATCCTGCCAGACCTTCAGGGCCATCATGAGTGCTGAAATATCACATGCGTTGCTCACCCCCAGACGGGCATCGCTGGAGGCGCGCTCGTAGGAGCGCAGGAACTCCAACGGATCCCGGGAAGAAAGACGCAGAAGCACCTTTTCTGCAGCGGATGAATCAGCTGCCAGACCCAAGGTTTGCGCCGCGAGCTGGAGGGTTTGCAGCCGGGCCAGGCGATGCGTAATCCAGGCCGGTATACCCCCGTGGCTCAATGCCTCGCGGCGATGCCGGAACACCAGTGCCTCCAGCACTTCATCCCATTCCTCCTCGGGCTGATCAGGACGAATACCCAGCAGGTTGCGCGCTTCTTCGGGATTCATACGGTATAGTTCTTGACCTCATGAGGCCCCGGTGCGAAAGTATATTTGCCACATGCTTCAAGCACCAATGAGATATACCATGAGCATCTCCGGACTTATCCTCCTGACCGCACTGCACTTGACCGGCTGCACTGAAAACCGGACACCTGCCGGGCAGGCCGAAGCGGTGGCTGCCCCGGAAAACGACTATGTCAACGGCATTACCGAGCAGAATAAAGGCAACAGGCGGGGTGCAGTAACCCTTGCCGGCACAGTGGCTCATGCCCCCTGGGCCAGAATTTACCTGTATGCCACATACGGACGTATCAATACCCGCATCGACTCCGCCGATGTTCGCAACGGAGCATTTGCGTTTCCTCCGATCGAAGTCGAGACCGGCATTTACATGGTAGGACCCGCAGATAATAACCTCTGCCCGGTCATTCTCAATCCTGCCGAGGGTGAGGTAAACATCCGCTTCCAGAACGCCAAGGCCGATGCAGGCATGGAAGCGCAGAACTCACCGGAAAATCAGGGCTGGTTTGCCTATTTCCCCAATGAAACCAATCTGCTGCGTCAAATTCGCGAGCTCCGCGGCAAAGCGCGCAAGAGCTCGATGCCTGGAGAATTTGAGAAACAAGCCGTTCAGAAAGAATCAGAACTCACCAAGCTGCAGGGTGACCTCATTCAACGCTATCCCAACACGTACCTGGCCAAACTGCTCACGTGGAAGCAAGAGCCCGTGAAAGATGATAAGATGAAATACTGGGATAATATCGACTTCACGGATGAAAGCATCATTCGCTGCACGGTGCTCACAGATCGTATCCAGAACTTCATGCGGGCGTTCAGCCGGGGAGAGGAAGGTGGCTTTATCGACTGCATTGCCATAGTGGCTGAGAAGGCCAAGGCCAATGAAGTAGTTCTGGAGTTTGCACTGAACCAGATGCTCACAGGCTTCTATGAGAGCGGCATGGAGAATATCAGCACCTACCTGATTGATAATTACGTTCATGGCGATGCATGTGGCGATGCTCAGTTCTCGAGCGTTATTCAGAACACCGCTGAAAGCATCGCGCGGCTGGGTGTAGGCAAGATCCCGCCCAATATCACGGGCAAAGGAATCGACGGTAAAGCGATCGATCTGATGAAGATTGCCGCGAGTAAGAAATTTACCCTTGTGATGTTCTGGAGCAGCTGGTGCGAACACTGCAAGGGTGAAGCACCTGAGATCACTACATGCTATAACCTATACAAAGACAAAGGTTTTGAAATTGTGGGGTACTCTGTCGATCAGGTTGATGTGGCATGGAGAAATGCCGTCGCAGAAAGGGTTTTTGAGTTTCCCAACCTGTGCGGCCTTAACCTCTGGGATTCAAAAAGTGCTCGTGACTACCGGATTTCCCGGACACCCGGCTTCTTCCTGCTTGATCAGAAGGGCACCATAGTGCTGAAGCCGAAGGGAATCCGCGAGGTTCAGGCATTCCTCAAAGCCAATCTGGGATGAGGTTACGATGTGCCATCATGGCCTTCGTCCTTTCCTGCTCATGCATGAATACCACTTCGGAATATATCATCATCCAGGGTCACCGGGGATTTCGCGGACTCTGGCCGGAAAATACCATTGCAGGCTTCCGGGCGGCGTTAACAGAAGGCGCCGATATACTCGAATTGGATGTGGTATGCACGGCGGATGAACGAATCGTTATCACCCATGATCCCTTTCTGAATCATGAAATCTGGGCACATCCCGATGGCACTCCGATACGTCCGGAAGAAGAAGCCGGACTGAATATCTACCGGATGACGCTCGATTCACTGCGGAGCTACAAGTTGGGAACCCTCCGGCACCGGAGATTTCCGGAGCAAAAGCAGGTGGAGCAATCGATACCTGATCTCGTCGGGCTGGCTGATTCTATCCAACCCAATTTCCAATCACCATCCCGAGCGGGCATTCGCTACAACATCGAAATCAAGAGCCGGCCGGAATGGGATTCCGTCTACCACCCCTCTCCAGAGCGCTATGTAGCTATTTTCCTGCGTGAGCTTGAGCGAAGCGGTTTAAACTGCATGGTTCAGTCATTTGACATGCGTATCCTTCGGGAGCTCCATCGCCATCGTCCGGACTTACCCCTGGCGGCCCTGTCCGAGAGCACCGACCATACGCTTGATGATCTCATACGTGAGCTGGGGTTCAGTCCTTCGGCATATAGCCCGCATTTCAGCATGGTCACGCCGGCCCTCGTGGCGGCATGCCGCCGGCAGGGCATTGAATTAGTGGTTTGGACGGTGAATGCGGAAGAAGACCTGCGCCATATGATTCACCTCGGGGTGAAGAACATCATCACAGATTATCCTGATCGGGCACGAGCGATTCGGGATGAGCTGGCTCCCTGAGGAATTCGGGATCAAATCCCACGAGAAGAACCTTTTCCTGCGCACGGGTTATGGCTGTATACAGCCACCTGTTGAATTCCGGACCGAGCATTTCGGGTGTCACAAATCCACGGTCCACAAATACGCATGGCCATTGTCCGCCCTGCGCCTTGTGTACGGTAACCGCGTATGCGAACTTGACCTGCAAGGCATTATAGAAAGGATCCTGACGGATGGCCTTTCGCTTTGCAGCGGGTGAATCCAGGTCTGCGTAATCCAAGGCAATTTCCTCGTTGAGAGCCCTGATTTTACCCATGCCGAGGTTGGCCGTTTCGGCGTTGATTGCATCACACCAGAGCAGCACCTCCATCTCGGGCAGATCAGGGTAATCCACCATCCGTACCACAGCTTTACAAAAGCGGAAAGCTCCGCGGTCGATAAAATGGCGCACCCTGAGCACCTCGATTATATCCCCGTTAGCCATGAATCCCGCCTGTTCGAGTGCCTGACCTTCAAGCCAGAAATAATTATTGCGCACCACCATCATCCGGTCGCCGGAGTTAATCTCCTCCTCGTGTCCGAGCACCCTGACGCGCATCTGCTGATTAAACAGGTTCGCCCGCTTATTAGACCTGGTGAGGATGATGAGATCGTCCACGCCGAATACCCGAAGCGCATCTTCCACATAGGGTTGAACATCCCCTGTGACAGCCTCCATCTCTCCCCCCGGCTCGGTAATGAGCAGAGGCGTTTCGGCTGAGCCGTGGGCGATTGCGCGGCGTATTGCGGTAGCATTATCGAGGATCCACGAGCCCTGCTGCTGGCGCATCACCTCGGTCAGTTCGACCTCCGCAATATTCAGGTCATAACGATCGCGCAGGAGATCCAGGTCAAGGGCAGGACTCAACGCACAACCGACCGGAGGAAGCTGAGCGCTGTCACCGATGAAGACAACCCTGCAATTTTCACCCGAAAAAACGTAGGCCAGCAGATCTTCGAGCAATTCGCCACCGACCATATCCTCTCCCTTATCCTGCATTTCGTTTCCGATCATAGAAGCTTCATCCACGAAGAAAACCGTATTCTTCAGCGGGCATTCCAGCAGGTCGAACCACATACGGCCTGACCGGTCCATCTTCCGCATGTAGATCTGCTTGTGAATGGTATAGGCCGGCTTGCCACTGTACGATGCGAGCACCTTTGCAGCTCTTCCGGTGGGCGCCAGAAGGCCTACACCAAGTCCACATTCCTCCAGGGTGCGCACCATGGCCTTGACCGAGGTCGTCTTTCCGGTTCCGGCATAGCCCTTCACCAGCAATGCACATTTCGGTTTAGCAGAAAAAGCGAAACGCGTAAACACATGGAAGAGCCGGGCCTGTCCGTCCGTCGGAATAAGCCCGAAGTGATGAACAAGCCGTGATTCAAAGACTTCCTGTGAGATGGAGTGCGACATCCCTGCAAATGAACAGCAGCCAGCTGGATTTCTTTAGTTTCGCGGATATAAAGACCTCCGATGCCTATTGACCAGCCCACATCCGCTATACCTCCTGAAATCCTGCAGGAGGCTCAGGGCTATCATCTGGCGCTGCACCTTCATCCCGGTGGGTACTACGTGGCCGTGTTTGATCCCGGAGAAGGCACCTTTCCCTGGATTGGCGAGGCCACTGCCGATGTCATCCACCCTGAGCCTTTCCGAGATGTATGCGACCTCCTGAAGTCCCAGCCGTGGAGCAGGCAGGTCTTTCGGGTGATGACGCTCACCTTTGACACACCCGATTTTACGCTGGTGCCGACAGGACTTGTGCGCGAAGGTCATGAGGGCGATCTCCTCACCTTCCACCGAAGCTCATCTCCGGACCCCGTGCGCACGATGGCGTTGCATGAGTTGGCGGCTACAGTGGTATATCGCGTTCCCGGGGCCATTATTGAGCTTTCCAGACATCTGCAAGGGGCCCGAATCCTGCCATCCTCCTCGCTTGCACTCCGGTATGCCATGAGCCATCACGACCGACAGACCGATGAATTTCATCTGGTCGTGCAGCCAGGTTATTTACTGCTTACAGCCATTCTGAAAGGTGAGCATAAGATGACCAATCACTTTCCGGCACAGACGGAAGAAGATATCCTTTACTATCTATCTCATGCGGCTATCCGGCTCGGGGCGGATCTTGAGCATGCCCGCATCCGGCTCTATGGGCAGGGCATTACCCGATCCCTAACCGCATTGCTGGCCACCTACAGCCGGCACATCGAGCTTTGGACTGCGCCTGCAGGAATTCATACACCCGAAACAATTGAGGCCGTCCGGCATTTCTCCACCCTCATTCACCCTATATGCGCATTATAGGCGGAACACTGCGTGGCCGGCAGATCAGGGTGCCGCGCCATTTCCGCGGGAGACCTACCACCGACTTCGCCAGGGAAGGCCTGTTTAATATCCTGCGCTCACAGCAACTTCCCGAAGGTTGCCGTGTACTTGATCTGTTTGCTGGTACAGGAGCTTTCTCTCTCGAATGCCTGTCACGCGGGGCCGAAAAGGCCACTGCAGTGGAGTTAGCCGTGCCCCATGTGAAGGCCATCCGGGAGAACTTTGACCAATTCGGCTTTCATCAGTCGGAAGTTATCCGGGCCGAGGTCATACAGTGGCTTAAGCAAGCCACAGGATCCTATGACCTCGTGTTTGCCGACCCACCGTTTGCTATGGAAAAGCTGGAAGCATTACCCGGTAAGATCCTGACGCTTCCCGGGCTGCTCCCAGGGGCACTTATCATACTGGAACATTCCGACAAACTGTCGTTCGAAGGTCAGCCCGGATTTGAGCGCGAGCGGCGCTACGGTCAGGTCGTATTCAGTTTCTTCCGACATTCGCAGACATGAAGCGGATCGCCGTATTTCCTGGGTCCTTCGATCCCGTTACCCGCGGGCACTGCCATGTTGTGGAGCGGGCCTGTACCCTGTTCGATGAGGTCATTGTTGCCCTCGGGCACAATACCAACAAGCAAACTATGTTTGGACTCGAGCAGCGGATGGAATGGCTTAGGGCCTCATTTGCTCACTTGCCTGCGGTGCAGGTGGACAGCTACGAGGGGCTTACCGTAGATTACTGCAGGGCCAAAGGGGCGAATTATGTGCTGAGAGGCCTCCGGAATGGAGGCGACTTTGAATACGAGCGCACCATAGCCCACATGAACAAAGCACTCTGGAATGAACTCGAAACGATTCTCATCTTCACCGATCCTGAATTCGCATCGGTTCACAGCACCATCATCCGGGAAATCATCCGC
Organism: Flavobacteriales bacterium; assembly: GCA_947456965.1. Classification (GTDB taxonomy): domain Bacteria; phylum Bacteroidota; class Bacteroidia; order Flavobacteriales_D; family Sanyastnellaceae; genus CANGTU01. Next base: position 29,298 of record CANGTU010000013.1, read on the forward strand.
AACCGTGGAGACGTCAGTCCATTCGTTCCTGAGCAGATCAGCATTCCGGTATAATCTCGTCGCCGGATTCCTGCTTTGCTGGATGGCCGCTGATGCTCAGTTGGCCCGCATTCGCGGAAGCGCACCCAGCTACAGCAATCAAAAGCTGGTCATCTTTCAGACGGATGATTACATCTCCGGCTATCGCAGTGTGCTCAGCGCATCAGAGATCCGCGAAGACGGCACATTCAGCGCAGAAGTAACGTTGACTACTCCACGCGAACTGATTCTAGCCGTTGGAGGAGTGGAAGGAATCTTGCACGCCGTTCCAGGCAACAGCTACTCCATCATCTTTCCAAAACCACATCCCAATCAGCCCCGCACCTTCGACCGCACACCGGCAGATATCGGTTTTCAGCTGGCGGGGCCCGGCGAAGTCAACCTGCTGATCCGTGCGTTTAACAGCGACTACACCCGTTTTCTCGCCGACCACTTTTACCACTTTGCGCTGGAGCAATTCACCGGCTCTGAGACCTACCGGGCGCGACTGGAGAATCAGGAAGACCTGACCGATTTGATAGCCGGAAAGTCAGCATCTGCGGACACATCTGCCATCGTCATCATTTCAGAGCAGCGCTTCGGTGAATTGGTAGCCGCGTTTGCATCGCGCGTGCACGAGAAATACGGCTTATGGTATACCAACAAGTACTTCCATGATTATGTCCGCTATGCCCTGGCCGAACTCGAGCTACTCTCAGGTGCATCTCGTCGCGATCTGTACACCGAGTATTTCATGAGTCAGCCTGCCCAGCCGTCTCATCCCTCTTATATGAAGTTCTTCAATCTGTTCTACTCCTCACAAGTCATTGCTGATCCACCCGCTGCCCTTCGTCAGGACATTGCGCGGGCCATCAATACCGAGCGCAGCGGGACTCGCATTGCCCATCTGCTCAAATCAGATTCCCTTTATCAATCTCCTGTATTGCGCTCCCTGGCTGTCATGAAGGGACTTCGGGATGCAGTGGGCAGTGGCTTATACACCCGGGCATCCATTGAAGCTTCGCTCGATGAGATGGCCTCACGGGACACAGAGCTGGAGATACGCGCCATTGCCGGGCGAACGGTAGCTCAGATGCGCCGCGGACGGGCGGGGACTCTGCTCGATGACTTCGTATTGCTCGATGACGAAAATGATCCGTGGACCTGGAGCGAACACACCGGCAGATACACCTATATCCTCTTCTTTGCAGATTGGTGCTCTGCATGCAAAAAGGACTTGATGATTCTCGAAAAACAATGGGAAGTGTACAAGCAGCAGATCGACTTCATCGCCATTTGTATGGATGATGACTATGCTGCTTTCCGGTCTTATCTCGAGAGCCACAGGAGCCAGAGGTTCACCTTCCTCTTCGGCGGAAATGACCCCCTGCTTCGTCAGAAGTTTGGTTTACGCGCCATCCCCCATGCCGTGTTGACGGATCCCGACGGAAGACTGGTGGCAGACTACACCCGGCGGCCCGGAGAAGGCATCCAGATGGAATTCGACAAGATCATGAAGCGCGCGTCCCAGAATCCGGGATCGGGCACGTGGAAGGATCGTTGAAGATCACGCCCCGGCTTCTGGGAGGGCTGAAAGACATGCATCCATCACATCGACCACGGAGGGATAGGTGTTGGCCCTGACCTCATCGAGAGCATCCTTGCGAAACCATCTCACATCAGTGATGCCTTCTTCCTGTTGCGGGCGAAGTACCCGGCTGCCCGAGTAGCGCATCAGAAACCAGGCGGTAGACTTCAATATAGGCTCGCCATCCTGAATATAGGTATGCCAGGTGGTGAGCAGGGGCTTGATCACTTTCGGCCTGTGAACACCGCATTCTTCCTCTACCTCGCGAACTGCCCCTTCCTGCTCGCTTTCACCATCTTCCACCTTGCCCTTGGGAAGATCCCAGCGCCCCAGCCGGAAGATGAAGAGCATTTCGTCCTGGTCATTCAGGATGACACCACCCGCTGCCCTTACCAACTCAAACTGACCGCAGAATGATTCCCAGGCGTCCTCTACATTGGCACAGCAAAGCTGGATTTCCCGGGCACCGGCGGCAATAGCTGATTCAATCAACATCGTATCCGGCTTACCCTGACTCCGGATCAGCTTGCAACTGCGCGGAGTTTCCGCCGGCTGGGATTCGGAGAATACAACAGGCCTGTTCGCGAAGTAAACTTTATACTTTTGGGGCATGGATACGGGTAACGAGCGTGCGCTAAAAGTAGCTGAATTTCTGCTCCGCATTGGTGCGGTCAGACTCAATCCTGAAAATCCGTTTACCTGGGCTTCCGGACTCCGGTCACCGATTTACTGTGATAATCGCAAAACGCTGTCCTTCCCCGACATCCGGAAGCAAATCCGAAATGCTTTTGCCGAGGTAATACGCGAGTCATATCCCGATGTTCAGTGCATTGCAGGTGTGGCTACCGGAGGCATTGCCATTGGAGCACTTGTGGCAGAGGCCATGGACCTCCCTTTCATCTATGTCCGAAGCGAAGCCAAGAAACACGGCTTGAACAATCAGGTTGAAGGACAACTCATTCCCGGGCAGCGCGTGGTCGTGATCGAGGACCTCGTTTCTACCGGCAAAAGCAGTCTTCAGGCCGTAAGTGCCCTCCGCGAAGCCGGTGCCGAAGTCAGTGGTATGGTAGCCATATTCACGTATGGATTTCAACTTGCACGAGATCAATTCAAGGCTGCATCATGCAGTTTGCACACCCTCAGTTACTTCGATGCCCTTGTTCAAAAGGCGGTGGAAATGAACGCCATCGAGGCGAGGCACCAGCAGGCCCTCGCTGATTGGAAAACGAACCCAGAAAAATGGTCGGAGCGCTTCACCAGTGCTACCACCGGCACGCATACATGACACGCATAGAAAGCAAGAAAGTTCAGGTAAACGGCTCGCCAGAGGCCGTCAGGGCATACCTCACGAATACCGATAACATCGTGAACCTGCTACCGTCCGAACGCATTTCAGACTGGAAGAGCACGGGTACATCGTGCTCCTTTAAGGTACAAGGCGCCTATACCATCGGGCTTGAGCTCATTGCTGGAGAAGAAACCAAAGAGATCCGGTTTCGGAGTACTGACGGTTCGCCTTTTCCGTTTACGTTAACCGTGCATCTGCCGGAGAAAGAAGCGGGCACGGAGGTCTGGCAGGTTTGCGATGCTCAGCTCAATCCTTTTCTCGTCATGATCGTGAAGGAGCCCCTGCGCAATCTGTTTGACTACATGGCCGACAAGCTCGTGCTCCAGTTTCCTTCTTAAGCACCCCCGATCCATTTCTGCCAATACCGGTGATTCGCCGGTGCAAAAGAAGCGGGCATGGCCAAGGTGTGGCGTGTCCTCCACACATGTCCATCATCATGTAAAGTGACCTCTGCATGGCGGTACTTGCGCATGATCCCCAACACTATCGCACGTCCGGAGTGCATGCGAAGCAAGTGTTGGATATTCTTGTAAGGAGCAAATCCATTCACTGTCACAATTTCGTCGTCGAGCCAAAGACCAGCCCGGTCAGCAGGCGAATCCGAAACCACATCGGTGACCAACATGCGGGATCCCGATTCATCCACCGAAAAACCCAGCGCCGCTTCACTCCAGCGGGACGTGCGTTCCACCTTCCACTCCAGTCCTAGCAGATGGATGGTCCTTTCCAGAAAAGGCGTGTAATCGGAAGTGCCGTGAACAAGCCGGCTGAACACATCGTCCATGGAACGACCCGCAACTTCTTCCACAACGGAGCGATAATCCGAATCGGTGAAGCCCTTACCAGTCAGTCCAAATCGCTCGTACATCAAGCGCATAACATCATCGAGACTGCGCTCGCCTTCTGTGGCCTGCATGATCCCGCCGTCACAAATCCAGGCGATGAGACATCCCTCATTGTAGATGGACACCTTGCGTCCGGGAATACCGGCCACATAACCATCCAGCCAGGTATCTAAGGAACTGTCAGCCACCGAAAGGTGATGCCTTCCTGGATTATTAAAATGCTCATCGAGGTGACGCGAGAAGATATCCAGGATTGCTTCATTGCTGATTAAGCCTGCCCTGCGAAGCATCAGATCTCCGTAGTAAGTCGTTACACCTTCCGCCACATAGCCGAGGCGGGAATAGTTCTCCACATCAAAGCGATAGGGCTGCATCTCCACGGGGCGGATGGACTTGACGTTCCAGGTGTGATAGAGCTCATGGGATGAAATACCGAGCATGCGTTCATACCAGGCCTCATTCAGGAAATCCGCCACCGGTCCCATCGCGATTACTGTGGAGTTTGTGTGCTCCACACCATGCCTGACGAAGTAGGGTGTGAACTGAAACAGGAAGTGATATTCCTTAACCGGGAATCCACCGAAAGCATCGATCTGCACGGCGGTAAATGCCTCGAACTGGCGAAGAAGCGCATCTTCGTCGATGCGGTGCTCACCTTGTATCCAAATGCTGAAATCCACATCCCTGCATCTGTAGTGCAGATGCCTGAGTGAAGCACTTGCGATGAGCGGACAATCAGCGAGCTGATCGAAACTGGTCGCGCGCAGCACATGTTTTTCCAGATGCTCCAGTCCGCTGGCGATCTCGTATGCATCAGGCAGTTCAAAGGCGATGTGGTAGCCCAGTGCGTCACGACCCGGGAGATAGAAAAAGCAATTGACCGGGTTGATGTAGAGCTGTTCGGCATCCAGGTAGGTTGAGCCCGCATTAAGTTCGGCGGCGTAGTACTCATAAAATATACGCACCTCTTGCTCGCCTTCTGCCTGTACCTCCCATCCATCACGTGAGAATTTGGAAAAGGCCAGCGGCCTTCCGTCAGCTGCGGTGGACCGCCATGACCTGATATTTTTCGCAAACAGCCCCAGCTCATAGCGGCCGGGTCTCCACGAAGGCAACTGAAAACGCAGCGCAGGTGATCCGTCGTGCGGAAAAGCAGCCTCGAAGGAAATAAAGTGACGATGAGGTTGAGTAAACCGGACGGTGTAGTGAATCATAGCTGTTTACCGGATAAGCTCAGTGATAGGTTGACCAATGCACGCATTCGGCAAAGGAATGCGGCAAATAGCGGCAACGGTGGGAGCCAGGTCGCAGATCGTATAAGGCCTCCAGGTTGTTCCTGCCTTGACGCCGAAACCATAGAACAGAGCCGGCACATGCGTGTCATAGGCGTAAGGAGAGCCATGTGTGGTGCCCATCATCCCATACTCTATCCATCCCGGCTGGAGTGTGTAGATCACGTCACCACTCAGCCTCTGATGATAGCCCAACTGAACGCGACCACCGATGGGTGAAAGCGTACCCTGGCCCCGGAGCAGGGATCCGGTGAATGATTCATGCACTCCCGGGATACTCAGAATAAAACGGGCCACCTCCTCTTCCACGGCTTGCAGCTCGAGACCACGGGCGCGTATGGCATCGAGGCTCAAAAAGATATTCTGGTTGGACTCGTTGACTACCCATAAGGCCTCGCCATACTTCTTGTCCAGGTAGGATTCCACCTGATCCTCCAGCATCTGACTGCGAAAATAGGATGCCGGTGACCCATGCTTGGCGGTGTAGCTCGGAGTAGGTGCGCCGCCGTGGTCGGCAGTCAGAAACAGCAGGTATTCTCCTCTACCAATCTCGCTGTCAAGAAATGTGAGCAATGCTGCCAGGTCGCGGTCCAGGCGCAAGTAGCAATCCTGTATCTCCCGGCTATGGATGCCGAACTGATGACCGATATAATCGGTAGATGAAAAACTCAGGCATAGCATATCTGTGACACCACGCTTGCCCAGTTGCTCTCCCCGGACTGCGGCCATGGCAAAGTCCACGGTGAGGGTATTGCCCCATGGAGTAGACTTCATGAGATCATACTGGTTATTATCCGCACGCAGCGCCTGCAGATCATAGGGAAACACAGGTTGAAGCTTTCCCCTGAAAGGACTCTCGTAGGGATTGTTGTCGTCCATGCTGGCTGCATAATGTTCTTCTCCCAACAGCAGCGACCAGCCGCGGGAGAGGTATTCCTCACCCCTGCGTTCCCCGTTGAACTCCTGCACCCATGCGGGTAGTGATTCCATTTCATACCATGACGAAGAAGCCCAGGTATCTTCAGCACCGCCGATGTACCAGTATGCTGCATTTGCCATGCGTCCGGCCGGAAGAATGGCTCCGCGGTCTTTCATCGCCACTCCAATCACTTTGGAGCGCATGGAAGAAAAGACGCGCAGCTCATCGCCCAGTGTAGAAGCTGTGAGGTGCACCGGTGACATGCGTGCAGCAGGCGAGGCAGAGCCCAATCCTTTGACTGACGTATCGCGGGCACAATAGCGCACACTTCCATCAGCGCGCACAAACCAGTCGTTGGCCACAATACCATTGTAGGCCGGGGAAGTACCCGTGTATACGGCTGCATGTCCAGGGCCGGTGTAGGTAGGCATGTAATTGTAGTGCAGGTTAGCCGCTGTAAAGCCCTCTCCGACGAGGCGTTTAAAGCCACCTGCACCGAACTCGCTCCAGTAACGCTCGATAAACTCCGGCTTCATCTGGTCCACCACAACACCAACAACCAGGCGTGGCCGGCGTGCAACTTCATCCGTGGCAGTGGGTTGTCCGATAGTGGATGATGCCGTGGAGCAAGCGCATACGGCTGCGAGAATGAACAGGATGAGCAGATTCTTCATGCGTAAGATTGAATTGCGAAAATAAGTCCGGGTCCCTCACGGCCTTCCTAAACCCGTGCAGGCACTGACAGCCACCAGGCGAGCAAGAGGCAGGTAGCTGACGATAACAGCACGTTCGCCACGGCATAACCCAAATGGCCATCGCGCATGAGCTGCGCCGTTTCCAGACTGAATGCGGAAAACGTGCTCAGTCCTCCGCAAAATCCCACAGCCACCAGCCACCAGCTGCTGTCCGGCTCCCTGCCCTGCCTCATGGAAAACAGAAGTCCCAGCAAGGTGGTAGCCATCAGGTTGGCGACCAGTGTGCCCCATGGAAACGCTCTCCATACGCTGCCGGCAGCCAAACTGATGGCGAGGCGCAAAGCACTGCCAGCACCGCCGCCGACAAAGACGAGGATCCATTTCATGCGGACGAGGAACGAGTAAGCAGGTAGCGATTAAACATCACGAAGCACAACCACCCGATCATCGTTCCCATAGCCATCCCCGTGAGGATGTCCAGCGGAAAATGAACGCCGAGGTAGATTCTGGAATAGGCCACTGTCGTTACCCACAAATAAATCAGCGGAGCAACCCACCGCGGATTGGGGCGCATCAGCAGGAGATAGAGAACGGCCACACCAAACAAGTTGGCTGTATGGCTGGAATAGAAACCGAACCGCCCACCCCGGTAGGGATTTCCGGACAAGTCAGTGACCGTGTGCACCAGATGGCTGATCCCCTCGGTGTAGGTTGGTCTTGGCCTTGCCACCCATGGTTTGAAAATTCCGGAAGCGAGTTGGTCGTTGATGGTGACACAGATAATCACCACTACCACAATGCGCAAAAACATCCGGCTACCGTAGCGACGAAAAAGAGCAGCCAACAGCACTGCGTATACCGGAACCCAAAACCAGCGCGTACTGAAGAGCCACATGATCCGATCCCACCCCGGCGAATGGAATCCATTCAGCCAGAGAAAGAGCTGCTCATCGAACCGGATCAGCTGGCTGAGCATAGGTCTCAGGAAGCAGATTGGGAGTAAATATCATCCACCATCTTTTGGTAGTTGGTCATGATCTGTTTGCGCTTGAGTTTGAGGGTGGGTGTGATTTCGCCGGCTTCGATGGTGAAGGCCTTGGGAAGAAGACGAAAATCCTTGACTTGTTCCCACTTACCGAATCGGCTATTCCGACGTTCAATCTCCTCTTCAAACAGCTTTCTGACAGCCGGCTGTGCGATCAGCTCGTGGTCGGGCATCTCCCCAAGACCATGTCGCATGGACCAGTCACGCAGTCCGATAAACTCCGGAACGATCAGTGCTGATGGAAAGGCCTGACCATCGCCAATAACCATACATTGCTCGATAAACGATGATTCCTTCAGCACATTTTCAATCACCTGCGGAGCAACATATTTGCCTCCACTTGTCTTAAACATTTCCTTCTTGCGGTCGGTAATGGCGAGGAACCCATCGCGAATTTCACCAATATCTCCGGTATGAAACCAGCCATCGCGCAGCACCTCTGCAGTAAGATCAGGCGCTTTGTAATACCCCATCATCACATTAGGTCCCTTGCAGAGGATTTCACCATCCTGGGCGATACGCACCTCTACGTTCCGGATTATCTTTCCAACAGCCCCTATCCTGCACATGCCCGGTTGACGGAATGTATTGACTGAAATAACCGGGGACGTTTCGGTGAGTCCGTATCCCTCGAGAACGGGAATACCCGCGCCATTGAAGAACCGGGCGAGCCTTGGCTGCAGAGCGGCACTTCCGCTTGCTGCTCCGCCCAGTTCTGTAAGTCCGAGTGCTGCTTTTACCTTGCTGAAGACCAGCTTTCGGGCGATGCCAAGCTGGAACTCATACCACGCCCCATTGGAGCCATCGGGCTCCCAGCGAAGTGCGAGGTCCACTGCCCAACGAAACAGAACCTTTTTGATTCCCGTATTGGCCATTCCCTTGGCGAGAATCCCATCATAGAATTTCTCCAGCAGTCGGGGAACAGCCGTAAAGATGTGCGGACGTGTATGAATCATGTCATCCTTGATCTGATCCATACCTGTGAGGTATATGGTGACTCCCTTGTACATGTAGAGGTAGTGCAGCATACGCTCGAAGATGTGGCAGCAAGGCAGGAAGCTGAGGCTTCTGCTGTTTCCTTCCTTTACTTCGGGAAGGCGATCAGCACTATCTATGGCATTGCTCGCAATATTGCGGTGGGAGAGCATGACCCCTTTGGGCAGGCCCGTGGTGCCCGAAGTATAGATGATGGTGGCCAGATCGTCCTCCCCGACACGTTCTGCCAACTTCTGTACTTCCTTCGGATTGCCCGAGCGGCCCCGCTCAATGACTTCTGTCCAATGGCGCGCTCCGGCCACCTGCTCGAAGGTGAAGACATCACGCAGATCAGGAGTTGACGGTAAAACGTGATTCACCTTGTGCCATAGGTCCTGGTTGGATACAAAACACATCCGCACACCAGCGTGATTGAAGATGTACTCGTAATCCTGCTCTGTCATGGTGGGATATACCGGCACGTCAATAGCTCCAATCTGAAGAATGGCGTGATCGAGGATATTCCATTCACTGCGATTACCGTCGGTAATCAGTGCGACGCGGTCGCCGGGACGAATGCCCAGTTCGATCAAGCCCGCACTCGCGAGGTTCATCCATTCAATAAAGGATGATGTGGAATAACTCTTCCAGTGGCCATCCTGTCGGCTGGTAACCATCACATCCAGCGGAAAATTCCGGAGCTGGTAATAAGGGAAGTCGAATAGTCGTTTCGGTGAATCCATGCAAACTGGCTTATCGGGCTAAACTAACACAGAATGACCTCATCAAGTGATGCCGGGTAATTGGGGTGTGCCGCTATTTTTGGCGACAAATCCATTTCAATGAAAAATGTGACTGTTATAGGTGCTGGCACCATGGGTAATGGTATCGCGCACGTCTTCTGCCAGTATGGCTATCACGTCAACCTGGTTGATGTCCAGGCAGCGAGTCTGGAACGGGCCATCCAGACCATTTCCCGCAATATGGACCGGCAGGTGACCAAGGGAAGCCTGACGGCCGAGGCCCGTGAGGCTGCTCTTTCGCGACTGGTAACCACCACCGACCTTGCAGCCGGCGTGAGCCAAGCGGAGTTAGTCGTGGAGGCCGCCACAGAGAATGTTGAGCTCAAGCTCGCCATCTTTCGGCAGCTTGACGAGCATGCGCCTGCTGCCTGCATTTTAGCAAGCAATACCTCATCCATATCCCTTACCCGCATTGCAGCGGTCACAGGCCGTCCTGAACAGGTAATCGGCATGCACTTCATGAATCCGGTGCCGGTGATGAAGCTGGTGGAAATCATCCGTGGTTACAGCACTTCAGATGCCGTGGCGGCGACGATAGCCGGGGTATCGCGCACCCTTGAGAAGATTCCTGTGGAGGTCAATGACTATCCTGGTTTTGTGGCCAACCGCATTCTGATGCCGATGATCAATGAGGCTATCTGGACGCTCCATGAGGGTGTGGCCGGAGTAGCCGAGATCGATGAAGTTATGAAGCTGGGCATGGGGCATCCGATGGGCCCGCTGCGTCTTGCCGACTTTATCGGATTAGACGTTTGTCTGGCTATTCTTCGGGTGCTCCACGAGGGATTTGGCAATCCGAAATATGCCCCGTGCCCGCTGCTGGTTAATATGGTGACCGCAGGCAAGCTCGGCGATAAGTCAGGTGAGGGATTCTATGTATCTGACCGTGAAACCAGGAGCATAACGGTTGCGTCGCCCTTCCGCAAGTAAACAGCAAAGGCCCCTGCCGGGGCCTTTTTTTTTGTCATCTGCATTTCTGTGGGACGTACTGGACTCGAACCAGTGACCTCTACCATGTCAAGGTAGCGCTCTAACCAGCTGAGCTAACGTCCCGCCGGAGAATAAACAATAAAAAACCCCGCGGATCGGGGTTTCAAATGACACCGGGTGGGAGCTACTGGGTTCGAACCAGTGACCCTCTGCTTGTAAGGCAGATGCTCTGAACCAGCTGAGCTAAGCTCCCTCGCCTTCATTAAAGCGGCTGCAAATATACACCCGCATGTGGAAGTGCCAAAACCTTTTTCAGTCCACCTCTCCTTCTGCGCCTTTCTCCTCGGCAGGAGGCTCAGCAAAGTCCAACATGCCTTTGGCTTGCAGGATATTGTACCAGTTAAAAAGCTTCCTGATATCAGAGTCATAGACCCGCTCTTCATCATATTCCGGTAGGATCTTCCTCATTTCATCACGCAGCATGTTGCTCTCCGAGCGATGGTCAGGAGCCGGGCCGGATTGGTAGGACTCCCGCATATTGGAGAGTACATCGCGCAGCGGCACATCTTCCTCTATCGTAAACATCGAGATATCAGCGAGCGCACTCACCCGCTGAGAGGAAAGGATGGGGTGGCGCTTGCCATCCACCAGGGATTCCGCAATAATCGTGTTCTTGCCACCTGTGAGCACGCGGAACAATCCGGTTTTGCCGCTCACGGAAAGGATTTTGTCCAGTTCAGTCTTCATAGTCCTGTTATCGGGAAGGCAAAGCTAATCGGCCGTGAGCGATATCCCCCGGCCAGCGTGCCAGGAGAAATTCACAGTTCGCGAAATGGGGGAATCCTGTCCAGCCAGCCCCAGCTATCCGAGGGCCCGTCATAGGTAGCAAAAAAATGCGACAACCCATTGGTGAGCAGGAGGTGACGCACCCCCAGCACAAGGTTGTAGCGCGCGGCCTGGGCTGCGGTGTCCTTTGAAATCATGACATCTGGTGCCTTGCATTCTACAAGCAGAACGGGCGATCCAGAGGTACCGAATACCACCAGGTCAGCCCTTCTTGCCATCCCATTGAGGCGGAGCGCATATTCCAGCGCCATTCGTCCCGAAGGGTATCCCAGCTCCTCCACCAGAAATCGAGCGGTGTGCTGGCGTACCCATTCTTCAGGGGTCAGGGCGACCCACTTGCGCCGAAGGGCGTCCCAGATCTCCTGCTTGTCCTTGTCTCGACGAAGGCGGAATTGATACGAGGGAAAATGGAGAGGATGCACGTGGTTTGCCGAATTTAGCCGCAAAATACCCCCGGTCATGGAGACAAAAGAAGAGATTATCAGGAACTGGCTCCCGCGCTACACCGGAACACCGCTTGAGCAATTCGGTAAGTATATCCTGCTGACCAACTTTGACAATTATGTGCGGCTGTTCTCCGAATGGCATCAGGCCCCTATTCTGGGCGAAGGAAAAGCCATGACCACCTGCACGGCGGAAGACATCACGATCATCAACTTCAGCATGGGAAGCGCCAATGCCGCCACCATCATGGACCTGCTGGGAGCCATCAGTCCGCAGGCGGTGCTTTTCCTCGGCAAGTGCGGAGGTCTGAAAAAAAAGAACGAGATAGGCGACTTTGTGCTTCCCCTGGCGGGCATCCGGGGAGAAGGAACCAGCAACGACTACTTTCCTCCCGAAGTTCCCGCCCTGCCAGCCTTTACGCTCCAGCGTGCCATTTCCTCCACCATCCGGGACCATGGACTGGACTATTGGACCGGCACCGTTTACACGACCAACCGCAGGGTCTGGGAGCACGATCAGGAGTTTAAGGACTATCTCCGAAAGATCAGGGCCATGGCCATTGACATGGAAACCGCTACCCTCTTCTCGGTGGGTTTTTTTAATAAGATACCCACGGGGGCTTTGCTTCTGGTCAGTGATCAGCCTATGATTCCGCAAGGAGTCAAGACCAGTGAAAGTGACAGCAAGGTGACCGGTAACTTTGCAGACAAGCACCTCCGTATTGGCATAGACGCGCTGAAGGAAATCAGGGATGAAGGTCGCTCGGTACGTCACCTCAAATGGGATTAAGACAACATGGACTATCAGAAGATACTTCGCGACCTTCAGCTGAAGCAGTATAAGCCCATATACTACCTCGGAGGAGAAGAGGCCTATTTCATCGATCGGATCACCGACTACATGCAGGAGCACATCCTGACTGACGCCGAACGTGCCTTCGGGCAGCACATTCTGTATGGACGAGATGTTACCATGGATGAAGTCGTTTCCATAGCCAAGTCCTTTCCGATGGCGGGCGAGAGGCAGCTCGTGATGGTGAAAGAGTCACAGGACATGAAGGAATGGAAGCCACAGGCAGAAGAGCCAGAAGAGAAGCAAACTTCTCCCGGTAAGAAAGAGAAAAAGAAGGTCGATCATATGGCATCCCTTACGGCCTATCTCAACCAGCCCACGCCGAGCACCATCCTCGTGTTCACTGCCAAGGGAAAGAAGTTGGACAAGCGACTCAAGGTCAGCAAGCTCATCGAGAGTAAAGGGGTCGTGCTGCAGGCTGACCGTTTGAAAGAGCATCAAATGCCCGCACAGATTGCTGCTATGGCCAGAGAACGCGGGCTGCGCCTGGATGATGCTTCCACTACCCTCCTCACCGAGTATCTCGGCAACCATCTGGATAATGTGAGCAATGCTCTGGACAAACTACGTGTGGTCATGCCCGAGGGCGGAACCGTGACCACTTCGCATATTGAACAATACATAGGAATCTCCAAGGACTATAATATCTGGGAATTGCAGAAGGCTCTGATCAACAAGGACGTCCTGAAGTCCAACCGCATCATTGAATACTTTCGGACGAACCCCAAGGAAAATCCCATTCAGAAAGTCCTTCCCACGCTCTTCAGCTTCTTCTCCCGGATAGCCATATATCAGTCATTCACGGATAAGGCAGCAGCCCGCTCTGCACTGGGGCTTTATCCCGCTGCCGAGGCCGAGTTCAGGATGGCGGAAAAAGCATTTTCCAAGCGCAAGCTCGAGCTGGTCATCTCCCATCTCCGCGATGCAGACCGCAGATCCAAAGGCCTCGACAATGTGCTGACCGAAGATCATGACCTCATGAAGGAACTTGTATTCAAGATCCTACACTGAGCGCTCGTTACATTTGCCGGCCATGGCCCTCCGCAATGATTTACTCCTCCGCGCCGCCCGAGGCGAGCGCACTGAGCGCACCCCTGTATGGGTGATGCGCCAGGCCGGCCGCGTGTTGCCCGAATACCGGGCGACGAGGGCAAGAGCCGGCAGTTTTCTGAACCTCGTGCGCACTCCTGAACTCGCCTGCGAGGTTACCCTGCAGCCGGTGGACCTCCTCGGAGTAGATGCTGCCATCATCTTTTCCGATATCCTGGTCATCCCGGAGGCGCTGGGACTTCCTTACACCATGGACGAAGGCCGCGGGCCGCATTTTGAACACACCATCCGAAACGAGCAGGATCTGCTTCGGCTTAGTGCCAGCGAGATGGAAGGCAAGCTGGAGTATGTTACCGAAGCCATCCGGATGACCCGCAGGGCGCTTGATGGACGCGTTCCTCTGATTGGATTTGCCGGTGCGCCCTGGACTATCTTCTGCTATATGACAGAGGGCAAGGGAAGCAAAGAATTCAGTGTGCCGCGCAGGATGCTGATGGAACAACCGGCGCTGGCACAACGATTGCTTGACATGATCACCACAGCCACCATAGAATACCTTCGGGCTCAGGTAAGAGCCGGCGCAGACCTGGTGCAGGTATTCGATTCGTGGGCTGGAGCGTTGAGTTCTGATATGTATAGCCGATTTGCCATACCCGCCCTGGATCGCATTGTGCGCTCATTTCCCGATGTTCCGGTGACCCTGTTCAGCAAAGGGGCGTGGTTTGCGCTTGAGGCGCTGAGTGAACTGCCCTGTCAGGTTATTGGCATTGACTGGCACACAACCCCTGCCTTCGCCCGCAAGGCCGTGGGAGAGAACAAAACCTTGCAGGGTAATCTGGATCCTGCAGTGCTCTACGGAAGCCCCGAGGAGATCCGCCGACAAACGCGGGAAATGCTCACGGCATTCGGGCCACGACAACATATTGCTAACTTGGGCCACGGTGTTTATCCGGATATCCATCCGGATCACCTGCGCTGTTTCATTGATACCGTTCAATCCTACCAACACCATCAACCATGATGAAACGTTTTTTCATGCTGTCAGCCCTTGTGCTGATCACCATTTCCGGAGCGCTTGCCCAGAGCAAGAAGGGCAAGACCGAAACGGAAAAGAAAACTGAACCTGAGTCAGACAACCTCGTCAGCAATGGCGGCTTTGAAGATTTCGATCTCAAGCCCCTCAAAGGATATGGCCAGCTCGTTGAGCTGTGCACTGGCTGGCTGGCGCCCAATGCTTCCTCTGCTGATCTCTTCGCCACAGGTGTGAAGGGCACCAAGGCTGCTGCTCCTGCCAATGACTTCGGTGTGCAGGAACCCCTGGCGGGATCTGCATATGCGGGATTCACAGCCTACACGAAAGATCCCAAGAAAACGCGGACCTATATTCAGGGAAAGTTGAAGAGTAAGCTTACCAAGGACCAGCTCTATTGTGTCAAGTTCAATGTGAGCCTGGCCGACCTCTCCAAGTACGGAGTGAACAACGTAGGCCTTTTCCTCAGTGACCGGAAAGTTCAGAACAACAACAACAACGCGCTCACCTTCGCGCCCCAGATTCTGGAGAAGAGCAACAAGCCTCTTCAGATGCTGGATGGGTGGGAGACCATCTGCGCCACTTATATCGCCAAGGGCAATGAGGAGTATTTCATCATCGGCGGATTCGGGCCAGAGGAGCAAATGAAGACGGTGAAGATCAAGAAGCCCTCTAACGTGACCGGCGTAGTGATGAACAGCGCCTACTACTATATCGACGAGATTCAGATTGTACCCGTGGAAGCCAACAGCCAGTGCTCATGCGGGGCAGCCGATGAGCGTCAGGACGATGTCATATACAGCCGCGCCGGTGCCCGTGCGCCCGGAATGAAGCCCGAGCAGCTCATCAATTCTTCCGGCGTTTACTTCCCATTCCTCTCCGCGGAAATCAACCCAATGTTCTTTACCGAGTTGGATGAAATCGCTGCCGTGCTGAAGGCCGATCCCACGATCAAGGTAGAGCTCGCCGCACACGTCGAGACAGACGAACTGAATGAGGCCAAGATCAATCCGCGCTACGGAAATCTTTCCCAGCGTCGCGCAGAAGCGGTGCGCCAATACTTCATGGATAAGGGAATATCTGAGGTGCGTTTCACCCTGGTAACACGGGACGACAGTGCACCTGCGAATACCTCGGGTACCGTCATCGGCCGGGCGCAAAACCGCCGGGTGTTGATGAAGAAACTCTGAGTCCATTCTGGTATTGCTTTTGAATCAACAAGGGTCGCTGAATAACGCGACCCTTTTTTCGTTACCAGTCTGGAGAAAATGAAGGTTATTCGAACTATGAAGTGGTTTCCGGGAGTATGCCTGGCCTGCCTGCTCGCTAACACGCTGAGCGCCCAGAACCTCATTCCCAATCCTGGGTTCGAGGAAAAATCCTATTGCCCGACCAACTTCAATGAGCACCAACTGAAGGCTGCTCCCGGATGGTCGCAAGTGAATGAAGGTACGCCCGACTACTTCAACGCCTGCAGCAAGAAAGTGGGCGTACCGGTCAACATCTTCGGCACTCAGGAAGCCCATGGCGGTGAAGCATATTGCGGAATGGCCGTGTTCAGTCCCGGACAGCCGAACTACCGCGAATACCTGGTAAGCAAACTCACCCGTGCGCTCAAGCCGGGAGAAATGGTATGCATCTCCTTCTATGTTTCATCTGCCGATAATTGCAAATATGTGGTGGATGGTCTCGGAGCTGTATTGAGTCAGGACAGGCTCAAGCAGGACAAGGCTCTCGTTATATCCCGGGAACCCGCAATGCAAAATCCGCGGCTGCACATGCTTGATGAGGATCAGGGTTGGGTGCTGCTGAGTGATGTGTACACCGCCACGGGAGGCGAAGAATACCTGACCATTGGCAATTTCAAATCCGATAATAAACTCAAGGTTATCCGCAGAACCCGTATTGAGAATCCAGACGCCAATGGCAAGTGGGCCTACATGTATATCGATGATGTGAGTGTTACTCCCATTGCTGCCAAAAATGAATGCTCCTGCGAAAATGAATACCTCGCGAGCATGGTGGTGGATCCTCCCCTGGAGTTATATGAGTATGATGAAATCCATCTGGATGCCGTGCTGTTCGATTTCGATCAGGATGTGCTCACTCCGGAGGCCCAACGGCAACTGGACGAGATCTACTCTCTGATGAGGAAGAACAGATCGATGTACATGGAGATTGATGGCCACACGGATGCGGTCGGCAGCGACACGTACAATGTGGGCTTGTCTGAACGCCGGGCCAACCGGGTCATTGACTATCTCGTAGGGAAAGGCATCGACCGGGAACGCTTTGCCAAATCAACCTTTGGCAGCGCCAAGCCCGTGGCTCCCAACAGCACTGACGAAGGCCGGGCGCTCAACAGGCGTGTCGAATTTCACATCCGCCAAAAGCGCTTTGAACTTGTTCAATAATTATGCATTGATGCTGGACCAGATCATGTCTTTCAGGACGTCCAGATGAAGTCCGGTAACTGCGGAGATAAACACGGCAGGCAGCCCGTCAGGCAAATCGGACTTCATCTGCTCCATCATGGTCGCATCCAGCATATCGCATTTCGTGATAGCCAGCAGACGGCTCTTGTCGAGCAGCTCTGGATTGTACTTCTCCAGCTCCCTCAGCAGGATTCCATATTCGTCCCGGATACTCCGGGAATCACACGGAACCATGAATAACAGGGTAGAGTTGCGCTCGATGTGCCGAAGGAAGCGATGTCCTAGTCCACGGCCTTCCGCTGCGCCTTCAATAATTCCTGGAATATCAGCCATGACAAATGACCTGCCTTCCCGGTAGCGCACCATACCCAGATTGGGCGTTAGGGTGGTAAAGGGATAGTCCGCAATCTCCGGCTTTGCCGCACTTAGCGCACTCAGTAAAGTTGATTTGCCTGCATTGGGAAAGCCAACGAGACCCACATCAGCGAGGATTTTAAGTTCAAGGATTTTCCATTCATCCCTTCCCGGCTCACCCGGCTGTGCGTAGGTAGGAGCCTGGTTGGTGGATGTTTTGAAGTGATTGTTACCCAGTCCGCCTCTGCCACCCGATACCAGAATGAACTCCTGACCGTCGGTTGTGATTTCGCACGCTATCTCACCTGATTCAGCGTCCCGCGCGATAGTTCCGAGCGGCACTTCAAGAATTTCATCCTTTCCCTGGGCACCGGTTTTGAGGGCCCCGGTACCTGATTCGCCGGGGTCAGCAATCACGTGTTTGCGGTACTTGAGGTGGAGCAGCGTCCAGAGTTGGGCATTTCCCCGGAGGATGATATGCCCTCCGCGACCGCCATCACCACCGTCAGGCCCGCCCCGTGGGACGAACTTCTCCCGACGGAAATGAGCTGAACCGGCCCCTCCTTTGCCGGAGCGACAGCAAATCTTGACATAGTCTACAAAGTTTCCGGATGCCATTCTATTGTGTCTACCCTCGCCCGTCAGACCGTCTTCACCTGATCAATCACCGTACAGAGACGCTTGAAGATTTCCTCCACTTCCCCGATGCCATCGACACCCTTGTACTTCCCCGCGGCACGGTAGAAATCCGCCACCGGAGCCGTATCCCGGTGGTAGACCGCGATCCGGTTTTGAACCACTTCGGGTCTAGCATCGTCAGGTCTGCCGGACGATTCGGCCCTGCGCACGATTCGCCTGCGGAGCTCGTCGTCATGAGCCTCCAGTGCAACCATGCAAGATATGGATGACCCCATTCCTGCCAGACACGCATCGAGGGCAATCGCCTGAGCAGAAGTGCGCGGAAAACCGTCGAAGATGAATCCCCGGGCGGTGGGATATCTTTTTACTTCCGATTCCAGGAGGCGGATGGTCAGCTCATCCGGAACGAGATCTCCCTTGTCCGTGTAGCCTTTGGCTTCGAGACCGAGTGGTGTCTTCTCCCGGATATGTTGCCGAAAGATATCCCCTGTACTCAGGTGGACAAGACCATACCGTTCTGCGAGTTTGGCGCTTTGGGTGCCTTTGCCGGCACCCGGCGGGCCGAAGAGGACAATATTCAGCATGATTCCTGGGCAGGTTAAACAGTTAGGGGGGCGAAAATACGGATAAGAGCAGTGATCCGCTGCAGGACGGTGCGGGGCCGTAGTGTGGATTATCTTCGTGCCCCAAACAGACAGACATGAATTTTGACTTGATTGTACTGGGCAGCGGCCCTGGTGGCTATGTAGCCGCTATTCGCGCCAGCCAGCTTGGATTGAAAACCGCCATCATTGAACGCGAAGCGCTGGGAGGCATCTGCCTGAACTGGGGCTGCATTCCCACCAAGGCCCTTCTTAAAAGCGCTTCGGTGTTTCAATACATCCAGCACGCCAGTGATTTTGGTATTGAAGTTTCTTCGCCCCGCGCTGACTTTGGTGCGGTCGTAAAGCGCAGCCGGAACGTCGCTGATGGCATGAGCAAGGGCGTCCAGTTCCTGATGAAGAAAAATAAAATTGAAGTGATTATGGGTTCGGGCAAGCTCCTCCCGGGCAAGAAGGTCGAAGTTACGGGTGCTGATGGCAAGAAATCGGAGTACAGCGCCAATCACATCATCGTAGCCACGGGCGGACGATCGCGGGTTTTGCCCAATCTGCCACAGGATGGGAAGAAGATAATCGGTTACCGGGAGGCGATGACATTGCCTTCCAAGCCCGCGCGTATGGTGATTGTGGGCTCCGGTGCCATCGGAGTCGAATTCGCCTATTTCTATCAGAGTATGGGCACGCAGGTGACCATCGTGGAGTATATGCCCCAAATCGTGCCCGTTGAGGACGAGGAGGTGTCCAAGGCCCTGGCTAAATCGTTCAAGTCCATGGGTATAGAAATCATGAACAGTGCCGAGGTAACGGGCGTGGACACCACCGGGAAAGGGTGTAAAGTCACGGTCAAGGATGCCTCTGGTGAAAAGACCATCGATTGTGACGTGGTCCTTTCAGCCGTGGGCGTGGTATCCAATATCGAGGGCATCGGACTGGAGGATGTCGGAATCGTGACGGATAAGGGCAAGGTCGTCACGGACAAGTACTACCAGACCAATATCCCCGGCTATTATGCCATCGGAGACTGCACTGCCGGGCAGGCCCTTGCCCACGTAGCCAGCGCGGAGGGCATTATCTGTGTGGAGAAAATCGCCGGGCATCACCCCCAGCCGCTGGATTACGGTAACATACCTGGCTGTACCTATTGCACTCCGGAGATTGCCAGTGTGGGCTACACCGAGAAGGCTGCCCGGGAAGCGGGATACGAGATCAAGGTGGGCAAATTTCCGTTCAGTGCCTCGGGCAAAGCCAGCGCTTCCGGACACAAGGAGGGCTTCGTGAAGCTCATCTTTGACGCCAGATATGGAGAACTGCTGGGAGCACACATGATTGGATCCAACGTCACCGAAATGGTTGCCGAGGCCGTTGCGCTGCGCAAGCTGGAGACCACAGGCGAGGAGTTGATTAAAACGGTGCACCCCCACCCTACCATGAGCGAGGCGATTATGGAGGCAGCGGCGGCAGCTTACGGTGAAGTCATTCACCTTTAAGCATCTGCGGCCAGTGCCCCTATATTTGCCCGCTGGAGACAACCCAACGCGCATTTTTACGACTTATAGTTAAGTAATCCCAAGCATGAAGCAAGTCTACCTGACCCTGTTCATTGCATGTTCCTTTTTGTCCGTGGGTGTAGCACAGACCTACACCAACCCTGCGAGCATTACCATTCCCAATGTAGGGCTGGGCACTCCGTACCCCTCTACACTTAATGTAACAGGGGGACCGCTGGCTATCAATGGTATGTCAGTTACCCTGAATGGCCTGACCCACACCTGGCATAGTGACATTGACATCGTTTTGGTTTCTCCTGCCGGACAAGGCCTCACCATCATGAGCGATGTAGGGGGAAGCACTGACCCGAACGGGGTTTATGTGATTGACGACGATGCGGTTCAGACCATGAGTCAGTTTGCCGCCGTGCCGGCCGGAACATATCGTCCCACCGATTATGAGGCCGAGGCCTTCGGGTCAATCCCTTTTGCCATCAGCAGCAGCCAGATGGTTGGAACAGCGACGCTTGCCAGCGTTTACAATGGCCAGAATGCCAATGGAACGTGGAGGTTATACGTGTCAGATGATGTAGGTGGTGACGCAGGTCAAATAAGCGGTGGATGGAGTCTGACTTTCGACGTGCCTATACCGGGCTGTACGGATGCCGATGCTTGCAACTATAATCCTCTGGCGGGTATTGATAATGGAACCTGCGATTACAGTTGTTTTGGATGTACCTATCCGGAGGCTGTGAACTTCAGTCCGCTGGCCATTTTCGATGACGGAAGTTGCGTCTTCAACGTTGTTGCTGACGGATGTACAGACCCCGGGGCCTGCAATTACTGTAACCTCTGTGAAAACGATGATGGGGGCTGTGATTACTCGTGTCTGGGCTGCACGTATCCCGCGGCGGCGAACTACGACGCTCTGGCAACGATTGACGATGGCACATGCGAATTTCCCGGTTGCACCGATCCTGAGGCATACAACTACAATCCGCTCGCTGCTGTGGATGACGGTTCGTGCGACTTTGCAGGAAACTGCTTCGGTGACTTCAACCAGGATGGCGTTGTAGGGGTAGCGGATGTGCTCCTCTTTATCCAGGTGTTCGGCGGGACCTGCAACTAAGAGGTTCAGGCATGAACGGGCAGCTGGACCAGTTGCCGGATTCTATCCATTGCGTAATCAATGTCTTCGCGCCGGGTAAACCGGCTGAATGAGAAGCGTATGGATGCTTGTCCGGGCTTCAGTGCGCCAATACCGTCGAGTACGTGGGATCCCTTGGTGGCTCCGCTGCTGCAGGCACTCCCACCCGAAGCGGCCACTCCTTCCAGGTCGAGCAGAAACAGGAACATATCGTGATTGGGCGTGGGGGGAAAAGTCACATTGAGTACTGTATATAAACTTTCCGGATTGGCGCAGTCGCCGTTGAACACTACGCCGGGAATCTCATTTCGCAGCCGTTCCATCATGTATTGCTTGATGTCCAGTGCATGCTTCCGGTGATCGTCCATGTGGGCGCATGCCAGCTCAAGCGCCCGGGCCATGCCGATGATACCGGCGACATTTTCCGTTCCGCCTCGCATGCCTCGTTCCTGCCCTCCGCCAGTGATATGAGAATGCCCCTTTAACCCCCGGCTGATATAGATAAAACCAACGCCTTTAGGGCCATGGAACTTATGCGCAGCTGCATTCAGAAATTGTATGTGGAGGTTCCGGAGGTCAATCGGGAAGTGCCCCATGGTCTGCACGGTATCGCTATGAAAAACTGCTCCGGATTGATTGCAGAGCTCACCGACTTCCCTGAGCGGAAGCACATTGGCGATTTCGTTATTGGCGTGCATCAGACTCACGAAGGCCTTTCCGCCATTCCCCTGCAAGAGATCCCGGAGGTGAGAAATATCGATATGGCCGTTGGACAGCAGTCGCACGAGTTGCAGGTCGGCCTTACCGGAGGCCTCCATGAGCTGAGCCATTTTGAGGACGGCGCTATGCTCGATGGCCGAAGTGATGATCCGCTTGCAGCCGAGATCTTCAACAGCGATACGCATGGCGAGGTTATCCGCCTCTGTTCCGCCACTGGTGAAGTATATCTCTGAGGGATGGCAGCCCAGACAAGATGCGATGGATCTTCTCGCATTCTCAATAGCCGACTTCGATTTGCGTCCGAAAAGATGGCTCGACGACGGATTACCAAAGTGTTCGGTAAGGAAAGGCTTCATCGCTTCGAACACCGACGGATCCAGGGGTGTCGTTGCTGCGTTATCGAGGTACACGTTCATGGACGCCATGATATGCAAAGGTGGTCAATGACCAGGCATGTTCCCGGAAAATTCAGCCATATTGTTGGATTTTACCGAGAACACGGTCGGATAATTCACCTGCGATTTCGGCGGTAGGACCTTCCGAGTAAATACGAATAATCGGCTCGGTATTGCTTTTTCGCAGATGCACCCATCCCTGCTCGAAATCGATCTTCAGGCCATCGGTACGATCGAGCTGTTCTCCGCTGAAAGCCTCTCCTACCTTGATCAGGAGCGCATCCACATCGAGATCTGGACGGAGATCCACCTTTCTTTTAGTCATCTCGTAGGCCGGATAGGACTTTCGCAGCTCGGTCATGGAACGCCCGGTTCTCGCGTAATGCGATAGAAACAGCGCTATACCGACTAATGCGTCCCGTCCGTAATGGAGTGCAGGATAGATGATACCTCCATTGCCTTCACCACCGATCACGGCGTTCGAAGCTTTCATCATTTCCACCACATTCACCTCTCCCACGGCGGCAGCCCTGCAGCCCCCCCCGTGTGAAAGCGTCACATCGCGGAGCGCCCGTGTGCTGGATAAGTTGGACACCGTATTGCCTGGCGTTCGTCCCAGCACATAATCAGCCACGGCCACTAAGGTGTATTCTTCGCCAAACATGGAACCGTCCTCACAAACGAAAGCCAGTCTGTCCACATCCGGATCAACGGTGATCCCCATATGCGCACCTGACGACCGCACTTCGCGCGACAGATCCACCAGGTGATCCGCGAGAGGTTCCGGATTGTGGGCAAAGTGACCATTGGGCTCACCGTGAATCACCTTCACATGGCGAACTCCCAGTGCATTCAGCAGTGCTGGAACGGCCATGCTGCCTGATGAGTTGACCGGGTCTACCACTACCCGGAGATCGGCCGCCGCGATGGCTTCGCGATCCACCAGAGCAAGATCCAGAATGTGCCGGATATGCGATGGGATATAATCCCGCTGCTCTAAGCGGCCGATTTCCAGTACAGGAGCATAAACCGCCTCATCGGCGTGATCGGCTAACCGAAGCACTTCCTTACCGTCAGCGCCGGAGATAAACTCACCGCGTTCGTTGAGCAGTTTGAGTGCATTCCACTCGATGGGATTGTGGCTGGCTGTGAGGATAATTCCGGCGTGGGCTCCCTCCTCCGGAACGGCCATTTCCACCGTGGGTGTGGTGGACATACCGAGGTCGGTCACATCAGCTCCGAGCGCGATCAGTGTATTGTTCACGAGGCCCTGAACCAGAGGTCCGGAGATGCGGCCATCGCGCCCGGTCACGATGCGGATACGCTCTCCTGGAAACCGCGCGGCCAGAAAGCGGAAAAAGGCCGTGGTAAACCGCACGATGTCCGGCGGAGTCAGGTTATCGCCCGGCTTACCGCCGATGGTGCCGCGGATACCTGAAATGGATTTGATGAGTGTCATAGGTGTGCAGGTGGCCAAAAGTAACCTGTGTTCCGCACATTCGCCCCGTTCCTTTCCGCAACCCGGACTTGCAACCTTGGGCGCTCATCGGCGGAATACACATTTTGAAGGCGCTGAGCAGTTGACCCGCGGCCGTGTCGTCTACATTTGCAGCGCGGCATCGTGAATTATCGAACGTCCATACTCACCCTACCCGTGGCTTGTTTAGGCCGCACGAAGAGAGTTCGCTACTCCTCCCTGCAGCATCCGGTATAATCAGGTCTGCCCCAACATCATGCATCGCCTTCTCCTTCTGTTCATTCTTTTTCTGCTACTAAGCGACACCACCAGTGGCCAGGCGTTCAAGTTCAAAAGATATGGGGAGCAGCAGGGCATTGACAGCCGATACATCAATACACTGGTGCAGGGTACATTCGGGCGGCTCTATATCGGCACCGGTGGTGAAGGTTTATATCGCTTCGATGGATTGCGGTTCAAATCAATCACCACGCGCGATTCGCTCGCCGACAACATGGTGGAGTGCAGCGCGTTGCTGAGTGATGGCAGTTTGCTTTTCGGGCATGGCAATGGCATGGTATCCCGGATTCAAGGTGACCGGGTGATTCCGATGATTGTAGACAGCACCTTCCGTTCCAGAATTACGGAGGTGCTTGAAGATGCTAACGGCAATCTTTGGTTTGCCAGCCAGAACAACGGCATCGTCTGTTCTGAGAATCCGGGAACATTTGTCCTTTACGCCGAAGGGCTGGAAGATTATAATGTGTACAGTCTGCTGGTACACCGCAGTCAGGTATGGATAGGCACTGACATGGGCATGCTTCGGGGCACCTGGGATGGCAGGGGACGACTGGATCTGTCAACTGTGGATGAAATACCGATGACCGGTGTACGAGACATTGCCCTGAGCCGCGACGGCCAGCTGTTTGTTGCAACTGAAGATCAGGGGCTCTACCGGATCACCATCCTGGGCGGTCATTACCACGTGATGGAGATCACCTTTCGGGGAAACAGCCTGCGGGAATATTTCATTCATCAGGTTCGGGCCCAGCCGGATGGGAGCATATGGCTCAGCACAAACGCCCACGGACTCGTGGAACTCTCTGACCGGACAAGCGACGACTTTTTCCGTCTGACCAATTACTACGAGCAAGGCGCTACCACCAGCTTCAGTGCACGTTGCAGCTTTCACGACCGCGAGGGCAACCTGTGGGTGGGAACCATTGGTGATGGTATGCTCCGGCTGGAGGATGATTTTTTTTCGACGACTATACTGGATCCCGGACGAAATCCCACCATCTATTCCCTCTGTATCGCTGACAGCGTCGTGCTCGCAGGTTTGAGCGGAGCGATAGCTGAGCTCGACCTCGAGGGACGTGTGCTCCGGAGTAACATTGATTTGGATGGCAGTCTTTCCGAGGCGCCGGTGACCGCCTTGACTTCAGACGGGCGAGGAGGCATCTGGGCGGGAACGATCAATGCCGCCTTGTGGTTCAGGCCTGCAGGAGCCCGATCCTTCCGTTCATTCACCCTTTCCGATGACCTCTTGAGCAAGCGCATCAATGCTCTGGCATGGGAAGGAGACCTGTTGCTTGTGGGGACAGATAACGGCGTATATCTCGTCCGCAATTACAAGGTCGAAAACCGGCTGACTATCGAGGACGGCCTGGGCGGAAATGTGGTTCGTGCCTTTTTCACTGACTCCCGTGGAAGGATTTGGATAGGCACCACCACGAGTGCCTTGAACTATTTCAAGGACGGCGAACTTCACAACGTCAATACCCCGGTTCCCAACACGTCATATCCGGTGCGGAGCATCACAGAAGATTTGAGTGGAAGAATCTGGGCCGGTACGGAAGGCTTCGGTGTAATTGCACTGGAAGGCGCGGTAGCAAGAGGGTTCCGGAAAGAAGATGGCTTGTATTCCGATTTCTGCTACAGCCTGATCACCGATTATCAAGGCGAGTTATGGGTAGGTCACCGGGGAGCCGTGAGTGTGATCGACCTGAAGATCAACAAGATTTCCATCAAGAATCCCGGCAAGTCAGGAGATGTGATGATGATGGAGAACGCCGTATGTCAGGCCGCACGCTACGAGCTGTTCTTCGGCACCAGCTTCGGACTCCTCCGGTATAATGCCAGTCTCGACAAAGTCAATCCCGTACCACCGGCAGTAGTCATTGACCAGATCCTGTTAAACGAAAAGGATTTCAGTGGAATCAGTAATTTGACTTTATCAGCGGGAGACTACAAACTCGAGATTCTGTATTCTGGTATTTCGCTGCGTAATGCCGAGGGTGTTACATTTCAATACATGCTGGAGGGTTATGATAACAACTGGTCACTCCTCACTTCTGAGCGGAAGGCCATATATAACCACCTTCCTGCGGGCACCTATACCTTCCGGATTCGCGCGTTCAACAGCGATGGTGTGGCCGGGGAAGAGATTACCGCATTCACCCTCGTCATTGCAAGACCTTTTTGGCAGCAGGCCTGGTTTATCTCTATAGTTCTGGTGCTCATTGTGGTTACCGTGCGCTTCATCATTTACCGCCGGGAGCGCTTCCTGAAGGCCAATCAGGAATACCTCAAGAATGAACTCGCAGCCCGAACACGCGAGGTTGTTGAACAGAAAGAACTTCTGGAGATCACGAACAAGGACATCACGGACTCTATAGTTTATGCGAAGAATATCCAGCGTGCAGTGCTTCCTGCACAGGGGGAGATCGGCGACCTGTTTCCGGATTCGTTTGTTTACTACAAACCTCGGGATATTGTGAGTGGTGACTTCTATTGGGTGGGTGGCAATGAAGAACGCGTATTGATCGCCTGCGCTGACTGCACAGGTCACGGAGTTCCAGGAGCCTTCATGTCGCTTATAGGAAGCCTGCTCATGAAGGAAGTCATATCTGATCCGGATGTGAATGGACCGCACGAATTCCTGCTCGCCCTTCACCGCTCATTGAATAAGTTACTGCGCTCGCGTTCAGGAAGTGACGGGCTCGCGGATAGCATGGATGTATCGGTCATTGAAATCAACAGCAATGCCCGTGAGTTGCGCGTGGCGAGTGCCAACAGGCCCGTGCTTTTGTCCATGAATGGCAAGCTGACCGAGCTTCGCGGTGACCGGCGCACGGTGGGAGGAGGATTGGAGAATGATAAGCCCTTCACATGCCATGAATTCCCATGGAACCCTGGAGATCAGGCCTATCTTTTCTCGGATGGAGTAACAGACCAGTTTGGTGGGCCTGCGGGTAAGAAACTCAAGCGCTCCGGATTGATCCGGGCTATTGATGAGATTCGCTCACTGCCCATGGCAGAGCAACGCAGACTCTTCAAGCAGTGCTTTCAGACCTGGAAAGGAACCCTTCCTCAGTTGGATGACGTGATCATGATTGGCATTCGCGCTTAGGCGATCACAAGCTCATCAGTTCTCTGAACCGCGCACTTTGCCTGCGTGAAACCTCCACCTGAGTTCCGTCTTTGAGCGTAAGGCGCAAGCCGCCGTTGAACCAGTTTTCCACATTCGACACCCAGCGCAGGTTCACGATAAACTTGCGGTTAGTCCTGAAGAATGTCCGGTCCAGCCGGTCTTCGAGGTTATTGAGCGATTTCAGGATCAGAGGTTTGTACTTATCGAAGTACACCCGCACATAGTTACCCTCCGATTCAAACAGGCGCACATCCCGCAAGTGGACGAACCAGCACCTCTCGCCGTCGCGGAGAAAAATCTGATCATCTTGTCCGAGCAGATGTGACGGTGGTATGGAGAAACCAGCTTCTTCGTCGTCCTCCTCCTCCTTTTGATCTTGTCCAAGACGAAGCAGCGCTTCCGCCAGACGATCTTCCTCCACCGGCTTCAGCAGGTAATCGAGCGCATTCACCTCAAAGGCACGCAAAGCGTACTCATCGAAGGCCGTGACGAAGATGACACGCGGCACCCGTTCAAGTTGCTGGAGCATTTCGAACCCATTCATCCCGGGCATCTGGATATCGAGAAAGAGCAGGTCCGGTTCAAGCTCCCGCACCATGCGGATCGCCTCTTCCGGATTGGCTGCCTCACCGATAATTTGAATCTGGGTGTGAGCGGCGAGTTGAGAAATCAGTTCCCGCCTGGCCAGGCGCTCGTCGTCGATAATGAGGGTTTTCATATAGTCGTTTGAATAGGTAGTACCAGTTCGCTCACCACTTCGTCCCCTTCTTGCCGGATGGATAGCGAAGCTCGGTCTCCGAAGATCAGTCGCAGGCGATTGAGTGTATTTGATATGCCGATTCCCTCCCGGCCAGGAATGGGCCGGTAGAAACCGGTGTTGCGTATTTCGATGCGCATCTGTCCTCCGGAATGCGTAACCCGGATGCGGAGTTCCCCTCCTCGCTGCAGCTTACTGATCCCATGCTTCACTCCATTCTCCACAAGAGTCTGTATCATAAATGGCGGCACCTCGGCTGCAAGCAGATCCGGGTCCACATCCATAGCAAAACGCAGCCTTTCCTCAAACCGGATTCGCTCCATGAACAGGTATTTCTCCACGATCTCCAGCTCCTCCCTGAGCGGAACCACCTGATAGCGGCCAAGCATAAGACTCCCGCGGAGGATTCCACTGAGCATGTTGATTGCCCGTTTGGATTCATCAGGCGCTTCATCCACGAGGGCACGGATGCTGTTCAGTGCATTGAAGATGAAATGCGGATTGAGCTGCGCCTTGAAACTGTTCAGCTCAATCTCCGTGTTGGCTGCCTTCAGCTCGAGGTTCTTGATCTCCTCCAGCTTCCAGTTGCGGAACGTGTGCAATGCGAAGTAGATGATTTGCCAGATCAGGAATACCACCCAGAGGTTGACGGCATTCAACAAAGCCAACCGCAATTCGCCTTTCTCGAAAAAGGGCAGCCTTCCGATGAGCAGGTCGGCTGCAGAAACGCTCAGGACCACGAATAAAAAACCCATCACCAGAGATGAAAGAAGAATCCGGGGCGCCAGACGCAGGAGACTTAGTTGTTTCCATCCCCACCGGTTAATCAGGATTTTGAGAATATGCGACAGCGTAATACCAAACACCAGCATTTTCAGTGATGCAAGCACCAACGATGATCCGTTGAAGCCGAACAGGGCAGCCATGATCACGTTGCCCAATACAAACAATCCCCAGCCCGTTATCTGGCTGGACCAATAGATGATTGTCCGGCTTTTCATCTGGGTAAAATTAGCAGGGGGCCGGTTGGGTTATCCGGAGAAATCCATCGGCGGGTGGATGGTGGGGCAGGCGGTAGATAAGGCCCTACCTTTGGAGTTCGTGAATCACCTCGCCCATTTTCTGCTGGCTTTTGAGGATCCCGACTATCTGGTAGGCCAGTTTATCGCCGATGCTGTAAAGGGAAGCAGTTACACCCGATATCCGACGGAGGTAGCCCGTGGTATCTTGCTGCACAGGCATATCGACCACCTCACAGACATCCATCCCGCGTGCCGGGAGCTCAGAGCTGTGCTCCGGCCGCACCTCGGTTTATACACTCCCGTGGCCATGGATCTTTACTTCGACCATTTTCTGGCCTTGAATTGGGCCCACTGGCATACTGATTCGCTGAAAGCCTTTGCTGACCGTTGTTATTCCACCTTGCAATCGTGCGCCTTTCCCCTTCCGGAGCGTATGCAAACTGCCTTGCATTACATGAGCACCTATGACTGGCTTACCGCGTACGCCAGCCGGGAGGGTGTTAACCGCAGCCTGCTTGGGCTATCAGCCCGCGTGAAGGGCGGGGAAATCCTGGAGAAAGCTCCTGAAGTCCTCGCCCGGAATGAGTCCGGGATTTCCCAGACATTCGACTACTTTTTCCCCGAGCTGCATGAATCCTGCAGACTGAAATTGAGTACCTTTGCAACCGACCGGCCGGAAACTTCCGGTTAACGGCAGGCCGGCTGTATACTTGAACCAACTAAACTACGCCCAACCAGGAGCACCGTATGCTACGCTTCGTACCAACAGTTTTATTTCTGCTGGCTGCCGGTTTTGTCCAGGCAGGTAACATTGTCCTTGAGGGACGCTACCAGCAGCGAAACATCTTTGTCGTGAATCCGGTTTCGGATGACGGAGTTGGGTATTGCATCTACGAAGTCAATGTCAACGGCCAGGTGGCGTCCGATGAGATCAACGCGCAGGCCTTTGAAATTGATTTAACAGGTTATAATCTGAAAGAGGGCGACCCGGTCGTCATTGTGCTGAAGCACAAAGATGGCTGTACTCCCCGGATCCTGAATCCCGGAGCGCTGGAGCCAGGCCCCTCTTTTGAATGCGACAAAATTGAATGCACTGCTCAAGGACTGCTCACCTGGGAAACCACCGGTGAAAAGGGTAAGCTTTCCTTCATGGTTCAGCAATTCAAGTGGAATAAATGGGTGCAGGTTGGCGAGGTAATGGGCACTGGAACTCCGGGCCGCAATTCTTATAAGTTTCAAGCCAGTCTGACCAGTGGATTGAACCGCTTCCGGGTGGTCCAGAAGGGCTATGAAGGTGATATTCGCAAGAGCCCGACTGCAGAGGTCACAAGTACGGCTCCACCTGTGACCTTCCGCTTTGACAAAAAGCTCAAGGTCATTCAATTCTCAGCAGAAAATGCCTTCGAGTTATTCAATTCCTTCGGGCAGGTGGTGAAGCGGGGAACTGGCACCTCCATTGAGGTAGCATCGCTGCCCAAGGGAGAGTATTTTCTGAGCTATGACAACAAGACTGAAAAATTCATCAGCAAGTAATCCAACCATAACCAATCCGCTTACCAGGAAACCCCGGCTCAGGCCGGGGTTTTTTGTACTCCGGCGGAAACGCCCTATCTTGCAGGTATGGGTTATCGCACAGGCGGATGGGCTGCTATGTTATTCCTTGTCGCCGTCTGGTGCGTCCCCTTCCTTTCGTGCGATAGCGGGGTGCTTCACCCGGAGCGCGCGTTGCCTCCACCGATCCAGTTTGACCTTGACTCTATCAAAGCGCGTGGCCGGCTGATCCTGCTCACCGAGAACAGCGCTTCCACGTACTTCATCTACCGGGGCAAGCCCAAGGGCTTTGACTACGAGATGGCGCTGCAGTTTGCCCGTCACCTCGGAGTCAAACTGGAAATTCACCTTCTGGATGATGTAGATATGATGTTTGAAATGCTCAACAGGGGCGAGGGAGACCTCATTGCGAGTAACCTCACGGTAACCCCCGCGAGGTCAGCGCTGGTTGCCTTTTCCGAGCCCTTGTATACCTCCCGGGAAATGCTGGTGCAACGCAGATACCCTCCCGATTCCGCCACCTATCCCGTTGTACGGGATACAGCGGAACTTCATTTGTTGCCCATCTGGGTTCATCGCTACTCGTCCTTTTACCAGCACCTGCAGGAGAGGGAGGCACGCACCGGTGTGGCCCTTCGCATACAGGAGGCACCGGGCCAGATCAGCACGGATGACCTTATCCGGCTCACCGCTTCCGGCGAAATCAGTGCTACCGTCACGGATGAAAACCTCGCCATCCTCCAGCAAGAGGATTACCCCGAACTGGATATGAGTCTGCCGCTTACACCTGACCAACCCATAGCCTGGGCCATGCGGAAAAATTCCGGGCAGCTTCAGAAAGCGCTCAATGCGTGGCTTGAAAAATCCTCCACCCAACAACGGTCAGCACGGCTCTACCGAAAATACTTCGGTCCGGAAACCCGACTAGATTACCGCGGGCCCTTTGTGCTGCCTGTCCTGTCTAAAAACCAGATCAGCAGGTATGACACTCTTTTCCGGAAGTATTCTCCCCAGATTGGCTGGGACTGGAGGCTACTGGCTGCACTCGTATACCAGGAGTCGCGATTCAATCCGGATGCGGTATCGTGGAGCGGTGCCTTCGGTCTGATGCAGATGATGCCCGAGACTGCCCTCAAGTTCGGCTGTGATTCCGGGCAGACCGAAGAACCCAATATCCGGGCGGGCGTCCGCTACATCCATTATCTCGACAGGATGTGGCGAGACAAAATCCGACAGCCCGAGGAGCGTTTGCGGTTTGTACTGGCCAGCTATAATATTGGCCCTGGGCACATACTCGATGCCCGGAACCTGGCGAGGGAACTGGGGATGAGTGACACCTTGTGGGATGGACATGTGGCAGAGGCCCTCCTGCTCAAAAGCCAGGAGAAATACTACACCATGGAGTGTGTAAAGCATGGATATTGCAACACCCGGGAGCCCTATCATTTTGTCCGGAAGATTCTGGCCGTCTACGAGCACTATAAGCAGCACATCAAAGAATGAAATTTCCATTCATCCGCCACGGCACGCCTGTCATCATCATCCTGATGATGAGTGCCGGCTCATGCCGTAAGGCGCCATCGGAACTAATCCTCGAGGGCAAGACCATGGAATACGGGGGCATTCAACCCCTGTCAGGGGTGGCGCTATCGGTTGAACAACGCGTAGTAGATGGCGCTGTATTCATCGGTGCGTATTCGCTTGCCGCCTCCACCACCACCTCTGCCGATGGCACGTATCGGATGGCCTGGCCACGCACCCAGCTGGCAGGACTTCGATTGCTGACCAGCCGCTCAGGGTATATCCCCGTGACGCTGGAGCTCAGTCCGGATGATTTTGCCCCGGGAGAAACCGTCTATCAGAATATCCGCCTCCGACCTGAGGCCTTTATCACCATGAACCTGAGGAATAGCGGCCCGGGATATTCAGAAGACCTGCTGCGCTTCAGGTTCTATGGAGAGACTTACAACTGCGCGTGCTGCAGCGCTGAATGGCGGGAGTTTACCGGAGCGGATGTGGACACCAGTTTGACCTGTCGTGTATACGGCAACCAATGGGCCCGTTACTGGGCCGAGGTTGTTTCACCTGACGGCAACCAGCTGGTTCTGGACAGTGTGTGGTGCCCTGCATTCCAGACCACCTCTGTCGAATTTGACTATTGAATACTGCATCCAGTCAAACCGATGAATTGATACCTTTACTACCGATGAGACATCTGATCACGACTGCTGTTTTCGCCACCCTGACATGGTACGCTGCAGCACAGCAAGAAATCCTGCCTAAAGGGTTCACCCCTGAAGAACGCGCGCGCATAGAGCGTGGTGATTTTGAAATCCAGCGCCCCGAGCGAGGAATTGAATCACCACCGCCATTCGACAACATCCGCTGCATGGCTGAGTGGGAAGAAATCCAGGCCCTGACGATCGCCTGGACGAGCTACCCCGGTATCCTCAAGCAAATCGTGGCCGCTGCCAAGGACCAGTGTGAGGTCATTATCCTTTCCGAGAATCCCGCCCAGACCGAAAATTATCTTTTAGGCACACAGGGTGCTCCGGCTCTCCCCGACCTTGATAACGTGACCATCCTGGAAATACCCTTCAACTCGATCTGGATGCGGGATTACGCCGGTAATCCGGTTTATGCCGATGAAGTAGGCGACCTGTTCATGGTGGACTGGATCTACAACCGTCCCACCAGGCCGGATGACGATGCATCACCTCAAGCCATCGCCGACTTCCTGGGGCTTGATCTTTATACCATTACGGAGGCGCCTGCTGACCTGGTCAACACCGGCGGAAACTGGATGAGTGATGGATTCGGTACGGCCTTCGCTTCAGAGCTGATTCTCGAGGAAAATGCACCCGGTAACCCCTACGGCGTAACTGCCAAAACAGAGTCCGAGATCGACCAGATTGTGCAGGATTATCTAGGTGTGGACACCTACATCAAAATGACCGCACTTGAGTTTGACAACATCAACCACATTGATATGCACATGAAGCTCCTCGATGAGGAGACCTTACTGGTTGGTGAATATCCTGATGGCATCGCCGATGGCCCGCAGATCAATGCCAATCTGGAGTATGTCCTTTCCAACTTCCAGACGAAATGGGGTACACCCTTCAAAGTCGTTCGCATACCGATGCCCGACAGTCCATCAGGACTCTGGCCGGACTCGAATCCTCCCGCCTTCTACCGGACCTATACCAACAGCGTTTTCGTCAACAACAAGATCATTCTCCCCACCTATCGCGAACAGTATGATACTACAGCCATCCGGATCTATGAAGAAAATCTGCCGGGTTATCAGATTATTCCGATTGACTGTGACAACTCTCAGGAAACCATCATTTCTGCAAGCGGCGCCATTCACTGCATCACTCATTCGGTGGGTGTGGACGAGCCGCTGCTCATCAGCCATCAGCCACTCGGAGATACAGAGGATAGCCAGAATGCCTATCAGGTAGTAGCCTACATGAACCACCGCGACGGTGTAGCCAATGGCACCTTATTCTGGAAGACCAATCCCGATGATCCCTACACAGAGGTCGCTATGGCCGCCCTTGGAGATAACAACTGGTCGGCATTGATACCCGCCCAGCCCGCGGGAACGAAGGTGTACTATTACGTGCGCGGAGAAGCCACGACGGGTAAGGTACAGGTGCGTCCCTTGCCGGCACCTGCGGGATACTGGAGTTTTCGCGTGCTCAACGGTGAAGTAGGTATTGCAGAAGCGAATGGCACGTCCATTTTCGGTGCTATCTTCCCGAATCCTGCCTCTGCGATAACCTGTATACCCATGAACCTTGCGCGATCCACGAGCGGAACGCTGTGGCTTACCGATGCCTCAGGCCGCGAGGTGGAGATCATCCGTTCAGGCCACTTCCCTGCGGGAGAAATGCGTTACTTCCTCGATGCATCGAGGTATGAATCAGGTGTTTACCGCGTGGTATTCCGGTCTCCAGACGGCGTGGCTTCTCAGCCACTGATGATCAAGTAATCCAACCGCGCAGCCGGGTACCCGTGGCCAAGAAACTCATACCTGAAGAAGCGTTGGCCTCGGCCACACGGCTCACGCGTGACAATCCCATCATCCCGCTTCTGTCCAGGGTTGCGAGGATTGATAAAGTGAATGACCTCTACGACGAGATTTGCGAGAGTGAAGGCGTTTCTTCCATTGAAAAACTGTTTTCCATTTTACAGCTGGAGTGCCAGTGCCGCGATTCCGATCTGGCCAACATCCCCAGGGAAGGTCCCTTTGTGGTCGTAGCCAACCATCCTTACGGAGCCATTGATGGTTTGGCTCTGATCCTGATGATTGCCCGGGTTAGGCCCGACTTCAAGGTTATGGCCAATTTTCTGCTTCAGAACGTAGAGCCGATCCGCGATTACATCCTGGCGGTAAATCCATTCGAGGAACGCAAAAGTGCATTCAGCAATATCAGCGGATTGAAAACCGCGCTCGCTCATCTGGAATCGGGCAAGCCGCTAGGTATTTTTCCTGCGGGAGAAGTATCCACGTTTCAGGGCGACCTCAAAACCATTGCCGACCGGAAGTGGCAGAGCAGTGCCGTGAAGATTGTGCGCAATTCCGGTGTCCCGGTAGTTCCGGTGTACTTTGACGGAACCAACTCTTATGCCTTCCATTTGCTGGGATTGATCCATCCCAACCTGCGTACCCTCGCGCTGCCTTCGGAATTGCTCAATAAGAAGGGCCATACGTTCAGAATGCGGATCGGTAAGCCCATTCTTCCGAGAGAGGCCTCAGCCTTTACATCCAATGACCAGTACGGTCGCTACCTGAGAGCCAAGACATACGCGCTCGGCAGCAGTCTGGACGTCAGGCGCGACTATTTCCGGCTCTTCCGTTTTCCCCGGCGTGAAGATGAACTTGTGCCTGAAGTCGGGCAAGAACAGATTGAACGGGAAATTGCATCCATCCGAGACCTGCGCACACTGTCTTATGATCACTTCGAATGCTATGTCGCCGAGAGCGGCAGAATTCCCCATATCCTCACCGAGATTGGACGTTTGCGCGAAGTCACCTTCCGGGAAGTGGGTGAAGGAACAAACAGAAGCATTGATCTGGATGAATACGACCTCTATTATCACCATCTGATCCTTTGGGATACGGAAGCCAGGCGCATAGCCGGAGCCTACCGGGTAGGTGATGGCCATGAAATCATGAACCGATACGGTATCAAGGGCTTCTATACCTCGAGTCTCTTCCGTATGGCTGCCCCGATGCGCCCCATCCTGTCTCAGTCGGTTGAGCTCGGTCGGTCGTTCATCGTACGTGACTACCAGAAGCACCGGCTCAGCTTGTTCTTGCTCTGGAAAGGCATTCTGTTCTACTTGCTCAGCAACCCCCGGTTCCGTTATATCATCGGGCCTGTGAGTATCAGCAACAACTACCAGGAAGTATCCAAGGAGCTCATCATTCAGTTCATTCGCAGGCATTACTTCAACGAAGAGCTGGCCGGTCATGTAGAGCCCCGGAATGCCTTCAAACCCAAGATTCGGATTGTGGACACCGATGTACTCGTTGCTGCATCACAGAGCGATCTCAAGAAAATGGATAAGATTATCAGTGACATCGAGCCGTCCAGTTTTACGATGCCTGTGCTGCTCAAGAAATATTTGCAGCAGAATGCCCGTATCCTCGCGTTTAACTCCGATCCACGTTTTAACAACGCGCTCGACGGGCTGATGCTACTCGACCTCAATAACCTTCCAGAAGACACCGTAGAAACGCTGAAGCGTGAAATGGTGCTTTCCTGATTCAGGACTGAGCCCATGACCAACAGAAGAACCTTTATTCGCCTCGCTGGATTGGCTGGTGCGGGCTCTCTCCTTCACGCGTGCACCCGTCCACCTAAAGAGAACAAGCCCTTGCCGCTCACCCCCTACCGCGGCGGTCTTGCGCTTTCCACCTGGGATGCCGGAATAGCCGCCAACGAAGGAGCACTTGAGGCACTTCGAAGCGGAGGCAAGGCCGTAGATATGGCTGAGGCAGGCGTGCGTATCACAGAAGCCGATCGCACCAACCTTTCGGTGGGGTTGAGCGGTTTGCCAGACCGCGAAGGATTCACCACACTCGATGCCTGCATCATGGATCACCTCGGACGTGCGGGATCCGTGTGCTTTCTTGAGGGATTTGACCACCCGGTAACTGTTGCCCGGCTGGTGATGGAGAAAACACCCCATGTTATGCTCGTGGGAGAAGGTGCACGGCGATTTGCCATCTCACAAGGTCTGGTGCCCAGCGAATATGTGAGTGAAGATGCACGTAAGGCTTGGATGGAATGGCTCGTAACCAGCGAGTACAAGCCCATGATCAATGTGGAAAATCACGACACCATCGGTATGATCACGATGGATGCCGACGGCGATCTCGGGGGATCCTGCACCACCAGTGGACTGGCCTTCAAGATGCGGGGCCGGGTAGGTGACAGTCCGATTATCGGATCCGGCTTGTACGTAGATAATGAAGTGGGAGCGGCTACGGGCACTGGCCTTGGAGAAACTGTACTGAGAAGTTGCTCTTCATTCCTTGTGGTGGAACTGATGCGTCAGGGCGCCCATCCGCAAGAAGCCTGTGAGGAAGCCATCCGTCGCGTGATGCGGATTAACCGTTTTATGCAGGAAGAATTCCAGGTAGGATTAATCGCAGTCAACAAAGCCGGTGAAACAGGAGCCTTTGCCATCCGTCCGGGCTTTACCTATGCCCTCGCGAAAGACGGCAAA
>CANGTU010000014.1 GCA_947456965.1 Flavobacteriales bacterium
AGTTTACTACCATTGAGGTAACGGAAGAGGAAGTGAAAGACCCCCCACCCTCCGTTGAGGAGTTGAAAGATCAGAATATTTCGACCGAAACGACAGAAGGCGAAGACGGCCTGCTCGGTCCAGTTGAAGTGGCTCCCACAGTAGAGGAGAAGCCGGTAGTAGAAGCCCCGGTGACATTTGCTGAACAAATGGCCCAGTATCCCGGAGGAGAACAGGCGATGCTTCAGGACATCTATAACAGCATCGTGTATCCGGAGTTGGAAAAGGAGCAGCAGATTCAGGGAACCGTAATCGTATCGTTTGTAGTTGAGAAAGATGGCAGTGTATCCAACGTTGAAGTTGCCCGCGAAGTGCCCGGAGGAAAGGGCCTGAGCAGGGAGGCCGTGAAGGCTGTGAAAAGCCTGAAGAAGTTTGCACCTGCCAAGATGAACGGAAATCCTGTACGCCTCAGGATGAATCTTCCCATCCGCTTTACCCTGAAGTAAGGGACCTGGATGTAACCTGTACAGGGGAGCCATCCGGTTCCCCTTTTTCTTGCCCATTGGGGCTGAGAGAATTGCCGTTTCCTTGACTGTATCTGCCACGAGCGGGCACAATGCAGGGCTGAGAAGATGGTTCAATCAATCACAAAGCCCCACAACATGATTGTCACATTCATCTTTCTCGCACTCGTGATCCTCATTCTTCCACTCGACCGTTCATGGTCCAATATGCTTTCACCATCCCGAAACGAACTGGTTTTTGAGGGCCGGATCCGGGAATATGGCGCATACCAGCTGCGCCGTGAATCTCATCGCTCGCTCATGGCCGCTATGGTTATCGTAGCATTCCTGATTGGCGTCATCGTGGTGTTCGTGAGCAGGAGGGATGCACACCCGGGCGGGAATGTGATAGTTCCTTCCGAAGACCAGCCCATGCTTCCCCAACTGGTCCTTCCTAAGCACGCCCCGACTCAGGAGGAAATGCGCACGGCAGAGCAGAGCCAGAACCCCGCCCCCCGCGGAGATAATCAGGCTCCACCGGAAGTCGTCGAAAGCGGGCCGGTGTCATCGATGACTGCTTCGTCCGCGATGTCAAATCCATCAGGCACCGCCGACGGAGTTTCAGATGAATGGACCGGGCCCACAGAAATGCCAACGGCAGTGCCCACTGCATCGTGCCCGGGATGGGTGGACTGGGCCTCCGTAATGCCAGAGTTTCCCGGAGGATCCCAGGCGCTGAAGAGGTTTTTATCCGAACGAATTGAATACCCGGCGTTCTACCGCGAGCGTGGAATCGAGGGCACTGTATGGATTACTTTTGTGGTCACTTCATCGGGAGAGGTTACTCAGGTTGCTGTAGAACGCGGAATCGTGGGAGCACCGGGCCTCGACAAGATCGCCCTGCTTGTTTTTGAAGAGATGCCGCGGTGGATTCCCGGCCGAATGGGAGAGCAAACAGTGGCCGTCAGGCAGCGACTGCCGGTGAGATTTAAACTGATGTGAACATGAAGGGCAGTCCGGTATACATCCTGGGAGGGTTCATGGTTGTAGTGCTCACGGTAACAGGCATCGTGGCGCTGTGCACGAATGCACTCAGCAACGTCCTTGCACCTCCACGGAACCACCTTTTCGGTGCAGTACTTCTGCTTTATGCGCTGGTGCGCTTCTCCAGGCTCAGGCGCCAATTCAATCGCGATAAATTCAACCGCACATGAGAACAAGCGTCATTGCACTGATGTTGACTGCTTCCTTCCTTGAAGCATGCCAGCCCTATAATCGCTCCGGCGAGAGCATGACGAGTGGCTCGCTGCGCGCCGGCATAGATGAGTCTTTCACGCTGCTTATGCAGAGCGAGGTGGATGTGTTTCACAATGATTACCCCAATGCCAAGGTGGAAGCGCTTTTCATGCCCGAAGCCGATGTGATCGACGCGCTCATGGGCGATTCCATTCAGTCAGCAGTTATCACAAGAGACCTGACCGAAGAGGAACGTGCAGCTTTCCGGAATCGTCAGAAGCTGCCAGAGAGTGCCAGGATTGCGACCGATGGCATCGCGCTCATTGTGCATCGGGAAAATCCGGACAGCGTGCTCCGGCTTTCGCAAGTGGACTCCCTCTTCAGAGGCACGATCAGCAGCTGGAGCGAAGTAGGCGAAGAACAACAGGGGGAGCCGGTTCGCATTGTGTTTGACAACAACAGATCATCCAATGCGCGATACATCCGAGAGCGGTTTCTTGCAGGTGCTGAGTTTCCCGCGAATTGCTTTGCCGTGCACAGCAATAGCGAAGTGATCGATTACGTGAGCAAGAACAAAGATGCTATCGGGGTCATCAGCGTAGCCTGGATTGCGGACCGTGAAGACAGTACCAGTCAGGATTTCCTGTCACGCGTGCGTGTGATCGGTATTATCGATCCATCTAACCTGGACAAGCCATCCATGCCTCGCAAGCCCTACCAGGCATATATTTGGGATAAGACTTATCCGCTTCGACGCGATGTATACGCGATTCGGACAAGCGCGCGGACGAGCGTTGGCACGGGCTTTGTCTCTTTTTTGCGCGGTGAACGCGGCCAGCTTATTATCCATAAAATGGGCCTGGTCGCCGAACAAACACCAGCCCGGATCATCCGAATCAGTGAATAATCTTTCGCAACAGCTTCAGACGCATACCATGATCAAACCTCTCATCTTCACATTGTCTCTGGTCTTCACAGCTGGTACAATGGCCGCTCAGTCTCAGGCAGAAGCCGTGACTAAAACACTCAATGAACGATACGAAGACGCTTCGTCAGACTTCAAGAAACTCATCCGCAGCGCCGGAGGATCTGCAGAATTGTACTTCTACGCAGGGGATAACTATCTATACTGGGAAGAGTTGGACAGCGCCCGCGCCATGTTCACAGAAGGTGTACAACGGGATGCTGGTAATCCGCTCAACCATACCGGCCTCGGACGAGTAGCGATGAGAAAGGGCGAGGACGGATCTGTGCATTTCACCCGTGCTTTTGCTATCATATCCGACAAGGCATCGGTCACGGATAAAGCGACACGTGAACTTGCGCTACTCAAGATGGCAGAAGCGAGTACTTATGCGAAAAAGCTGGATCAATCCATCATCTACCTGAATAAGATTAATGAGCTAAACACAGGAAAGAAGGGCGT
Organism: Flavobacteriales bacterium; assembly: GCA_947456965.1. Lineage (GTDB taxonomy): Bacteria > Bacteroidota > Bacteroidia > Flavobacteriales_D > Sanyastnellaceae > CANGTU01. Next base: position 3,145 of record CANGTU010000014.1, read on the forward strand.
TATCCAAATTACCAATCCTGAGGTTTATCTTCAGTGGGGCGATTACTACTCCGAAAAGGACGGCTTTAATCTCACTAATGCGCTGTCCCAATACAGTAAGGCCTATGAGCTTAATCCTAATTACACCCGCACACTGCTTAGGCAAGGTCAGCTTTACGTAAAGGTGCGGAACTGGGACGAAGGGCTCCGGTATTTTGATCAGGCAATCACCTCGGACCCAACCTTTGCGCCAGCATACCGCGAGAAGGCTGAACTGCTCTACCGCGCGGGCCGCTTTGAGAAGGCTATCGAATCTTACGAGAAATACCTCGGACTCAACAACTCATGCCGTGTGCAGCAGCGGTATTCGAGCTTTATCTTCCTCACCAAGGACTATAACCGGGCGGTCAGCGAGATTGAGAAGGCCCTGTCCTGCAACCCGTCCAATGTGATCATGTATCGTCTGCTCGGTTATGGATATTACGAGTTGGGGGATTTCCAAAAAGGCCTGGAATACATGAATCAGTATTTCGCTTTGGCGGAGGCCAAGGATAAGGCCATCATCACAGGCACTGATATGGCCTATAAAGGACGACTCATGGCCAAACTCGGACAAGAGACAGAGGGCATAGGCCTCATTGAGCAGGCCATGCTAGCGGATACAAGCTATAAGGATGGATATGGGGAAATCGCGACCATTTACAGCAAGATGAAGAATTACGAGAAGGCCTCGGAGTGGTATCAGCGCAAGATTGATAGCACAGGGTCTTCTGATCCGCTGGACTTCTACTACCTCGGTCAGTCCAGTTATTTCTCCAAGAAGTATGCGGAGTCAGACAAGGCCTTCGAGAAGGCCACGGAGAAGTATCCCGATGCCTGGTTCTGGAGAGCGAAGTGCAACAATAAACTCGACAATCCAGAGGCACCAACCGGACTTGCCAAGCCTTTCTACGAGACAGCAATCCGCAAGGTGGGAACAGAACAGCGGTATATAGATGCAAACAAGAAGAACCTGATAGAGGCTTACAGCTACCTCGGGTTGTACTATGGGAAACTGGACAACTACGAGTGTTCACGGGCTGCCTGGAACAAGGTAATGGAACTCGACCCGCAGAATAAGACAGCGATGGATGTAATGGTTGATCCGAAGATGGCTGCCGCCGCCGGAGTTTGCGATCTCATCCCGGCAAATTAGGCGATTTTCCCAACACGATGAACAAGGAACCGCGGAATGAAACCCGCGGTTTTTTTATTCCTCCAGCGCCTTTTCCCACTTGCTTACAGCAACTGTAGCCACGGCGTTTCCTATCACATTGGTGGCTGAGCGTCCCATATCCAGCACGTGGTCAATCCCGAGCAGAAGCATAAGCCCGGCCTCCGGAATTCCAAAAGCGGCCAGCGTGCCGGCAATGACCACAAGAGATGCTCGAGGAACGCCTGCAATGCCTTTGCTGGTAACCATCAGGGTGAGCAGCATGAGCAGCTGATCGGAAAAATCGAGGTGAATACCATAGCTCTGAGCAATGAATAGACTGGCGAAGGTCATGTACATCATGCTGCCGTCCAGATTGAAGCTATAGCCCAAAGGCAGCACGAAGCTGACAATTCTGTTGCGGCAACCAAAGCGCTCGAGTTCTTCGAGCATTTTTGGATAAACAGCCTCGCTGCTGGCGGTGGAAAACGCGATGAGCAAGGGTTGGCGAAGTCGTCTCACAAGAACCAGAACCCGCCGCCGAACGAGCAAGAATGCAGCGAAAAGCAGGATGGCCCAGAGCATCAACAGGCCCGCATAGAATTCAGCGATGAAAAGCATATACTTGGCAATCACACCTCCTCCTAATCGGGCAACCATTGCAGTGACGGCCGCAAAAACAGCGAATGGAGCGAAGTTCATGACAAAAGTGGTTACCTTGAGCATTGCGTGCCCGAGCGACTCCATGAACTCCACAAGTGGCTTGCCCAGGTCACCAATGGCCGCCGTGGCCGCGCCCAGAAAGAGCGAGAATACCACAATTTGCAGGATTTCATTGGTGGCCATGGCCTCTGCGATACTCTTGGGAAAAATATGCGTGATGAAACCCCGGAAGGTCATTGCAGCCTTGTCAATTCCGGTGGCTGTATCATCCGCTGGCAGGGGGATATCCATCATGGCTCCTGGTTGCCAGAGGTTCACCAGCAGGCAGCCGAGAAGCAGGGAGATAAAGGACGCAGAGATGAACCACAGCATGGTTTTTCCCCCGATGCGTCCCACAGCGCGGAGATCACCGAGCTTGGCGACACCGGCGACGAGGGTGGCCAGTACCAGGGGGGCGATGATCATTTTGATCAGTCGGAGGAACACATCTGTGAGGATGGTCAGGTTGTCGAGTATGCCCGCGAGTTGTGGATCCAATTCGCCGGATCCGGATTGCGAAGGGTAGAGGAGATACAGGATGTAACCAGTAAGAGCCCCTGCAAACAGACCGATGAAGATCCACAGAGTAAGCTTGTTGGACTTGGACATGCGCGCAATAATTAGCGAGGCAAGATAAGCCCCATCAATACGCCCTGTCGCTGCGCCCCTCCATGTAATTGATAAACGCCTTGTTTACGACCTTATTCCCGCCCGGAGTGGGGTAGTTGCCGGTGAAATACCAGTCGCCGGTGTGAGCGGGACAAGCATCATGGAGGTCTTCCACCCGCTGGAAAAGAACCGAGACCTGCGCGCGTATTCCATCCGGTGTTACGAGGGTGGCAATGCGGGCCGCAATTTCCTCGTCCGTGAAGGGTTCGTAAATTTCCTTCACATAGTTCCGTACGGTCTCCTTTGGAGCATGTTCCTGATCCTTGCATTTGCGGTATACGACGTCCAACAGCTCTTCCGCGCGTCGCTCCCGCAGCAGGGATACTGCAGCCTGGAAGGCGATAAAGTCACCCATGCGGGCCATATCAATGCCGTAGCAATCGGGGTATCGGATTTGAGGCGCCGAAGACACAATCAGAATTTTCCTCGGCTCGAGGCGATCGAGAATCTTGATGAGCGATCTCCTCAGGGTAGTGCCCCGAACAATGGAATCGTCAATCACCACCAGATTGTCTACACCCTTTCGCACTGCGCCATGCGTGATATCATAGACGTGGGCCACCATTTCATCTCGTGCAGAATCCTGGGTAATGAAGGTGCGGAGTTTGGCATCCTTGATGGCGATCTTTTCAATGCGCGCCCTTCTGCGGATAATCGCTTCGATCTTATCCGGGCGTTGATTTTCAGGGAGGGAAAGCGCCTGGATCTTCTCGTCGTTCAGATGATCTTCCAAGGCCTTGATCATTCCGTAAAACGCCGTTTCGGCTGTGTTGGGGATGAAGGAGAAGACGGTATGATCCAGGTCGTAATTAACCGCTTTCAGAATATGAGGCACAACGTTACGTCCAAGGCGCTGCCGCTCCTGGTATATATCCCGGTCATTGCCCCTGGAAAAATAGATGCGTTCAAATGAGCAGGATGCCCTGTGCTGTGGCTCCCTGACCTGTTTCATTGAAGAGCGCCCGTCACGCTTGATGATATACGCATGCCCGGGCTCGATCTCCCTGATCTGATCTACAGGAACGTTGAACGCAGCCTGAATGGGCGGGCGCTCACTGGCGACTACACACACTTCATCATCTTCATAAAAATAGGCTGGCCGGATGCCATGGGGATCGCGAAGTACAAAAGCATCACCATGGCCAAACATGCCGGCCATAGCATATCCGCCATCCCATTCCCGGGACGCACGGGTAAGAACCCGCTGCACGTCGAGATGCTTGCCAATCTGACCGGTGATTTGTTCATTGCTGTAGCCCTGACGCTTATAGAGATCAAAGAGCCGCTGGTTTTCCTCATCGAGGAAATGGCCGATTTTCTCCATGACCGTCACCGTGTCTGCCTTTTCTTTCGGGTGCTGGCCAAGTTCCACGAGAAGCCCGAACAGTTCGTCTACATTGGTGAGATTGAAGTTCCCGGCCAGCACCAGGTTACGTGTCATCCAGTTATTCTGTCGGAGGAACGGATGACAGTTTTCAATGCTGTTTCCACCATATGTGCCATAGCGCAGATGTCCCAGAAAGAGCTCTCCGGTAAAAGCGAAGTTTTGCTTGAGGAATTCCGGATCTGCCAATACGGTGGGATTGTGCTTTTCCAATTCTGAGAAGCGGGACATGACCTTGGAGAAAACGTCCTTGACGGGCTGAGGGTCATTGCTGCGAACCCGACTGATGTACTTCTTTCCGGGCGGGACATCGAGCTTGATATTCGCCAGCCCGGCACCATCCTGTCCACGATGGTGCTCTTTCTCCATCAGGATATACATCTTGTTCAGGCCGTAGAAGGAACTTCCGTATTTCTCGGAGTAGTGCCGAAGCGGTTGCTTCAGACGGAGGAGCGCGATGCCGCACTCATGCTTGATGGCGTCACTCATCAGGAGTGAGATGGAGGCTGAATTGCGGGGGCAAAGATAGGTGGCTGCGAGAATATGTGACGCCCTCCTGAAAATCCGTCTACAGTTTATGGAAATTTTCACGAGCCCGCGTCCTGAATGAAAACATCATACCATGAAGTACATGCTTTCTTTTCTGTTGCCCGCACTCGTCAGTCTTTCCGTTCAAGCTCAAACATTCGGGGAAATACAGGCATTTGTGAAGGATTCCGGTGGCGCGCCTCTGCCGGGTGTTGTAATGCGGGTCGATGGCGGTACCGCACCCCGGGGAGATCTGTCTGATCTGGATGGACGGCTGCGCATGGGCTCGGTTCCCCCCGGCCGTTATGAGGTATCATTCCGGATGATGGGCAAGGCCACGGTCATCTATCGCGGTGTAGAGGTGCTTCCGGATCGCATTACCCGCCTGAATAACGTGGTTATGGCGGACTCAGCGTATACCACTGGAGGGGTGATAGTGGAAGAGTACACTATTCCGCTCATCCGGGAGGACGGAGGAACAGTGGTTATAATAACCGCCAAGGAATTGAAAAATATGCCATCGGCCAATGGAGGAGATCTCAAGAAGATTGTGTCGTCCTTGACTTCCGACATCAAGGTGAGCCCTTCGGGCGATGAACTCTACTTCAGAGGCAGCCGGTCAGGGGCAGTGGTTTATTTTATCGACGGGGTGAAAATCAGGGAGAATGTGCCGAATATCCCCAGCAGCGGTATTGGCTCCATAGCGGTATACAGCGGAGGTGTCCCGGCTAAGTACGGCGACAGCACCGGGGGATATGTCATCATTGAAACGAAAAGTTACCTCGAGGATTACTACGAGAAACGCAATAGCCAGAGTCGGTAAATGTATCTTGAGGCCATGCAATTCACGGGTTGATATTCAGGCGAAACATAGCTAAGATGTCTGACGGAGAACTTTTGGAGAGGTACCGTCAGACCGGAGACCAGGCCTTGGTGGGCGAATTGTACCACCGATACAGGCACCTGGTCTTCGGTGTTTGCCTGAAGTACCTGAAGAATGCAGAAGAAGCGCGGGACGCCACAACGGCTTTGTTTGAAAAGATGATCACAGACCTCCGCAAGTGTGAGGTGAGGATGTGGACCCATTGGCTGCACCGGGTTACCCGGAACTACTGTTTGTCACTCCTCCGCAAGCGAGTGGCTTCCGCTGATAGCGAGACCGCACTCATGAAGAAGGGTGATGACAGCGCAGAGGAGCTCCAACAGGCCGAAGCCAGGGAAAGCAGACTGCAACAACTCGAGCAAGCCATCAGCCAACTGGATGAGCACCAGCGCATATGCATCACGATGTTTTACCTGTTGGAGAAATCGTACCGGGAGATCGTGGCCGAAACCGGATACACGGAGCTGCAGGTAAAGTCGTATATCCAAAACGGAAGACGCAATTTGAAGAATGCCTTAATGGAACCATGAGAGACAAGACGCACCGGCTGCCCGACCCGGAAGAGATCAGGCTTTACCACGAAGGCAAACTTTCTGAGGCACGCACCCGGGAGGTAGAGTGGCTCATGGTCACCGAGCCACTTGTGGCGGACGCCGTGGAGGGTTTTGGCCTCGTGCCCGCCTATGCGTCCATTCCACCATCCGCTGTGAAGGGCTGGAACAGGTGGTGGATAATGGGTGGATTGGGCTTGTCCCTCGCTATAGTGGTCATAGCCTTACTGGTCAACCGGTCCAAGTCATTGAATCAGGATGTGGTTGTTCCTTCTTCAGCGGGCGCAGCATCAACCGCCGTCACCTCAACTATGCCCGACTCCTCCTCTTTTCTCGAGACGGCTGAAATACCCGGGGATGAAGTGAGCGATGAAACTGTCATCACATTTCACCCGGAGCCGAGGGAAGTGGCGGATGTATACCAGCCCTCCCTGCCGCCTGCCGATACCCTCCGTGTGAGTTACGTGGTGATCAAGGACTATCCCGCCGATTTCCTGAAGACTTCAGGGTCGCCCGTGGAACTTCCCGATGTATCCCAGGAAATCCGCAATCGGGATTTTATTCGGGTTGGTTACTACCACCTGGCAGACTATTCGAATATTTCAGGAGCAGCACGCCACGTGGTTTCTCTTCCGGAAAGACACGTGCCCGCGGACCGGATTTCATCAGCCGATCGTCCAGAACTGGTCCGGGAGACTTGGGAGACTAACTATCTCGATTATATGGCAGCCTGCCTTGATGACTTATCCAGGGGATACCATGCACGCTGCAGAGAGTCTCTGTTGGCCGTGCTCGCTATCCGCCCGGATGACGTGAATGCCCAGTTTTACCTGGCGCTGGCCACATACCGCATGGGACTTTATTCTGAAGCGGAGGTCTTTTTTCGCCGTGTTGGACAAAATGAAGTCGGGCTGTTTGACGAAGATGCAAAGTACTATCAGGCCCTGTGCCTCTGGCATGGTGGCGACCGGGAAGCCGCGCGGAAACTGCTTGCCGAGGTGATCCAAGGCGGTGGCTTTTACGTCGCTCAGGCCAGGGATATGCTGGAGGGTGATCATAGCGAAAGGAAGTGATTTCATAGCCGGTAAACCCTGGCTTCATGAAAACTACCTTAATTTGTCGCGTGAGAGAACCACTGTCCATAAGACCGCGCTGCACCCGACACGCAATAATGAATGCCCTGCCTGGTGTGTTGATGAAAGAAGGCCTCAGCATTGTCGCTTTCGATGAAAGGAGGGGCATTATTGAGACACGTCGTGGATTCGGGATTCTGGAGTTGCCCGTAAACATCCGCTTTCGGATTGTCGAGCAAGACCACGCTATGGTGCTTACAGCTGAATATGGAAGCTGGCTGGGAGGACTGGCCCTGGGTGCCGATCGGCGGGTGTGCACCCGCATCATGGATGAGCTGGAGCGGGAACTTTAGCGCTTGTCCCCCGGCATCCTCCAGAAAGTTGCCCGGATTAACCACCAGCCGTTTTTTCTGCTATGCCTGCTCGCCTGCGCCGGATTCCCGCTCGCATCGTTTCCATCATTTCATACATCACGGGCACAAGAATCAGGGTGATAAAGGTGGCGAAGCTTAGCCCGAAGACAATGGTCCATGAAAGGGGACCCCAGAAGGCCACATTATCACCACCAAAATAAAGCCTTGGATCGAGCTCGGTGAACATGGTCACGAAGTCAATGTTGAGCCCCACGGCCAGCGGGATCATACCCAGAATAGTGGCGGTAGCAGTGAGCAACACAGGAGTCATTCGGGCCTTGCCTGCTTCAATGATGGCTTCTTTTAATGGAAGCCCCTCCGAGCGCAATTGATCGGTAAATTCAACGAGCAGGATGCCATTGCGCACAACAATTCCCGCAAGGGCCACAATTCCCACACCGGTCATCACGACAGAAATGTCCATATCGAAGATGGCCAGTCCAAGCAACACCCCGATAACAGAGAACAAGATTTCAGACAGAATAATCAGCAGACGTCCAAAGGAGTTGAACTGAAGCATGAGGATGAGTACAATGAGCCCGATGGCGAGCAATCCGGCAAATCCGAGGAATGCAGCCGTTTCTGCCTGCTCCTCCTGCTCGCCGGTCATTTTGATGCTCACCACATCACGGGGATAACCGAAGGTGTCGATACGCTTCTGGATGGATGCAACGACTTCATTGGGGTTGAAGCCAGACAGTACATTAGACGAAAGGGTCACCACACGCTTCTGGTTTTTGCGCTTGATGGCGGCATAAGTAGACGTATATTCTACCGAGGCAAACGAAGAAAGTGGCACCTGACGGATTTGCCCGCCTTGGTTCATATCACGGAAGGTGATGATTGTATTACGGATCTGTTCGATGTCGTTGCGCTGGTCTTCCCTGAGCCGGAGCATAATCGGATAGTCGTCGTTCTCATCACGGAATCGGGACACTTCAGCTCCGAATACAGAGGTACGAATCAGGGAGCCGATCTGGGCGGTGCTAATGCCTTCCCGATTGGCACGCTCACGGTCAATGCGGATCGATACTTCCGGCTTGTTGAGCTGGAGGTCTGATTTGAGTTCTTCGACACCCGGAACGGCAAGGGAGTCCAGATATCGCTTGAGGTCGAGGGAAACGTCAATGAGATCCTCAAAGCGTTCCCCGCTGATCTCGATATTGATGGGCTTGGACGTCGGAGGCCCGTTTTGTTCCTGGTCAACGGCGATTTCAACACCGGGGATACCGCGCGTGGCTTCTCGGATATTCTCCATATATACAGCCGTATTCTCACCATTGCGCTTGGCAAATTCAACGAATGCCACTCCGATCTTCGCCTTGTGGGGATAAGTGGCGCGATCATCCTGTGCCTCATTAGCGCCAACGGCAACATTGGTAATCACGGATTCCACGATAGGGTTATTCTCGCCAATCACGCTGTATACCCGCTCTTCGACAATCCTGGCCACGGAGTCGGTAGCCGCGGCTCGTGTGCCCACAGGAAGGGTGGCGTAGACATAGACAAAGTTGGGATCTGCCTTGGGGAAGAACACCACCTGAGGACTGCGCAGGGCCGTAAGCATAAAAGAGAGCACCAGCAGGGCCAGAGTGGAAAAAAAGATGGTGCGCGGACGCAACAAGGCCCATTCCAGAAAACGACCATAGAAGCGTTGGAATCTGGGCCAAAGGTTATGCTGGAATCGATAGATGGCGCGCTCCAGAACAAACCGATAGAGCAGTAACAGGAGAAGCACAGCAACCGTGAAATTGCCCATTCCGAAAGAGCCGGAAACATAGAAGATGAGTGCAATGGCGATAAAGATCACTGCGGTAACAAGGAATCGCTTGCGGTTGCGGGCTGTTTTTTCACCCACGTGCTCAGGCTTCATGAAGTCAACGGCAAACACCGGGTTAATGATGTAGGCTACGAGCAGAGAGGCAGTGAGTGTAATGATCAGCGTAATGGGCAAATAGAACATGAACTTCCCGATGATACCCTGCCAGAAGGCAAGCGGAAAGAAAGGCGCCAGTGTAGTGGCCGTTCCGGAGAGCACAGGAAGAAATACCTCACCCGCCGCTCGCTTTGCTGCTTCGCGAACGGGCATCTTGCCATTGTCGAATATCCGGTGAGTATTTTCAATGACAACAATGGCATCATCCACCACAATGCCTAGTCCAAGCAGGAAGGAGAACAACACAATCATGTTGAGGGTGAAGTCAATTCCAGGCAACACGAGAAATGCAATCATCATGGAAAGAGGCACGGACATGGCCACGAAGAATGCGTTGGTTACGCCCATGAAGAACATCAGCACCACTGTCACCAGAATAAAACCGATGATGATGGTATTGATGAGATCATGAAGCGTGATCCGGGTTTGGTCGGACTGATCTCCTGTGATCACTACTTTCAGGTCTGCCGGGAAGTCATTCTTCTGCAGATCGGTGATTATTTCAGTGATCTTGTCTGAGGCGTCAATCAGATTTTCGCCTCCGCGCTTAATCACATTCAGGGTAACTACATTCTTGTGATCGAGACGGCCAAAACTCTCCTGATCCTTGAATCCGTCGCGGATTTCAGCAATATCCTTCAAGTAGACTTGAGCCCCGGACATAGAGTTGATGATGATGTTGCCAATCTGATTCACACCGGTAAACTCTCCGGTAATGCTGATTGACCGCTGCATATCATCCACCGTCAGGTTGCCTCCGTTGATGCTCATGTTTTCATACCGGATGGCAGCTTCTACATCCATCATGGTCACCCGGGCTGCCTGCATTTTGTAGAGGTCGAGGTTGACCTGAATTTCGCGGTCGAGCGCTCCCACAATGTCCACGCGGGTAATTTCGCGCAAGGCCTCAATGCGGTCCTCGAGCTGTTCGGCATATTTCTTTAACCGTACAAGGTCGTAATCACCAGCGATATTGATGAAGAGGATGGGCATCTCAGAGAACTCCACCTCCATCACCGTTTGTGACAGATTGGGATCCTTAGGTAAATCGGGGGATGCCTTGTCTACCTGATCCTGCACCTTTCGCTTTGCTACAGATACCTCCGTATCTGTATTGAATTCGACCATGATGATTGAAACGTTTTCAAGCGACTGGCTGGTCACTTTCTTCACGCCGGAAATCGACTTGATCTGCTTTTCAATCGGCTTAGTGACGAGGGTTTCAATATCCTTCGGTGCGGCACCGGGGTAAATTGTCTGTACATAAATAGTCGGGATGACGATATCGGGAAATTGCTCCTTCGGAATGTTCTGGTAGGAAGCGATACCCGCTAAGGTGATGATCACCGTAAGGAGGTAGACCGTAGCCTTGTTGTCAATAGCCCAGCTGGTGGGTCTGAACTCTTTGAATGGATTGGACATAACGGTGTGTTGGGAGCGGATTAGAATGCGATTTCTGCGCCGTCTGTCAGCTGAGCATAGCCCGTTGTGATGAGCTGGTCACCTGCTAACAGTCCGCTGAGAACTTCTGTGGATGATCCATAAGTCTTCCCGGTTGAAATGATCCGGCGAGAAGCTATTTTTTTCCCGTTTTCACGGGAGGTAGCTACATATACAAATGCACCTTCTGGACTCGACTGAACGAGGTTGACCGGTACGGTTATGGCGGAGGGATTCTCATAGTCAACGATGCGCATGACTACCACCATGTTGGGACGGTATGCAGGGCCTGCAGGCATGGAGGCATGAGCCGCAAACGTGCGGGTCAATGGATCAATAGTCCTTGATGTAAACGTGATCCGGGAAGATACTTCTTCTCCGAGGTCAGGAAAGGCAAGAGCCACAGGGTTTCCAGACTTTACTAGCGGTGCTGTGGATTCGGATATCCGGGCTACGGCCTTAAGTGAACTCAGGTTGACTATACGGAATGCCGGGTCGATGAAGTTTGCCGCAGCAAGCTGGCCGAGGCGAAGGCCGACAAAGTCCACGGTACCGGAGATCGGAGATTTTATCCTGGTCATGTCAATCTGCTCTTCGAGGGTGTGAATCTGTTTTTCCAGCGATTCTTTCTGAGTCCTGGCCTGCAGTAACTGCACTTCACTGCCGATCTGTTGAGCCCACAGCCGGCTCTGGCGCTCGTACATTTCTGTCGCAAGCTGGAGTTGAGGCTGCAGGGAGTTGATCTGCCTCTCATAAATCTCATGATCTGTTTCTGCCAGAACTTGTCCTTTCTGCACGGCATCCCCTTCCTTGACATGGATATGCGTGACGATGCCTGCCATAGCCGGCCGCAGGTCTACGGATTCACTGGCCTCGACAATACCTTGCACATCGATGGAATGCACGAATCCGGTGGCACTGACCGGCGTAATGATCACGTCAGTAATTTTGCCTCCAGAAGTCGCGGACGATGAGCCGAGCTCGGATTCAAGGGCGGCGATCTGTCCTTCTATTTCAATCTTCTGCTGCCTTAGTGTTTCCAGTTTGGCCTGCTTGTCAGGGCTGCTGCAAGAGGCGAGCAGGAGGAGGGACAGGCCCGCAAAGGTGACGGCCTTGTTCATGGTAGGAGTGGATAACATAGGAAGGTGTGAATGGGGTGATCAGAGTTGGTTGATGGCCTTTTGATACCGGGTCTTGGCATTCATGAGTTCGAGCATAGACTGCACGTAGGAACCCTGGGCCTGCAGACTTTGACTGGTGGCCTGGGATACATCAAAACTGGAGGCAACGCCCTCGCTGAACTTGATTCCGGTTCGCATAAGAATCTTCTGAGCGAGCTGGTAACTGTCGAGCGATGACTGATACACGGCCATCGCATTCAAATAGGCGATACGCGCACCGTTGTATTCCAGTTGTGCTGCCTCCCGGGTGTAAGCCAGAGTTTCCGTCATGCGTTGCACTTCCACCTGAGCTTTCTGAATGGACCGGTAACGGGATCCACCGGAAAGAATAGGAACGTTGAGCTGAACACCCCAGAGTTGGATAGGGAACCATGGCAGACTCGTGTCTGTGAAGTTGAATTCACGACGGAGCGCCTGCGTTTGAAGATTGTAGAAGGCCGCCAGATTGGGAAGGGTCTTGGCCTTCTGATTTTTCAGGTTGAGCTGCTGCATACCAAGCCCACTTTGCGCGAGCTGATATTCAATGGTGCCTTCAGGGTTGAAGGCAGCCGAAAGGAGTTCCGTATGGTTGGCGTCGATTTCTTCTTTGGTTGTGGTGGAGAGTCGAATCTCCGTGGACAGCGGCATACCGATTGTGAACTTGAGCAGATCCTGGGTGAGTTTGACCTGCGCCTGGCCATTGGCAAGGCGATTGTTCCAGTCATTCAATGAAAGGCGCAACTGATCCACATCCTGCTCTTCAGCAAATCCTTCCTTGAGCAATGCAGTGGTCTGGACAAGCATATTTTCCAACACCACTTTGCCTTCTTCAAGAAGACGCACATTGTCCAGTGCGATGAGCGCGAGATGGTAGTTTTCGGCCACCTCACGGCGGATATCAGCTTCTGACTTGGTTACCTGTTGTTGCTTCAGGCGGGCGTAGGATCGCGAAGCCTGCAATCCCACGAGCCATGAGCCATCAAACAGGAGCTGGCTGGCCGTAAGCCCAGCAGTTACCTGCTGGGGAACGCCAAATTGCACCTGCACATCCTGACCAGGAGCCCCGAAGAATTCACCAGGCACAACGGATGTGGGCAGGTCAATGAAGTTCTGGTATTGAATACTTCCGTTGAGCTGAGGCAGACCGATGCCGATCAGTTCATCGGTCTGTAGCTCGGCTGAGCGCATGTCATGACGGGCATTGCGCACGGAGAATCCATTTTTCATGGCATAATCCTGAGCATCCCTGATTGACAGGGATAAGGGCTCTTGGGAGATTGCGTTGAGTGCCGCAAAGGCCAGAGCCATCATGAGGAATAAGGGTTTGCGCATAAAGCGGAAGTATTGCCTTAGTTCTTGAGTTTCATTTTGTCACGGAGGTAGTCCAGGCCCTTAGCACTGGCAATCCCGCGTATGTGGTAGATGAAGGCCTGGGTGTAGATATCAGACAGGTTCCAGTGAGGAAATGGAAATAAGTCCTGGTCGAACATGGTGTCTACACGGGACATGTACAATTTAGCGATGAGCTCTGGATTGAAATCTTTCCGATATAAGCCCTCGCGCTGGCCCTTCTTCAGGTTGTTGAGCATGCCATCAAGGACCACACGATCGCGGTGGGCACGCATGGTCTTGTGAATTTCCGGATGGTATTTCTGCAAGTCGAAATCCACAACAGGATTGGTGTTCTTGAGTATAGAAAGGACCCATTTCATGATCTCCAGACTCTCATCTATGGCGTTCAGCTGCAAGGCAGAGATACCCGCCATCATCTGCTTTTCGTGCTGGGAAAAATGCTGTACAGCCCGGCACACGAGGTCTTCTTTATCCCGGACAACGAGGTAGAGGGTCTTTTTGGAAATACCGAGATGCCTGGCGACGTCATCCATATTCACGCTTTTGATGCCATAGCGCATGAATACCTCGGTCGCTTGCTGGATGATTTTCTGTTCCCGATCTTCCATAAGGGGCTGCGAAGATAAGACCCCCCGGCACATCGGAAACAGAAAACGGTCAAAAACGTTTCCCGGGTTTCCTCAGGGATCAGAACAGGGAGTCGAGGAGGTTGGGATCGACCAGTTGGGGGAGCGTCACCCGGAGCTGTGGATGAGTCTCCATGGCTCTGTTTATTGCTCGCATGGCCTCGGGATTGCGGGCCCAGGCGCGACGTGCAATACCATTGTTGACATCCCAGTGAAGCATGGATCGCAGGCGGCGGTCACATGCCTCAGATCCATCGAGCAGCATGCCGAATCCGCCATTGACCACTTCACCCCAGCCCACCCCGCCACCGTTGTGCAAGCTCACCCATGTAGCCCCACGAAAAGAGTCGCCGGCAAAGTTCTGAACCGCCATATCGGCTGTGAAGCGGGAGCCATCATAAATATTGCTGGTTTCCCGGTAGGGGGAGTCTGTTCCACTCACATCATGGTGGTCACGTCCCAGAATCACCGGTCCGATTCGCCCGTCGCGGATGGCTTTATTGAATGCAGCCGCCAAGGCAATCCGGCCATCAGAATCGGCATAGAGGATCCGCGCTTGTGAGCCTACAACCAGCTCATTAGCGCCCGCTTCTCGAATCCACCGGATATTGTCATCCATCTGCTGGGCTACATCATCAGGGGCATCCGTGCGCAGCCGGGTGAGTACTTCATCAGCAAGCTGATCAGTGAGCGCCAGGTCCTCGGGCTTGCCAGAGCAACAAACCCAGCGGAACGGTCCGAAGCCATAGTCAAAGCACATAGGCCCCAGGATATCCTGAATGTATGAGGCATAACGAAATTCGTGGTTGAAATCACCCGATGGGTTGGACACATCGGCCCCGGCGCGGGAAGCCTCGAGCAAGAAGGCATTGCCGTAGTCAAAGAAGTACATGCCCCCTGATGCATGGGCATTCACGGCAGCAGCATGACGCCTGAGGGTGGCTTGCACGCGTTCCCGGAATTCATCCGGCCGACCGGCCATCAGATGATTACTCTCTTCATAGCTCATACCGGCGGGATAATATCCTCCAGCCCACGGATTGTGCAGGGAGGTTTGGTCACTTCCCAAATCCACACGGATACCTTCCCGTAGGAAGTATTCCCATACATCCACGATGTTTCCGATGTATGCGATGCTCACAACTTCCTCGCGCTGCCTGGCTCGCGTGACGCGCGCAGCAAGCTCGCCAAGATCTGTGATCAATTCATCCACCCAACCTTGCTGATGTCGCTTCATCGCGGCCTTCGGATTCACCTCTGCCGTTACACTGACGCATCCAGCAATGGAAGCCGCTTTCGGCTGCGCACCGCTCATGCCCCCCAGTCCCGAGGTAACAAAGAGCAATCCCGCTCCGGGTTTTCCGGGCGGCACGGTTTCGCCTCTCGATACCCGAAGTCTGCGGGCGGCATTCATCACAGTAATGGTGGTTCCGTGAACAATTCCCTGGGGTCCGATATACATGTAGGAACCTGCGGTCATCTGCCCATATTGGGTCACACCGAGTGCGTTGAAGCGTTCCCAGTCATCTGGCTTGCTGTAATTGGGTATCATCATCCCGTTGGTTACCACCACGCGCGGGGCATCGGGATGGGAAGGAAAAAGCCCCAGGGGATGCCCGCTGTACACGACCAGCGTCTGCTCTTCGGTCATCTCACTCAGGTACTTCATCACGAGGAGATACTGCGCCCAGTTCTGAAACACAGCGCCATTACCCCCATAGGTAATGAGCTCAATGGGATGCTGAGCCACCAGAGGGTCCAGGTTATTTTGGATCATGAGCATGATGCCTGCTGCCTGAAGACACTTGGCCGGGTAATCGCTGATGGGGCGAGCCGACATTGGATAAGTGGGCCTGTATCGGAACATGTAAATTCTCCCGTAGGTCTCCAGTTCTGAGGCGAATTCAGGAGCTAGCTGGCTGTGCAGGATTGCGGGAAAATAGCGGAGGGCATTGGCTACGGCCAGACGTTTCTCAGCAGGAGGGAGGATGTCTTTTCTTCTGGGAGCCCGATTGATGCCTTCAGGAATAACAGGGTACTCAGGCAGTGAGGCCGGTATGCCCGCCCGGATGGCATCCTGGAATGACTCCAATGTCGGGTTGGCGCCGTGTGCTGCTGTTATCATAAGTCCGAAGTTGGGATGTCAAAGGTAGCCTTGGGGCTGCTTCACCTTTCCCGGAAGGTGCCAGTCTTCTTGTCGAACCCGTAAGGACAATGTTTGCATCCGCTTTGGCAGCAATAGCCCCTGCGTCGGTGGTATTGTTCAGTGAATATGATGAATCCCTCCTCCGACAGGTAATAATCCCCATCGTGGAGCCCGGGCTTGCTGCCGCTATACGTTTCTTCTCCGGGGTTGTCCATTGGTTTATGTCTACTTTCAGCCCGAACACTAACAGGGGCCCGGGGCAAATGTTCAGGCCCTCTGCTTCTGCACAAACAGATGGAATTTCCGGAGTTTTCAGCAGTACCCGTCCAACAACTGTCCATCGGGGGGTTTCGCGTTGACATGCTTCGCACGGATCAGCTTCATCCCCACTATGGCGGCAATAAGTGGTTTAAGCTGAAGTATAATCTGCAAATGGCATTAGCCCGGGGCTATGAGGGTGTGCTGAGTGCTGGCGGACCCTGGAGTAATCACCTTCACGCGCTGGCTTATGCGGGAAAAGATCTGGGACTGCGGACCATCGGACTGGTTCGAGGAGAGGAGCCGGCCCGCTGGAGTGACACACTCAGGGACTGCAGTAGTTGCGGTATGGAACTGGTTTTCGTTTCGCGTGAGTTCTACAGGCTGTTGGGTACCGAGGATATGAAGGCCTGGATCCGGGAGCGCTTTGGACATATGCTGGTGGTGCCTGAAGGCGGAAGCAACTTCGCGGGGATCAATGGATGTATGGAGCTGGTTCCGGCAAGTCTTCACAGATCCTATGATCTGGTTGTTCTGGCTGCCGGCACCGGGGCCACTGCGGCAGGTCTGCGGCTCTCTCTGCCTCCATCTGTGCGGATTTGGGCCATCCCGGTGCTCAAGGGTGTGGGCTATATGGCGGGGCTTGTGGAAAATCACCTGACGGATTACCTCGGTGACCGGGAAGTGGCCGCCGAACTGATGCGAGGTGTGCATGTAGACGAGCGATGGCACTTCGGCGGCTATGGGCGTTTTAATGAAGATCTGCTTTCGCTGATTCGATCGGCGCAGGAGGAACTTGATCTTCCGCTTGATCAGGTTTACACAGGAAAAATGTGGTTCGGGCTGCTGCGGATGATCCTGAATGATGAGATGCCGGCCAACACGCGGGTTCTGGCAATACACACAGGCGGCTTGCAGGGGAAAAGATCGCTGAAGTGGTAGTTATCTGCGGGTAATCCAGAGTTCAGGATTCTGGGCTGCTCCGGCTTCACCTGTAATCTTCCAGATCTCAAAATGGAGCACATGGTCTTCTCCATCGGACATGACCGTGCCGATCTTTTGACGCACAGTCACCTTATCGCCCACTTTCACATTCACCGCAGCCAGGCCGGAGTACACGGACTTGTAGCTGCCATGGGTGATGATGATGTTCTGCCCGGCGCCGGGGATGGTGAAAACGGAGGTTACAGTGCCGCCAAATACGGCAACGGCCTGCCCTTCCTGATCTGTCGTAAAGTCCACACCTTTATTGTCGATCTCAATCCCGGAAATGCTGGGGTGCGGCTGTCGACCGAAACGGCTGGTCATCACGCCCGCACTTACGGGCCAGGGCAGATTACCCCGGTTTTTCTCAAAGTCTGCATTCAGGGATCTGACTTCAGGAGCCATCTCCGAGCTCTTAGGCGCTGTTCCTGCTGCTGCCGAGCCAGCAGAAGCAGCAGCGGCGCGCTTCCGCTCTGCCTCAATCTCCGCTCGTATGATCTCTTCAATGCGCGCGGTTAGCTTCTTGCGGTCGGCCTCCTGCTTTTTTTGCTGGTCGCGAAGCTTTTTTTCTTCCGCACGCAGGGACGAGAGCTTGGTTTCCTGGTTCTGCTTGTCGCGGGTAATGGATTTCTTCTCTTGCTCTTTTACGGCTGCCAGGGATTCTTTTTCCTTTTTGTCATCCTGCAGGTTCCGGATGGCCTTCGCCAGCTCTTCTTGTTTGGCGGACATGGCAATCATTTGCTCCTTACGCCGAGCTGCATAGTGCTGCGTCATCTTAAAGCGCTTGTAAGCCTGATTGAAGTCATCGGCAGCAAATACGTACATCAACCGGTCATAGGATGAGCGGTTTTTGTAAGCGCTTATGACCATGCGAGCATATTCTTGCTGCATGGCTTTGAGTTCCGTGCGGAGTGTTTCCACGGATTTTTCACGATCGTTGATTTCACGCTCGATGTCCTTGATTTCTCCGGTTATAGAGGCCAGCAGGGCCTCGCGGTAACGGATCTGCTCGCGAAGCATGGAAAGCTGATTGCCCGTTAGTTTCTGGCGAGACTCGGATTCATAGATGAGCTTTTTGGTAAGGGCAATCTGCTCGTTGAGCTGCTCGCGCTGACGCTGCAGGTCCTCTTTCTTCGTCTGGGAGAACAGACTAGCCCCCTGCATGAGCAGGATGAAGAGGGTACAAAGGATCAGGCGAAACATGAGGGTCGCGTTATGGCGACAATTTTCGCTCGAAATCCTCAGGTATTTCAAAGGGGAAGTCATAGGTTTTCCCCGTAGCCATTTTAGTAATTCGAAAACGGATTTCTTGCTGTTTGCCCGGTGACCGGACATTTAAACGACAATCAGCCGGATAGTATTGCCCGGTGTCAGCCTGTTGAAAATCACCATAGGTCACCTCAACAGAGCGTTGGTGCAGCAGGTCGTCAAACACCGAACGAAGGAGTCTGAAGTCAGTTCCATCAATCCAGTACCTGGAAATGATCAGGTCTTCTTCATCTGCTCTGCGCACAGCCCGGCGATAACGGGGATCAGTGGGATTGACGGCAATGGAGTCGTCGGGGGTCAGACGCCTGTCATCTACCCCTACTACGCGCCGCACCTTGCGCCGATACTTGGAAATGAGAAGGTAGCTATCACCATCAATCTCAGACCTGAAGCGGCCATCCTCGCGATCCAGCCCAATGGCATTACCCACAATCAAGTCCTGAAGCATGTCGAAGTCCATGCCCACACCGGTTATTTCATTCAAGGTCTGGAATGGTCCGAGATAGTAATACTTGTTTTCAGGAATACGTGAAATGTACTTGAGACTGTCCGGTGTAATCATCACGCGGAATACTTCAATGCCAAGGGCAGGGGAGAGAGATATCCAGATGACGCTGTCGCGGCGCATGCGAATAGTGGCCTTGAATCCTATGGACTCTTCTCCCTCTTGCTGGTCTGCATCGATCTTCAGACCAATCCAGCCGAAGCTGAAGCGGGTCTGGTCGTATTGCCGAAGGACTTGTCCCGCGGGCCTGTCCCGCAGCGGCTCTTTTTCAGAAGTAGTTGCTTTTGATTTCCTGCACGACTGAAGGCTCAGGCACAGGACTGCCACCAGCAAAGCTGTTCGGCTGCGCGCTGCCGTTCGTCCGGAGCTGCTCACGGATATTGCCCTCCAATTTTCCGGGTCAGGGAATCAACGGATCCGCCGGCAGCTAACGCAGCTTTCCATTGCTCCACGGCTTCTAATTTGCGCCCGGAGCGATACAGAATATCGCCATAGTGTTCGAGTAGATCGGGCTCCCGGGCCCCCGACTGGATCGCCCTTTCAATCCACACCAGAGCCTGCTCAACCTGATTGGACTGAAACAAAACCCAGGCATACGTGTCCTGGAATGTGGCTACCCCAGGGGCCAGATCGTTCGCCTTTTTAGCCATTTCCTGTGCCTCTGTCAGCCTGTCCTTGCGCTCGGCCAGTGAGTAGGCGTAATTGTTCAGCACAAGGGGATTGAACGGATCCAACCCGAGCGCCTCCCGGAAGGCATTGTCGGAAGCAGTATAATCGCGTAAGTCATCGTAAGCACTTCCAAGTGTCGAGCAGAATTGGACGAGCAGGCCGGAGTCGTCAATCACAAGCTCTCTCCCCGCGAGCAGATGTCCGATGGCCTCCTGATCCTGGCCCAACTGATCACAAGCAATGCCGAGGTAGAGGTAGTACTCCGGTATCATGGGGAACAGGGAAATAGCGCGGTTGGCTTGGGTCTTCAGCCCTTGGTATTGCTTTAATTCAGCGGATATGGTCAGGATCTGAGCCCAGATTGGACTCCGGGAGGCATCTAGTTCTGAAGCGAGGATAAACTTTGCAAGGGCCTCTTCCCTCTTTCCGTCACGCAATAGAAAATCACCGGAGATGGCAAACGCCTTAGCTTCCGAAGGGTGCCTGGCCTCCGTGATGCGGAGTAATGAGTATGCCCTGGGAAGGAGGGTTGAATCTGTTTCTGAAAGGGTAAAGTAGCGGAGCAACACACCAATCTTCTGATCAATACCGATGTCGCCTGTTTGGAAGGCGGCCTGCATTTCATCGAAAGCTCTCGCTTCATCTCCCATCGCGGAGTAGTATTCTGCAAGCTGGAAGCGCACCATCCCATCGGAAGGGTCGCACCTGAGGAGTTCTTCAAGGGCTTTGGATGCCTTATCCGCCATTCCTGCACTGGTGTAAAAGCGGAGTGCTGTGCCCCAATGGCGGGCTTCGCCCGGGGTGGCACGTGCCAGCTTTTCCAGCTCCCGACCAGCGGCCTCGTTGTCCTTCAGACGCAGATAGAGTTGGTGCTTCTGCATGCTCAGTTCCTCGTATACGCCGGTCTGCAGTTCAAGCCGGTCATACACCTCAATGGCATCGCGGACGCGCCCTCCGTAGAGCATAGCACTGGCCTGCTCATAAAGGTTATTGGGATCATCTGGGTTGAGTTTCTCAACCAATTGGTATTCTTTGACGGCCAGGTCGTACTTACTCATGGCCATGTACACATCGCCCAGTTCATGATGATACCACGGGTTGCCGGGCTCTGACTCAGCCGCCTTGCTCGCATGATTGAGGGCAGAAGGAAGGTCGAAGCGGTAGAGGCGGTCAATTCTGGACAACTCGTAATGAGCTGCTCCGCTTCGCCTCGCATCCAGCCGGATACATTCTTCGAACGAGGCGGAGGCCTTTTGCCAGTCGCCTTTATTCCGGTAATCCAATGCTCGAAAGAAGGCCTCCTGAAAGCGGTTATCGGACGGCACGACCTCACTGTTTTCGGCAGCTGTGACCGCCTTCTCCGGCGACTTACAGGAGGCCAGCAGCACACATGCCAGGGCGATATGGACGCACATCTTGTTCAATTTGCCCGGGAAATGGAGGAATAGTCGCCCAAACTAAGTTCTCCCTTGAAATCCGCTACGCGGGCATATGCACCAACCATAGAGTTGGAAAGAACAGACCGCTGCAATGCGGCATGATCCAGAATGATGCAGTCGCGGAGGGTACAGTCTTCCACCACACAGCCCTTGCCAAGGCTAACGCCCGGACCAATATCCGAGTTCCTGATTACACAGCCCTCTCCAACCTTGCTCAGCGGGTCGATGGTGGAATGCTCAACGGTGGATGAAACGGGCACTTGATTCTCATGTGCCATGTAGCGGAGGACCTTACGGTTGGTATCCACAAGGGCATCCTTATTGCCGCAGTCCATCCAGTCTGCCACCTTACCCGGTGTGAAGCGGGCTCCAGCTTCCACCATGCGGCGCAGCGCATCGGGAAGCTGATACTCGCCGCCATTCATGATGTTGTGATCCATAAGGTAGTTCAACTGGCTTCTCAGCTCTTCACCCTTTCGGAAGTAGTAGATGCCAATCATGGCGAGATCCGACACAAACTCCGTTGGCTTTTCGGCAAACTGGGTGATGATTCCTTCTTCGTTGACAACGACTACGCCAAACTGCCGGGGGTCGGCAATCTGCTGAACCCACAGCACCCCATCCTGAGAGGTGTCCAGCTCAAAGTCTGCGCGGAACAGGGTGTCAGCAAACGCAACAGTTACCTCACCGCTCAGTAATTCCTCAGCGCATAGTATAGCATGGGCCGTGCCCAGGGGTTGATCCTGGTAGTGAATACTGCCCTGCGCTCCAAGCGCAGCAGCTACCGCGAGCAAATGCTGCTCGGCTTCTTCGCCGAATCGCCCGGTGATGTATCCGATGCGCTCTACGGGTCGGTGACTCAGTCGGACGATATCCTCCACCAGCCTTTGAACAATGGGCTTGCCAGCTACAGGGAGGAGGGGCTTGGGGGTGGTCAGGGTGTGCGGGCGCAACCGCTTACCCATACCCGCCATGGGAATGATGACGTTCATGCCAGTGCCTGGGGTAGGTCGCGAAGGTAGGTTAGAATCACCCGAGGCCTGTGCTCCCGAAGCCACCTGAACCACGGTTGGTATCGGACAATGCTTCTGTGGCCTGCCAGGTGATCCGCTCGTGACTGGCCACCACCAGCTGGGCAATGCGCTCCCCGGGCTGGATGCTGAATGGCTCGCCGGAAAGGTTTATGAGCAGCACCTTGATCTCGCCGCGGTAATCCGCATCGATCGTTCCCGGGCTGTTGAGTACAGTGATGCCATGTTTGAATGCGATCCCGCTTCTGGGACGCACCTGTGCTTCAAACCCTGCTGGAAGTTCGATGTGCAGTCCCGTAGGTATAAGCCGGCGCTCCAGCGGACCGAGCACCTCAGTTTGCTCCAGATGAGCGCGAAGGTCCATTCCTGCAGCATGATCCGTTTCGTAGGCCGGAAGCGGAAAGGGAGAGCGATTGACGATGCGCACCGGAATCATCTTCCTTCAAAGGTTGGCTTGCGCTTTTCCAGAAAAGCAGATGTGCCTTCCCGAAAATCCACGGTTCCAAAGCAGGTACCGAACTCGCGGATCTCAGCCTCGAATCCGGAGGACGAACTTTCATAGCCGGCTCGCACTGCGCGATATGCCGCAGCGATCGCAGCCGGGGAGTTGCGCGTCATCCGGGCAGCCATTTTCCGGCATTCAGCCAGGAGGGCATCTGCCGCAACTACACGGTTGACCAAACCCCACTGAAGAGCATCACGGGCATCGACAAAATCGGCAGTCGCAATCATTTCGAGGGCCTTGCCCTTACCCACGAGCTGGGCCAGGCGCTGAGTGCCTCCATAACCTGGAATGACTCCGAGCGATACTTCAGGGAGGCCCATACGAGCCGTCTCTGATGCAATCCGGATGTGGCAGCTCATCGCAAGCTCAAGGCCCCCGCCTAGCGCAAAGCCATTGACGGCGGCAATCACCGGCTTGCTCATGTTTTCTATGAAATCAAAGAGAAGCTTGTGGCCTGCGCGGCTCAACATCTGCCCTTCCTCTACACTGAAGGCGGCAAATTCCTTGATGTCAGCACCAGCCACAAAGGCCTTATCGCCGGCTCCGGTGACCATGATGGCTCGCACATCACGGTTGACATCAGCAAGAGCAAGAGCCTTGTTGAGCTCTTCAATGGTCTGACGGTTTAGTGCGTTCAATTGGTCCGGCCTGTTAATGGTAATAAGCAGGACCTGATCGGTTAGGTCGGTGAGGATATTCTGGTACGACATGGATGACTATTGGTGGGGCGAAGTTACCGCAACAGGCACTGACCAAACTACCGGATAACGTTGACATGTCCCACCATGCGCTCACGCCGGTCGATCGTGTCGTATTCAATGGTCCATACGTA
Source organism: Flavobacteriales bacterium (assembly GCA_947456965.1). Taxonomy (GTDB): domain Bacteria; phylum Bacteroidota; class Bacteroidia; order Flavobacteriales_D; family Sanyastnellaceae; genus CANGTU01. The sequence goes on from CANGTU010000014.1 coordinate 26,672, forward strand.
GGTGCCGTTCTGGACGTAGTAGCCATCTGTCCCTCCATTCCATGTTTCCTCCGGATCGGTACTCTCAAACACCAGCGCTCCCCATCGATCGAATATCTTCAGGTGAAATCCTTCGATATTCACTCCTGCCGCATAGAACGTGTCGTTGATACCGTCGTTGTTGGGTGTTATTGTATTGGGAACCCAAATCGGATAGTAGGGCTTCACCAGCACGGAGTCTCGTCCGATACATCCGTTCTGGTCAGTAGTGCTCAGGGTGTACCAAATCTCTGAAGGTGGACTGGCCGTCGGATAGGGACAATCCGTGCAGCTGAGGTAATCGGGAGGGGACCACGTGTAGTCGAGCCCAAAGGTGTTACCAAAAAGGTAAACAGAACCGGGAAACTCGTAGTACTGATCGGGCCCGGCGTTGACCTCTGGCAATGGCAATACATAGACCCACACAGTGTCCTGGGCTCCACATCCATTGTTGTCTATTCCGGCCACAGTGAAGGCCATGGTTTCAGGAGGTGAAAGCCAGGTGGTGTCCCCGTAAGGTGGAAAGGCATACTGCCCAGGCGTCCAGAAATAGTCTTCACCACCCGTGGCCCACGCCGGTACATATTCGCCCCGGCAAATCGTGCCTCCTCCAAATACTTCCACTTCGGGTATGATGACGACAACAGTCACCTGGGAGGTGCCCGAGCCGCAGGCATTGGTAATGGCAACAGTGTAGGTGGTAGTGAACTGCGGCGAGGCCATCGGGTTCTGAGCTGAGGGGTTGCTCAGGGTTGAGGCCGGACTCCAGGTCCAGGTGAAGCCGTCTTCGGCAGTAAGCTGCACGTTATTGCCCTGGCAAATGGTAAGCTCCGGATATACCTGACCCCCCGGCTCATCCAACACAACAGTCACGGTCACTGTGCGCTCGAGCTCACATCCTGCTGCTGTGGTGATCAACACGGTATAAGTCGTAGTCTGGTCAGGAGTGGCCTGAACCTGGCTGCCGGTGACAGCGCTCAATCCATCCGGAGGGCTCCACTGATATGAAGCTCCTCCCGTTGCCAGAAGGGTAGTAGTTTCTCCCACACATAGGGATACCGAGGGTGAAAGACTGGTGGGGGGAACATACATATCCACGAACACGGCCACGGTGTCTGTTTCACAGTCATTGAAGTCGACCAGGTAGTAAGTGGTCGGCTCCAGAGGAGTGGCAATCGGATCCGCCATGTTGGTGGCGGAAAGGGTAGGGTCGGGAAGCCAGAAAAGGTTCGGACTTCCACTGCCGTCCAGCTGTACCTGCTGACCGAGGCACAGAGGCTCAACCGGCTGCACATCCGGGTTGACCCCAGGCAATATGGTAAGGGTAATGCTGGTCGTGTCCGGGATCACACAGTCCTGATTGTCCGTGGCAATGAGGGTAATGGTATACTGTCCGGGCTGTTGGAAAATATGCTCGGGCTCGAAGGAGTTGCTCGTGACTCCGTCACCAAAGTTCCACTGCCATTGTGTTGCCCCGGTGGTGAGGTTCTGGAATTGTGCAGGTGTGCCTTCGCACAACTCATCCGGCCCGTCAATGTCAATCTCCGCCTGCACCTTTCCCAGGTTAAACCGGAATACAGCCATGTTGCATCCGATGCTGGGATTGTTATCGCTCCAGGCACTTGCGGTGGTAGGGAAGTCGCTGTTGCCCTGACAACCGGCACACACGGCTTGGTACACAGATCCATTTTTGTTGAACCGAGAGGTGCCTCCATCGACGTGCTCTGCACTTTCGCTTCCGCCGAGGAACGATCCATAGACCAGCTCGGTGGCATCGGAGGAAAGTACGCAGAGGTAGAAGTCGCTGCCATCGGTTGTGGATTGAAACGCATTGGGTGTTACTGGAAGTCCCGTGGTGGTGCTTGCCGTAGCGTAGCAGTCATAGATGCTCTGGCAGGTGTTGGAGTTGGTTTCTCCTCCCCAGCCACTGAAGTAGATCTGGCCGCAATTGCTTACGAGGAAAGCGGTAGGGGAAATGTCAATAGCTCCGCTGCCCGTGCCGATGGTCGTCGTCCACACCACGGATGACAGGTCGCTGCTGTACTTCCGGATAAATTGACCGCTGTTGGGCTGCCCATAGAGCCCGGCACTGATAGCCAGATTACCACGAGTTTGCCCGAGTACATAAACGTTCTCTTCCAGATCGGTCTGCACGAAATAGGCCTGATCATACTGTGATGTTCCGATAAAGGTGCCCGCGACTACAGCAAAGGTGACTGGATTGATCTTGATCACAAAGCCGTCACACTGCCCATTCTGCGAGGTATCGTGGCCATTGGCGGCATGGGGAAAGTCGCTGCTTCGGGTGCCCCCCGCCACAATCATGAAGCCTGACGATTCAAATTCAATGGCATAACAGGCATCCGCTCCGCTTCCTCCGATGTACGTGCTCCACTCCAAAACACTCAATACGGGATCGAATTTCATGATGACACCATCGCAGTCACCTCCGCCATAGGCCGTCTGAGGCCCCTGTCCGGTGATCGGGAAGTTCCCGCGAACCACAGACGCCACGAAAATGTGGTCATCCTGGTCCACGTTCACCTCACCCCTGAAGGCATCACCATAATTGTAAAAAAGCTGATCGGCGAAATTGAGCCCTTCATTGGCGCCCATGCCAACAAATGTTCCTGCCGTGAACGCTCCGGCCGGTGTGAACTTGCTGATGAAGAAATCGCAGCCTTCAATGTGAGCGCTCGTGAAGAAATCGGACATCTGAAGAGTCGGCCCTCCCTGAAATACACCCTGGTAGGCTCCGGCGCCCACTGGAAAGTTGTTGCTTCCGGTAACACCCATCAGAATGATATTGTCTTCACTGTCCGTCACAATGCTGTGTGGCGTTTCCTGGCGGGATCCACCGAGGTATGTGCTATAGAGCAGAGAACTTCCCGTGGGATCAAACTTGCTGATGACCACATCCATGTAGTTAGGACCTGTGCTGAAGTTCTCCTGAAATGCACCCGGTGTGACAGGATAATTCTGGCCAAATGCCACGCCTGCAGAGATGAGATTCTCTTCAGAGTCGTCGCAGGCTGTGAATCCGAAGTTCGAGGCGACGGATCCGACGTATGTACTGAATGCGATTTCAGGATCAATCACCAGTGGATACCTGCTGTTGTAGGAGCCCACGCTAAAGGTCAGGACATCTTTCTGGAGCGAATACGCGCATTCAACCTCCCGCAAATGACCTGCAATGACCTGATAGGCGAATGGCTTGCTTTCCCTGACCTCACCCACCGATGTGGAGATTACGAGCTCACCCTGATCGATGGACAGCCCGTCAGCTCCTTCATACCGGATGGCTATTAACCCTGGATTTGCTCCAGGCTGCAGCACCAAATCGTACTTTAAGCGCCCGGCATGGGTGTAAAGTGCCATGGCTATGCCGGGATAGAGATCGCGCAATTCAGTTTTTCCGAATACCCGCGCACCGTGCACCCATTGTGCAGAGTCCTCACCAAGGTAGTAGTTATGATAATAAGTGCGTTCTTCACGTGTGGCGGATTGCCCCGGTGATGCGCCTAGAAACTGCATGCGATAGCTATGCTCCCGGTAGATTGGAGGTCCCTCAGGAAGAGCGCCCGTAGGATGCAACCATTCGAGGATAGAAGGATCAAACCACTGCCACGTGAGCCCGGTGGATTCCACCCAGAGCGTGCCTCCGGGCAAGCCCGCTTTCCAGCGCACTTGTGAAGGCCATTGTCCTCGGTTCTCCACAAAGTCGGCCTGCCCGGCCCCACACAGGGGCAGGATGAGCAGGAGGGTGAAGAGACGCATGGAGTACATCAGCAGGGTAGACAAGAAAACATAGCGGCCAGTTGCGGCGGCCCAGGTAGTTCTTTCTTTTCAGTATTGCTAAAATACGCGCTTCCCGCGCTATTCAGACCATTTTCAAGCTTATGCGCATATACGAACTCAGCGTTCCAGCTATTCATCCGGGCATACAGCCCAATGAACCGGCATAAATGGGGATCGTGTCACACATAAAGAAGGCCTGGGATTTTCGCGGTCTCATGAAATTCTCAGCATGCGCAGTCCTGAACAGAAACCGCAGGATAGATGCCTCAAGAGGAAGGAAGGGTTAAGAAGACTCAACCAGGCGGTCGCCGCTTCAGCTCAGATGTTCCGTCAGTTTTTTCATTTCCATCATGGGAGATGACTTCTCATAAAGGATGCGGTACACGGCATCGGCAATAGGAATATCGGCCCTGAACTTTTTGTTAATCTCATGGATGCCCCTGGAAGCATAATAACCTTCAGCCACCATATTCATCTCGATGGTAGCCCACTTGACACTGTATCCCTTGCCCACCATCGTGCCGAAGGTCCGGTTGCGGGAATAGGGCGAATAGGCCGTCACCAAAAGGTCGCCGAGGTAGGCGGATGACTTGACATCCCGGTGAACCTCGTGCACATTATCAATAAATCGTTCAATTTCACGGATGGCTGATGAGATGAGCACAGCCTGAAAGTTGTCGCCGTATCCCAGGCCGTGACAAATGCCCGCAGCAACTGCATATACATTCTTCAGAATGGCGGCCAGTTCTGCGCCGAAAACATCCTCCGTAACCGTGGTCCGGATGTAGCGGCAGGCCAGCATGCTGCTCATCACTTCAGCGTGTTCCTCCTCCACACAACCGATAGTGAGATAGGACAATTTCTCTAAAGCGACTTCCTCGGCGTGACAAGGTCCGCAAACAATTCCGATCTGTGAGTAAGGCACACCCAGTTGCTTGTGGAAATAACGCGCGGGAATGGCGTCAAATTCGTTGATGATGCCTTTGATGGCGGAGAAGATGACCTTCTTCTCCAATCCCCGGGGCTTGTGCTGCAACATGGTTTCGTGCAGGAAAGCGGAAGGAATGGCGACAATCAGGTAGTCACATGCATCCACCACCTGTTGCAGATTATCGGTGAGCTCCAACCGGCTGGTATCAAACTCAATACTCTGGATGTAATGCGGGTGGTGTCCAAACTGCTGAATATGCTCAATGGCCTCTTTACTCCGCATCCACCAGTGAACACGTTCATTGTTGTTGCATAGCAACTTGACCAGTGCCGTAGCCCATGATCCGCCCCCCAGCACACCGATGGAAAGAGATTGTGACATAGATTATCCGGGGCGAAGATATGACCATCAACAGGGGTGGTCTCAGAATAGCAATCAATGCCCGTAAGTGTATGGCCCGGAAACAGGGAAAGCCCGGAGGCGATGTATCTTGCGCGGACCATGTCACATCCGCTGCAGGCATTGATTGTTGATGATGAGGAATTCGCCCGGGAAAACCTCGGGATGCTGATTGCAGACTATTGCCCCGAGGTTATGGTAACAGGGAAGGCATCGGGAGCAGCGGAAGCGCGCCGGCTTATTGAAGAGCTCAATCCGCAAATCGTATTTCTCGATATTATGATGCCCGGAGAAGATGGATTCGCCCTGCTGAAAAGTATGGAGGGCCGGTCGTTTCAGGTCATCTTCACAACTGCTTTTCGGGAGTACGCCTTAAAGGCCTTGCGCGAAAGCGCGGTCGATTATCTCGAAAAGCCCATCGATATCGACGAGCTCCGGGCCGCTGTGGACAAGGCGGCGCAGCGGATTGCGGAAAAAAAAAGCAGTGGAGTGACGGAGGACAGGATCTCCCGGATTCTGACTGAGATCGCCCAGAACAACAGCGTTGAGAAGACGATTATTCCAACCCGCGATGGTTTTGCGGTAGTGCGCAACGGCGATATTATCCACCTCGAAGCTTCTGAAAACTATACCACGCTGTTTTGCTCAGGAGGAAAGAAATATGTGAGCAGCAAGAGCATTCGCACTTTTGAGGATAAGCTGGATCCCACCATGTTCATGCGGGTTCACAAGTCGCACATCATCAATTTTACCCAGCACCTCCGCGAGTTCAGCCGCGGGGAGGGAAGCGTGGCCGTGATGTCGGATGGCGCGCGGATTCCTGTCGCCAGACGGAAGCTCCAGGAGTTCCTCGACCGGCTCGGACAAATCAGCTAAGACCTTCGGTATGCGAAACCTTGTGCTGGTAATTTTCCTGATCGCTTCAGAATGTGCAAACTTTTCAGCGCGGGCCCAGCAATACAGCTTTCTCCGGTATTCTGTCCAGGAGGGTTTATCTCAATCACAGGTTCGTTGCCTATTTGAGGACAGCAGGGGATATCTCTGGATCGGCACGCTTGGCGGACTATCCCGGTTTGATGGCACACGCTTTACCAACTATGGCCGTTCAGATGGCCTGGGAAACAACCAGGTCAGCGCCATTGCTGAACTGCCCGGGGGCCGAATCGCTGCGGGATCAGCTGGAAGCATTTCCATCATTTCGGCACTGGGTGTAATGACTTATCCGCTGCCCGAAGGCCTGGCGGATGTCTCCGTCAATGCGCTCGCTGTGGAAGGATCGGTGCTGTGGATTGGCACAGAGCGCGGCCTCTTTCGCTGGGATAATGGAGCCGTGCGGCAGGCCGCCCTGCAAGGACTTCCGGATGATGAGCACATCAAGGCATTGGTGCGAACAGCACGTGGCGATAGGGCCTGGATTGTAGCGCGATCTGCCGTATATACATGGGAGCCGACCCGGGCTGAGCTTCGCTATCGGCCTGTTGATGATGAGGTAACCTTCTTCGACGCAGTGGTAAGCGAAAAGAGCGAACTCCTTATTGCCGCGCGCAAGTATGCACTGGTGCGGCTCGCTGCTGACGGAAGTGTGGAAACCTTCGCTGAGAATCCACAATTACCGGCCACCACGCTTACTGGCATTTCGCACGGGGCTAAGGGCCACTACTGGCTGACGTCCCGCTTCGGATTTCTCTCGTTCGATGGCGATGAATTCACCGCCTTTACGGACAGCGAGGGCTTGCCTACCTCTGATATCCGGGATGCGTTGGTGGATCACGAAGGCAATCTGTGGCTCGCCTCATACGGCAGCGGACTGCTGCGCATGACCGGCACAGCCATCGCCGGATTTACCAGAAGACAAGGCCTGCCAAGCAATGCAGTGATGAGTATTGCAAGGGATGCGGCAGGTACGCTCTGGCTCTCTACCTATGATCAGGGGGTAGCCCGGATGGAGGAAGACACGATCATTCCTTTCCGCTCAGGCGGACTCGAATCCGACAGCAGAGTATGGACCAGTCTCGCCCGCAACGATGGTTCAGTATGGTTTGGAACCTCGGACGGGTTATACACCAGGTCATCCTCGGGGAATGTGGAAAGCCTGCCGGCTGACGAACTCCCAGATCGCATGGTGCTGTGTCTGCACGAAACCCCCGAGGGTACCATGTGGCTGGGAACGGCTTCCGGACCCGCCATGCTTGTGGGCCGGAAAGTAATCCGTCTGGATTCTGTCCCCGGATTTCCGGCTTCCCGCGTGAGAGGAATAGCAACAGACCGTGCAGGGCAGATGTGGATGGCCACGCGTGATGGCGTTTTTCGCTATAGCGGCAGCCGCTTTTCACGCTTTGATGAGGATCAGGGATTGCCCGACCGGTCGGCCTACTGCGTTATGGCCGATGCCGCTAACAGAATTTGGGTGGGCACTCAGGCAGGCCTGGCCTTGTTTGAGGGAAATACATTTCGCACCCTGTCCATGCCGAAGGAAAGCGGCTCATCTACCATCAACTTCATTCGCGCCGTTGATGCTGAGCTGTGGATAGGGACGCTGTTCGGCATTTATACCTGCCGGCTGGATGATGCAGCCCGGGGGAATCCGCGCTGGATACACATCGGAAGTGAGGAGGGTCTTTCCACCCCCGAAACCAACCTCAATGCCAGTTATGCCGATGCATCCGGTGAAGTGTGGGTAGGCACACCGGAGGGCCTGTATCGCATCAATCGGAAGCTGCTCACGACCCAACTCAGCACACCTCGACCCCGATTAGCGCTCGCCTCAGTGCTGGTTAATCTGCAACCACCCGACTGGACGCGCTGGCGTCTTGTACCGGACGAGGCTACCGGATTGCCTGCTGATCCCGAGATGGCACATCAGTTCAACCATTTCACTTTCTACTGTGATGCCATTGCCCTCAAATACCCGGAGAGGGTCGAGTATCAGTACTGGCTCGAAGGGCTTGAAGATGACTGGGAGCCGCCTACCACGGCCAGATTTGCTTCATTCAGCAACCTTCCCTACCGCTGGTTTACGTTCCATGCCCGCGCCCGACTGCAGGGAGGTGAATGGAGCGAACCGGTTACCTACACCTTCAGTATTCGCCCACCGTTCTGGCTCACCTGGTGGTTCATGGCCTTCACGGCAGCCGCCATTGGAGCATTGGCGTGGCGCTTCGTGCGCATCAGGCAGCGTGTGATTCGCGACCGCCGCGACAAGGAATTCAGCGAAATGAAGTCGCGCATGCTGGCCCTCGAGCAACAATCACTGAACTCAAGCATGAACAGGCATTTCATCTTCAATGCCCTGAACAGCATTCAGTATTATATCAACCGCCAGGATCGCCTGGCCGCCAACCGGTACCTCAGCGACTTCGCCCGCCTGATCCGGAAGAACCTGGATAGTTCACAGACCGAGCTCACCACCCTCAGCGATGAAATCGAGCGGCTGGAACTTTACCTCAAACTGGAGCACATGCGGTTCCGGGATAAGTTCAGCTACCACGTGGAGGTGGAGCCAGGGCTCGATCAGGAGCAGGTGCGCATACCGGCCATGTTGCTGCAGCCGTTTCTGGAAAATTCAATCTGGCACGGACTCCTTCCCAAGGAGTCCCAGGGTGAAATCAGCGTCCGGATCCGCAAGGACGGGGACTTTGTGGAAATCCTCATTACGGATAACGGCATTGGAATTGACTCATCCCTGATGAATAAATCCGGTACCGATAGCCATATTTCCAAAGGAATGGAAATCACCGAAAACCGCTTGGAATTGATACGAAGAATGACCGGAAGGAGCATTGAACTTCGCGGCCCATCACAGATCAACGACGATGAGGGAAGACCACAGGGTACTCAGGTATGTATACGAATCCCCTTGGATTTCAGTGAACTTTTGGAAAATAGTCGCGGATAATTCAAAAAAAGGGAGTACATTTGGTTGTGGTTTTTCACCGAGATATGTCTACCCATCTGAAATATCTTATCGGCTTCCTTTGGATGGCTTTGCTGTTTTCAGCGTGCACCAAAGATTCTGATATGTATGGTCCGGATGATGACTGCCATCATGGCAATGAAGACACTCGCGCCATTGTTCTGGAAGGCAACGCTTCGGCGGCTGGAACTCCGATGGAGAGCCTCTCTTCCGGTGATCCGCGGAATGATGATGATGGGGCCGGCGATGAAGGTGGAGATGGAATCACGGATGATGAGGACGATGAGGACGATGATGATCGTACAGCCAAAAGCAAGCGGGATAAGTAATTACCTGATAATCAAAACATGCGGAAGCCCGGGAATCCGGGCTTTTTTATTGGGCCGGCATATGACCACAATTTGCTAATAAATTGAGCAGGATTGTGTATATTTACCTCCCGAAAGGACGCTAGTCTTATCCACCGCGCTCCGGAGTTCTTTCGGCGAACGCAACGTCAGTACACATTCTTATCATCATGTTGGAAAGGTCTATCCTGCATATGGATCTGGACACCTTCTTTGTCTCCGTGGAGCGGCTTCTGGACCGGAGACTGGAAGGCAGGCCCATTCTCATCGGAGGAACCAGTGATCGTGGGGTCGTAGCTTCTTGCAGCTACGAAGCCCGGGCCTTCGGTGTACATTCCGCAATGCCGATGAAGCTGGCTCGCCAGCTTTGTCCGGAGGCCGTGGTCATCCGCGGCAATTCATACAATTATCTGAAGTACTCCGATCTGGTGAGCGAGATTGTACGCGGATCGGTGCCGGTGTTTGAGAAGACTTCCGTGGACGAGTTCTATTGTGATCTCACGGGGATGGACCGCTTCTTCGGATGCTATCGGTTTGCGGGCGAGTTGCGGCAGAAGGTCATCCGGGAATCAGGCCTGCCTATATCCTTTGGGCTTTCAGTGAACAAGACGGTATCGAAAGTGGCCACCGGAGAAGCCAAGCCTAATAACCAGTTGCAGGTGCCCGGTGGTTCAGAGCGGGATTTTCTCGCGCCACTTTCCATCCGGTGTATTCCTATGGTGGGGGACAAGACCTACCAGACTTTGCGAAATCTCGGCGTGAGCCAGGTGGGTACCCTGCAGGAAATGCCCGTTGAGTTGCTCCAGCGGGCACTGGGTGAAAATGGCCTGTTGATCTGGAAGAAGGCCAATGGTATTGATCCCAGCCCGGTTGTTCCCTTCCACGAGCGGCAGAGCATCAGCACGGAACGAACCTTTGACCGCGATACAACGGATGTACACAAATTGCGGGGGTTGTTCATCGCCATGGCGGAGAATCTGGCTTATCAGCTTAGGCGGGGAGGCAAGCTCACCTCGTGCATCACCGTGAAACTGCGCTACACGGATTTCCAGACACACACCATCCAGGAGCGGATTCCATACACATCCGCCGACCACCTGATCACACCGAAGGTGCTGGAGTTGTTTGGCCGGCTTTATAGCCGTCGCATGCTGGTGCGGCTGGTGGGCGTTCGTTTCAGTCATCTGGTTAGCGGCGGTTATCAGATCAACCTGTTTGAGGATTCAGAGGAGCGGATCCGGCTTTATGATGCATTGGACCGGATGCGGATGCGCTTTGGTGACCGGTCAGTGATTACGGCGGCGGGAATGGATGCCCACAGCATTGGCCGGGGCGATAATCCTTTTGATGGCGGACCACCGCTGCTGCTCGCCAACAGGAGACAGTAATAAGCCATAAAGGCCACCCCGTTGGGTGGCCTTTTATGGATAATGAAAACAATAAACTATCTGATATCTCTACACGAGAACTTACAGAGTGGTTTAACGGAGAAACAACTCGCCGGGTTACATCCATCTCTTCAGGCTCTTGCCCGAAAGGCATGCGCCCCGCAGTTGTCATCCACGCAATCAGTCTTCCTTCAGGAACGTGGCCTGATCCTTTACCGTTAGTTCACGGGCCAGCAGCCGCTGGTATTCTTGTTGCAGGCGCGGCAGCCGCTTCTGCTGCCACCCATTGAATAGGGTCTGATGGGCGGCAAACTCGGCATTCAGGGTCTGCACGGTTTCCATCTGTGAGGATGACGGCGCACCGTAATATGACGCAATCGTGCTGTATATATCTCCCAGCTTTTCGCGCAACATCTTCTCTGCTGAGCCCACGTAATTGTCGCCCGTAGTGATAACCAACTGGCTGCGCAGTTTTTCCAATTCATTGAACAGAGCGTCCGTCTCCCGGGAAGTTTTTTGTTTAGCCCGCATCTCCAGAATAGCCTCACGATACGTGTCAATCTTGTACACGAAATAAGCGAGCTCCTGCGTGAACCGGAAGAGATCAGCCGTCACGGCCTCCTGCTTCTTTCTTTCTTCCAACGTGAATGGCGATCGCGGGTCATATATGGTTTCAATAACCTGCTCAAACACTTCATTGCCCTTGGTAATGCGCACGGTGTAACGCCCGGCTGTGGCTCGGGGAACAAATGATGCGCCTCCGGAAAAAGTTTTACCCTTAGCCACTTTCGGTGAGGTGGTGTTAAAAGCCCACTCGACAGTATTGATGCCCTTTTGCTTGCCGGGCTCCAGTTTGCAAACCAAAGCGCCCCGCTCATCATAGATTTCCATAGTCATCTTGCCGAAAGTGTGCCGCTTGGGCAGGAAGTACCGGATGCCGGCGTTGGTTGATGGGTTCGCTCCTACAAACTGATGGGTGGTGCTGGTGCCGCCAAAGGTGCTCTCCTCCCGCATCACAAAGGGCTCAGGAGGGAAGAAGTAAAGTGTCTTGGATAGCAGGTCGCCATTCAGCTCGCGCAGCACACGGGTATCATCAATGATAACAATGCCCCTGCCATGTGTAGCCAGCACGAGGTCGTGTGTGACCGGATGGAGCTCGAGGTGGTGAATAGCCACCGGGGGCAGGTTCTTTGAGAAACGCGACCACCCCTTGCCACCATCGAGGCTGACGTACAGGCCCATTTCCGTTCCCGCATAAAGCAGATTGGGATTCTTGAAGTCCTCTTGCACCGAGCGCACAAACGTTGGGATATCAGCCGTGGACAGCAGTTTCCACGTCATGCCGTAGTCTTCCGTTTTGACTATGTACGGGTTGAAATCACCATGGGTATGGCCCTCAAAAACAGCGTAAGCGATGCCTTCACCGAATACACTGGGCTCTATATGATAACACCACGTGCCAGCGGGTACCCCGGTGATCTTATCGCGAACGTTGGTCCACGTTTTTCCTCCATCACGGGTGAGTTGTATCATTCCGTCATCCGTACCTACCCAGAGGATATTGGCGGTGAGGGGGGACTCGGCAATGGTAAAAATGGTGCAGTGGTTTTCAGCTCCGGAATTGTCGGCTGAGATGCCTCCAGAGTTTTCCTGATTCTGCTTGCTCTTGTCATTGGTTGTGAGATCAGGTGAAATTTTTCTCCAGGTATCTCCACGGTCGTCCGAGACATGAAGGAATTGGCTTCCGCAATACAAGCGGTCGGGTTGGTGGACGCTGGGGAGTATGGCTGTGTTCCAGTTAAACCGCAGTGTAGGATCACCGGCGACCGCATAAGGACGAATATTCTTAACCTGGCGCGAGGAAATATTATATCTCCATATCTGCTCTGCACCCTGCATTTCAGAATATACAATCTCCGGTTGCGTGGGGTGGGGAAATACGCGAAATCCATCTCCGTAGCCTACCGTTTCCCAGTCGCGGGCCTCAACACCGCCGGGGCTTGCCGAAGGCCCTGTCCATGAACCATTGTCCTGCAGCCCGCCATAGACGCGATATGGCGTTTGCTTATCAAAGCTCACCTGATAAAACTGACTCACAGGAAGATTCTCCACGATCTGGAGCGTGGTACCGCCGTTCATACTGCGGTATACGCCACCATCTGTCGCGGTAAAGAGCTTTTGCGAGTCGTTCGGATCGAACCAGATGTCATGGATATCAGCGTGCATCTGACCGAGATTCTCAAAGGTCTTTCCCCCGTCCCGGCTGATAGAGCCGAGCAGGCCCGCCTTGACGAGGATGTCGGGATTCTTCGGGTCTACAGTGATGCGCGAGAAGTAGAAGGGACGTACTACAAGCCCGAAGTCTCCATTCATAAATACCCAGCTTCCGCCGCCATCCTCAGAACGATACAACCCACGTTGCTCACTTTTCTCAGCTTCAACTACGGCATACACAATCTGGCTGTTAGACGGAGCAACAGCTACGGCAATGCGGCCCATCTTACCAGAGGGCAATCCGTTCTGCAACTTGTTCCACGTTTTTCCGCCATCGGTACTTTTGTACAAAGCGCTCTGCATTCCGCCTGAATTGAATGACCAGGCGGTGCGGCGAAACTCCCAGAAGGCGGCATAGAGCACATCAGGGTTATTGGGATCCATCAGGAGATCTGAGCACCCGACCCCAGGACCGATATACAGGATCTTCTGCCAGGTTTTTCCCTTGTCAGTGCTCTTGTAAACACCTCGGTCTTCGCTTTCGCTCCACAAGCCACCCAGTACGCCTGCATAGATGGTTCCGCCGTTGCGCGGATCGATTTCAATGGCACTGATGCGCTCCGACTTTTCAAGTCCCATGCGCTGCCAGTTCTTGCCACCGTCACCGCTGTAGTAGATACCATTGCCCACGGAAACACTATTGCGGGTCCACACCTCGCCAGTGCCAACCCACACGCCGTTATCGGGGTTAGTCGGGTCAACAGCCACACAACCGATGGACTGACAGTGCTCATCGAAGATCGGATTGAAGACCAATCCGGCATCGAGAGACTTCCAGACACCACCACCAGCGGTTCCAGCGTATATGATTTTGGAATCACTGGGATGGCCTTCGATATCGGTGATTCGGCCGCTCATTAATGCGGGACCAATATGGCGGGCCTTCATATCACCGAGGTAGTCCCCGGCAATCAGAGAAGTTTGTTGTTGCGCTGTGCCTGGCATAGCAGACAGAATCAGCATGGCGGGCACGATGAAGCGTTTCTTCATGAAGTCGGAATATTGCTGGCCAATGAACTCAAGCTATCCAATCCGATGCGGAGTACGCCGGAACATGAACAGGATGAGTCGGATGGACCCGGATTTGATTATTCGCCTGTGTACTGGAAAACGCGCTCGTCAATAGGGGCATTGATTTCTACCTTGCTGAACGTGAGCGTCTGGCTGTAGCTGTCCTTGATGCCTTCGGTCTGACTGAAGGCAACATAGACTCCGTTGACTTCCTGGTAATCGCTGAGCTTGGATTGAGTAATCAACCCCTTCATTTCTCCGGATGCGATTTCCTCTTCGGTCATGATAAGCGCTTTGGAGTCCTTATCAATAAAGTAGTATTCCACGTTGGGCACTTCCTTTCCTTCAGAGAGCTGGGTTTTCTTGTCCATTCGGATCTTAAAGCACTTGGCGCCATCCACATCCTGCTCACCTTCCAGGGAAGGGGTATAACCTAGTTCTTTCCAGCACGCCAGGGCACTGGGGAATTCTTTGGCAGTACGCCGGATGTTTTCTGTATCCTCCGAAGGCGATTTTTCCGGCTTCTGCGTCAGGTAGTTGGTTGACCAGAGCGTTGTTCCATCAAAAGCAGTCTGGACGATTTCCATACCCTGATAGTTGAATTTGACATACATGCGGCCATCGCGCATTTGTACGATTTCCAGCGGAATCTGCATGCCTTCCTGTTCGAGCACGGTGGTGTACTTGATGGATTGGATGTTTTTCCAATTGTCTCCGCCAAGGGTCTCATAGGACTCCTGGAGGATGGCTTCTGCAGTTTGAGCAGAAGAGATGAATGGAAGGGCCAGCATGGCCGCAACAAAGAGCATGGTTTTCATGATCGATAGGTATTTGATGAGGGCGAAGAAAGATCAAATACCCAGAAGCCATTTACCGCTCATGGAATTTTCAGGTTTTTTTTAACTGGTGAACCTCGCCAGCCCAAGGCATGAACCGGAGTACGGTCAATACAGGGACAGGGCGATGGTGGCGGTGGTTGCCAGGCCTGTCCGGAAGTCATGAACAATACCTGCTGGTTCACCACTGGTATCATGGTGATGCCGGATTTCAACCCACTGGGGGAGCGTCCGGGCATAAGCCATTCCGGCCGGGGTTCAAAGTTGCTTGGTCTTGATGGAGATGCTGCATGCCCCGAAGTAGCCCAGCGCACTTTTCTCTGAGTCGGTCTTGTTCACCACATTCCCCAGAACACGCCCCGGAGGGACGTCACCGGTGACGGAAGAAGCGGCAGTCAGGTTGAAGATGGCATAGTAGTAATTGTACATCTGTTCGGAAATACTGTATTGCTGCATCTCGACCAAGTCCCCTGGAAGGACCGGAAACTCATCACTGGGGACATAATTGATCAAGGGCTGACCATTGAAGAACTCATCCTTTTGGATGGACCTGTATCTGTTGCCCGGCGTGGCATTCATCAGAAACGCATTGTTGATGAGTAATCGCCACATGTAGTAGTTGACCTGATCACTCGGGTCAACGGTATTCAAGGCAACAAAGTCGCCTCCGGCATCGCCAAAAGCGCCTTCCTGAAAAACCACCGCCAAGCTGTCAATGACAGGTCCGTTACGCATTGTTTCAACAGCTTCATAACGGTCTCCGTCATAATCAATGACCAGCTTGTACTCTTTGTTGGGAAGAGCAATGAAATCAGATGTATACAGGCCATTACCGACATGAACAAATTCATAGGTGTTGGACCCCTCGGTCACGCGCACAGTGGCGTTGGTGACGGGTTGAGGCATATCGGGGCCGGTGTAGTCGGCAGAGCGGGATAACTTGATCTCCTGCTGCTGGATGAGGGTGTCTAACCCGAGAAGGATATTCCCCTCAACCACGAGTTTGGGAAATGTATTTTTTAGATCGAGATTGATTTCTCGCTCACAAGATGTAAGTGCGATAGTGCAGGCAAGCGCCAGGATGATGGGGGCCGTTCTGTTCATGTTTAAAATTTAAATTCGTAGGTTACACTTGGGACAATTCCGAAATATGTGAGTTGGAATGCTTTGTTGACACCGGTGCCAACCTCGTAGTTATTGCCGGTTGTGGTGACGGTTTCCCTGAAGGTAATATTCGCAGCGTTCATACGGTTGTACATATTGTAGATGCCGAATACCCATTGACTTTTCCATTTCTTGGTTTCTTTACCCTTGAGGTTCGCGGCAACGTCCAGACGATGATAGGCTGGCAAGCGATGAGCATTTCGCTCACTGTATTCAGGTACGGAGAGTCCATTGAAGGTATACTTGGATTCGGGATAGGTGATAGGGCGTCCTGATTGAAAAATGAAGTTGGCTGAAATGGACCACTTATCATTCAGTTTATAGTCCATAGTCACAGCTATGTTATGGGGCTTATCGTAGTTTGTGGCGTAGTATTTTCCATTGTTGATACCCCTTCCTCCGTTGACTCCTGGGGTGATGCGCTCTGCCCGGGAGAGGGTGTAGCTTACCCATCCCGTAAGCCGCCCCTCGCTTTTCCTGACCATTAATTCCAGTCCATAAGATCTGGCCGATCCATTCAGGATAATGGTTTCAGGGGCATTATTGAGGAGTGGTGAGGCCCCGTCGATAAAGTCAAATTGGTTTTGCATCCATTTGTAGTAGCCCTCTACGCTCAGTTCATATCGGTTGTTCGAGAGGTTTTTGAAAAGACCAGCCGCCACCTGATCGGCAATCTGTGGCTTAATGAACTTTGAACTGGGGGTGTAAATGTCAAGGGGAGTCGGGGATGTAGCCGTCGAGAGCAAATGGATGTATTGGTACATTCTGTTGTACCCGGCTTTTATACTGGTGGTCTCGTTTACGAGATAGTTGATACTCAGTCTCGGCTCAAAGCCAAATGTTGTATTGAGCAGCGTGTTTCTTCTGTAAGTATCAAAGGACTCAATGGTTCCTCGCTCATAGTTGTTCAAGGTCGGATTGAACGCTACGGGTTGTCCGCTCACATAATTAGGCACGGACTCATTCGCTAGTTGACCGAAGTTAGATACGCGCAGTCCGTACATCATGCTGAACCGATCGGTGATCTTGAAATCATCCTGGAGGTATACATAATTTTCTAAAGCGTATTTCAGTGGATTGTTGGTACGAACTACCGATGACTCTGCCCCAAATGGTGAAATATTGCCAGGCCTGAAGGTGTAGTAAATGGAGCCAACGCCAAACTTGATGTTATGCCGTTCATTGGCATAGTAGTCAAGATCGACCTTCAGGTTGAGGTTGGATAGGGATGATTGCCAGAGGAAACTATTTCCGGGATAGAATGTGATTTCATAATCATAATTAGAATAGATGGCACTCACGTTCATGAATAGCTTAGAGTTAATGAGGTGATTCCATCGCAGGGTGCCAGTAATGTTGCCCCAGGAGTTGCCAAATCCGTTGGGCACGTCAATCCTGTCCCTCCCGGTATAAGCGGAGAGGTATATTCGGTCTTTATCAGAAAGGCGGTAATTGCTTCTGAAGTTCAGATCATAGAAATAGAGGCGGTTCCGGCTAATGGTTGTATCCGGGACAAGCGGAAGAAAGAGGTCCGCATAGGAACGGCGGCCGGAGATGAGCATCGATCCATTGGCGCCATTCTCGAGAACTTTGCCGAGGGGAGTCTCTACGGTGAGACGGCTGGAAAGAAGTCCTATACCGCCAGTGGCTGAGAACTTCTTATTGCTGCCTTCACGCATTCGGATATCCAATACGGATGATAGACGACCACCATATCTGGCCGGGATGCCGCCCTTGTATATGGTAGCATCCTTCAGGGCATCAGCATTGAAAACAGAGAAGAAGCCAAACAAGTGTGAAGGATTGTACACGATGGCCTCATCCAGCAGAATGAGGTTCTGATCAGCAGATCCACCTCGTACATTGAACCCGCCAGACCCTTCGTTCGGCGCGGATACACCAGGAAGCAGTTGAATGGACTTGATCACATCAGCCTCACCTAATACCATGGGGAGTTGCTTGATCTCCTTCGCGGATATGCGATCCGTGGACATTTCCGTGCTGTATATCCGTTGATTCGCTTTGTTGCTGGAAATCTCCACTTCCTTGAGATTCTGCGCCTTTTCACTCAGCAGCAGATCGAGCGTTAGGTCAGAGCCGATATCTACCGTGATTGTTTTCTGATCGAATCCAATGTAGCTCACGACGATTGTCACCCGGCCTTTGTCCACCGCAAGGGAGTAAAAGCCATAGGCATTCGAAGCTGTGCCGTTGCTCGTGTTTGCTATTTGTACAATGGCACCAACGAGAAATTCATTGGATATACTATCCTTGACATAGCCCGACAGGGTGAATTTCTGGGCATTTGCCTGAAGTGTGGACGCAAGCACAGCAAGTGCAAGGCCCCATTTGATTTTTGTCAACATAGTTAGGATAAATAATAGGGTGCGAATTTTCAACCGCTCTTTTCCCTTGATCCCGTAACATAGGTTACCATTTTTTCAATACATGATCGGACATGTGTCATCCGGATATCACCTCCAGAAGGCAGGGATCATGATCTGCGTTGTCCCGGCGGCATGGGTGCAGATCGCATAGTCTATCGGATTTACTGTTAATAGCCCCGCAGAACACGAGTGGTTGAACCAGCAGCCGGATGAGTGTTGTGCTGCCACGCCGGATGCATCAGAGGATGGTTGCCAAACCACCCTGCCGCAAGGGCTTTCGCATTTTTTATAGATCATAAAGCCGGAAGCCAGGGTATTTTGTTTCAACTTGGGCCTGCTTATGGTCACAGTGTGGTCAAACTGATCATGACGCTCTTGAGCTTGCGAGTTGTCGCGTGGAGCCATGCAGCGCCAACCGGCCCCTGATGTTCGCAGAGACCCTACTGAATTAACTTCGTAAACAAACACAGACTCATATGAAAAAAATCATGCTTCTCGCTTCGGCCGCTCTGGCCATTTCCGTAGCAGCGGTGCTTCCGGATAACCCTGAAACACTGGCGATAGGTTCCCCTGCACCCAAAGCCGATCTGGAAATGAAAGGGACCAGCGGTGAGCTGTACTCGCTGCGCAAAGTGTCGGGGGCCAATGGACTTGTGGTCATCTTCACCTGCAACACTTGCCCGTTTGTCGTGGGTGCCGATGGCTATGGTGAGGGCTGGGAAGGTCGCTATGGAGGCATCAATGGCGCCTGTGCCAAAAGCAATGTGGGGGTGATTTATGTGAACAGCAATGAAGCGAAGCGCGAAAAGGGGGATAATCTGGAAGACATGAAGGAACGCGCTGCAGCGAACCGCTACGGTGACGTGCCGTATGTGCTCGACAAGAACTCCGAGCTCGCTAATGCATTCGGTGCCCGTACGACACCACATGTGTTCGTCTTCGATAAGAATTTGAAACTGGTTTATCGCGGTGCAATCGATGATAACTACGAATCACCGGCCAAAGTGAAGCAGTCCTATCTTCTTGACGCAATCAGCAATCTGGCAGCAGGAAAGAAAGTAGATCCAGCTGATACCAAACCGGTTGGATGCAGCATCAAGCGCGTGTCATAAACCATGCGGACCACCAGCAGGTGGCTCACCATCCCGTACCCACATAAATACATGGGGATTGTCCATGTAAGGCGTGAGGTCACGCGTGCATAGAATCAACCCGAGGTCAATCAGCCAAAGCACTGCTCCTCCACCTACGGTGAGGGTATAAAAAACCGGCACCTTGACATCAGTGCCGAGGTACAAGCGATGGACTCCAAATAACCCCAGACTGAGGTCGAGCACGGCCGCCACCAGTCTGGGGTTTTCTTTTACCTCCAAGGTGTCGTTTCGGGAAAACCGCCAGCGATATTCGGAATCACCCGTTTCTTCAAAGAAAACCTTCCCCAAGCGCGAAGCCGGAAAGAAGCCGCGCTGCGAGCGGGCTTGTGGTGTGCAGAAGCAAAGCGCAAGGATAAGTACGGCGAATGCGCGCATTGCCGCAAAGGTAAGGTCTGAAAAGCGCGACTTACGTGAGAATCAGCATGGCGTCGCCATAGCAGAAGAAGCGGTATTTCTCCTTGATGGCCTCATTGTATGCATGCATAACCAGGTCGTAGCCGCCAAAGGCGGTGGTGGTCATGAGCAATACACTCTCCGGCTCATGGAAGTTAGTAATGAGACTGTCGGCAATCAGAAAATCGTAAGGTGGGAATATGAACTTGCTGGCCCACCCATCAAAGGGCTTGAGCATATTGTTGGTGCTCACGCTCGATTCAAATGCCCGCAGCACCGTGGTGCCCACCGCACACACCCGGCGTCCGTTCCTTTTCGCCTCATTCACCATATCCGCAGTTTCGGCGGGTATAATGATTTGCTCACTATCCGTTTTGTGCTTGGTGAGATCTTCCACTTCCACGGTCCGGAAGGTGCCCAGGCCAATGTGCAAAGTCATTTCTGCCATGTGCACGCCTTTGATCTCCATGCGCTTAGAGAGCTCGCGGCTGAAGTGCAGGCCGGCAGTCGGCGCCGCTACCGCACCTTCATGCTTGGCGTAGATGGTTTGGTAACGAAACTCGTCCTCCGGTTCAACCGGACGCTTGATGTACTTGGGAAGGGGTGTTTCGCCGAGAGAATAAATGAGCTTCTTGAAGTCGTCGTGGTTGCCGTCATACAGAAAACGCAAGGTGCGGCCTCGGGATGTAGTGTTGTCAATGACTTCAGCGACAAGCTCATCGTTGGGACCGAAGTACAGCTTGTTACCGATCCTGATTTTCCGCGCAGGATCGACGACCGTATCCCACAAGAGGCTTTGTGAATTGAGCTCACGCAGCATGAAGACTTCAATCATGGATCCGGTCTTCTCCTTATTGCCGTACATACGCGCCGGAAATACGCGTGTGTTATTGTTGACGAGCACATCTCCCTCTTCAAAATAGTCCATGATGTCTTTGAAGACCCGATGTTCAATCTTGCCGGTATTCTTGTGGACAACCATCAGGCGAGCTTCGTCGCGATGCCTGGCTGGATATTGGGCGATGAGCTCTTCCGGGAGTTTATACCGGAATTGCCCGAGCTTCATGGTAGAAATCAAAGTAATGTATTTAGAAAAATGGTCGGCAAAGGTACGAATTCTTTAAGCGTTTGTAAAGGGAAAGTTGTACAAGTGACTGATGACGCGGCAATTATGATTGCTCTTCCTCGCAAAGCCGCATCAGCCGCGCAATGGCCTCGTCCATACTGATCATATCCGCTTCCCCGTAGGGCGCACAGGAAGTCCGGCGCAGCGCTGCCAGATGCGATCCACTACCCAGTCTCTGTCCGAAGTCATGTGCAAGACTGCGGATATAGGTTCCCTTGGATACGTCGGCCTCAAAGGCTGCATCGGGAAGCTGGATCCGGGTAAGCCGGAATCCATGTATCTCGATTAGCGCCTTCCTCATCTCTACCATTTCTCCTTTCCGCGCGGCTTCGTAAGCCCGACGCCCGTCAATCCACTTAGCGCTGTGCGCCGGTGGGGTCTGCAACTGTTCTCCAAGAAATGTGGCTGCGGTTTCGTGGAGTTGTTGCTCGGTGAGGTGGTGATAGGGAAAGTCACCTTCAGGCGCGGTTTCGAGATCGAAGCTCGGCGTAGTCTGTCCGAGTCTGATGATGCCTGTATAGGTCTTGGATCCGCCTTGAATCTGGCTGATCAATTTGGTCATTCGGCCGGTGCATACTACAAGCATACCGGTAGCCAGAGGATCGAGTGTACCCGCATGGCCAATCTTGAAAGACCTGCGTTGTCCGATGGTTTCAGGAGCTTTAAGCTTGCGCAGAATGATCCACTTCAACTTGTTGACCACATCGAAACTGGTCCACCCAAAGGGCTTGTCAATAACAAGAACAGCTCCCTCATAGAGGTCCCCGACGGTATGAAAAGTATGGGCGGAGGGCAGATCTGGATTCAAGCGGCCCCAAAGTTAACCTCATCACCCCGCGTAATCAGGAACAGAAAACCGCGATGATTGAGCCAGCCGGTCCAGGGGGTTTTCCACCATGCTCCTGCAGGTCCAGCGGCCACGGCTGGCCCTGAAAGCCATACAGTGCCGGGTTCGTCACGCCCGAGTTCGACCTCGTCATCACCGATTGAAGTAATGCGGATGGCTATACCCGGAAGGGGCTTCCCGATGGAACCGGGCTCAAAGGCCTCCTGGCTCAGTGGCTTTCCTGCGATATCACGGCCGCTGTAATCGGCCTGATTGATAGCAAATACTGAGGCGGTTTCATCACTGCCAGCGCACAGAAACACCGGGATTCCCTGATCAGCAAGCCGGCCCATATGCAGGTTTCCAGGATCCAGCTCAGCACAGAATACGGACCGGATACCGGACAGATTATGTCGCCCGGCCAGCCCGGCCAGCGCAGCGAGCTGCTCGGGTGACGCCACCACCAGAGGATGCTCACCTGCAGTGAGACCTTCTGCGAAGCGCTCGGCTGACTGGCCCTCACCCTGGATGGTAAGCCGCAGATCGCAAAGCAGCGGGAGAAGCAGTTCGACGACATAGCCGAAGGCCGTGTAGAGGGGGAGATCAACATACAGCGTATCTCCTGGTGTAAATGTGTGCACTTGCCGGAGTGATTGAAGCGCAGCCAGAAGTTGGAATGGAGTGAGTGCCGTGGTTTTCCAGTGATGGCTTTCCTTCCGGAAGAAGAAAACCGCATCCATAGAGGTTGCCGGTGTTCTGCGGAACCACCCTGTGAGCCCTCTGCGTGCCGCACGGATGTTGCGACAGGCTACGTGCAGTTCTCGATGCTGGCTCATTGATGCATACATATCTTCGAGGTAAATCACCTCGTCTTCTACCGGCGCACATCCCGTAAAGCGCAAGTCATTGACGGTGATGAGCAGGCGGGCGCCGGACTGATTCATCACATATAACCGCTCTTCATTGTTCCAGTCCGGCCGGATGGGCACAGCGCACTTGCCGTTGAGAAAAAGCCACAGATAAATCAGAAGGGCCTCTGGACTTTTGGGGAGTAATACGGCCACGCGCTCATGGTGCGCAAGCGGACGCTCCAGAATCTCTCCGAGAATAGCAAGCCGTCGCGGCAGCGTACAGAACTGCATATCTGTGAGCGCTCCGTCCCAGTGGCCGCGGGGAGAGCGGCGAAGTACGGACTGGATTTGAGAGGCCAGTCGTGGCTCGCGCTTCAGCCGGCGGGTGAAGTTGAGCGCCTCCAGTTCTTTCATACGCTGCCGGAGGAGGAATGCTGGTGTTTGGCCCGTAGAGGGGCGGCCGACCTGCACGTCCACAATTCTGCGCAGATCACCATTGCGGAGGCGCAGCATAGCCGGACTTCCGGCAAGGTAAGAGAACGGAGTGCCAATGACGTTGCCAAGGTGGACGGGGATCACGGGACCTTGAATGCGGGATGAAAGGTGTTCAGCGCCTTTCCGGAATTCCAGGAGCTGCCCCGTTCGCGTTACCGTGCCCTCAGCAAAGAGGGCCACCAGATGCCCGTCTCTCACCAGCCGCACCACGGCCTCATTGAAGCGGTCAAGATCGGCGCGTCCTGAACGGGGCTCCACAGGCACGCATCCAGCCCAGGCGAGGATGGGTTTCAACCACTTGCGCTTGTAAATGTCGCCGTTCATCACGAAATGTACCGGCCTGGGCATGGCGGCCAGAAGGATCAGAAAGTCGAGATAGCTGACGTGATTAACCACCAGTAGCGCTCCACCGGTGGAAGGTATGCGGCCGGAATCATGGCAGCGGATGCGGAAAAGGATACGAGCCAGGCCGCGCAGCAGCGCTACCAGAAATCTGTGGCCGGCGTTTGGTCGGAGTGTTTTCATGCCTCAAAACACGACAGGGTACTTGAATATGGATGGCCACTCTCTCAGAAAAAGGGTGGGAAAGGAAGGGGGAGCTTGAATACAAGGTGAGCTCATATTTACACATAAGTAGTTTTATATTAGCATAATAAAGAATCAAATTAATTCTTAGTGGCTTGTTGGAACATAAAAAACGTATGCAAAAATGGATGTTCTGGAAACCTGTCTGGCCCTGATGGCCCCGGCGGAACACCGCCAGTTTTGTGAGCAGCTCAAGGCCAACCGCAATGCCCGGATGGACTTCCTCCTGGCGGAGCGGCTCTACAAAGAGCGAGAGGAAACGACGGACCTCAGTCGTGAGCTTTATGGTCAAGGGTCCTCCAATGCCTATCACAGTCTGCGCAAACGCCTTCAGTCGCATGCGCTTCGCTTCCTTTCCTCTCGGTATAGGGAGGCGCTTTCGGTTGCCGACTTGCCTCCGTCGGGTGACGCCCTGGTTGTAGCTCGGCTTATGATCCGCCGGGGACATTTCCGCCAGGCACTTGCCTTGCTTCGCCGGGCCGAACGGGATGCACGGTCAGAGGGCCAACCGGTGGAACTGGATGTTATCTACCGCGAAATGATGCGCCATGCCGTAGAACTTGAACTCAATCCCGAGCCTGTTGCTGCAAGATGGATGGAGAACCGCAGGAAGATTGAGCGCAAACGACAGCTCGAAGTGGCCAGCAGTCTGTTGCACTGGAGACTTCATGAGTTGAGTAAGCATGGCCTGGTGCCGGATCTTGACGATATTTCTCGTTCCATTTTGTCCGCCGTGCGGATAGATAAAGATGCGGCAAATGACGTATCGTTTATGTTCCTCTTGTGCCAGATGGTGCGCGATGCTGTTATCCGTACAAAAGACTACCACCGGCTGGAGCCTTTCGTAGGCAGGATTTTTCGAGGGTTCATGCGCGCGGGTGCGCTCACCCGCCACCCGGATGAATACGCGGGACTTCTCTACATGTACGCGCACGTGCTCTACCGCAACCGCAAGTTTGATGAGGCAGCCGAGCAGCTCGACCACCTGCGCAGGGTGATTGCTCCGGGAGGAGCGGCACTCCGCCACCTTCGTCCCAAGTACTTGCTGCTGCGTGCTGCTGTGAAGAGCTACAGCGGATTCAACGAACAGGCCGCAGCCGACCTCGAGCAGGCCATCACCGATGAGGCCCTCCACCTGCAACCCCGTGACCGCCTCAATCTTCTGCTCAACTTATCGGTATACTATTTTCAGTCATCGAAATTCAAGGAGGCGCATGCTGCACTGCTTCGGATGAACCACAAGGAAAGCTGGATGGAACGGCAACTGGGCATGGAATGGGGGTTCAAGAAGAACCTGATCGAAGCGATCATTCTGGTGGAGCTGGGTGAGGATGAACGGGCTTTAACAAGGCTCCGTTACATAGAGAGTCACTACCGCACCTTTTTTTCGGCACCGTTATATCGTCGCGCAGGTGCTTTCGTCGGACTGATCCGCAGGGTGGTTCAGGATCCGGATATCGTGCGCGGAGGATCATTCGCCAGAGAAATTGAGGAGGCCGATCTCGGATTGCCGGGTGATCGGGAAGATATTCAGGCCATCACTTTCTTCTGCTGGATCAAGTCGCGGATCAATGGAACGCCCTACTATGAGGAACTGCTGCGCACTATACGACGTCCCGAGCGGACATGACGGGTACTGGGCACATCGGATTAACTTCGCCTCATGAATATTCTTGTACGTTCACTGCTTTTCGTATCCCTGCCCATCATACTGGGTTCATGCGGGCGTAAGTCGGAGCAGGCAGCGGATTATAACAATGCCCTCATCGATCGTCAGATGCATGTGGTGGAAGCTTTGGATATGATGGACAGCACACTTCGTGACAGTACCATCACTGAAGACAGGCTCGACTATGCCTTTGCCAACTTGCAGGCGAAAGTGAAGTCAGCAGTCATGGCGGTGGACAGTATCGGGCCTTTCAAGCAGGATCCGTCACTCCAGGCTGCGGCACGCCAGTTATTCAGGTCTTATGAGGCCATGACCGACGGAGATTATGCGCGGCTGGTAGCAATCCGAAAGCTGCCTGACAGTGCCATTACCTCAGATGTGGTGGATACGAATAATGCCATTATTCGGCGCCTCCAGTCAGTATCTCAAGCCGCTCAGAAGAAGTTCATCCTGCAACAATCTGAATTCGGCCGGAAGTACAATCTGTCTTTCGACTAGTCTTTCAGCGGTCAAGCCAGGCCTTGAATGCCGCTGCACGTTGTCTGCTCACAAATACTTCTTCATCAAATGTGGGCTGCACCATGAGTTGAAGGCGGCTGCTGAAGTGAGGTTCAATCCGGTGGATTGCATCCATGGAAATGATCATGGCCCGGTTGATCCGGAAGAATTTTTCGGGTGATAATTCCTGTTCGATTTCCTCAATCGTGGATTCTATCAGGTAGCGATCATTCTTCCGCGTGGTGATGAAGGTGCTTCCTTCCTCTGAAAAGCAATAGGCCATGTCTTCCACCTGAACAAATGCCAACCGCCCCGCGGTCTTGACCAAAAATCTCCTGCGGTAGTCGCGGCGCTCGCGTGAAATGGATGCGATCAGCTCCCGCAGATCTTCCGACTGCACCGGCTTTTTTCGGCTTTCTTCAAACCGTTCGATGGACTGCTGCAAGCCTTCAGGCTCTACAGGCTTTAGCAGATAGTCGAGCCCGTTGACGCGGAAGGCTTTGATGGCATAGTGATCATAGGCAGTGGTAAATACCACCGGACAAGGAACTTCTATCCGCTGAAAGATATCGAAGCTCAAGCCATCGGCCAGTTGTACATCCAGAAAGGCCAGATCGGGTGCCGGTTGTTGCGTCAGCACGGCCGTGGCGTCTTCGATGCTGTCGACCTGTGCAACGAGTGTCCAATCCGGGCGCATTTCGCCTATCATGCGTATCAGCCGGCGAGCAGCCGGCTGCTCATCTTCCACTACAAGATATCGGATCATGACTCGATGGAAATAAGGGGGAGGTAAACGGAAAAGTGGGTTGCCGTTTCTTCTACCCGGACATCCTTCCCGAAGGTCAGCCGGAAGCGTTCCTTGATATTTCGCAACCCGGTTCCTGTGCCCTCCTGTTTTCCGGCTTTGAGTTGCAGGTTGTTGCGCACTACCAGAAAGCCATCCTCAGAGAGGACCTCCAGCCGAAGGGGTTTCTTGCGACTCACAATGTTATGCTTAATGGCATTTTCGGCCAGGATCTGCAGGGATAGGGGAACGATATAGTTGCGCTGGGCCGCTTGATCCACCCGCACGTCCACGTGAAGGGATTCACCGAATCGCTCTCCCACAAGATAGAGGTAGCTGTGCAGACATTCAAGCTCTTCAGCCAGAGTTACTGCTTCTCGTTCCTTCAGATCCAGAATGTTTCGGTAAACTTTGCTGAGTTCATGGACAAAGATCACCGCGCGTGAAGGATCATCCGGAATCAGAGAAGCCAGGGTATTCAGGCTGTTGAACAGAAAGTGCGGATTGACCTGGCTGCGCAAGGCCTCCAGCTGTGAGATGGTATGTTCCTTCTGCAACCTTTCGGCGGCCTGCAGACTGTCCTTCCACTGCCTGAAATAGAAGAGGGCCTCGTAAATGGCCAGCACGGTCAAGGTGGCAAAGACCGTAGCACCTACCTTCTTTCCGGGAGAGCTATCCAGGAATGGATTGGGCTCAGTGCGTTCAGCGCCTGCATCCATCAGGTTCATGATGTGAGCGGTGCCCACCGTGAACAGCAGTACCAAAAGAACGGTCAGCACCAGCCGCACTGCATTCTCACTCGGATCCTGATAACGGCGCCTCAGTATGAACACGATCTGGCGGTTTCCAAACCAGAACACCGAGGTGGATATAGTAGCGGGCAGAAAGTTTTGCTTGTAGCATAACCATCCCTCTCCAAGACTACCCGCAAAGAAGATGCTTGAGATGGTCAGAGCGAGCAGGGGAATTCCGATAACCAGCAGCCAGAAATCGCTGACACCAAAGGGTCGTATGAGTGTTATGCGGTTCACGGAATGAGGTAGGGGTGGTTATTCTTTATCCCAGATTATGCAGTGTGATTTCGTATCCGATTCAAAGTACCTGTGATGATTCTGGCTTTTCCGCGGGTATTGCTCATCGTGAGGGTGATCACGCAGCGGTAGCTGAACCTTGCGGGAGAGATCGTCTTTTCGGCATTTGGAATTTCGTGCATGAAACCGACTGCATAATCTGGGCTTAAGAGGAGGGATCAAAAATAGATGGTGTAGAACAACATCGGGAAGAAACCGGTCTGATAGGTCGTTTCTACGTTTCTGCTGAATGCGTCGTATCCGCGCTGAAATACATTCTGGTTGTTGGTGATGTTGCGGATATCGAGCGAGATGGACTGTGAGATTTTCTCGCCATTCATGCGATATCCCACTTTTGCATCAACCCGGAAGTAGGGCGTGAGCTGGGATGAGAAAGCAGCGGACTCATCACGCACTTCAGATCCCGCTATGCGTGAGGCATCAAGATTAACGGGCGAGTACCAGCGTCCGCCGGCATAGGACACGCGAAGGTCAGCGGTGAAGGCGTTGTCCTCGCCCACTTTCCATTCCTTGCCTGCGAGAGCATTGAACACGTAATTGCCGTTGAATGCGGTGTTTCTTTCCACACCATCACTACCACTGTAGCGGCTGTTGAAGAGGGAGGCCGTTACCAGGTAGTAGAATCCTTTGTGGAGGAAGCGCTCAAGGGTGAGTTCAAGACCGTAGTTGGTTCCGGTACCTTCGTTGACGAGATCAGCATTATCCGGCAATCCGAAATCCGCACCCGCATTGAGGATAGAGAACGAGCTGGATGCGCGGTCCACGGCAATGTTATAAAGTTGCTGGTAGTAGACCTCAGAGCGGATGCGGGTGTGTCCGTTGAGCCGGAGATCATATCCTGCCACGAGGTGAGCCGCCTGGTTGAATCCGAGGTTGCGGTTATTGGCAATGGCCTCCCCGGTTGAGGATTCCTGGCGATTGAAGTACAAGGTGATGGGCTGAAGCTGGCTATGCAGGCCTGCACCAAAACTGAGGGCACCTCGCTCGTTCACCTGATAGCGGGCTCCAAGGCGTGGCTCGATCGCTGAAGAGTTGTTGAAGAAGAAATGCTGGGCATGCACTCCGGTATTCAAGGTCCACCGGTCGGTAGCCCGGTAGTTCCATTGTGCATAGGCCTGACCGAGGTCGGCGTCACCCTGGAAGTTGGATTCCATCCAGTAGTAGGATGAATTCACCAGCACGCTGTCTTTTACATCAAAGATGAAGCGATCCGCCATAACACCGAGTCGCAGGGTAGAGCGGGCATTGATTTTCTTATTGAAGACATAGTGCGCTGTGAGCTTGTCTTGTGTGTGGTCGTTACCAAACACAAGGGTAGGACGGCGGTCCACGTTGAGGCTGTCAATGTATCCGCCATTCTGTGAGCGCGAGGCAGCAATGGTGAGTTTTCCGTAGGCCTTTTCTGAAAAGAAGTAGGTATGTGAAATACCAGCCACTCCGGTCAGACTCGTGAACCTGGAGTTCTGGAAGGCATCCGCATACAGGTTGTTATCACCGCTCTCAGCGGCTTCGAAGTTGATACGCGCGGTACCGCCAATGCCGAACACAGTGAACCGGCCCATGTTGCGCGTGGGGAGGTCAGCTTTGAAGGTCAGGTCCTGGTATTCGGGAACTGCAGCTCCCGTTCCAAAGTCGACTCCCAGCGCCTGCACGAGCCCCAGCACAGAATACCGGTAGTTCAGGACGTAGCTGGCGTTCTTTCCCTTGCGGAAGGGCCCTTCAGCACCTAGTTCCACGCCGTTGAACCCGATCTGGGCCATGAGCTCACGCCGGTCCTTGTTACCGTTGCGCAGTCTCAGATCAAACACCCCTCCAAGAGCATTTCCATATTCAGCGGCAAATGCGCTGGTAGAGAAATCGGAGTTCGCGAGGTTATTGGCATTGAGGATAGAAACCGGCCCGCCGGTTGTTCCCAGGGTAGAGAAGTGGGACGGATTGGGAATGTCGATTCCCTCGAGACGCCAAAGCACACCCG
Source organism: Flavobacteriales bacterium (assembly GCA_947456965.1). GTDB lineage: Bacteria > Bacteroidota > Bacteroidia > Flavobacteriales_D > Sanyastnellaceae > CANGTU01. The sequence continues at coordinate 56,585 of CANGTU010000014.1, forward strand.
TAGGCGAATTACCCCTGATGATGATATCATTGCGGTCATCGCTGGCGTTGGATACCCCGGCGTAGTTCTGTACCATTCGCGCAGGGTCCTGCAGCGATCCACTGTAGCGGCGGGCTTCTTCCAGGCTGAAGGATCGCGTAGAAACGCTGCTCATCTTGTTGAGGGATTCTGTCTTGTCATCCTCGGCCACAATCTCAACAGCGTTCAGCTGGGTCACACTTTCCTCAAGCTGAATATTTAGCTCGAGGTCCTTGCCGGATACCACGAGGAGTTGAGAAAGGGTCTGTGGTTCATAGCCCGTGTATTGAATAGTCACGGTGTGTCTGCCTACCGGAACAGCATCGATACGAAAGCGCCCGTCTATGTCAGTCGTTGCTCCGAGTACGGGCTGCAGATCGGATACGATGATGGTGGCCCCGATGATGGGATACTGGCTCTGCTTATCGGTAATGGTACCGCGGATCGCAGAGACCGTTTGCTGAGCACCGGCGAAGGCAGCTATCAGCAAGAAGGAAAGAGAGAGAAGTGTTTTCATGGACTCCGTGGTTTTTTGGGCAAATCACCGCAGCTTGAACCAGTTCATGCAGGTGTTTGGAGGTGAACGGCCAGCGTTCGGGGGGTGAATGGAAGAAAATGTCCGTTCAGCGGAAGGCCCACAGCACAACAATTCAATAGCCCGGGTAAGGATTACTGCCAAAAGTCGTTAAGGTAGCCACGATGGGGAAATGTTAAATCCGTTCTTTGCAGCGCATCCGGGCACATGAAAGAGCGATACCTCCAGATACTGATTGCATTGTCCACCGTGGCCATGACTGGCCTCATTGCTATTCAGGTCTATTGGGTGAATAACACGTTCATCCTTCGTGAGCAGGATTTTGCGAGCAATGTGAGCAAAGCGCTGGCCGAAGTGGCAGAGCGCCTGGAGCTGATGGAAGCCAGCCGCCTCGCTGCAGACGAGGCGGAACCTCCGGCCGTAAGCATTGCCTCGGGCCCGGAAAGAGAACTGGTATTCAAGTATGGTCAACGGGATGTGGCCGTGGTTCACGGTCATGAACTGGAAGTGAGCCGCGACTCGGTATTTTATAGCCGCATTGGTAAGGAAGGCCCGGAACAGGCGCGAATTCTGGAGCAAGCGGGCATTCTGGATGATATCCTGGGTGGTTTGGTAGAGCTGGATATTTACACTACGATTCAGGATCGGATTGATGTGTGTGTACTCGATTCCCTGATTTGCTCAGCCCTGGAGGGATATGGTATCAGGGCCACATATGAATACGCAGTCTTCAATAAAATACACCAGGCCGAAATCATGCAGGAAGGGGCAACGGCGGATGTGGCAACATTCTACAATGAGGGCTACAAAACACAGCTTTTCCCAAGCGACCACATATCCGACCCTAATTTCCTGAGGATATGGTTCCCCGACCAACGCCGCTATCTGCTCGGAACGATGTGGGCCATGCTCGCCACGTCCGCCGGATTGCTCGTCGTTATTATGCTGCTGTTCTCCTATTCCATCAGAACAATCTATCGGCAAAAGAAGCTCAGCGAGGTGAAGAATGACTTTATCAATAATATGACGCACGAGCTCAAAACACCCATCGCTACGATTTCATTGGCATGTGAAGCCCTGAATGATAAAGATATGCAGGGCAGTGAGCGGGCACTCAATACCTACGTGGGTATGATCAGCGAGGAAAATAAGCGACTCGGCGTTCTGGTGGAAAATGTTCTTCGCACTGCCATTTTTGAGCAGGGTGAAATGCAGTTGCGTCGAGAGAAGATGAATATGCACGACATCATTCTGCAGGTAATCCGGAACATCGATATTCAGGTGCGCAAGAAGAAAGGTGGGATCATAACTCACCTGGATGCGTCTGACCCGCTTGTGGAAGGGGATAGCTTGCACCTCACCAATGTGGTATACAACCTGATAGACAATGCCATCAAGTACGGTGGTGACAACCCGAAAGTGGAAATCTTTACCCGCGATGGGCTTTCCGAACTGGTCATTGCCTTTCGCGATAATGGCATCGGTATTTCCCGGGAGAACCAGAAGCGCGTTTTTGAAAAACTATTCCGCGTGCCTACCGGCAATGTGCATAATGTCAAAGGCTTCGGACTGGGGCTTAGCTACGTCAAAGGCGTAGTGGAAAAACACGGCGGACATGTTGAGGTCATCAGCGAATTGAAGAAAGGAAGTACGTTCACTATCCATATACCCCGCAACCATGAAAAAGAACACTAGGGTCCTGCTTTGTGAGGATGACCCCAATTTGGGCACTCTCCTGAGTGAATACCTCAATGCCAAGGGATTTGAGACCGATCTGGCCACTGACGGGGCCGAAGGACTCAAGATGTTCCGCCGCAACACGTACGACTTTCTCGTCCTCGACGTGATGATGCCGGTCAAGGACGGATTTACCCTTGCCCGCGAGATTCGCCAGGAAGACAAGCACACGCCCATCCTGTTCCTAACCGCCCGAAGCATGAAGGAGGATACCCTCGAGGGCTTTGATGCAGGTGGTGATGACTATCTCACCAAGCCGTTCAGCATGGAGGAATTACTTGTGCGGATGAATGCCATCCTTCGCCGCACAGCCGTGTTGCCCGTTGATCCAGGAGAGGCGCAGGAGTTCCGAATCGGGAAGTACAGCTTTGACTATAACAAGCAGAAACTCCTGCTCGATGATGAGGAAGCCAAGCTCACGACGAAGGAGAACGAACTCCTTTACCTGTTGTGCAAGAATAAGAATGGTGTGATGGAAAGATCCATGGCCCTGAAGGCCATTTGGGGCGATGACAATTACTTCAATGGTCGCAGTATGGACGTGTATATCGCAAAACTGCGGAAGCACTTGCGCAAGGATCCATCAGTCGAGATCATCAATGTGCACGGCCGGGGCTTCAAGTTGCTGGATACCTGAGCCAGCCTGCGCTTATTGAGGAGCGCAAAGGCGCAGGTTATCAATGAGACGGACGCCATCCACCAGGGCAGCGCATACCAAAACGGGGTCGGCACTGTCTGCCCAGTCTGCCACCGGAGCAAATGTTTCTGGATCGATGATTTCCAGATACTGCAACTCGATTCCCGGGGCAACGTGAAATTCACCGCGCCCCCACTGCTCCAGTCCCGGAGGATCAAACTCCCCCTGACGGTTTCGCATGGCGAAGAGGATACGTGGAATGTGAGCGGCTGCGGACCTTCCCGAAGCACTAAGCCGGACATTGCGTGAACTCATGGCCAGTCCGTCCTGCTCCCTGATCGTGGGGCCCGAGATGATTTCAATTCCGAGGTTCTCTTCGCGCACCATTCGCCGCACGAGGGCGAGCTGCTGGAAGTCCTTTTCACCAAAATACGCCCTGTCAGGCCTGACCAGATCAAACAGCCGGTGCACAACAGTGAGCACACCATCGAAATGACCCGGACGATGTCTCGCCTCCAACACGGCAGAGGCTAGTCCATAGTTTCGGTGAACTCGCATTAAGCCATCTGGATAGATGGCCGATGCTTCCGGGATAAAGGCAATAGAACATCCGCGCTGCTTCAGCAGATTGAGGTCATGTCCCGGCGTGCGCGGGTACTGGTCCAGATCGCTGGCCTGGTTGAACTGGGTCGGATTCACAAAGACTGAGGCGACGATGGCATCGCCGCGGCCCTCGGCCAGCGAAAGAAGTGACGCGTGACCTTCGTGGAGCGCGCCCATAGTGGGCACAAATCCAATGGTGCGCCCGGAGGCCCGCACTGCAGCAAGGGCTTCCCTGAGGTCTTCAATGTGTTCAGTGACAACCATTTGAATCGTGTGCTAACGGCGCAGAAAGGCCGTCAAAGCTACGGGTTTGCATGAATCAAGGAAGTTTTTTATCTATCTTTGCGTATCTAAATTGGCGAAAGCAATTTTTCTATGAGCAAAACCAAGGTTCTTTTCGTCAGCCAGGAAATACTCCCCTTCTCTCCGGAAAGTTTGATAGCCCAGAGCGCCCGCGAGATTCCTCAGGCAGTACACGAAAAAGGAAAGGAAACGCGCATCTTCATGCCACGTTATGGCAAGATCAATGAGCGTCGCCACCAGTTGCACGAGGTAATCCGGTTGTCCGGTATGAACCTTATAGTCGATGATTCTGACCACCCGCTGATCATCAAGGTTGCAAGTATACCGCAGATCCGCCTTCAGGTGTACTTTATTGATAATGAGGAGTTCTTCCACCGAAAGGCCTTCATGGAAGATGATAAGGGCCAGCTTTTCCCCGATAATGATATGCGCATGATCTTCTTCGCGAAAGGTGTGCTCGAAACGGTGAAAAAGCTGGGATGGGCCCCCGACATCATCCATTGCCACGGCTGGTTTACATCTCTTCTCCCGCTTTATGTTAAGAAACTCTACAGCCGCGACCCGCACTTCGCTGACAGTAAGGTGGTGATGTCGCTGTACGACGACACCTTCAAGGGTACGCTGGACAAGAAGATGCAGAAGAAAGTAGCTTTTGATAGCTTCGAAGCGTCTGATATCAACGAGTTATCCAATCCTACGCACAGCAACCTCATGAAGGCGGGTATGCGCTTTGCCGACGGTGTGATCGTGGGTCACCAAGGGGTGGATAGTGAGCTGATCCAATATGCGTCTGGACTTGATGTTCCCGTTCTTCACCAACAAGAAGAGGGCGACTACCTTTCGGCAGTAGATGAATTCTTTGATGCCGTGCATGCCGGCAAGTCTGAGCTCGTTGGATAATCTACCCGCCTTGGTCCCGGATGACCGGGGATACTCGTTCGCCGGCAGTTTTTTGTTGGCCCTGGCTCTGCTGCTCTTCGTTTCCTGTGAGAAGCCCGACCCGACCGGAGGGACAGGCCTCATTCCGGAGAATGATCAGCTTTTTGCCTGGCGAACGGATACGCTGACGTTACTGGTCCAGTCTGAAACAGAAGACTCTCTTCGCACGGATGAACTCAGTGTTTCTCTCCTGGGCGCCTACCTTGATCCGGTGTTCGGGATGTCACGCGCCTGGGCCGTTTCACAGCTCCGCTTGTCAACCAGCTCCGTTGATTTCCCGAATTCCTATGAGGTGGACAGCGTGGTGCTGACCGTGCAACTCGAGGGCTATCTATACGGGCGACAGGGAAAACCCTATTTTCTGGTGCATGAGATCCTGGACGAATTGGCGCTGGATGAAACCTACTACAGCAACAAGAACCTGAATGTCTATCCCGATAATTTGATGCTGGACGGCTCAGAGCGACAGCACCTGTCCGTGCCCCCCAATGCTACCAATTCACCGCTTTTTCCAGCTTTGCGACTCCCCCTCGATATCAGTTTGGCACAACGGCTCATGAGCCCTGCCGATCCATCGGTACTGAACTCTGACGAATCATTCAGAGCTTTTTTCAAGGGACTTGCGGTCAGCACAATGGCAGAGCCTGGCTCAGGAGTATTCAACGCCGACCTTGTGGATCCCGCGAGTAAGCTCACGATCTATTACCGGGACCTCGACGGTCCAGAGCCGGACACAACCAGCTACGCATTCAATATCACTTCCGATTGTGCGCGGTTTACTCGCTTCGAACACAACTACCTCGGTACTCCTCTGCAGGGAGTAGAATCATTTCCCGTACCCGGTCAGGAGCAATGCTTTGTGCAGGCGGGTTCAGGCCTGAAGGTGAGACTGGATATGCCCTACATCCAGAACCTGAACAGCTTCGAAGGGCGCACGATCAATGCAGCCGAACTGATCGTGCCGTTTGAAACCGACTCCAGACTGTTACCTCAGCAGCAACTTGTGCTGCTCTACCGCGATCAGGAAGGTGAGATGCGCGTGCTGCCCGACCAGCTTTCGCAGACGATTGGCGGACTGGGTGACTTTGCTAAAAATGAATACCGCTTTCGGATTGACCGGTATATCCAGCAGGTGCTGAACGGGAACATTCAACCGGATGGGCTCTACCTGTACAGCACGAGAGGCGGAATTACAGTAAACCGCGTGATATGCAACGGACCTGAGTTCAGTACAGAGGATCCGACACGAAACATGCGCCTGCTTGTGACGTTTACCTCCGACTGAGGACTGCGGGCAAATGGTCAATTGCACTTACCTTCACCCTACCATAGAACCTTGACAAAACCATGTGTGGAATAGTTGGCTACCTCGGAAATGACGAAGCATATCCCATCCTGATCAAAGGACTTCGCAGGCTCGAATACCGGGGCTATGACAGTGCCGGAGTGGCAATTATCGGCAACAGCGGCTTCCATCTGCACAAGTGCAAGGGAAAAGTTGCTGACCTCGAGTCTCTCGTGGCCAGTAATCCATCGCCCGGAAGTATCGGTATCGGGCATACGCGCTGGGCTACACACGGTGCCCCTAATGATGTCAATGCTCATCCGCACACGAGCGGCGATGGCAAACTCGCGCTCATCCACAACGGGATCATTGAGAACTACGCCACACTCAAGGCTGAGCTCATCAATCGCGGACATGTATTCAAGAGTGAAACTGATACTGAAGTGCTCATCCACTTCATCGAGGATGTTCGCAATACCACGGGCGTTGATTTGTTCGAGGCCACCCGCATCGCGCTGTCCGAGGTCGTGGGAGCTTACGCGATTGTCGTGATTGATCGAGAAAATCCCAACCAGTTGATCGCAGCCAAGAAGTCCAGCCCCATGGTGATCGGTATTGGCTCTGATGGTGATTTCTACATAGCCTCTGATGCTACGCCCATCATCGAATACACGAAGAATGTAGTGTACATGGAGGATGAGGAAGTAGCCCGTATCGATAGGGAAGATGGGCTGAAGATTGTGACTATCCAGAACAAGCAAAAGACGCCCTATATCCAGGCACTCGAGATGAAACTGGAGGCCATTGAGAAGGGAGGATACGACAGCTTCATGCTCAAGGAAATCCACGAACAGCCGAGGTCCATCCGCGACTCTATCCGCGGGCGCCTCAACCTGAATCTGGGCATGGTGAAGATGAGCGGAGTGGATCAGCATGCGGATAAATGGATGAACGCGAGCCGCATCATCATAGTGGCCTGTGGTACGTCCTGGCATGCCGGACTTGTCGCCGAATATCTCTTTGAGGAATTTTGCCGAATCCCGGTGGAAGTAGAGTATGCCTCGGAGTTCAGATACCGCAATCCTGTTATTCTTCCCGGAGATATCGTCATAGCCATTTCCCAAAGCGGCGAAACCGCTGATACGCTTGCTGCCATCGAACTGGCTAAATCACACGGTGCACACATCTTTGGTGTATGCAATGTGGTGGGGTCCACCATTTCCAGGGCTACACACAGCGGCGCCTATACGCACGCCGGTCCGGAGATCGGAGTAGCTTCCACTAAGGCTTTTACTGCTCAGGTAACCGTACTCTTCCTGATCGCCCTGAGCGTTGCGCAAAAGAAAGGCACCATGAGCCATGAGCGCATCCACCGCCTGATGGCAGAGCTTAATTCTATTCCCGACAAGGTGGAGGAGGTCTTGCTCACTAATGCGATCGTGGAAACCATTGCTGAGATTCACAAAGACCATCGCAATGCCTTGTATCTGGGCCGAGGCTATAGTTTTCCCGTGGCGCTCGAGGGAGCTCTCAAGCTCAAGGAGATTTCTTACATCCACGCTGAGGGCTATCCGGCCGCGGAAATGAAGCACGGTCCCATTGCCCTGATTGATGAGGAGATGCCTGTATTTGTCATCGCCACGCAGGGTCACTCCTATGAGAAGGTGGTAAGCAATATCCAGGAGGTCAAGGCCCGAAAGGGTAAAATCATAGCCATCGTGAACTCAGGAGATAAGGTAGTGAAGGAACTGGCAGATCACCTCATTGAAATTCCAAAGACTGATGATAGTCTCGTGCCCATCCTGTCCGTTATTCCATTGCAGCTTCTGGCCTATCACGTGGCGGTAATGCGCGGATGTAACGTAGACCAGCCGCGCAATCTGGCCAAGAGCGTCACCGTGGAATGACATAAATCACCTCCGGTCATTGTCCTGAATCAACAAGGTTTGTGTTAAAAACAAGGGAATCACCTACATTCGGCCTGTCGTTTTTATTCGCATTCTTGTAGTTACTAAAACCCAAAAACTCAACTTTATGAAAAAAGCACTTTTGTTTTTCGCTTTGATTCTTGTGGCTGCCACGGGCACTTATGCCCAGAAGCAGACCGGAGGTGAAAAGAACCTTGAAGTTCAATTTGCTCCCCTCGGTGACACCTCCGTGAGCATTGCCGGTATCCGCATGAGGATATTCAACAGCGAGACCAGCGCGATCCGCATTGGCCTGTTCCTCGGCGGTACTACTGACAGGGAAATTGCTGCACAGCCGGGCACTGTGGGTGGAGATCCCGATGCTCCTGAACTCGTGAACACCGACAGGACCTTCAGCGTATCTCTGCGCCCCGGTTATGAAAAGCACTTCGCAGGAACAGACCGTCTGTCTCCTTACGTGGGTGGTGAAGTGCTGTTCACCCTCAACCGCCAGACTAACATTGAGGAGTCTTACAGCACAAACAGCTTCAC
>CANGTU010000015.1 GCA_947456965.1 Flavobacteriales bacterium
ATGCTTCACTATATCATGCGGCAAAAAGGCCGGAGGAGCATCTTCCTTGGCCAGTCCGTGCCGCTCGATGATCTGACGCAGGTCTATCAGCGCCTGGGAGAAGTAGATTTTGTGTCCATATTCACGACCAATCCTTCACCAGTGCTCCTTCCTGACTACCTCAAGAAGATCATTCAGAGGTTTGAAAGCACCGAGTGCCATTTTCATCTGACCGGAAACAACCTGGCCGGGGTTAAGTCACCTGACCCATCCGTGATCACCCTGTATGCCGGTGTGGAAGAAATGATCCCACTGATATAACCTCTTATAAAATAGCGTTTTATCCAAAATGGAGCTCGTGAGCTCCATTTTTTGTTTAGCCTTTTAACAAAATTATTCAACAAAATAGTTGCGCGAACGGAAACTTGTTTAATCTTTGGCCTGTATTATTAAACAAAAAACCCGCAACAACCATGAGCACTCTGGAATTCAACAATTTGCTGACCAGCAACGCGAAGTACCTGAAAGGTTTTGCTTACAACTTCACACGCAATGTGGAAGATGCCGAGGATCTGCTCCAGGATACCATGGTGAAGGCCTTGCGGTACAAGGATCACTTCCAGGAAGGAACCAACTTCAAGGGGTGGCTCTTTACCATTATGCGGAACATTTTCATCAACAACTACAAGCGTAAGAAGCTTCGCAATACCATCACCGACCAGACCACCAACCAGTACTTCCTGAACTACGGCAAAGTATCAGAGGATCTGGTAAGCACCCGCTTGAACGAAAAAGACATCAACCGGGCTATTGCCACACTCACCTATGAGTTCCGCACCCCCTTCCAGTTGTTTCTGGACGGTTTCCACTACGATGAAATTGCCCAGACTATGGGAATTCCTATGGGAACTGTAAAAAGCAGAATTTTCCACGCCCGCAAGCGCCTGATGGATGATTTGCGCGACCTGCGCTGATCATGCGGTAAGACGTGCCAGGTAGTGGGCCCCCGGACTTCGCGTCAGAATCTCGCACTGCAAACCGGCTTTATCCGAAAGTTCGGCCAGCAGAGCAGGATCCAGATAGAGCCATCGGAATGGTTCACTCCGATGTCCGCGATATTCCAGCCTGAATTCAACCTCGCCGTAATAGCCGTCCGTCCCGGGAAATGCACCTTGGGCATCCATGCGGGCGTAAAGGATATCTGTTGAATCCCCGAGAATCTGTCCTCCCCGGGCCAGCAATCTCCGAAGTGTACGAAACAGCCGCAGGGTGTCCTTCTCGTTGCCAGCCATGCCCAGCCCATTCATCAGCATGAGCAGGGTGTCAAATGAAATGCCTTTCAGATCGAAGATATCGCCCTGCTCCACGCGTGCTATGCCACGATCACGCATGACCTGACAAGCAAGAGGTGAGCGCTCCAGGGCCAGCACATCCAGCCCTCTTTTCTGGAGCAACAAACTGTGACAACCACCGCCTGCGCCGATATCCAGCACACTGCCCCGAGCAAGAGCCAGAGCTTGCCGCTCCCAGGACCTCATGCGGCTGTAATTCCTCAGAAAAACCGAGGGCATCATGTCCTCGTCCCGCCGGCCATTGATCCACACCCTGACGGGCATATCCCGGCCACTTGTGAAATGATCCAGCATAGCCCAACCCAGCAAATCGCGGGGATCAGGTCGCACCGGTAATGCAGTGACGGATGGCATGCTTCAAAGGTAGGCCGAGCCCGGAAAAACTTTCATCCATCTCATGCAACTGCGCTATTACCTTCGTGGTCTTGAGAATAGAACCCTATTACGTCCATGATCCGTCGACTCTGCCTGCTATCTTCCTTGATCCTGCTTTTCGCGTTTCCTTCACGTTCCCAGATCGTGGTGGACTCCCTGGCCATCGAGGCCTACGTTCAGGATGTCCTGCTCGGAAGCGGAATTCAGGCGACCAACATCTCTTTCACAGGATGCCTCAACCAGATCGGTTATCTGCAGGGAGGTGCCAGCGTCAATCTCGGTATTGACGGAGGCGTGATCCTGAGCACAGATCACGTGCGTAACGTAGAAGTTCCCAGCCCCTTTCTGGGCATCTGGGACGGCAATTGTACGGTCAGCGGGGATCCCGATCTGCTCTCTATTGCCAATTCCGTTCCTCCGCTCATAGGTCAGAATTTCAGCGTGGGAACCGTGAACGATCTCAGCATTCTGGAATTCGACTTTATCCCGACTGGCGATACCCTGCGATTCAACTACATCTTCGGATCGGATGAATACCTGACCTGGGTAAATACGGGTTACAACGACATCTTCGCGTTCCTCCTCAGCGGACCTGGCATTACCGGACCATATGATTCACCGGCTGCCTTTCCAGGGGGTGCAGTTAACATCGCCCAATTACCCAATACCAACCCGCCCCTGCCCATTACCATCAGTTCAGTGAACAACGTGCTGAACTCCGATTACTACATTGACAATCCGACCAACACCAACATCTCCATCAACGGCTACACGGTGGTGCTGGAAGCCATGTATCTCGTGCAGTGCGGACTCACCTACCACATCAAGCTGGCCATTGCGGATGGAAACGACACATCCCTGGAGTCCATCGTGGTACTCGAAGAAGGCTCTTTTGCATCCAACTCCGTAGTGGATGTGGACCTCTCCATCAATGTAGGACCTTCGGATGTAAACATCCTGTATGAAGACTGTGGCGAGGCTACCATCACCTTCACCCGCGCTGCGGTATCCAGTCTCGATGTAGAAGATATGGTGATAGTCACCTGGGGTGGTAATGCCACCATGGGATCCGACTACAACAACCTGCCCGATACCATCATCTTCCCTGTAGGCATATCATCCGTAACGTTTGAACTGGACGCATTCGAAGACGGGCTTACCGAAGGACAGGAACTCGTGAATATGGACATTCTCAACCTGGCAGCATGCAACGGCTCCGGACTGGTTTCCAACTTTCAGTTCTGGATCGATGATGAACCGGACCCCTTGGTTGTGCAGGGCTATGATACGGAAATCTGCCTTGGTGCCTCCACTGTGCTGGTGCCCAATATCACCGGCGGATATGGCAACTTCTTCTACACCTGGAGCACCGGGGAAGACACCCCGGAAATCGAGGTAGCACCCACCTCGCAAACCAGCTACTTCCTGACCGTTAGCGACACCTGTGGCATGCCAAGTGATAATGCCCAGTTTCTGGTGGAAATCCTTGTGTTTGACCCTCTCGCCGTTTCTATTGATAACGGTTCAAGCATCCTCATCGATTGCAACGAGCAAGTGGTGATCACAGCCACGGGCAGCGGAGGCAATCAGCCGTACACATACACCTGGACTGACGAAAACGGAAACAACCTCTTCGGATTCCTCAATCAGGTATGGTACGGCTCATGGAATGGCCCGGGTGAAGTGAACGTGTCGCTCACCGATGCATGCGGACTGACCGCTACTGATGTCATTGATGTGAGTCTGAATGTACCTCCACTGGTCATTGATGTGCCGGATGAAATTGTAGCGCCCTGCAACCAGGTATTTGTGGTCAATGCCTCAGTAAGTGGCGGTCAGGCGCCTTACTTCTATACCTGGACACTCAATGGAATCACTGACTGGAGTGACTGGGATAATAGCTTCGACGATGTGGTGAGCCAACCCGGCACCCTCATGCTCAGCGTGGCGGATAACTGCGGACAAAACGAAACGGTGACCATTCCCATCACTATTGACAGCCCTCCGATCATCATCGATCTGGTGGATGCAGTCACCGGAACCTGTGCCACCAACTTCAACTTTGCCCCGGTCATCAGCGGTGGAAGCGGTGGTTTCCAGTATGTGTGGACCTCCGGCGGCTCGACTCTTGGTACCCAGGCCACGCTCAACTTCAACTCTCCCGTGAGTACTACCGTGAATGTTGAAATCACGGATGCGTGTTCAGCTTCGGCAACAGATACAGTGCAAGTGACCATTGAAAACCCTGAAATATTCGTTGAACTCGGCGATGACATTTTCGCTTCTTGTCTGGACGACACAGAGCTTACGGCTTCGGTCAGTGGCGGAAGCGGCGGTAATCAATTCGAATGGACTGTACTCGGACAGGTGGAAGGCACGGCGCCGACATTTACCATCCAGTCATTCGAAACCATTGACGTGACCGTGCTGGTCGCCGACGCATGCGGTCAAGAAGACACTGATGTGGTTACCATTTTCATCCCGGACATTCCGCTCACCCTGGAAACATCGGCAGACACGAGTATTTGCCAGTTCGGAGTGGCTGAGCTATGGGCTCTGGCCGACGGCGGTGAAGGCGGTTTCACTTACCTGTGGGAACCTACCGGAAGCGTGGGCAATGAATTGTTCCTCCCCAACATGGTGAATTCCGGCACGTACACCGTGATCGCCACTGACCAATGCGGCAAAACCATCGATGAAGAGGTATTTGTAGAAGTGCGTCCGCTTGAAGCAGGATTTGCCGCAACACTCCTCAACGAAAACGAATACCAGTTCACCGCATTGCCCTCTCCGGCATGCGCTGACTGCATGTTTATGTGGGATCTGGGCGATGGAACCACTTCTACTGATGAATCCTTTATTCATCTTTTCGATGGACTGAGCAGCTACACCGTATGGCATACCGTTGTGAATGAAATCGGGTGCACGGACAATGCATTCTTCACCGTTGTAGCCCCTCCGCAGATCTACATCCCGAACTCCTTTACCCCAAATAATGACGGCATCAATGACGTATTTGAAATCGTTGGATCGTCCATCTTGGAATTTGAGCTGAGGATCTTCAACCGTTGGGGCGAAGAGGTGTTTTTCTCAGACAATCCTGCCAGGGTATGGATGGGCGACTTCAACGGCAGCGGCGAGACCTTCGTTCCGGATGGGGTGTACACCTACCTGGTAAAGATCAAGGGTTTCAACAGTGATGCCTTCGAGAGGGTCGGCAATATCATGCTGACGAGATAAGCTGCATGATCTTTACCTTGCGCCCATGGCTCCGGGTAACCGCTTCTTCTCTGTCTTCTTGCTTCTCGCTGCCCTCATGGCCAGCTGTAAGGCCGTGCGCACCTCCTCCTCCGGCGCTGTTGTGAGCATGGAACAGCTCAGGTCCTGCATGAGCGGAACCTTCTCCAGCAAGCAGCAAAGCATCGATGATCCCAGCTACTACCACATTGTGCTCCGCATGGAGCCGGTAGAGTTTCTGAACCGCAGATCGGGCAAGGGCTTCTTCCTCTATGTAGAACAGGCGATGTCCACAAGCCCCTCCGAACCCTATCGGCAGCGCATCTATCATGTGGAGCAACTCAGTGATACGCTTTTCGCCAGTTGGATCTATCTCCTGCCCGATGTCAAACGCTTCGCCGGAAAAAAGGGTGATGACCCGCTCTTCCAACAAATAGCCGACTCGCTGCTGATCAAGGAGGGATGCGAGGTATTGCTCCGTCCACAGTCCGATGGCTCTTTTGCAGGCGGGACGGTCGGGCGGAATTGCGCGAGTGATCGCTCAGGAGCTACATGGACCAGCAGCGAAGTCACCCTGTATCCCGACCGCATGATATCCTGGGACCGCGGATGGAATGATGCCGGAGAGCAGAAGTGGGGAGCCGTGAAGGGTGGATACATCTTCATCAAAGAACCCTGAAGGCCGATGTGCGGCATTGCCGGAATAGTGAGTCTCGGCAGGCCCCTGCCCCCGGATGCTGCAGGTCGCATGCAGGGAGCCTTGCAGGGCATGGCCAACCGCGGACCGGATGATAGCCGTATCCTTCACTGCGGTCCGCATGTGCTGGGCCATACCCGGCTTGCCATCATGGACCTCAGCGCCGCTGCAGGCCAGCCCATGAATGATCCAACCGGTCGCTATACCCTGGTATTCAATGGCACCATTTTCAACTATCAGGAACTTCGCACCGAGCTGCGCGGCAAAGGCATTTCCTTCCAGACCCGGAGCGATACCGAAGTGCTGCTGCACTGGCTCATCATCCACGGCATCGGTGGACTCCACAGGTTGAATGGCTTCTTTGCCTTAGGATTCTGCGATAGCCATGAAGATACCTGGCTGATAGCTCGTGACCGATACGGCGAAAAACCCTTGTGGTATGCCTCCGGCGAAGGAATTCTGTGCTTTGCATCCGGGTCAGCAGCTCTGCGATCCCTCATTCCATCGGAGGATTTAGATACAACGTCCATCGCCACCTACCTGACCTGCTCCTACATTCCAGCCCCCCACACGGTATGGAAGAACCTTCACAAACTCATGCCCGGGCACGCACTGACCTGTCGGGGAGGGTCGCATGCCATATCCCGATGGTACCATGACTCTGATGCCACTGATGACGAGTCCCTCGAGCTCCTGCTCGCTGACTCCGTTCGCATCCGGCTCGCATCCGAAGTGCGACACGGCTGTTTCCTGAGCGGAGGACTCGACTCCTCCATCATCGCTGCGCTCATCATGCGCCATACCGGTCACCTGCGCACCTTCAGTGTATCCTTCCCCGATGCCCCTTACCTCGACGAAGCTGACGATGCCCGCCAGGTAGCAGAGCATCTGGGATGCCATCATACCACCATCCCGGTTTCGGAAGCCGAGCTGCTGCGAAGCTTAGACAGGTTTATCTATAGCATTGACGAGCCCTTTGCCGATGCCTCTTCCCTCGCCTTGCAAGCGCTGTGCGCGGCAGTGAGCCACGATATACGCGTGGCTCTCACTGGAGATGGAGCTGATGAGCTATTTGCCGGATACCGAAAGCACATTGCCCTGGTACGGGCAGCATCAGCGGGAGCAATGGAGCGCATGCTTATGCGCTCACTGGTGGTTCCGCTTGCTCTGGCGCCCACGTCCAGAGCCTCAGCCCCAGCTGATGGATTGCGTAAGGTACGCCGATATGCCCAGGGGCTCCGGCTCGATCCCCGGCAGCGCTATATCCACTGGTCATCCTTTTGCGATGAAAATCATCTGCGCGATATACTCGAACATGGCATGTATGAGGCGGCAACACAGCGAATGGCCGATGCGGCCGGCGAACCAGATGAACAACTTCAATCCATTCTGCGCGCAGATCAGAACCTCGTGCTCCCCAATGATATGCTGGTGAAGGCCGACAGGATGAGCATGTCAGCCAGCATAGAGCTGCGCTCCCCATTTCTCGACTACAGGGTGGTGGAAGCTGCGCGCAGGCTGAATAATCAGAACCTCGTGCAAAATGGCCGGGGCAAAACAGTGCTGCGGCAAACATTCGGGCAACTGCTGCCGGCCCGCGCACTCGACAAAAAAAAGCAGGGATTCGAAATTCCACTCGACCGCTGGATCCGGCATCAACTGCGGGAAGAGATCCGGTCATTGGGTCAATCACCCCACCTGGCTGCACTCGGGTTCATCCGGATGAAAGAGGTAAACAGGCAGATGATACGCGCTGTAGAAGGTCAGGATAGCTCGCGCACGCATCTCGCATTCTCCCTGCTCGTGCTCGATCGGTGGTTGAAGACTCAGAACTGACCGAGCTGCCCCAGCACCCCGAGATAGGCAGCCAGGAGCTTTGACTTCTCATCAGCCGGCGCCTGAGCCAGATACAGTCTCACCTGCTGAGCGCTATCCATCACCTGCTCTTCCGGAAACTCATCATCCATGCTTTCCACCAGTGTGATGCACTCGATGACTTCCTCGAGGGTGCCCGTCAGCGCAATGTTCGTCAGATCCGTCAACCAGCCAACCGGCTGCACGCCTGAATTCCACATGAACGACAGAATATCCCTCCGCACCCCCAATAAATCCGGATTGAGAGCGGCATCCATAAAGACCTCTTCAGCCTGATCTACCTTGACTGAATTCAGCATATCCGCCGCCTCTTGCCGCACCGTCTGAGAGTCGGTCCGGGCGTATAGTGCAATCAGGGGTTCGAGCAAGCTCCTGTTACCTTCCTCACGGCAGCGTTGAAGAGCATGGATGACGACCTGCTCATCCGTGCTGAAAAAGTCGCTGCGGATTTGATCGATGGTTTTTTTGCGTGATGAATCAGACATGGCGGATCAAAATTAGCCCAAAACCGAGGCAAGAAGGAAAGGCGTACAACTCCGGCGGTTTTTTTGTAGTCTTGTATCCGTAAAGTAACCAACATGAAACTGATTCACATCGCTCTTTTCGCAGTTATCCTGTTCGCAGGCTCAGAAGTGTGCGCCCAGCAGACCATCACTGCTGAACAGGCACAAGTTACCATCAACAGCACCACCAGCCGCCAGCAGCTTGCCGATCTCCGCGCCAGTCTTGATCAGGTGGGAATTAAATTCCTCTACGAGCCCGAATTCGACAACAACCGCAACATCCTCGGCATTCGTTACCAGCTTGTGGATGCGGCCAGCGGCACGATTCTCGGAAGCCATGAGATACATAACCTCCAGAATCCAGCGGTGAAGACGAGTTTCAGGCTGGCCAAAACATCCGGCAGTTGGTCAGCCGCCTGCGTAGGCACTTGCGAGGACTGACGAATCATCCCTTCTATATCTGGAAAAGCCCTGCACGTCAGGGCTTTTTTGTTGCCGAAGCGATCAGTGCAGCAATCCGCTCTTCGGCAGCTCCCGCGGCGATGGTATATGCTTCCCTTCCTTGCTCCGATGGGCGGTGATGAAGAATGCGGCTGAGCTGTTCCACTTCAGCCAGCAGGGCCAGCGTGTGTGGATCCATGCACCACGCCGAAAACCGCTCCCAGATATAATCGCGGGCAAGCTCATTGGGGTGCACCATGTCCCGCTCATAAAACCGGTAATCGCGGAGGTCATCCATCATGATTTCCCATGCCGGGAAGTAAGTAATCCGCTCGTGAGAAGCCGCGAGTGCATGAGCCGCCACCAGCAGATGAGCCTTGGATAGTTGGTTCTGCTGAAGACCTTCGCGTATGTGGCGCACCGGCGATACGCTGAGGGCCACATGAAGCCCTGGGTAGCGATTCAGCAATTCGCGCAGGACCTTACCCAGCACCTCGGTGATTTCGTCATGCGGGCTCAGTCTGCGATCAAATGCTCCGACAGGAAGCCGGTGGCAATTGCCCGCCACCGCTCCGGTATCGCGGTACACCCATGCGTGAGCCGTGCCCAGCGTGAGCAGAAGCAGTCGCGCCCGGGGCAAAGCCTGTGCTGTGCGCTCAAGGGCCTCATTCATGCGCGCCAGTGCAACCGCTGGATCGGAGTCGGAAAAAATCCCGTGATGTGCCATACTATGCCACCTCCCCTCGTGCAGAATCAGGTCACTGTATTCCACTACACTACCCGATAGCACATCCGAAAGTGAACGTGCCAGTGCATCCGGATGATACAGGATGCCATGCGATGCTTCACACACCCGGAAGCGAAGCGCCTGCAGACGATCGGCCATCTGCACGGCAAAGCAAGACCCGGCTATTACCACGCCATCAGCGGGAAGCAGCCGGAAGGGTGCAGCAGTGGGCAGAATCTCAGTGCGCAGGATCATGGCTTGGGCAATACCTGAAGCAATGGAGAAAGTGATACCTCTGAGCACTTGAAGTGGCCCTCAGGACATGCCCGGTGACCGTGCACTCCGCAAGGCCTGCAGGGCAAATCACCCGAAACCTCCATGCAGTAAGAAACCGCCGATAGCGGTCCGAATCCGAAGGCAGGAATGGTGCTGCAGAAGATAGCCGATACAGGAGCATTCACTGCACTGCACAGATGCAGAGGTGCACTGTCGTTGGTGTAATTCATATCCGCTCCACGCATCAGAGCAGCGGATTGAAGCAAACTGAGTTCACCTGCCAGCACGTGCACGTCGCGCTCCCGACACTCCGCCGCGAGGCGATCGCACAGAGCGCGGTCAGACGGCGCACCAAGCAGGTAGATGCGGTAGTGCGAAGGCATGGCCCGGATGAGTTCAACCCATTTTGCCGCTGGCCATTGCTTGGTAAACCAAACCGACGCCGGCGAGCAGGTGATATACGGTCTGTCGCAAAGAAGGGCCACGCGCTCCTCATCCGAAGTCGTGGGATAGAGACGCGGCATATCACGTCCCGGACCTGTGAAGCTGTCCACCAGTGCCAGGCAGCGGTCCACCTCATGCGGACCAGGATCCGAGGCCGTACCCATGCGGTGCGGATACCGACGCGTAAAGCCGGCAGAAAGAGGATTCTTATCAAACCCAACGCGCTCCTCTGCGCGCGCTGCGAGAGTCATGATTCCCGATGCCGTGAAGCGCTGCAGGTTGACCACCACCTTGTACGTCGTCTTGCGGATCTCACGGATCATGCGCCAGAGGTCGCGGTACTTGGATCGCTTATCCCATACATAGACCCGATGGATGAACGGATGACCGGCAAGCACCGTCTCATTTCCCTTCCTCACTACTATATCGATCCGGGCATCCGGATGCGTGCGGTGAATGCGTTCAGCCACAGCAGTGGCGAGAATCACATCACCGATGAAGGCCGTTTGGATGATGAGGAAGGACATCATGAGGTCAGACGGCTACGGCGTATTCCCGCAGGGCATCATTCAGCGAAGTCTTCAGGTCAGTACTCGCCTTGCGCCTGCCGATGATCAGCGCACAGCTCACGCCGTATTCGCCGGCAGGAAAAGAACGCGTGTAGGTGCCGGGAATGACCACAGCGCGCTCAGGCACCTCACCCGTGAAGGTAATGGGCTCAGGGCCCGACACATCGATGATGCGCGTGCTTGCCGTGATGACCACATTGGCCCCCAGCACCGCTTCTTTGCGAACGCGCACCCCTTCCACCACTATGGATCTCGAACCAATGAAGGCACCGTCTTCTATGATCACCGGCGCGGCTTGCACAGGCTCGAGAACGCCGCCGATCCCCACGCCCCCACTGAGGTGCACGTTGCTTCCGATCTGGGCACAACTTCCCACAGTGGCCCAGGTATCCACCATGGTACCGCTGCCTACGTATGCGCCAATGTTCACATAAGACGGCATCATGATCACTCCTGAAGCGAGGTAGGCCCCGTGGCGTGCGATCGCATGGGGAACTACGCGCACTCCCAACTCCCGGTATCCGCGCTTGAGCGCAATCTTATCATGGAACTCAAAGGGGCCGACCTCCATCACCCGCATTTCCTGAATAGGGAAATACAGGATTACGGCTTTCTTGACCCATTCATTGACCTGCCATCCATCATCTGTGGGCTCGGCCACCCGGATCTCACCTCTGTCCAGCCATTCCACCACATGACGGATGGCATCCTTCACTTCCGGCTCCCGGAGCAGATCGCGTTGCTCCCATGCCCTGAGCACATGTTCTCTTGCTGCCTCGATGTTCATCGTTGTAATTTGTCCAAAAATACGGTGGACCACCACCGTGCACCTGCATGCCCCGAGCTCTTGCCATTGACTACGGACTGAAGCGAACCGGACTCGCCATTACCGACGACCTGATGATGATTGCATCTCCGCTGGAAACCGTGGAAACACGACTGGCTCTGGAGCGTATCACCTCCATCGCGTCACGAGGGGATCTTGCATGCATCGTGGTGGGAGAAGCCCGCCACCGTGACGGAAGCCGTTCAGAAACCACTGAGCTCCAGGATGCCTTCGTCCGAAAAATCCGGAATGCTCTGCCAGGTATACCGGTGGAGCGGGTGGACGAGCGCTATTCCAGTCAGCTCGCTGCTCAGGCCCTCGTGCAGGGAGGAATGAAGAAGAAGGACCGAATGAAGAAGGAGAATCTGGACAAGGTAAGCGCTGCGCTCATTCTGCAATGGTGGCTGGATTCACGCGGGAGTTCTCCTGCAGCTCCACTACTTTGATGCGTGTATCAAGCGGGTCTGCACAAGCGATCAGCTGGGCGTGAAAGAAACCGCCACTGCGCACCGCATGATCGAAGTAGTTGTCATGTCTTTCCTGAGGGCCACCTTCCGGAAACCATTCATCCAACAGCTTGTGAAGTTGTGTGATGCGCTGCTCCTCGCGTGCCTTGGCTGCGCGCATCATGCGCTTGCCCATGTTGAGCAGGGCCTCCTGTTGCCGCTGTCCCTCCGCACGAGCAGCCGCTTCAAGCGTGGGATCCACTTGTCTGGCACGCTCGGCCAGCTGATCGAAGATGGCGGCAATGGCCTCGCGTTCGCGAGTCACATCGGTGAGCCCTGCTTCATCAGCCATCCTGCGCTCGAGCGCGACGCGATCCTGCATCGTGTCCTGAAGACGGAGACCCAGCTTGTGCAGCCGCTGAAGCTGCTTTCTGTTTACGAGCAGGAAAGAATCCCGAAGGATGAGATAAGGATATTGCACCCCAAACGCTTCGAAGGTGGTGCGCAATTGAAGCCAATAAGCCAGCTCTCCGGGACCGCCCACCACGGCAAGGTTGGGCAGGATTGTTTCCTGATACAAGGGGCGCATCAGCACGTTGGGACTGAATTGCCCGGGATCTTCGCGGAGCATTCGGATCCATTCTTCAACGGGAGCATCCCGCTGGCCGTCCACCTCTGCAATGGTGCCGGAGGCCGTCCGGTTCAGGCGATGACGCGAGCCCTCACCGATCAAAAACAGGTTAGGATTTCTGGGATGTACCTGAGCCTCGTAGCCGAGTGACACAAGTTTCCGGTTAACATCCTGCACATGGGTATGGATGATTCCCGAGCGCAGTTCTTCTTCCATCACAGGAGCAAAAAAGCGTTTGAGCCGTGCATCGGATGCATCGAGTATGATCATCCCGTGGTCACCGAACAGGGCATGAACCAGCCTGCGAAATGAACGGGCATAGGATTCGCCGGATTCTATGGATTGCTCCAGTATTCTGGCGGCTTCTTCCCTGAACGGCATAGCCGGGATCATTTCGGTGAATGCTCTCATGGCCTCGGGCAACCCGTGGATGGGCAGATTGCCCACGGGGCCCTGAGCGGTTATGTTCCACTCTGCCCGCAGATCGCCAATCCAGGCGTGATTGATTTCAGCAATGTCATGATCTTCTGTTGCCATCCAGAATACCGGCACGACTTTCCCCGCATCGGCACGGGCGGAGATGCGCGCCGCCAGTGCAATAGCCGATGCCATCTTGTACACGACGTAGAGAGGGCCTGTGGCGAGGCACAGCTGGTGGCCTGTGGTGATGGTGGTGGTGGTTTCTTCCCCGAGCAAATCGAGGTTCACCGATACTGCCTGAGGCAAGTGCAGGCCGCTATATTGCTGGCGAATGACCTCTGTGAGGGCAGAGCGGATTGCAGCAGGAATGCGTCGCTGGCGATGACGCTCAAGAAGAGCCTCTTCATGGGGGATTCCGTGGTGTAAAGCGTCCACATCCGGATGATGCGCGAGGTAGTCGCGAACCAGCGGCGAAAAGGAAGGGATAAGAAAATCTGAGGGTGTGTCCTGCATGGGCCGGACAAAGGTAGGGGCTCAGCGGAGCAGGGTGACTACGCCGTGGTCTTCGCGATCTACCCAACCAAGCTCTTCAGTGAATACCCGGTACCGGATGGACCATGCGTAGGTGCCCGAATCTGCCCGGCGCGAGTTGTACCAGCCATTCCATCCGAAGGTCTCGTCTTCGGTGAAGAACACCCGCTCACCCCAGCGATCATAGATCGCAAATTCCCATTCGTTCACCGTGCCGGCAACCGGCCTGAACTCATCATTAAAGCCATCGCCATTGGGGGTGAAACTATTCGGAATGAAGAAGGGTTCAGGAGCGTAGGGGACATCGGGATTGGGCTTCGGCTCGCGCTCGATGGGATCTCTCACCGGCCGGCCATCTTCCGAAATCCTGACCAATGAAAGACCGTCCAGGAAGTAGTAGGCGTACACCGGATCATCGCCATCGGCGACCACGATTTCTTTGTCTGAATCATCGCCGAAAACCCCAACGGTCAGGTAGAGATATGGCTGCTCTGCATCAAAAGTGAACGTGAATGTCTGCCACTCAGGCGAATACAAGACCTCAGAAACTATCCACTGCGGTTGCAGATTGAGGGGGAGCTGGGCTTCCTGAACGGGCTGCGTGGTGGAGAAATGGACTCCCAGCCCTTTCACCGCCAGGCCGGCTGTGCTGAAGAACGTGCGCTCACCGTTGGTAATCCGGAAGGTGAGCCGGTAGCGGTTGCCCACCTTGATCGGCTCTGAGAACACGCCGGTGATGTATTCACGGAGGTTGGTATTTTGGCGGCCGCAGGCAATAAAACCCATCACGGCTTCGCCATCCCAGGCCTCCACGAGGGCAAGTGGTGTTTCGGGAAGATCAGCCGCAGAAGACCCTGAATAGTGGTAATAATCGGGAGAAGCCACCATGCTGCCCGCATTGTTCCACCCCTGCACAACCTGCCACTGGCCTGTGTTTGAAGGAAATGACGAACATGTCTCAAAGCCCCCATTCTGGAGCTGGGCACATGCCCCCACTGTGATGACAAGGCCTGCGAAAGATGCCGTGATGTTGTTCAACATGCTTGAATTCTGAGCTCTAATTAACATAAAAGCAATGAAATGGACAACTTTATTCGCCTCTCCTTTCTCCTGGTAATCCACGCCCTTTTCCACAATGCCTGACGGGCGGGAAGCCCTTGAGGTTGCTTCAGCCCTCTCTCGTGTAATGGATTCCGATACCTATAAAGAAGTCGCGGGTGGACAGCCGCCAGTCCGGACCTCGCCATTGCGCCACGGGCACCGGAAGAGTTCCAAGGCGGGCGCTGACGGACCAGTGGCGGTCAACCTTGCGGAATACACCGGCCTGCAGGGCCAGGGCCAGGCGCGGTGGACTGAGGTACTGATCGCGCACTGGCATGAACCTGATGCTCCCATCTGTTCGGAGCATAGCCAGCGAGAGGTCACCTCCGGAGTCCGAAGAACCGACTGGCACACGCAGGTGTGCACCAGCGTCCACGTGAACCTGCCATTCATCCCGCACATCGAAGCTGTAGCGGAGCATAGCGGGAAACTGAATGAAGCGGGCAGACATGCGCTGGCTGACCAGCCCGATCTGCATGGTGTCCGTTTCGAAACCCGGACCTACTTCGAGGAGAGCCAGCTGCCAGAGTTCCCCTTCCCTGTTCTCAAAACGGTAGCGGTTTTCATCTGGTGCGATATCCGCCGGATCTGGCTTCTGCCAATTGAAACGCATCGTGCGCAAGGCCACTCCGGAAACCACCGACAGGTGTGGGATGACAGACCAGGCGACTTCGATATCCGCTGCGGGCATGACGGACCAGGAACCCGCATCATCGAGAAAAACATCTGTGGGTTGAAAATCAGCGGAGCCGTCCCAACGCTGATGCTGGAATTGAGCCGTTGCGACCAGCCCGACCGAAAACGAATGCCTGCGGGCGGCTTTCCGGCGATCCTCACGGGCTGATTGCTCCATTGAATCCGCATCCACCCATTTTTCCTGCGGCTCGATGTAGATCACCTCACCATCTACGATCAGGGTATCGGCCGGTCCGGAAAACCCTTGGGAAAGCAGGGGGAGAAAAAGCAAGAGCAGCACGGCCACTGACCTGCTGCTCCTGCTTATTCGTGATGCACCTGAATTCATCCTGTCCCGGGGCTACCGGGCTAAGATAGCGGCTGTGCTTTTACTTCTTATCCCGGAAGATTGGTGGACTCATCTTCCTGCCTTTCGGGGCGGATTTCATATCGGCAGCTTGAGGGGCAGCGCTGGGTTGCGCCTGCTGCTCTCCGGTGATCGCCTGATACTCGGCACCCGATGAGGCGCCAGGGGTCGTCGTGGGGGAGGGATCGGTGATCCCGGCATCCGACTTGAGGATATTTTCTGCTTTATTAGTGCTGGCGCAGGTCATTCCGCAAGACTTACGCGGGGAGGAGGTGGTGCGCTCCTGGCCGCCAGCACATGCTGCCGTCCATACGGATGGAGGAATCCGGATTTCCCGGATGTCAGAACCCATGGCCTGAACAGGCTCGTTGCCAGTGGCCAACCAAACACCGGCGGCCAGTGTGCCTGCCAGCAGGAGGTACCAGATGTTCAGCTGGCCGGACCGGAATCGGAGGAATTGGCCCATCCATACCCGCCGGCGCATCTGCCCGTAAACACCCGCAGGCACCTCCGGGGCGTAGTCATGCAGAACTTGTCTCACATGGCCAAAAAATTTCTCGTCACTCATCATGCGTGTTGCATTTTTATCTTACTCAAGTCTGTTAATTCCCGCTGCAGGTAGGACTTCGCTCTTGAAAGCTGCGACTTCGATGTATTGACATCAATGCCCAGCATATCCGCAATTTCCTTATGCATCATTCCCTCTATCACATAGAGGTTGAATACAGTCCTGTATCCTGATGGCAGCCGCTGGATGCAAGTCATCATCTCCTCTGCTGTGTACTCCAGATCTTCCATATGAACGGGCTCATCGTTGTGGGCCACGATCTCATCAATATCAGCCTGGTAGGCGTGCTTCTGGTTTCTCCGGTAGTTGGTGATGGAGGTATTGACGGCAATCCGCCTCAACCAGCCCTCAAAACTCCCATCGTGCTGGTAGGTGTGGATGTTTTTAAACACTTTCACAAAAACCTCCTGCAGCACATCCTGCGCTTCCATCCTGTTCTTGGTATAACGCAGGCAAATACCGAACAACAGGGAAGAGAATTTCTTGTACAGGGCATCCTGATGGCGCTTTTCGCCACGAACACAGCCTGCGATGATATCCTTGATGTCCTGCATCCAGACACAATAACCCGGCTCCTCCGCCCAGGGTTGCACGCGTGCCTGGGGAAATCTCCTCTCCGGTTGCCGGGGAGGCCTAATTTAGGGAATTCCGGGTGATGGCCTCTCCCTTTCGCCCGGTCAGGATGCGGTAGTCGAGAAAATACACCAACCTGATGCTCACGCTGTTGGCCTGAGGAAGCCCGAAAACGTAGTCCACATTATCGACCAGTGAAGAGGGAATCGCCTGACCCCGCGTCTCGTCTATGATGGCATTCTTCCAGGCAAAGATGAGTTCGCTGCCCGGACGGAAGTTCCAGCGGTAGAACAGGTCCACTGTGAAGGAGCTGAAACTGCGGTCGGCCAACGAAATGGAAGATTGCTCGCCATTGCTGTCGGGAAAGCCGGGAAAGTCGGTGGGGCCCATGTTACCATCCGGCATTAAGCTGTGAAACGCCGAATAATCCGAGTATCCCCAGTAGTGCCGCACCCTGCAGTTGACATTCATGAAGGGGTTAAAGGCGTATGTTACAGTGAGCACATTGGTGTGGGCAACCACATCGCGGGTGCCAAAAACCGGCTCACCTGCATCATCGAATGTTGCAAAGCCGATGTCGTTAAAATGGTTTTGCCTGCTGTACACGTAAATCAGCATGAGGTGATCATTCACCCGAAAACGCGGAGACACACGCCAATTGAATTGCACCCGGCCGGGGTTCTCGTAGTCGGACAACCAGGACCCGAGGTCGAGTGCCAGCCGCTTGCGGTAATCGGTGCTGATCCAGCCTCCCCCCTGAGCATAGCTGAACGTCCTGAAGAAACGCCCATCCACACGCGGCTCAAAGTAGTCATAACCCCGCAGCGGCTGATATTCGCCCTGGATGTTGAACGTAAAGAACTTGCGGGTAGTCATACCCACATTACCTACAAAATACAGGTCTGTAAATGTGTTGGGATTGTAAAGTTTCGTGTAGACAAACTCGAGATTACTCCATAAGCTGTTGAACTTTCCAAAGGGCTCATAGATGTTGTAGCCGGTAGACAAATAGTATCCCACGGAGTTGTTGGCCTCCAGGAATCCCATGTCGTTGGGATCATAGGTATCCGTTTCCATCCACTGCCAGGCTTCCCAAAGCCAGTTGCCGCTGACCTTGGCTATTCCCAGTGACTGCCGGAATCCATAGGGGTCATCGGGCCGGTTGCGTCCATACTTCTGCGACACCGCTCCACTGCCCTGGACGCGATAGTTGTTCTTGCGGTCGCGGAACTCAAATTCGGTAGCTGTGACATTTGCATCGTAGAATTCACCGTCGCGGGTGACATTCGTATTGGTCAGGGAGAAGAAGGAGTTGTTCTTCAGGTTCTGATCGAACACAAAAACATTGGAGTTGGTGAGCGGAGCAGTGGTGATGCGACGCACCTCTCCGGATGATGACACCACCTCGGCCTGAGAACTTGCAGAAACGGCATTCAGGAGAGCGAGTCCAGTACCATTGCGGTTGCGCCCGCTCACCTTCACGGCATTGATCAGCTGTGTTTCCACCGGATTGCTTCTGACCTCTTCGCCCTCCGCGAGCTGATTATACACATCGAAATAGCCCACCGGCAGTCCACCGATGCGGCGCGAGTAGAAGATATTGCCCCGCGAGAAAAGTTCCGTGCCTTCGATGAAGAACGGACGATTGTCCTGAAACCGGATTTCAAATGGCGTGAGGTTGAGAATGAGCTGATCCGAAATGGTTTGTCCGAAGTCAGGGATCAACGTGGCATCGAGGGTGAATGCATCATTCAGCCCAACTCTCACATCAAGCCCGCCGTTATAGCTGAATGAAGTCGTACCCGATCCATTCGCCTCACCGGTATGATTGACGTAAGAGCTCATGTAGGGAAAAAAGAACAACCGCGGGGGAGGAACGATTCCCCGAATGCCATCCATGACACCCATCTGCGCGAGATAGGGAGGGCCATCGGGCTTGAATTCATTCCAGAATCCCCGGTGGCGGATGCGCCTGATTTCGCGAAAGAAATTGACATCCCAAAGTTGCTCCTCCACGCGCGGGAAGCGCAAAGCTGCAAACGGAATCTGAAACTCTGCCACCCATCCTTTCTCCGTAATGCGGGTGTGGCAGTCCCATACGGCGTTCCAGGTGATATCTTCCTCTCCGCCTCCGGTGAGCCGGGCATCCCATTGCTCGCCGGCCGGGGTGATGACGAACGTCATGCCATTGATTCCATCGCGATAAGGATTAAATGTGATGCCGAAGACATCGCTGTTGCCATCACCATCCCTGCCAGCTAATTGCTTCAGGATGCTGTCCGGAGCAGGATCATGATTGATCACACCCACATAAATGGACTCATCGGAATAGAGAATCCTGACCTCTGTCTCAAAAGGCATCGGCATGCCCGGATCCGGTGAGTTGCAGGTAAAACCCGTGGCGGGTTGCGCAGCCGACCAGCAGGGCTCATCCAGCGCGCCATCGAGTCGGGGTGGTTCGCTGCAGCGGATAGCGGACATCGCCCGGCCTTGCGTCTGCGACCAACATACCTCCCCGTATATAATACAGAGGAACAAGACGATGAAAATGGTCAGCAGCCTTTGCACAACTTTCGAAAAAACAACCCGGCGAAAGTAGCGGCAGCCGGGCGGTCACCGTTTTCAGCGATGACAAATTCTGTTAACCATTGTTAGCACAATTCGCTCATGATTCACATGAACGGTGCAACATGGGCCATCCTCCGGTGTTTACTTTGCGCCCTTTCTTAACCTCCATGACCAATCCGGCTCGACTACTATCCCTTCTGCTTATTCTGTGCTCACTGCAAAACACTGCACAAGACAAATACACGCTGAGCGGAGTCGTGCGCGATGCATCATCCGGCGAGACCATGATTGGTGTGTTGGTGAACGCGCGTCCTGCCAATGCGGGAACAGCGAGTAACCTGTACGGATTCTATTCCCTGACTTTACCGGCTGGCACTTATGATGTAGAATTCGTTTACATCGGCTACGAGAGCAAACTTGCGAAGGTGGTGCTTGATAAAGACATCCGCATGGATGTGGAATTGGGAATGAAGGTGTATGAGCAAGCCACCGTGGTAATTGAAGCGGAGGGAAAGCAAAACACCGAGAGCACCGACATCGGCAAGATCCAACTGGAGATGGATCAGGTGAAGAAGCTGCCTGTGCTCTTCGGGGAAGTGGATATTCTGAAAACCGTCACCTTGCTTCCTGGTGTGAAGAGCTCGGGCGAGGGCAATGCAGGATTTTATGTGCGGGGAGGCGGGATCGACCAGAACCTTATCCTTCTGGATAATGCCGTTGTGTACAACGCATCACACCTGTTCGGTTTCTTCTCGGTATTCAATGCGGATGCCGTAAAAAACCTCGAGCTCACTAAAGGAGGTATGCCGGCATCATACGGTGGACGACTCGCCTCGGTGCTCGACGTCAATCTGAAGGAAGGCAATGCCCGCAGTTACCATGGTGCCGGAGGAATAGGCACGATCGCTTCACGCTTTACGGTGGAAGGCCCTATCCGGAAGGACACCTCATCATTCATCATCTCCGGCAGGCGGACGTATATCGACGTACTGCTCAGGCCATTTATCAACCCGGATAGTCCCTTTGCGGGTTCGGGCTATTATTTCTACGACCTCAACATGAAGGTCAACTACCGGCTCTCTGACCGCGACCAGCTCTTCCTCAGCGGCTACTTCGGCCGGGATGTGTTCAACTTCAGGAATGAGAATGCCGGGTTTGAAACCCGCATTCCATGGGGCAATGCCACCGCTACCGCACGGTGGAACCGCATCATCAATGAGAAGCTATTCATGAATACGATCCTGACCTTTACGGATTACCAGTTTGAGTTTGGCGGAACGCAGGAGCAGTTTTCGTTCGGACTGAAAAGTGGAATCCGCGACTACGGAGCCAAGGTTCAGTGGAGCTATTACCCGAATCCGCTGCACAGCATCAAATGGGGAGTTGATTATACCTTCCACGAATTCACACCGAACAATACCTACGCGCGCAGTGGTGATACCGAGTTTGATCTCGGAGAGCAGGCCCGGCTGTTTTCGCACGAATCAGCGGTGTATGTGCAGGACGAATTTGACGTAAATGAATTCCTTCGTATTCACGCCGGCATCCGGTTGAGTCACTTCATCCATGTGGGGCCTTTCAAGCGCTTCAACCGTCCGGACGACGAGAACCTGCTGGGCAGTCCTCCCGAAACACAGGTTGTAGAATACGGAAGAGGAGAGCGGGTTGCCGACTATACGGGACTTGAGCCGCGAATCAACGTGCGGTATATCCTTAACAAGCAGTCGAGCCTTAAGGCGAGCTACATGCACAATTACCAGTATATCCACCTGACCAGCTTGTCACCCTCTTCCCTTCCCACCGATGTATGGCTGCCCAGCACGGACGTCACCCGCCCCCAGATCGGCGACCAGATCAGTGCAGGATATTTCCGCAACTTCGATCAGAATCGCTGGGAGTCGAGCATAGAGGTTTATTACAAAACGATGCAGAATCAATCTGAGTACCGCGACGGTGCGCAGCCAGATCAGACCATCAACGACAACATTGACAACCTGCTGGTATTCGGCAGAGGGACCAGCTATGGCGTTGAGCTCTTCCTCAAGAAGCGGGTGGGCGATCTCAACGGCTGGGTGGGCTATACGTGGTCCCGCACCGAGCGCACGTTCGACATGATCAACGGTGGTGAGCCCTTCCCCGCGCGGTGGGATCGCCGGCATGATGCCAGTCTGGTGCTCAGCTACAAGGTAACCGAGCGACTCGACCTGGGGTTTGTATTTGTGTATGCAACGGGCAATGCGATTACCCTGCCGCTGGAGCGCTACCTGGTAGAGGGCAGAGTGGTGGATGTCTATGGTCCACGCAACAGCTTCCGGATGGCTCCGTACCACCGGGCAGATCTCTCTGCAACGCTTTATCCCAAGAAAATGAAGGAGAAGAAAGACCCCAAAACCGGTGAGGTCATTCTGCGCCCAAGAAAATTCATCAGCAGTTGGAACTTTTCTGTGTACAACCTCTACAACCGGATGAATCCTTACTTCATCTACTTCGGTAATGAAGGAAATGTAGCCGACGGAACCCTCCAGATCAAGGCCTATCAGGTGAGTCTCTTTCCTATCCTGCCGAGTGTGACATGGAACTTTGAATTCTGATTCCGGTGAAGCACCTCACCCGCCTCAACCCATTTTTCTGGAAATACCGCGGGAGATTTGCCCTGGGCATCCTCTTCATCATCCTGTCCAACATCTTCAATGTATACGCCCCGGTCCTCATAGGTGAGGGTATTGATTTCCTCACGGAATCGCTGACCGTGCGTGATGCAGTCCTTTCCGGACAGGCCGTTCGTGTGCCTGCTCCGGAAAGTTTTGCCATGGCTGGGCGCTGGCTCGGACTCGAATTCACCACCATCGAGTTATCCCGGGAGAACTTTCTGCTCATGGTCACCCGCACAGGCGCGTGGCTGGCCATTGGTTACATCCTCTTTTATGTACTCAAGGGTATTTTTCTGTTTTTCCAGCGCCAGACCATCATCGTCATGTCGAGGTATATTGAATATGATCTGAAAAATGATATTTATGATCAGTACCAGCGGCTCGATGCCTCCTTCTACCGTCGCCACCGAACGGGCGACCTGATGAACCGGATCAGCGAGGATGTGAGTCGGGTGCGCATGTACCTGGGGCCAGCCGTGATGTATACCATCAACCTGATCGTGCTGGTGGTGATGTGTATCACCGTGATGTGGCAGATTGATCCGATTCTGACCCTGTACACCCTTTCTCCCTTGCCATTCATGGGGATTGCTATCTTTTACGTAAGCTCCATCATCAACCGGCGCACCGAGCGTTCCCAGCGCGAGCAATCAGCACTTTCAGCCATGGTGCAGGAGAGTGTGAGCGGCATCCGCATGGTGCGGGCCTATGGCCGCGAAGAGCACTTCATCCGGGAATTCCGGTTGTCGAGCGGCACCTATAAGGCACGCCAGCTAGAGCTCGTCAAGGCGGACGCGCTGTTCATGCCCGTGATTGCCATCCTCGTTGGACTGAGTACGATCCTGACGATTTATGTGGGCTCACAAGAAGTCATGGCTGGCCACATCGGCTATGGCACCATCGTGCAGTTTGTATTCTACGTGAATCAACTCACCTGGCCATTCGCCAGTGTGGGGTGGGTCACCAGTCTGGTCCAGAAAGCCAGTGCCAGCCAGCAGCGCATCAATGAGTTTCTCGATACTCAACCCGCCGTGTCAAGTGCACCTCATGCCACTCCATTCCGAACCGGCCCCATCACCTTTCATGATGTTTCGTTTACCTATCCGGAATCCGGGGTGGAAGCCCTGCGCGCTGTATCCTTTGAAATACCCGAAGGCAGCACACTGGGCATTGTTGGTCGAACAGGAAGCGGCAAGTCCACCATCGCATCACTCTTGCTCCGGCTGTACGATCCCACTACCGGCATTGTGGGCATTCACGGCACACCACTGCATCAGATGCGCCTGGATGAGCTGCGCCAATCAATCGCGTATGTCCCGCAGGATGTCTTTCTCTTCTCCGATACCATAGGGGGCAATCTCGCATTCGGCAAGCCCGGTTCAACGGCACAGGACTTTGAGCACGCCGCGCGTACGGCAGATCTGCACGATACCGTGATGCGCTTTCCCGAGGGTTACGAGACGCGCCTCGGTGAGCGGGGAATCAACCTGAGCGGCGGGCAAAAACAACGCGTAGCCATTGCCCGGGCCGTGATCCGGCAGGCACCTGTTCTGATCCTCGACGACTGTCTGAGTGCCGTGGATACGGACACGGAAGAGCGTATCCTGTCATCTCTGGCCGCCTACCGGAAGAACCGCACCACGCTGGTGATCGCTCATCGCCTGAGTGCCGTTCGCCACGCCGACCGCATCCTGGTTATGGAACATGGAGCTATTGTGGAATCGGGAAGCCATGCCGAACTGATTGCGCGCAATGGCATTTATGCCGGCATGTGGACGAGGCAACAGGCATTATCCGAGCCAGGCAAAGAAGATCAGTCGCAGGCCTCCGCATAATCGCCGAGTACCAGCATGAGGTCGGCTATACTGACTAGATCATCGCCATTGACGTCAGCTAAACAAACGCCCTGGCATGCCTGGCCCGCGATCACGAGCAATACATCACTCACTGTCACCACCTGATCGCCATCGATATCAGCGCAGAAGTCCACCTCAGTTCCCGTGATTTGGCCATCGCAATTATTGTCCATGTCCTGACCGGTTCCCGGAGCACCTGGGTATACGGCATCATACCCATCATCGCAATCACCTGCCAGGGCAGTAAACCCGGTTGGCTGAGCGCATGCCGCGACCACACCCGACAAAACGCCGTAACCATCGGCATCTCCGTCGGGATACCAGAGCGGCGCCTGTGCGATACTCACGGACAGGGGATTGGAATAGGTAAACCAGGCGCCGGCAGCATGGACTTCAGCCGTGAAGTCATCCGGCGCATTCACAAGATTGCTAAGCACGAGTGTAACAGTATCAGGCGCGGTGACGTTCTGTCCGGAGAATGAGGCCACCACGCCGGGCGGCAATCCCGTCACGGAAAAAGAAACGGGACCCGCGAAGCCCTCATCAACGGCAATCGTAACCTCCGCTGTTCCAAGCGCACATGCCTCGACAGCGGATTGTCCGAGGCGGGAGAAACTGGCCCTCACAAGAAAGAGTCCGCCGCTTATATCCGTGAGTGCAATCACACCGCTTTCGAAAAAGGGATAGTTCATCCACTCACCATTGAACGTAGCATTGCTGTTAAGCGGATAGTGATCAAAGTACCCCACTTCATGCAATACACCATTATCCAGACCGGTAACATCCGTGAGTCGGAGACCGGCGGTGTAATTGCTCTGGAAAGCCAGATTGCCGATGATGTAGAGGTTATGATCAATGGCCGCCGAAGTACCCAGGTAGTTGCCCATGAACACTGGTGCATCGAGGTCCTCGACGTTCCACATCAGGGTGCGCGTTTGAGCGAATAAACCCTGCGACTCATCCAGCTCATCATTCATCAGCATATGCCGGCCATCGGGCGTAAGCCAGCCCTGATGGCAATAAGCGCTCTGCGGATAAGGCGTGATGGAAATGGTGGTCACATCCACCGGATCTGTAGCATCCACGATGGTGAGGGTTGCGGGATTGTTTCCGTTGTAGCAAAACACCACCACATGTCCGGTGTAGTCAGGATCAGGCCCATCGTACACCATCACCTGCGCCTCATGCGTATAGCCATCCTCATCATATCCGCCGGCAATGACCGGCTGCAGGGGATTGGTCACGTCCACGATATGCAACCCTCCGGAGAAGGTATTGGTGCCGCAGGCAAACAACAACCCCGAGGTCTCCTCGATGACCAGCGTATGACATCGGCTGAATCCGCCATACCAGGCATCTTCCGTAAACCCTTGAGGAGGATTGAGAACATTGCGCAAGCGGGTGAGATCAAACACCTGAAGTCCATGGCCGTTGGCTTCGCTGGCTACGAAAAGATAATGGCCGTATGTGCGCAAGGTGCGCCACACCGAGTTGGTATTGTGGGTAGGAAGAGTACCGAGGTATAGCGGGGCGGTTGGGTTTTCAATGGAAAAAAAAGCAACACCGTTCGTCTTTCCAAGCAGTACATACTCCTTTCCATCGAGGGGATCTGTCCAGCCCCACACCTCGTTCAGGTTGCCACCCCCGAAGCCTGTCTGTGTGACGTGTGCCAGTAAGTCCACGTGTTCACAGGGGTATGGACCTGCAAATCCGTTGACACAGGGCGTTTGGGCCAGCGGGCCGGGAACATGCGGCAGGATAGCCGCGTATGCGCATATTATGCGCATAACTAAGCGTAAACGGATGTCCATTTCCTTCGCAAGTTAGCGCCGCAGGAGTATTTGGCGAACCATGTCCGTACGCTACCTGTTATTGATCTCATGAATATCCTCATCAGCGGAGGAACCGGGCTCGTTGGGCGGGCACTTGTTCCCATTCTTCAGTCTCAAGGTCATGATGTGACCATCCTCACAACCCGTAAATCCATGTCCGGCAACACGCGGGAAGGTGTCCGGTACATCTGGTGGAATCCGGCAAGGCATGAGTTTCCTGCACAAGAAATGGAATGGGCAGATGGCATTGTTCACCTGGCGGGATACTCGGTGGCTAACCGGTGGACCGAAGAGAACAAGAAACGAATGGTCGCCAGCCGGGTGGATTCCACGGAGGTCCTCGTGCAAGCCGCTCTTCAGGCCGTTCGAAAACCCCACTGGTTCATCTCAGCCGGAGCTATCGGTTATTACCCATCATCTTCAGATTGGCAGGACGAGCAAGCTCCGATGGGCAGTGGCTTTTTGGCCGACCTTTGCCACCACTGGGAAGAACTGAGCCAGCCTCTAGAGACTGCAGGCATACGCAGGATTGTATTGCGCATCGGTGTGGTTCTTGACCGCCACGAAGGTGCACTCAAGCAGATGCTGCCTCTTTTCCGGCTCGGGTTAGGAGCGCCAGTAGGCCATGGCCGTCAGTGGATGAGTTGGATTCATCTGCATGATCTGGTACGCGCCATTGCCCATCTCGCGACGCATCCCGAAGCCCGGGGCATCTACAATGCCGTGGCTCCGGAACCGGTTACTAACCGGGATTTTTCGAAGGAGCTTGCGCGATCACTCGGACGAAAAGGACTGCTGCCTCCGGTGCCCGCGTTTATGCTCCGCCTCATCTTCGGTGAAATGTCATCTATGGTTCTCGCCTCACAGCGCATATCTTGCGACAAGCTTCAGCACTCCGGTTTTGTCTTTCAGTATCCCCAGCTGAAGGAAGCGTTGAATTCCCTCACATCCTCTTGAAATGGCCCGCACACCCGTTGTTATTCATTGGTTCAGACGTGACCTGCGGCTCGCGGATAACGCAGCTCTGTGGGCGGCTTTACGTTCAGGATTGCCCGTTGTTCCGCTCTTTATCTTCGACCGCGACATCCTCGATGCGCTGAATGATAAACGGGATGCCCGCGTAGCCTTCATTCATCAGGAAGTAAGTCGGCTGGCCAGTGAGCTCCGCACTATGGGCAGCGACCTCGTGGTAAAGCACAGCACACCTGCTGAAGCATTTCGAGAACTTATTCATGAATTCGATATAAAGCAGGTCTTCGCCAATCGCGACTACGAGCCCTACGCCATTCACCGCGACCGTGACCTGCATAGCTGGTTTGGTGAACAGGGCATCCGCTTCACCGGGAAGAAAGACCATGTCATCTTTGAAAAGGATGAAGTGATGAAGGATGATGGCAAACCCTACACTGTGTTTACACCTTACAGCAGAAAATGGAAGTCCCGGCTCAACGCATACTACCTGAAGCCATACCCCTCTGAGGCATACAGCAGTGCGCTCCATCGGTTCAGCTACCGGGGCGCGCCCTCACTGGAGGAAATGGGATTTACTGATCCGGGCATTCCTTTTCCTCCGCGGGAGCCCAACACTGAAACCATCCGACGATATGCCGAGCTGCGCGATTTACCCGGCGTAGCAGGAACCACGCGGCTGAGCCTGCATCTCCGCTTCGGTACCATCAGCATCAGGTATGCTGCCGCGCGTGCGAAAGAACTCAGCGAGAAATGGCTCGATGAACTTATCTGGAGGGATTTCTACCAAATGATCATCTATCATTTTCCCTCCAGCGCCGATCACGCCTTTAAGCCCGCTTACGATCGCATTCCCTGGCGCCATGATCCCGAAGGGTTCCGCAAATGGTGCGAGGGGCGAACAGGTTATCCATTGGTAGATGCCGGCATGCGTGAACTCAACGCCACAGGATTTATGCATAACCGTGTGCGCATGGTGGTCGCGAGTTTCCTTACGAAGCACCTGCTGCTGGACTGGCGGCTCGGTGAGCGCTATTTCGCCGGGAAGCTCCTCGATTATGAGCTTGCGAGCAATGCCGGTGGCTGGCAATGGGCGGCAGGCAGCGGATGTGATGCCGCACCGTATTTCCGCGTATTCAATCCCACAAGCCAGCAGGAAAAATTTGACCCTGATTTCATCTATATCCGCAAATGGGTTCCGGAGTACGGCTCTCCTGCCTATCCAGCACCTATGGTTCCTCATAGCGAGGCCCGCGAACGATGCATCGCCACATTCAGGGAAGCCCTCCGTGAGGGCTGAGCATACCTTTGCTGTATGTCGCTCTTCGAAGGATTGCGGGTGATTGATCTGTCCACCGTTCTGGCAGGGCCAAGTGTGGGTATGTTCTTCGCTGAGCTCGGCGCAGAAGTCATCAAGATTGAGAATCCAACCACAGGCGGTGATGTGACTCGCCACTGGAAACTGCCCTCCGAACAAACCGACCTGAAGGTGTCGGCCTACTTCGCTTCAATCAATTACCGCAAGCAATATGAATTCATGGATCTCGCGAATCCCTCCGGACGCGATGAACTCAGGAAACGGATTGCTTCGGCCGATATCCTGATCACCAATTTCAAGTCGGGTGATGCAGAGAAATTTGAGCTGGACTCTCAATCTCTGCGCCTGATCAATCCGAGGCTTATCCATGGACGTATCAAGGGCTTCACCAGCGATGAGGTCCGCGTGGCCTTTGATGTCGTACTTCAGGCCGAGACAGGATTCATGTACATGAATGGCACCCCGCAGTCAGGCCCGGTCAAGATGCCCGTGGCCCTCATAGATGTGCTCGCCGCCCATCAACTCAAAGAGGGCATCCTCTGCGCACTGATTCAACGGAGCACCACTGGCAAGGGACAGGTAGTGGATGTGTCTCTCGAACAGGCCGGCATGGCATCCCTGGTCAATCAGGCCAGTAACTACCTGATGGCAGGCGTAGTACCAGGAGCTGCCGGTTCACTGCACCCCAACATCGCACCCTACGGAGAAACATTTGCCTGTTCCGATGGCCGGCTCCTCGTGTTGGCCGTGGGCAGCGACAGACAGTTTGCAGCTCTGTGTGCAGCAACCGGAGTTGAAAGTCTTTCTGAAGATCCGCGCTTCAGCAATAACCAGCAGCGGGTGATTCACCGCAAAGCACTGGCAGATGTGCTGGGCGAAAGATTTATAATGCGTGACCGCGACGCCTGGATGGAAGAACTCGTGAACCGAAAGGTACCCGCAGGTGCGATCAGAAGCATGGACGAAGTGATGATGAACCCTGCGGCGCAAGCGCTCATCCGGAGCGAAACCATCGACGGAATCCAGACCAGACGACTTGCCTCCGCTGTTTTCCGGATCAGCGAATTGTGAACTATGCCGGAAGTTGAATAATGTAAGTCTTCTTGCCTTTATTCTTCAGGTATCCTTCACGCAACCAGGGATTGTACAACTTCAGCATCTTATAGCTGATACCCTGATTCCGCGCAAATGAAGCAAAGTCAGTGACGGCTGAATCCACCACAATCTCCCGATAGGTAAGCGGCTCATAGAGGTCCGCCGGACGCAGCACGAAACCATATCGATCGGGGTTGCCAAGAATCTCCTTGACCGCCAGGATGCGGAACACATACCTTGAAGTCTCTTCATTCAGAAGAAGATCCCAGTATAGGGTTGCCTGCTGACGGTTGGCCTGACGTTCCAGTCCGTTTTGACCCATGTTGTATGATGCTGCAGCCATGGTCCACGAGCCAAACTTGTGATATGCTTCGAGAAGATAGAGGCATGCCGCCTCTGTGCTGCGCTGAACGTGGTAACGCTCATCCACCTCTTCGTTGATTTCGAGCTGGTACTGACGGCCTGTAGCTTCCATAAACTGCCAGAACCCGACCGCTCCGGATGGTGAAACAGACATGGTGAGCCCACTTTCAATCACAGCGAGATACTTGAAATCATCCGGTACTCCATTCTTCTTGAGAATGGGCTCAATCACCGGAAACCAGCGTTGTGCGCGCTTGATGGCGAGCAGGGTATTGGACTGCCAATAGGTATTCACAAGCAACTCCCGATCCATGCGCTCGCGTACATCCCATTGTTCAAGAGGCACCTCCTCTCCGGCAAATGAGGCAGTTTCAGGCAGAGGTAAAGAAAACACCTTGTACTTCTCCGTAATCTGGCGATGATAATGCAGATCGGCTTCACGATCCGGTCCTTTTCGACCCGCAAATGACATGACCAATAGCACCACCAGCGCAGTTGCGGCGCCGGATGTAGCAGAGAGCACTAGCGTGGTACGTGATTTCATGAGGGGTAGGCGTACTTGCCTTGACGCAAATTACGCAGCGAAATTGTCCACAGCGCCAGAAATAACACGGCGATAAAGCATAAGGAAGGAAGAGCAAGCCAGGCATGATCGGTCAGAGCGCCCGCGGATTGCAAGGCTTCATGGAACCACGCAGCAATGGCTACCTCGGCCGCGGCAAGCAGGATAAAGAGGATGAATACACTGCGCTCGGATAATCCGGCATACACCAGATGATGCGTCGTGTGATCACGGCCTCCGCGTGCAGGCGATACTCCATGCCGCATCCGGTTGATCACCACCACAAGTGAGTCAGCCAGCGGCAGGGCATACAAAGTCAGAAGGATCACCCAGGCCGTTGGATACAACCCGGCTACCGTGGGCTCACCTGCTTTTCCACCGTGCAGAAGAAAGAGGGACAAGGCATAACCCAACGTCATGCTTCCCGAGTCGCCCATAAAAATGCGGGAAGGAGGATGATTAAAAACAAGAAAAGCCAGAAGGGCGCCCGTCATCACCATGCCCGGAGCCAGAAGGGCGCCGTTCAATGCAAACCAACCAGACACCGCGAGCGCAGCGGCGGAGGCCACTCCATCCATGTTATCAAGCATGTTGATGGAGTTCATGATGCCCACTATCAAAATCATCTTGAAGGCGACATCCACCCACTCCACGGCAACCCACGCAGGCTGTCCTGAACCCACCAGGCATGCTGCCGCCACAAGCTGCCCGATGAGCTTATGAAGTGGCCTCAACCGCCTGAGGTCATCCCAGAATCCGGTAACGAAAGCCATGCATGCTCCTGCAGGTACGAGCCACTCCACCTCAGCAGAGTTATGAAGCGCTCCGCGGTGGATGATGAGGCCTGTGATCAGGGCCAAAAAAAATCCGATACCTCCGGTAGCCGGCTTCTGTGATGCACTCCAGCGACTGGGCTGGTCCGCATCCTTGGCTCCGGCGCCAAGATGGCGTATCCACCTGGACAACGTAAAGAAGACCAGCAGAAAAATCAGAAAAAAAAACACGATGATTCCTATCCTGACCCAAGCCATGACTCAGAAGAAGAGGTCTTGAGGTAAATCGGCAAGCAGAGGCGCCTCGCGGTCGCGCGACGACAGAATGGGATCGTCAACACCCCAGTCTATTCGCAGTGCAGGATCATTCCACCTCAGAGCACGTTCATGCTCCCGGCTGTAATAGTTGGAGCATTTGTAGGTGAACAGGGTATCGTCTTCCAGCACGGCAAACCCATGAGCGAATCCTTCCGGCACAAAGAGCTGATTGTGTTCATGTGCACTGAGAACAACAGAGAAATGACGGCCGTATGTGGGTTGTGTGCGGCGCAGGTCAACCACAACATCGAGCACAGAGCCCCTGCTCACCCGGATCAGCTTGGCCTGAGCTTTCGGTGAGACCTGGAAATGGAGGCCTCGGATAACGCCCTTCTTCGACATGCTTTCATTATCCTGAACAAAGGTCAGGTTCATGCCGGTTTCAATCCGAAAACGGGCTTCGCTGAAAGATTCAAAAAACCAGCCGCGGTCATCACCGAAAACATCGGGACGGATGATCAGCAATCCTTCAAAGGGGGTCTTTTCAATATTCACTTCCTGAATGGGATTAATCGCTTCAGCCATCCGCGTTTATTCATCACGGATGACTCATCATAGTAACCACTTGCGGAGGCATATCCGTAACCGTAACCATAACCATAGCTGTAGCGGCGGCTGTAGCGGGCTCGTTCGAGATCTACACCGTTCAGAATGACCGATACCGGGATATGGTTTTCATTCACCAGCTTATCAGCCACCTGGATGAATGGCCTGCGACTGTAATCGCTCCGAAACACGTAGATCGGGTAATCAGACTGCTGGAGCAACGGGATGGCATCTGCTACCAGGCCCACCGGCGGAGTGTCCAGGATGATGACATCATAGCGCTTGCGCAGCTCATTCAGGATTGCGACCATCTGCTCCGACATGATCAATTCAGAGGGATTGGGAGGAATGGGGCCCGATGTGATGAAGTCGAGGTGCTCCAGTGGACTCTTCCCTATGACTTCATCCAGCGAACTCTTACCTATAAGAAGCGTGCTCATGCCAACGCTGTTTTGCGAATCAAGTCCGCGGTGGATTTTGGGGCGGCGCATATCGAGGTCACAAACGACCACCCGCTTTCCGCTGAAGGCAATGATTCCAGCGAGATTCAGGGCCACAAAAGTCTTACCCTCACCGGAAATGGTTGACGTAATGGCCACAACCTTAGGGCCGGGAGCATTCGAAATGAACTGAAGGTTGGTGCGGATAGCCCGAAAGGCTTCCGCGATAAGGGAACGAGGATTGCGGTCCACAATCAGCATGGAAACCGGAATATCCTCCCGGTAACGGGGTACAATGCCGAGTGTACTGAGACTCGCATCGGAAATGCGCACCACTTCATGGAGGGATGTGATCTGGTTGTGCAGGAGATAGCGGATGGCGACAATCAGAAAGCCCAGAATCAAGGCACCCAGCAAATAACTCGCCCATACCATACGACGCCGGGGAGCGATCGGTTCAGAGGGCACCCGTGCTTCCTCCAGAATTTGATTATTGCTCACAAAACCCTCTTTGGAGATCCTGTACTCAATGGCTTTTTCGAGAAGCAGCGTGTAGTACTTCTCATTGATGGAAAACAGCCGCTGCAGACGGGCAAACTCAAGTTCCTTCTGTGGGATGCGGTAATAGGTCGCTTCAACGTCACCAATCTTCTGCTGTACATCACTCCTGCGCTTGCGGATCTGGTCGCGCAAGGCAGAAACACTCTGGAGAATGATGGTCTTTTGAACATCAATCTGATAGTTCAGCGATTTGACCCGTTCACTCTCGGCAGTGACCGAAAGCAAGGCCTCCTGCCTGTCTGAAAGCAGGTTGTAGAGTTTGTCCAGCAGCCTGGACAACGACCCTTCGTATGGGCTTCCGGCAATGAGGGGAATGATGTTGAATACTTCAGTGTCGGTCGCATTCCTGCGGGCTATCCGCTCCACCTGATCGAGGAGGCCCTCATCCAGCTGCAACTGCACTTCCTGAGCCTCGAAGTTGTTCAGCCGCTCGAGGTAGGTCGCCCCAACGTCATCGAGATTCGTAATGCGGTTCTGCTGCTTATAGGAGTTCAGACGGACCTCCGACTCGCGGAGCTGACTAAATACAGTGTCAATCTGCGAATTGAGAAAATCCAGCACGTTGTCATCACTCTTTCTCCTTTTCTCCAGATCATAGGCAATGAACTCATTGGCGTGAGCGCGCACAAAGTCGCGGGCGAGATATGGATTGTTATCGCGGTAGGAAATCTGGATCGTTTTGGCTGTATTGTTCAATACCCGGACATCCAGATCCTGATAGAATCGGTTGGTGAGCGAGGCCAGGCTATTGATCCGGAAAAAGAGATCGTATCCCTCCTCATTCTTCATCAACTCAGTGGGATTGTCCACAGTAACCAGAATGGTGAAGTCAGGTGTGCTGAAGCGCTCACCCGTGCGCATTCCCGATTGGCTGAAACCGGAATAGGACACGGAGAATTGATCGGGAGAGTCAAACCGGATGGTAATCGGAATATCATGAATACCGGGATCGGAGACTTCAATCAATTCAATCTTGTATGGTGAAAAGGTGTAATGTTCATTGGTCAGTACCTGTCCGCGGGCGAAGTAAGACACCCG
Organism: Flavobacteriales bacterium; assembly: GCA_947456965.1. Lineage (GTDB taxonomy): Bacteria > Bacteroidota > Bacteroidia > Flavobacteriales_D > Sanyastnellaceae > CANGTU01. Next base: position 33,504 of record CANGTU010000015.1, read on the forward strand.
GATGGGCAACTGCTGAATGGTCCGGCTGATCAGCAACTTTGAACGAAGCTGCTCCAACTTGGCCTCAACCTGACTCTCCTCGACGGGACTTTCTACGTTCAGGATCTTGTTGACCTGATCGCTCTCCGCCAACTGGATTATAACAGAAGATTTGTAGACAAGCGGGGTATAACGAAGACTCACGTAGGCCATTACCACAGCCACCGCGATGCATGCCGCTACCCATACCAGTGATTTGCGGACGATATAAAGAAACAGACCGGCGTCAAACTCGTTCGAGACATTAGAAAGCCTGTCCCGGTATTTGCCTGATGGTCCGATATCATCCTGGCTGAGCATCCCTCGGACTTATCGCTGCTGGGTGAATACCACGTAGATCAGAATCGTGCTGGCAAGAATCTGGAATATCGGCTGAAGATCACGCAGGATTTCCTGACCGATATCCGGAGTGGGCTCTACATAGACGATATCACCTGCCTGAACAGGAAAATGGGCATATTGAATGCCTTCAATGGTGGACAGATCGATGAGATACACCTCCTGCTTCTCTCCTACAGTCCGGATGAGCTTGACCCTTGATGCATTTCCCCGAAGGTCAACACCTCCCGCCAGAGCAATAGCTTCAATCAAACTGACATTGGAGTTGACGAGCGGAATCACCCGTGCTTCACCTCCGGATCCGGGAAATACCATGATCCGCCGGTTGATGACCCGGAGTATGATATACGGCTTGTTGTATTGAACACTGTATATGTCCTGAAGATAGCGCTGAGCTTCGATAATGGTCATGCCCGACAGATTCTGAACGCCGACAATCGGAAGATCAACTTCGCCCTTGACATCCACCTGATAGTAATAGTCAGGTATCGTAATGACGCGTGAGCGATCAGCAGAGGTAGTCGTGTTCTCCATCAACAGGTTACCATCATTCGTAAACACTGAAACCGTGATGAAGTCATTAGGAGCAATGCGGTACTCCGTATTCGAGGAATCCACATTGAGCTGATTGAACGCGAACTCGCGGTCCGTCTTGAACATCAGGTTCTTGTTGATCGTACATGAAGCCAATGCAACCGACAGGCCGATAACTATTCCCAGGACTCGAAGCATACTCAGCATTTCCGTGAAGTCCCCCAAAAGTACACATTCGCAGGGGAGGCCATGCCGATATTTGCGGGTATGTATCCCCCTGAAGCGCGCACCGTGGTGGTTCTGGGTGCCTCTCCCAATCCGGATCGGTACAGCTATATGGCGGTACAGCGGCTGAATTCCGCAGGTTTCAGCGTAATCCCGGTTGGGCTGCGGCCCGGACTGGCCGATGGTATTCCCATCCATACAGATCGTCCTGTGCCGCAACATGTGGACACGGTTACTCTGTATATAGGCCCAGCTAATCAGAAGGACTGGAAGGACTACCTGTTCAGCCTGCGGCCTGCCCGCGTTATCTTCAATCCAGGCACCGATAATCCTGCTCTCTGGAATGAACTTCTGGAAGCGGGAATAGAGCCCGTTGAGGCTTGCACGCTCGTCATGCTCAGCACAGGAACTTTTTAGCTCCACCATGCCCGAAGCCCGTATCTACCTGCGACCCGTTCGGATTTCCGATGCCAGGATGCTGCTCTCCTGGGAAAATGATCCCTCCTTCTGGTCCATCACGGAGCATCCTGGCCCCTTTTCACTCTCCGATATCGAGGCTTTTATCCGGAGCAGCCTGGATCTGAGTCGCGATCAACAACAACGATGGATGATCTGCCACGCCGATGATCACCGGCTGATCGGCGCCGTAGACCTCTTCCTTTCCGCCACTCTGCCATCCACCGTGGGTATCGGTATTCTCATCGGAAACAGAGTTGAACGGGGAAAAGGCTTCGGAACTGAGGCGCTGACACAGGCTCTGGTCATAGCGAAAAACAGGTTTTCTATGACGCATGCTGAATGCCTCATCTATCCGGATAACAAGGTAAGTATCCTCCTGTTTGAGCGACTCGGATTCACACGCGATGGAATGGAATCATTTCGGGAAAATCCGGCATGGCGCTACCGACTAAATTTGAAAGAATCATGCATCGTCGCAAAATCAGAATCCTGATCACCGTGATGGCAGCCGTAATCATAGCCGGTGCAGCCGGCCTGTATGGTTATGTGATGTTGGTTTCCAATACCGCTTTCAGCGGAGAACCGAAGATGTTCTATATCACACGTGCACTCGATACACCGGACGTTGTAAGCAAACTCAGCCGCGAAGGGCTGATCCGTCACAGCCGCACCTTTCGGCTTGCCATGCAGTGGACAGGGATAAACACCTTCCAACCGGGCAGATATGAAATGGTACCGGGGATGAATAACCGTCAAATGCTGCGCATCTTCCATGAAGGGGACCAGAAGCTGGTGGAAGTGCCTGTGACTCACCTCAGAGATGTGAGTCGAATCGCGGGTAGGCTTGCTCAGTACCTCGAATACGATTCCTTGACCTATGCCTCCTGGCTGCTGAATCCGGTGCGGATGGATTCGCTGGGATTCACACCGGCCACCTGGCCGGCCTTCTTTCCGGCCGGTACCTATTCATTCCGTTGGACTGACCATCCATCAGCGATTCTGGCGCAATTCCGGAATCGATACGAAGCCTTTTGGACGGACGGGCGCAAGGCCAAAGCTGATCAACTCGGTCTCACACTCGCTGAAGTAGCCACCCTGGCTTCCATCGTAAAGGGTGAAACGATGAAGCGCGTTGAGGCTCCGCGTATAGCAGGACTTTACCTCAACCGGCTTCGGATGGGCATGCCGCTGCAAGCAGATCCGACTGTTGTTTTTGCCCTGGGACTCGATACGCGAAGTCAGGTACTCTTTTCTGATCTGGAGGTAAACTCAAGCTACAACACCTATCGGAATCCCGGACTTCCTCCCGGGCCCATCTTCATCACAGAACCGGAATACCTCGACGCCGTTTTGGAATATGAACAGCATGCCTATATCTACATGTGTGCGCTACCGGGAGGCTCAGGAGAACATGCGTTCGCTTCGAACTACAGCGAACACCTACAGAATGCCGATGCCTACAGAACCTGGCTGCGCAATGCACAGAATCAGCCGGCGGCATCTTCCATCCAGTAGAGGATCTTCCGCTGCAGATCTTCCGTTCTGAGCGGTCGAGTCATCACATCATCCATGCCTGCCTTCAGACAGGCCTGGCGCTCGATGCCATCAGTGCTCAGAATACCAATCACTACCGGCATGTCCTCATCTGACTTGATTCGCCGCATGCGTCTCACGGTCTCGACTCCGCTGACGTTCGGCATATCCGCATCCATAATGATCAGGTCATAGTGATCACGCCTGCTTTGCTCCAGCAGTTCTTCGCCCGAATGAGCAACCTCAAACGGATAACCCAGGAGCTGGAGCGTTTTCTCCGTCACGGCACGCGTCAATTCATTGTCATGGGCGATCAACACCTTCAGACGCGACTGATTAAACCGGCCTTCAAATCTTCCACCCACGGCTAATACGGATGGTTCTGGCTTGCTGCGCTTCATCACCTCCGCTATGGTATCCAATAGCCGGCTCTGTCGAACGGGCTTCGTGAGATAAGCATTGTACAAGTCTCCGCGGGCATCCACGAGATGGCGACCTACCGATGAGAGCACGATTATCGGAAAATGGTCTATACCATGATGCTCCCGCATTCTGCCTGCGAGCGCAGCGCCATCCATCTCGGGCATCTGCATATCCAGAATACAGAAGTCGAATTTGCGCAGGTCGGGAATGATCTCCATGACCAGGTCGGGGCTGTTGAATGGCGTGGCCTGAATACCCCAATTCGAAAGTTGCCTGACGAGTATCTTCAGATTGGTTTTGTTATCATCGACCACCAGAGCCTTGAGTCCGTTGAGCCCCTTGATCCGCGAACTGCGCGATTCTGCAGATGTTTCCGCAACGATGGTGAAATAGAAAACAGATCCCTTCCCGGGTGTACTCTCTACCCATATCTTTCCTCCGAGCTCATTCACCAGACTTTTACAAATGGCCAGGCCAAGCCCGGATCCACCATATTTCCGGCTCACGGAACCATCTGCCTGAGAGAATGACCTGAACAAAAGCGGCAACTTATCGGGCTCAATACCGATTCCCGTGTCCTCAATGCTGAACTTGATGTGCACAAAATCTTTGTCCCTGCTGAGCAAGTTGACCTTCATGACCACCTCGCCATGGTCCGTGAATTTCACGGCATTGTTGACCAGGTTGAGGATGATCTGGCGAATCCGGCGTTCATCCTGAACAATCTCAATGGGCAGGTCAGGGTCCACATCCGTGATCAGTTCCAGCTTCTTCTGGTTGGCCAGCGGCTTCATGATATCCGCCACCTGATCCATGCAGTCAGAGAGAATGAACCGCTCCCGGTGTACCTCCATCTTGCCCGCCTCAAGTTGCGAGTAATCGAGGATATCATTCACCAGATCGAGCAGATTTGTTGCACTGCTCTGAATGCTTCGCACATATTCGCGTTGGTCGGCAGTGAGCCCTGTGGAAGAGAGTACCTCGGTCATGCCGATTACACCATTGAGCGGAGTCCGGATCTCGTGACTCATATTCGCCATGAACTCCGTTTTCACCCGATTGGCTTCCTGCAGATCCAGTTCAACCCGCCTGATTTCCTGCGCTGCTTCTTCCATTTTGCGCACGCCCGGACGGATCACAAATCGAAGCATGATTGCAAATACAAGCCAGGTCAGGACTACCAGTGCAAGAGACAGAATGGTCAGCAATCGTTTTCCGAGGGTCTCTTCATCCATCCACTGGTTCACCACACTATCCATGATCACGGTATACTGCCCGAATGCCTGGTCCAGAATGCTGAGCTGCGCAAGATCCGGAGGAGATTCGAGCGCAATCCAGTGTTCAATGGAATCCCTCATTCTGATAAGCGGTTCATTGGCCTCAAATAAGAGGCGGTTGACTTCCTCGCTATTACTGGCCGAATGGCCGTAGAGTTCCGTGCCGGTAATGAGATCTCGCTGGGTCTTGTCCCACCTGGCAAGCAGATCCCGAATGGCAGTGCGAATAGAATCCACCTTCGCTCCTTCAACGGCAGAGGCATGAAACAGAAATTGGATATCGGAGCCCAGCGCCTTTTGCCGGATCGCCACGTTGGCTCGTGTGGCATAAAGACCACCCCGGTTATTGGCCAGAAGAGCAAGTGCCACGCCCAGGCATACCAGAGCAACAAACGCGAGGAGTGCCAGGCGCAGCCGCTTCCGGAATGTGGATGTGTCAAACATAGGTAATGAACGGTGTACAAAGGTACTCAACCCGGCTGAGTGCGGAATGAACGGCTCATGCTACCCGCTCGCCGCTGCCCTTTCGTCGTTCCAGCCCGTGAACCAGCGCCTCGCGGATGCGGGCCAGATTAAACGGCTTCGGAACGAAATCATCCATTCCCGCAGCAAGGCATCGCTCCCGATCCTCATCTGATGAGTTAGCCGTCATACATATAATGTATGGTTGGTACTTGCTGTGCGCACGAATCCAGGAGGCTGCAAGAAGTCCATCCATTTCGGGCATCTGAATATCAAGAAAGATCAAGCCATACCGCTTGTAGGACAACTGCCGGATGGCATCTTTCCCGTTCGATACCACATCGGCCTTCAATCCGAGTGTCTCGAGCATATACAGCAGTACGTTCTGGTTGATGAGGTTGTCCTCTGCAATCAGGATCGGTATATGACGCGCCTCCCCCAGCTTGCGGAGTTCATCATCCTCAACAGTTTCAGACTTGCTGTTGCCTTGCCTGTGATACACGACCTGCAAAGCGAGCTCAAAGCAGAATGACGAACCCTTTCCCGCCTCACTCGTAAGCTTCATCGAACCCCCGAGCAATTCTACAATCTGCCGGGATATCGCCAGCCCCAGTCCAGTGCCTCCATACTTCTTGCTGGCATCATAGTGAACCTGGGTAAAGGGCTGAAACAACTCCGGCTGACGCTCCTTCGGAATACCGATACCTGTATCGATGACCTCAAAGTGTACGTTCACCCGATCGTGGAGCGTATTTTCCAGGCGGGCGATGACGCGGATTGAGCCTTCCTCTGTAAACTTCACCGCATTGCCCACCAGATTGAGCAAGACCTGCTTGAGCCTTGCCTCATCAGTAAGCACCCAACGAGGAATTCGGCTATCCACTTCTACCACGAGCCGGATGCCCTTACCCTCGGCATGGGGCCGGAGAAGATCACAGACTTCAACCAGGCAATCGGCCAGATGGGTCTCATCTTGCCGAAGATTCATTCGTCCACTCTCCATTTTGGAATAATCCAGGATATCATTCACCAGCACCATCAGACTCTGACCACTCTTCTGTATGGTATCCACATATTCTTTTTGTCGGATATCCAGCTCGGTCTGATCCAGAAGACTAGCCATGCCCACAACCCCATTCAGCGGTGTACGAATTTCATGACTCATGGTGGCGAGGAACTGACTTCTCACCGCAGCCGCTGCCTCTGCGCGTTCCTTGGCGGAGAACAGCTCGAGCTCAAACTGCTTGACGTGGGAGTTGTCCCGGACCCGGTAAACAAAAAATCGTTGATCCATCCGTCTGATCATGACAATCGACACAATGGCGTGAAATTCGGTGCCATCCGCCCGGCGTAAATCGGTTTCCGAATTCCAGAAATTTTCCTTCTCAAGTTCATTCAGCCCGAAGATGATTTCCTCCTCCGTGAGGGGCTGACATCGCAGCACACGAAAATCACATCCCACCATTTCATCCCGCGTCATTCCAAACATATCCCCCACCCGAGGATTGCAGTCGAGAATGGCCCCCTGAGTATTCGTGATGAAAATGCATGCCTCAGTCTTATTGATGAGTGACCGTAGAAGGTCCCTGTTCATCTTGAGATTTTCCAGAAAATCGGTCTTGAAACGGACAAACAGCAAACAACTTCCGAAACAGATCAGAGTTATAAAAATGCCCAGCAGCGTTTCCTGAAAACTGAACTGAGGCGCATAGATGAGCGAACTGCAAAAGACCGTAAAGTGTACAGCCAGAAAAACGGCAGCATGCTGCATATAGCGGAATGACAAGCCGGTCATCTGAACAGATACAAGCGCAAGAATGATGTATGCCGGATGGAACTGGTTGAACCACACCATGGCGATAGCATGCATACTATATATATAGTATAACGTGTAAACGACCTTGCTGTAGATGCGGGCATCCACCCGCTCACGTCCACCCCAGAAATAGGCAAGCGCCGCGAGTGCAATAAACAACAAGCGGTCCCAGATGAGCTCCACAGCTCCGGGAAGTAACAAGGGAAGCCCAATGAGAGGCATCACGGTCGCCGCAATACCGGTGAGGCACATGTGGCGCATGAAGCGCACGCCCTTCACCTCCCTGTATCCGGAGAGTATGCCATCCACAACCTCATGATATCGGGTGAATGTGCTTGTCATAGAGTCCGGGTTGTACGAATATTTGTACTCAGGGTTACACATGCCAGTCATCCGCTACATCATCCTCTCCCTGCTGATCGCTGGCGCTGCATCAACGCATGCGCAGAAGTCAGCGAATCATGAGTCGCCTTCCCGAAACCGCAAATGGATTCTGCCCGCATCATCAGCAGCAGCCGCTGCTATTTCGCTGGCCGGACTCAACTCACTTTGGTACGCTCAGTATCCGCGCACTTCATTGCGGTCATTCAATGACAACCACGAATGGATGCAAATGGATAAGGTAGGTCATCTGTTCACATGCCACCAGGTTGCATGGGCGATCCACGATGCAGGAATCGCTGCGGGATACTCGCGGAATGCCTCGCTGCTAGCAGGTTCGCTGAGCACACTGGGATATATGACAACCATCGAACTACTCGATGGTCACTCCGCAGGATGGGGTTTCTCATGGGGTGATATGGCGGCCAACGTCGCAGGCATTTCACTCTTCACTGCACAACAATTAGCATGGAATGACCAACGCATTCAGTTGCGTTTTTCCTACTCACACAGTCCCTATGCATCTCTAAGACCTGCGTTACTAGGTCGTAATTTTCAACAACGCCTGATCAAGGATTACAACGCACAAACATATTGGTGCTCATTCAACATACACAGCTTTCTGGCTTCTGGAGCGGTTTTCCCGAAGTGGCTGAATGTTGCAATCGGATATGGAGCAACTGGAATGACACGTTCTGAAATGAACGAAATCGATGTTGATAATTTCCAACGGTCTCGTGAATACTACTTCTCATTTGATGCAGATTTGAATCGGATTCAGTGGCCGAGGAGATGGATGAAGATAACCGCGAGAGTGATTAGCTTCATAAAAATACCTGGACCCACCCTGGAGGTGCGGAGTGACGGAAAAGTGAGAGTGCATGCACTGTTTTTTTAAAACCAAATGGCAAGTCGCTCACAAGAGCACCCTTGTATAAATAACAGTAGCAAACAAATCAACCGTTACTAAAATGAAAACAAAGTCAAAGTCAAACGCAGCTCCCAAGGCTGTGAAGAAGGCCGCGAAAAAAGCTGCCCCGAAAAAGAAAGCTGCTAAAAAGGCTCCTAAGAAGAAGGCCGCCAAGAAGGCCGCTCCTAAGAAGGCCACGAAGAAGGCTGCCAAGAAGGCCGCTCCTAAGAAGGCTGCCAAGAAGGCCACGAAGAAAGCTGCCAAGAAAGCCGCTCCTAAGAAGGCCACGAAGAAGGCTGCCAAGAAAGCCGCTCCTAAGAAGGCTGCCAAGAAGGCCACCAAGAAGCCTGCTGCTCCTTCTGCCGGTAACTAAGACAAAACCGAAAACGGTGATGTTTAAAAACCCCGCTCTGCGGGGTTTTTTATTTTAGCCAACTCATGAAACCCATCTATCGCAATCTGTTCATCCTTTCATTCGTCATTCTGGCCGGTGCAGGCTGGGCTGTTATGTCGCCCGGCATCGCCCTTCAGCGAAATGTGCGCATTGGCGATCCGATCGACTCCCTCGACGGAGTATACGTATATCAAAACGGATCCGTAAGTCATACCTGCGGAAGAAACCTGTCGCCCGATGGGTATAACCTCGGACTGAAATACCAGTGTGTGGAATTTGCCAAGCGATACTACTATGAGCATTACCATCACAAGATGCCCGATAGCTACGGACACGCCAAGGACTTCTTTCGTAAGGACCTGACAAGTGGACAGCGCAACCAGGCGCGAAACCTGATCCAATTCACCAATGGTGTAAGCACTACTCCTCCGCAACGTGGCGATCTCGTGGTATGGGATGGCACTGCCTTCAACCCATACGGCCACATCGCAGTGATCAGCGAAGTGACGAACCGTGAGGTGGAAATCATCCAGCAGAATCCAGGTCCTGTTGCCCCATCGCGAATCAGACCCGCGTTGCAACAGCGCGATGGGAAGTGGAGGATCGTATCCGGAAACCTGCTGGGTTGGCTGGGGAAGAGATAAGCCGCTACCGCGAAAGCTGAAGGACGATCGGCAAGTGATCACTGTATCCATCCACGTACTTCTCGCCGGCATAGGTCCTGCTGGGCCGAACCTGTCCCTTGCTGTCAGTGAATAAGAGAAAACTATCCTGCATCGTGCGCGCTCCCTCCGGAGTAGTGCGCAAGCCGCGGCGCGCATCGAGAAGCGGACGGGATACGATAAACTGATCTAGGGGCCCCCACTCTCCTTTATACCAATGACTGCCTTCGCCTCGCTGCTCATCATCGGCCATCATATTGAACAGGAAATCTTCGGAAGCAGCACCCGCGCCCAATACTTTTCGCACACTCGTATCGGAAGGATGGTCATTGAAATCTCCCATGCAGATAATGCGCGCTCCGGCATCCTGATTCCGGATGGCTGCGATGCGCCCTGCCAAGACATGCGCCGCATGAATGCGGTTCGGCTCCGACTCTTGCTGTCCGCCGCTGCGCGATGGCCAGTGATTCACGAAAACATGGATGCGCTCACCCCCGAGCAAACCGGATACATACAAGATATCCCGTGTGTAAGGATCAGCAGGTTGAGGCAATTCCACACGAAGCCACTCCTGCTGCTCGGGTACGAACGCATCCCGACGATAAAGCAAAGCCACATCAATGCCCCGCTCGTCAGGACTGTCACGATGCAGCACACCGTAGGCAGCAGGGCGCAAAGCCTCGCTGCTGATGAGCATATCAAGCACATGCGCATTCTCCACCTCACACAATCCGGCGAGCACCGGAAATGATACATCCGACCGGGTCATCACCTCTCCTATGCGCCCGATCTTCTTGCTCAGTCGTTCACCCGTCCATTCCAACTTTCCACCCGGAGTAAAATCATCATCCTGCGTTGCGGGATCATCAACCGTGTCGAAGAGATTCTCCACATTATAGAACAAGATGGTATATCCAGCAGAAGACTGAGCAGATTGCTTGCGGGCCGGACCGCACGCCACCAATAGGAGGATCAGACAGCCGGTGAGCGTCTTCAGCGAAGTAGTTGACATGATCAGCTTGTATTGAAGTGCCCAAATATCACCCCGGATGGTGTAACTACCGTACATCAGATCAACGGACCTGGGCACATCCTCATCAACCGCTCGGACATGTACATTTGGAACAGCCAACACGCCAGCCCCACCCATGCGAGGTTTCATGCCCCAGCTCTCCTTTGCCTGCCTCGTTGTTCTTGCGACCGCATTCTCGTGTCATACTCCTTCAGATGATGTTTCCAATGTGTTCCGGTATAATGAAAATGCGGGAATTCCATCACTCGATCCGGCATTTGCCCGTGACCTGGAGACCATGTGGGCCACCAACCAGCTCTTCGACGGCCTCGTAGAGCTCAATGATCAGCTGGAGGTCGTACCGTGCATCGCGAAGTCCTGGGAAATATCACCCGATGGAAAAATCTACCGCTTCTACCTTCGCGACTCCGTATTCTTCCATCCTTCCGAACTCTTTGGTGGTTCCGGAACCCGCACAGTCACCGCACATGATGTGGTGTGGAGTTTCAATCGCATTTTGAATCCGGAAGTTGCGTCGCCGGGGCAGTGGATCTTCTCGCACGTGGACCATTCCTCAGGCACGGGCTTCATCGCGGAAGATGACTCCACCGTGGTGATTACTCTTCACCAGCCATTCCAGCCCTTTCTCGGATTGCTCACCACACAATATGCCGGTATTGTTCCCCGCGAAGTGGTGGAGCATTACGGACCTGACTTCCGCAACCATCCAACAGGGACCGGACCGTTTCGTTTTGCGTTCTGGAGTGAGCAGGTCGCTCTCGTGTTTTACAGGTTTGATCAATACTGGAGGAAGGATGAAGAAGGCCATCGGCTGCCATATCTCGATGCTGTCAAGATCGATTTTGTCAAGGATGTCAGTGTCGAGTTCCGCGGCCTCCTTCAGGGTCGATATGATTTCATGAGTGGGATCCATCCTTCCTGTAAAGACGAACTGCTGACAGCCTCCGGCGAGTTGTCACCAGTTTACACCGACCAGCTCGTGTTTCAGCGCGCTCCGTTCATCAAGACAGACTACCTCGGCATTGTCGTGGATCCGGAAATGGAAGGAGGACGAATCGCAGCATTGCGCGATCCTCGTGTGCGCCGCGCCCTGGCCGCTGCCATCAATATTCCGGAGATGGTGCGGTACCTCCGCAACAACTCCGTGATCCCGGCCGCAGGGTTCGTTCCGCCAACTCTTTGGCCCGATTCAAATCCCGCAACATTCGCAGGGTACCAGCCCGATCTCGCCGAGCTGCTGCTGGCAGAAGCTGGTTATCCCCGAGGAAAGAACATTCCGGAAATTCCGCTCGCCACCACCGCCGACTATGCTGATCTCATGGAGTACATCCAGCACCAATGGGAAAAGATCGGTATCCGGACCCGCGTGCAGGTCATGCAGCCCGCAGCATTCCGTGAGGCTACTGCAAGGTGCCAGGTCCCCGTGTTCAGAAAGAGCTGGCTGGCTGACTATGCAGATCCGGAGAACTTTCTCGGTCTCTTTGTGCAGGACTACTTCACCCCTGCGGGTCCTAACTATACTCATTTTAATGACGAAAAAGTTAACCAGCTCTACCGCGATGCGATCCGCACCACCGACGATTCACTGCGCATAGCCCGCTACCGTCAAATGGAGCGCATCGTGATGGATGCCATGCCGGTGATCCCGCTCTATCACGACCAGGTATCGCACTTCATCCGCAAAGACGTGATCGGCTTCCGGACCAACGGCGTGAACATGATTGACCTGTCCACTGTGCGCAAGACCACCACTCCCCTCCGTTGATCGTAGATTTGCGTACCACCATCCCGCGTCATCGTGCTCAAGATTGACATGCATACCCACATCATGCCCGAAGTGCTTCCCGACTGGTCGAAGCGTTTCGGATATGGTTCTTTCATCCATCTCGACCACCACAAGCCAGGCTTTGCACGTATGATGCAGGGAGATAAGTTCTTCCGGGAAGTGGGCTCTAACTGCTGGGATCCCGAAGTACGGATTCAGGAATACGCCCGCTTCGGACCATGCGTGCAGGTGGTGTGTACCATTCCTGTTCTCTTCGCTTACTGGGCCAAACCACAGGATGGGCTGGAAGTTGCGAGGTTTCTGAATGACCACATCGCTGATATTGCAGCCCGCTACCCGCGCGATTATATAGGGCTGGGCACCTTGCCCATGCAGGATATCGACCTCGCTGTTGCCGAGCTCGAACGATGCCGTCAGATCGGTATGAAAGGAATCCAGATCGGATCCAATATCAACGGGAAAAACCTAAGCGAACCGGTGTTCAATCCTCTGTGGGCTGCCTGCGAGCAACTTGATATGGCCGTGCTCGTGCACCCATGGCAAATGATGGGGGAGCAGGACATGAAAAAGTACTGGCTGCCCTGGCTGGTGGGTATGCCGGCAGAGACCGCACGCGCCGTGTGCTCACTTATCTTCTCCGGCGTGTTGGAACGCTTCCCTGAGATTCGGTTCAACTTCGCCCACGCAGGTGGTTCATTCATTCCTACTATTGGACGCATAGAGCACGGATTCAACTGCCGCCCCGACCTGGTTGCGGTGGATAATCATGTGCCGCCTTCGCACTACCTCAGACACTTTTGGGTGGACAGCGCGACGCATGATCCCGACCTCCTCACGTATATCCTGACCAAGCAGGGATCAGCACGCGTTTCACTGGGTACTGACTATCCCTTTCCTCTCGGTGATCTGGAAATCGGAAGCTTCATCAAGGAAATGGGACTGCCGCAAGAAGATCTGGAGAACATCTTTTTCCGCTCAGCACTCACCTGGCTGAATTTGCGGGAAGAAGACTTCTCCTCACCTACCAGGTAAAGCGACTCTTCCAGGTCTTTTCATTACCGACCTGATCAACCACGCGGATTTCGAAAAGATGCGAACCTCGCGTCATCCGCTCCGGGTCAAAGGAGCATGTAATGCGGTTGTTCTTGCCATCGTATTCCATCAGCACCCACTCGCCGTCGATGGTGGGCACATAGTCCGCAATTCCGCTCAAACCATCGGAAATACGGAAGGAAAACTGGCTTCTTCCCTTCATGGACTCACTGAAGTCAATGGATGAAACAGCAGGGGGCAGGGTATCGAGCCGGACCCCGAAATAGCCCAGATAAAGCGGCCGGGCCGTGGCCCATCCTCCGGATACCGTCGTCTTTTCAGCCATGATCTTGTCCTTGTCCGGATCCCACCGCACTATAGTGAGCTTATTCTGCAGTGCCGGGCTCACATCCGATACATTCAGGGAAAGTTCATACTCCGAATGGACGGGCTCATAGGGCGAAACCACCATAAAGGTGGGCGTGATGCTGCCGGTGATCTGCTTGCCCCTGGTAATCACAAGATCAGCATCCTCGTAAAGGGTGAATGCGGGAATGAACAAGCGGATTTCATCGTCGTTGTAGTTGTTGTCCTGTTCCCAGTCCATCCGGGCCAGCCGGCCCTTGGAGGGCGTGGACGCCGGAGCAGGTCCCGCTGCAGACTGTACCTGAAACTTCACGGTGGTCAGGTTTCCCTGAATATCCAGCACCCGGTATTCCACTTCGTGCAGCTTGCCATCGCGAAATGATACGATACCATCATTCACGAGATTATCATAGATATCGAGTGGATTGCCAGGCAGGCGATAGGATGCGTGCAACTGGCTCCTGTCCTTCTTGAACCGCTCGTAGATCGTGTGGGCATTCATTGCCCGGTTGGTGGTGAAATCGAGCCGGTCCATGCGCTGTCCGTAAACCTGCAGTCCGTCCACAAAAAGTTCGATACGGTAGATACCACAACGGTTGGCATTGCCGTTGAGTTGATCGCTTGTATGGATCGCAAATCCTACATCGCCATAGACCACGGGAAGAGATCGGGCGCTGAGCTTCATGACTGCGCCGGCAGCTATCGTCTCATAGGAAACCGGCACACGTCCCGAACCTACCACAGTGGAGTCACTCATAGGGACCATCCACACCCGCACCACCGACGGGGCAATCCGGTCCTCCAGCCGGTATCCGAAGAGCAGTGGATTGATCGGTTTCTCTGTAGCCGTTTCGCGAATTTCGAAGTGCAGGTGAGGACCTCCGCTTCCTCCGGAATTACCTGAAAGAGCAATCAATTCGCCCTTCTTCACCGGAAGCATATCAGAAGTCGGAAACAAGTCAATGGCGAAGGAGCGGGCCGCGTACTGCTCTCGCATGACATAATCAGCGATGCGTTCAGAATAGCGTTGCAGGTGGCCATATACGGTGGTATAGCCATTGGGATGGTCGATGTAGAGGGCATAGCCATAACCTATTGATGAAACCTTGATCCGGCTGATATGACCATCGGCCACTGCATACACCGGCAACCCTTCCCTCTGCTCGGTCTTGATGTCAATCCCGGAATGGAAATGATTGGTGCGAAGCTCTCCGAAATTACCGGAGAGGTGAAGCGGAATATCCAGTGGAGACCGGAAGTAATTCTGCGGATACACCGGCAAGAGTGAAGTGTCGCGATCTCCTTCGAAGGTTGGACTGCCCCGGTGCTCAGGAGGTGCGGAAGCCATGGCCAGCAACACGAGTGCAATGCCCGCCAGGACGGGAAGGCGGAAGTTGCCCTGACGAGCAGTGTTCTCTGCCTTTACATGAGTTGGTTCCATGCGATGCACCTGCTGCGAAGGTCAAGTTCCATGCCCGTTCCGGGGTTTCACGAGGAGAGTGATTTTCAACATTCCCCGACGGAAAAACAGGCCGTCGCAGAAGCCGGAATCCATTGTACCTTTACCCTCATTCCGGTTGAGGCTAAAACCGGTGAGTAACTCTCCATGGAGCACCACGACCTACTGGCCCGCATCGAAGCGAAAATTTCGCGCCTCGGGGAAGAGCGTCGCGATTTTGAGCAACAACTCCTGAAGGCCAGAGAGGAGTTGGCATCCCTTTACAAGATCAACAAGGAGCTCCAGGTACAAGTAGACGAACTCACTGAAAAGAGCAGATCGCTGGAACAGGCCGGGTCATTGCAGCCCGTTGCGGAAACGGAATTTCGATACGCAACACGGCAGAGGATCAATGAACTCGTCCGGGAAATTGACGAATGCATCGCATTACTCAATACATAACCACGAACAATGAGCGAAATATCCATCAAGGTGCAAATCGCCGGCAGGAACTACCCGCTCACTGTTCAGGCCGCTGAAGAGCCCGCCATCCGGCAGGCCGAAAAGGCAGTCGGTGAGAGTATTGCCTTCTTCCAGAAGAATTACGCTGTAAAGGATAAACAGGACCTCCTGGCCATGGCTGCACTGCAGCTGGCCTCCGGACAAGCTTCGGCACCCCTGACAGAAACGCGGACGGTCGTGGAAAAAGTGATAGAACGGGTGGAAGTACCCCTGGACATCACGCCTGAGTTGACTCGTCTGGAGCAGCTCGCCGACAGCTACCTGGGATAATTCGTCACGCCCGCAATCCCCCATCCTCTGCCCGTGCGTAAGGCCGCACGTAAATCGCCCGCCTGCGGGAAACGCCCCGCAAGGCGTAGTTGAACACATAACCATAAACAACTGCCATGCAAGATGTAATTTTTGTAGTGGTACCCGTAGTGGCCGGTGTTCTCGTAGGTGGTGGAATCACCTGGTTCATATTCAATAATGTATTGAATAAGAAAAAAGAGAATATCCTGTCCGAGGCTACCAAGGAAGGTGAGACAATCAAGGAGAAGAAGATTCTCCAGGCAAAAGAGAAATTCCTGGAACTGAAGTCCCAGCACGAGAAAGAAGTTCAGGAACGCAATAACAAGATCAAGCAGGGAGAAGACCGCATCCGCAATCGCGAGCGCGAACTTTCTCAGCAACAGGAGCAGATCAAGCGCCGCGAAAAGGAACTCGATAACCAGCGGGAAAACCTGAACCGGCTGACAGAGCATAACCAGAAAAAGCAAGGTGACCTGGAAAAGGCCAATCAACGGGCCGTCACGCTGCTGGAAGAAATCGCGAAGATGTCGGCTGATCATGCCCGCAACCAGCTCATGGAGCAACTGAAGGAAGATGCCCGCAATTCAGCCGCCTCCCAGATTCAGGCCATCGTGGACGAGGCCAAGCTGAAGGCGAATCAGGAGGCCAAGAAAATTGTGATCCAGACGATCCAGCGAACCGCCGTGGAACACGCCGTGGAAAACAGCGTGTCCGTATTCAATATCGAAAACGACGAAATCAAGGGACGCATCATCGGTCGGGAAGGAAGAAATATCCGGGCACTCGAAGCTGCTACTGGTGTCGAGATTATCGTAGATGATACTCCCGAAGCTATCGTGCTCTCTTGCTTCGATCCGGTGCGCAGGGAAATTGCCCGCCTCTCGCTCCACCAACTCGTCACCGACGGCCGCATACATCCCGCCCGCATCGAGGAGGTAGTGGCCAAAGTGCGCAAGAACATCGAAGAGGAAATCATGGAAACCGGCAAGCGCACGTGCATTGACCTCGGTATCCATGGCCTGCAAAGCGAACTGGTGCGGATGGTAGGACGAATGAAGTACCGCTCCTCCTACGGCCAGAATCTGCTGCAACACTCCCGCGAAGTGGCCAACCTGTGCGCCACAATGGCGAGTGAGCTCGGACTCAATCCGAAGGCAGCCAAACGCGCCGGACTACTCCATGACATTGGTAAAGTACCCGATGACGAGAGCGAAATGCCACACGCTATTCTCGGAATGAAACTCGCCGAGAAATACGGTGAGAAGCCCGATATCTGCAACGCTATCGGCGCTCACCATGATGAAGTGGAAATGAAGACACTGCTCGCTCCTATCATTCAGGTGTGCGACGCCATCAGCGGAGCTCGCCCCGGCGCGCGCCGCGAAGTGGTGGAAGCCTACATCCAGCGCCTGCGGGATCTGGAAAACCTGGCCCTCGAATACCCGGGCGTGTCCAAGTCGTTCGCCATTCAGGCAGGCCGCGAACTGCGTGTGATGGTGGAAGCCGATAAGGTGACCGACGAACAAGCAGATGCTCTGGCTATTTCCCTGGCAAGCCGAATCGAAACGGAAATGACCTACCCCGGTCAGGTGCGCGTTACGGTCATCCGGGAAAAACGTGCCGTGGGAGTCGCCCGGTAATCATCACCTGAACCAACATCATAACAGCCCCTGCCTCACGGCGGGGGCTTTTCTTATTCACCATAAATCCAGCGAAGTCCCAGCTCCAACCGCAACGTACCGTCGGCATTGGCCAGCAGAATCTGATCCTTCTTTTTGTAATCCATGAGGTTGAAAGTGAAATAACCCACATTGTCATCGGCTGACAATCCATCCTCATCAAAGACCTCCAGGCGGATATCCGTGGTGAAAGCCTTGATCGATGCCGGCAATCCGGCGGTAAACGAAATGGGCTTGTCGAAAGCATAATCCTGAATGGTTTCTGTGGTCATCACCATATTCTCCATCTGAACAAAGCGGATATAGACATCCGGCGCCTGGGCTCCCGGTGCCCAGGCATCCCATTTCTCCCCGTTGCCCCCATAGCGAGGCATTTCCGTGATGACCACACTCGTGATCTCAACTCCCCGAAGGACTTTACGGGTCCGGAACGTTGGTCCTGCTTCTGCAGTCTGCTTCGCGCCTTTGCACGAAACCAGCAAGGCCGATGCGAGCATGATCAAGAAGAAAATTCCGGTGTTGTTCATGAAATAAAGATAATGGTGTTGACGACTAAGCAAATGAAGGGCCACACCCAACGATTGCGCCGTCATCTTTGTAGCATACCGCCATGAGCACCCGATCCCAAATCACCCGCGGATTTTCCTGGAATACGCTGACGGTTGTCCTGCAGGTGGTCATCCAACTGAGCTACACCGCTGTGCTGGCCAGGCTCCTGGCCCCGGGCGACTTTGCCCTGATGGGGATTGTACTCGGGCTCATGGGATTCGCAGAGATCTTTTCGCAGGTAGGCGTCGGACCAGCTCTCGTGCAGCGAAAGGAAATAAGGCCTGACCACCTCAGTGCGGCCTTTTCGACCGCTGTGCTGCTGGGCAGCCTGTTCACCGGCCTCTTCTTCTTCATTGCTCCAGTATTGGCCAGCATGTATAAGATGCCTGACCTCGTGCCGATCATCCGCGTTGTGAGCACCAGCTTCATCATCTCCGCACTGGGAGTAGTACCCAGAAGCTTGATGATCCGAGACCTGGCTTTTCGAAAATTCTTCACAGCCAGTATGGTCAGCATCATCGGGGGTAACGTGGTCATAGGCATTGCTCTCGCCTGGTGGGGATTTGGTGTCTGGGCCTACGTCTGGGCTCTGTTTGCCCAGAACACACTGATGACGCTTGCCTATTGGTGGCTTCACCCGGTGAAGTTTTCGATGTCGTGGCCTTGGTCTGCTGTGCGCGAGCTGCTGCGTTATGGTGCCGGCAGCACGCTGTTCAACGCACTCAACTATGCCGCCACCAAAGTGGATGTTACGCTCACTCCTCTATTTACCTCTCGTATTCCTGACATCGACATTACCGAACAAACCCGTCGCGCCGGGCTGTATGAACGAAGCGCATATGTAGTGTCGCTCCCCATCACCATCATGGGCAAACTTTCGGATAATGTCATGTTCAGCAGCATGTCGGCCATGCAAGATGAAACAACTCGCCTGAAGCGTGCTGTGAGTATAGCTCTGCGCTTTCTTTCGATCGTCTCCGCGCCCGCTGTTGTCTTCGCCATCTGCTTTGCCCCGGAACTCGTTCACCTCTACCTGGGCAGCCAGTATCATGAAGCAGCACCCATTCTGCAATGGCTCCTGCCCGCTGTTGTATTCCGCACCCAAAGCAGAATAGCCGATTCCCTGCTAAGAGCCCGGGATGCTACCTTCAGCGGCAGTGCAGTGAAGGCGGTCTATCTCGCACTTATGGTCATCGGCGTGGTGATGTCGGCTCCCTTCGGTATGATCTGGATTGCCGCCGCTATCTCTGCCACCACGGCTATTCATTTCATCATGTCCATGCTCCTCACGCGCTCTTTGGTGGGATCATCCCTGCGCGCTCAGATACGCGCCACCTTGTCCGGCTGGGTGGTAGCAGCAACCGTGGCAGTCACTTGCGTTCCCTTAGCCTGGATTCTCCGAAAACTGGAATGGCCCACGCTGGCCATTCTGGTCGCAGGCATGGCTTGTGCAGCGATCACCATGGGCGCCCTGCTGCTCAAAGCACCGTTTCTGCTCGGCAAGGGCGATATGAATCTGGTACGCTTCCTGCCTGCGCGCATCCGGGCGCTGCCCGTCATCAGGCGCCTCGATCTGTCATGAGAATTCCACATTTAACCAAACACCTTTGCAGTCCAGTGGTTAAACATGCTATGAACGGAATCGTTCCTGCCATCCTCGTCCTTCTTTTCACACCAACCATGCTTGCCGGGCAAGTGCGCCTGACCATCTCAGCCCCTGATTCCCTGGCCTTCACCCTGCGTATCAATGGTGAGCAGGTCAATACCCTCGCGCTTGCCTCGTGCACCGTCCCGGGCCTCTCCGCCGGCAAACTCCTCGTGCAACTGTCTTTTGCCAACGGGACAACGCATGAGCAATCCCTCACACTGAAAGACCGCGTGCACACTTCGTACGCACTCGTTGAATCGCGCGACTCATGGCGACTCTCCATTTCTTCCGAGGTCGCATATACGCCTGCTCAGGCCACCGGACTTATCGCCACGGCTGCTGCTCCATCATCTGACCCGGCAGCCAAAGATGTCGAAATCATCGAAGCTGGATGCCCGCAACCCTGCAGCCCGGAGGATTTTGAAACCCTCAAGCGGGAACTCGGCAATACGATGTTCGAAATGAAGAAGCTCGAGAAGATGCGTTCCTTTGCCATGCTTACCTGTATGCGGGTGGACCAGCTGCGCTATATGCTCGCCCAGCTCGAAGTGGAGGATAGCAAGCTGAAGCTCATCGAAGCGTCCAAAAGCAATGTGTACGATACCTCGAGGCTCGAGCTGGTGCTCAATGACTTCTTTCTTGAAAAAAACCGGGAACGAGCTCGCACCCTGCTCGACCTTCCCCCTCCCTGACACCGGTCGGGACCAAGGCCACTCCGGGTCACTATCTTCGCGCGTGTAAACACACTTGATATGTCCAAGATCCACAACTTCAGCGCAGGCCCCAGCATCCTGCCGAAGGAAGTGATTGATGCTGCTGCTGATGCCGTCCGCTCATTCGATGGTATGGGACTCTCCCTCATTGAAATCAGCCACCGTTCAAAAAACTTCGAAGCTGTCATGGAAGAGGCCCGGCAACTCGTAAAGGATATCCTTCGGCTGCCGGCCCGCTATGAAGTATTGTTCCTGCAGGGCGGCGCCACGCTGGCCTTTCATATGGTTCCCCAGAATCTCCTGCGTGACGGAGGCAAAGCAGCCTACGCCAACACAGGAGTGTGGGCCAGCGGAGCCATCAAGGACGCCCGGCTCACCGGACAGGTGGACGTGATAGCCGACTCGTCAGATAAAAACCACTCGTATATCCCCGATGTTGAGGTACCCGCTGATGTGGACTATTTCCATTTCACCTCTAACAATACCATTTACGGCACCCAGTATCAGACCTTCCCTAAGTCGCCGGTACCATTGGTATGTGATATGAGCTCCGATATCTTCTCCAAAGAATTCAACGCCGCCGATTTTTCACTCATCTACGCCGGAGCGCAGAAGAATATGGGCCCTGCAGGTGCCACCCTGTTCATCCTTGACCCCGAGGTTCTGGGCAAAACTGGTCGTAAGCTTCCTGCTTACCTCGATCTGCGTGCTCACATCGACAAGGACAGCATGTACAATACACCGCCTGTATTTGCCGTGTACACCAGCATGCTCACCCTCCGGTGGATCCGCGATAACGGCGGCCTGGCAGGCATGGAAACACGCAATCGCGCGAAGAAGGAACTGTTTTATAACGAACTGGACCGCAACAGCATGTTCAAAGGACATAGCGTACCGCGCGACCGCTCGTGGATGAACGCCACCTTTATGCTCAACAATGAGACGCTGGCAGGTGACTTCGACGCCCTCTGGAAAGCCGCTGGCATCAGCGGTATAAAGGGACACCGCAGCGTAGGCGGATACCGCGCTTCCATGTACAACGCACTGCCGATTGAAAGCGTGCAGGTGCTAGTCGATGTGATGAACGAATTTGAACGTACCAAAGGATGATCATTCTCGCAAACGACGGCATTGACCAGGCCGGTAAGGAGGCGCTGGAATCAGCAGGTTGCACCGTGCTGACCGCCCATATACCCCAGCAGGAGCTCGCGGCATTCATCCGCGACCACAAGGTGCAAGGACTGCTCGTGCGCAGTGCTACCACAGTTCGCCGGGAGCTGATTGATGAATGTCCGGGTATCCGGTTTGTCGGACGCGGTGGAGTGGGCATCGATAACATTGATGCAGAATATGCCCGCAGCAAAGGCATTGAGGTATTCAACACCCCCGCCAGCAGCAGCAGGAGCGTGGCTGAACTTGTAATGGCCCTCCTGTTTGCCTCAGTCCGCAGCATATACAGCTCCGGAGGCAAGATGCCAACGCAGGGAGCCACCGCCTTTTCAGCACTCAAGAAGGAATACAGCAAAGGCAGTGAAGTCGCCGGAAAGACCCTCGGCATTATCGGCTTCGGAAGAATAGGGCAGGCACTGGCAGGCTATGCCCTTGGATGTGGAATGAAAGTGCTGGTCAATGATCCCTCGCAGAAGACCAGCCACGTTGCCGTTATCCTCGACGGACTGGGAGAAGTAACCGTGCCGGTGAAGTACGTCGGCCTGGACGAACTCCTCTCCCAATCCGACTTCATCAGTCTGCATGTACCGAAACAAAAAGACGGTTCCGCAGTGCTCGGCAGTGCTGAATTGTCGCGCGTCAAAAAAGGCGTTGTGCTCGTGAATACCAGCCGCGGAGGAGTGATTGAGGAGAGCGCACTGACGGAGGCCCTTGACCGTGGACACGTGGCACGGGCCTGCCTCGATGTATTCGTGAATGAACCGTCCCCCGATGCTGCGTTGCTCGCCCATGCCGGAGTGATTGCCACACCGCACATTGGTGCATCCACCGCCGAAGCCCAGGAGCGCATCGGACTGGAGATTGCGGAAAACGTGCGCCGTATCATGGGACTGAACGCCTGATATTCCGTTTTCACCATGACAGCGATTCGCCCGTTCCAAGCGCTACGCCCAGCCAGGGATAAGGCGCACCTCGTGGCCTCCCGATCGTATGTGACCTATAGTGTGAGGGAATTGCGCGAAAAACTGAAAGGCAATCCGTACACCTTCCTGCACATCATTCATCCTGACCTTGGTTCGCGTAAGGTTCATAAAATGGCCGGAACGGCGCGCTATAAGCTCGTGCGTGAAGCTTATGAGCAGTTTAAAGAAGAAGGGCTGCTCCTGCGAGATGATGTGCCTGCCTTTTATGTCTACCGTCAGATAAGCCATGGCCATGCATACTGGGGAGTGCTGGCTGCTGTGGCGATGGAGGAATACCTGAAGGGGAATATCCGCATCCACGAACATACTCTTTCATCGCGTGAGGCCACCTTCGCGGCCTATCTCTCCGAAACAGCTATCCATGCTGAGCCCGTCCTGCTGTTTCATCCTGACCATGCCGATGTAGCAGCCATTCTGCAAGGCATTATGGAAGCGAGGCCCGAGTATGATTTCACCACTACCGATAAAATACGGCATCAGCTCTGGCTGGCTGACCGGCCTGCCGATATCGAAGCACTCACCCGATGCTACCGGGATATCCCCCGGCTCTACATCGCCGATGGGCACCACCGCTGTGCATCAAGTGCAACGCTCTACAAAAAGCGAAAAGACGCCGGAGAAGTGCCTGCGGACGACCATCCCGCCGCATCGTTTCTTGCCTTCATCATTGCCGAAAGCAATCTGCGCATCTACCCCTTCAGCCGTCTGGTGCGCGACCTTCAGGGTGTGAGTCACAAGACGCTCTGCGGGAAACTCGGCTGGCATTTCCATATCCGCAAGGCAGATTACCCTGTTGAACCAACAGAAAAAGGCAGTTTCGGAATGTACCTCGCTGGAAGCTGGTATGAACTGGAGGCCATCAACACCCCAACAGGGCTCGATGCCGATCTGCTTCATAACACCACGCTGGCGCCGCTGCTGGGCATTGGAGATCCTAAGCAAGACAAGCGCATATCCTACATGGAAGGACCACGTGGGCTGAAAGAACTGATGCAGGAAGTGGACTCAGGCAGGAGTGCAATTGCCTTCACCATGTGTCCCGTGGATGTGAGGGAATTACGCGAAGTTGCTGATCGCGGAGCATGCATGCCTCCCAAGAGCACCTGGATTGAACCCAAACTCAGGAGCGGACTTGTCGTTCATGAACTCCACAAACCCATTTACCAGAATTATCTCAGCATACGCAGACATCTGCCCGATCATGTCACCCTTGTCGCCGTTTCCAAGTTCCAGACTGTGGAGGCCATTCGGGAGGCCTATGAAATCGGCATCCGCGATTTCGGCGAGAATTACGTGCAGGAACTGGAAGAGAAACGACATCAGCTGCCTGCGGATATCCGATGGCATTTCATCGGTCATCTGCAGCGGAATAAAGTAAAATACATCGCGCCGTACATCCATTGCATTCATTCTGTAGATAGCCTTTCCCTCTGGGAGGAAATCAGCAAACAGGCCGAACGCAATAACCGTAAGATCCATGTGCTGGCGCAATTGCGCATAGCGGAAGAAGAAACCAAGTTTGGCTTGAAGCCTGGCGATTTGGAAAGATTCTGCCTTGCAGCTATACCCACATGCACGCGGCACGCTCCACTCGCCGGGCTCATGGCCATGGCTTCCTTCACCGATGATGAGGACCAGGTCAGGAGTGAATTCCATAGAGCATCGCTGGTATTCAGCAGCATGAAGCGCGATCGCTACAAACTCAATCCGGAATTCACGACCTTATCCATCGGCATGTCTGGTGACTGGAAAATCGCCGTGCAAGAAGGCAGTACAATGGTGCGCCTTGGCACCTCCCTCTTCGGAGCGCGGCAGAGCAAGACGTGATCAGAAAAGAAAACCCACGTTCACCCCACTTCGCAAGAAGTATCCTACGTAGGGCATGAATATGTCGTTCGGACGCTCATTTCCCGACCTCGAAAGACCTGACCGCTTATCGCCGCTGTTCCAGCAGGGCCCCATGAATACCTCCAACGCTATCCGGTCCTTGAAGACCTCCTGAAAGCCCAGGTTGAGCCCTGCTCCGACAGTGGATATTGAGCGGATGAGCACCTCCGATGCAAATGGCTCTATCCCGGTATACTCGAAGGACTCCGCGATCAAACGCTGTAATCTGAAGTTTCCGGAAAGGTAGAAACCAGCTGGAGCAGCATCTTTGGAGAGGTAGTAGCGGAACTCCGGTGTAACAGCCAGGCGACTCAGGTAATCCGCATTGGTGATCCCCTCTGATTTATCGGTGTAGAGCAAGCTGATCCCCCAGGAAGCATCGGCATTGATGATGCGCTCATAGCTGACTATGGCTGTGCGCATGATGGGCGAGTGGACATCCAGCTTGAGGATATTGTTCCTTTGGGCGTGCGTGCGGACACCCGTAAGCAGAATGACCGAAATAAGAAGAATGTACCTGTTCATAATAAAAGAATTCAAGCTAAGGTAGAGCAACTTGGCAGGATGCTAATGACCTAAATCACCGGGCGAGGTGAAGTTCGCAAGGCAAAAAAAAGAACGATTCATGCTGATAAACCCGCATAACTTATTTCGGTTGTGAAACCCGATTCAACCCAATTTCGCGATCACAAAACGAAAGCCATGAGCCGACGCTTCACCCTGATTTATCTTGGGCTGGCTCCAGCCATTTTTGCCCTCAGCTGGTACATTTCTCACCGCTTGTACCTCCGTTTCCTTCGCTATGGAACGGGTGACTTTGAGTATCAGGGCGACGACCGGTCGCTGGTCTACGCCGGAATCTTCACCGGGCTTTACCTCGCTGCATACTTGGTAATCAGAGACTTATACAAACCATCACGCAATTAACCCACAAAATGTTCATTTTTTTAGCACGATTGTAAATAGGTTACAACCCGGCTAATTAATTTAGCATCACATTTAATACCACCACGAACATGGCAGAAGTAAACAAAGAAAAGCTCAAGGCCCTCCATCTGGCGATGGATAAGCTAGAAAAGACCTACGGCAAGGGTGCCGTCATGAAACTCGGGGATGATGCCCTGGAACAGCTTGAGGTAGTGCCCACCGGTTCTATTGGCCTGGACATGGCTCTTGGCATTGGTGGATTTCCGAAAGGCAGGATCATCGAGATCTATGGTCCGGAGTCTTCGGGTAAGACCACGCTGGCTATTCATGCCATCGCGGAGTGTCAGAAGCAGGGAGGGATTTGTGCCGTGATTGACGCAGAGCACGCCTTTGATAAATTCTATGCGGAAGCGCTTGGAGTGGATACCGAAAACCTCCTGATTT
This sequence comes from Flavobacteriales bacterium, assembly GCA_947456965.1. Lineage (GTDB taxonomy): Bacteria > Bacteroidota > Bacteroidia > Flavobacteriales_D > Sanyastnellaceae > CANGTU01. The sequence goes on from CANGTU010000015.1 coordinate 59,426, forward strand.
CCCAGCCCGATCATGGTGAACAGGCTCTCGAGATTGCAGATAACCTGATCCGCTCAGGTGCCATCGACCTGATTGTGATTGACTCAGTGGCAGCCCTCACACCCCGGGCGGAGATCGAGGGTGAAATGGGCGATTCCAGTGTGGGTGTCCAGGCGCGACTAATGTCCAAGGCCCTGCGCAAACTCACCTCTACGATCAGCAAGACCAAGTGCTGCTGCATCTTCATCAACCAGCTCCGTGAAAAAATCGGGGTGATGTTCGGTAATCCGGAAACAACGACGGGTGGAAATGCACTCAAGTTCTACGCCTCCGTGCGTATTGATATCCGCCGGACCCAGCAGATCAAGGATGGGGAAACGGCCATCGGAAACCGCACCAAGGTGAAGATCGTCAAGAACAAAGTAGCACCTCCCTTCCGGCAGTGTGAATTCGACATCATCTACGGTCACGGAATCAGCCGTGTGGGTGAACTGATTGATATGGGCGTGGACTACGGAGTGGTCAAGAAGAGCGGCTCCTGGTTCAGCTACAACGATACCAAACTCGGCCAGGGTCGCGATGCTGTAAAGCAACTGTTGGAAGACAACCCCGACCTCATGGAACAAATTGAAGGAAAAGTGCGCGAAGCCATGACTCCAAAGGCGAACGCGTGAGATTATTGACCAACTTTGCAGCCCGCCGGAATTGCCCGGCGGGCTTTTTTATGTAATCTTCGGACCATGCGCCATCACTCCCTTCGCTTTCTTGCCCTGGCGACTGCCGCTCTCCTCATGGCAGCTTCCTGCGGCGAAACCGGACACCAGGAGGCAACCACCGCCGCTGCCACTCCGGGTACTGACTCCACGCTGGCAGCTCTCCATGCGCGGATTTCAGCCGACCCCGGCAATTTTAACAACTACCTCGAAAGGGCTCGATACCTGGCCGGTATCGACAACTTTACCGATGCCTTTCGCGATGTGGACCGCGCACTGCAAATTGACAGCACCCAGGCCGCCATCTATATCGTCAAAGGTGAACTGCACTGGCTGCTCCAGGACGTGCGCAGTGCTTATGATACCTACAAGAAATGTGCAGCCATACAGCCCGATGATGCCGCCTGCCTGCTTAAAAAGTCAGCTATCGATATTACCCTCGGCAACTATGAAATGGCTCTCAGCCAGATCAACCATGCCCTCCGCCAAAACGAACTGAATCCGGAACCCTACTACCTCAAAGGACGACTCTATAAAGAGGCCGGTGATACTACGCTGAGCGCATCCTCCTATCAGACGGCCATTGAACTGGACCCCAACTATTACGACGCCTATATCGAAGTGGGACTGCTTTACCACGAAAAGAAACACGACCTGGCCGAAGAGTATTTCACCGCAGCTATAGATGTGAAACCGAAAAGTATAGAGGCCTGGTATAACAAGGCCATGTTCCTGCAGGAAACGGGATTCCGGGACAAGGCACGCTACGATGAAGCCCGCGAATGCTACCGTCAGATCCTCGGTATTGATCCAAAGTTCGCCCCGGCCTGGTTCAATCAGGGATACATTGATCTCGAATACCAGAAAGAATATGCCCGCGCAACCGAAGCCTTCTCCAGAGCCGTGGAACTGAACCCCGGCTATTATCAGGCCTACTACAATCGTGGCCTGGCTCTGGAAATCCAGGGCAAAAACCGAGAAGCAGAGGCCGACTACCGCAAAGCCCTCTCCATTCAGCCCGACTACACCGATGCCGCTCTGGCTCTCGGACGAGTGCTTGGTGAACGCTGATCAACCGGGCAGAAGCCTCGGACGAAGCTCCAGCGTATGCTGCCTCGGTGCATCCGGAGATACATTGACCTGAAAGACATACACCATCTTTTTCGTCACCACGAGATTAGGATTATCAGGTGAACGCAGGGTGAGGAAAAGTTCGAGTTGTGCCATGCCATCACCGCCCTCAGGCAACAAGGAAAAACTGAACTGCGCATCGGTGATTTGCTCATTGTCCAGTCCTATGCCGCCAGTCACCTCTGCGGCCACCTCATTGCGACCATCCGCCACGAGTTTCCATCCACCCAAATCGAGCTTCACCGTGAAACGGTTCTCCCCCTGACTCACAAGCACTGAATCGTGATACACCTGATCACCGGTAGCCAGCACTTCCGAACCATACAGCACGTGCTCAGTGGGCTGAAATCCTATTGTCGACGTTGATCCCTTCCGCGGCTGCACCATGCGCAGAACGTGATTACCCGCATCCACCACCAGCAAGCTGCCATTGAAGGCAACCACATCGGCAGGCGAATGGAACTGCGCCGCAGATCCCTTGCCATCAGACCAACCGGATGAGCCATTTCCGCAAATAATGCTAACCTCTCCCTGATGAATCAAACCCACGATATGATTCAAGGCATCTGCAAAATAGACCTTACCACGAAACTCACATACGGCAGTGGCCTTGTACTGCCTGCCTGATGCCGCATAAATTTCATCTGTAATCCAGCCGGATCCGCCTTCCTTGCGGCGGCTTAGCCACACAGATCCATCAGTCATCGTTGTATAGATGCCCTTACTTCCTGCCGCCACGCGACTCACTATGCTGCGACAACCCCATTCCCTCCGGTCCATCGGAAAATCAGCGATAGCCTTGCCATAACCTGTGAGCGCATTGAGCTCAAGCAATTGGTTGGTGGATGCTGTTAGTACGTATAGCAGACTGCCTGACACATCTACATCCACCGGCAAGCCCACCGGCGTGAGAGCCCCCTTCACGCTATCCAGCGGCTGTGCAGGCGACTTGCCATTGCCCGCCAACGTCATCATCAGGGCATTCGCCGGATCAGCCAGTCGCACGCGATGATTGCCAGGATCAGCGATGAAGAGCTCACCAGAATCGCCCCATGCACTTCCCGCCGGATTGCGGAGCCGCATGCTGAAGCCCGCGCCATCAGCATAACCCGGCAGACCATTTCCGATGAACCCCGTGGGCGAACCATCACCGTCCACAAGCACCAACCGGTGGTGAGCCGGCTCTGTAATCGCGATCACACCATCAGACCGAACCGCTGCGGACGTGGGAAACTCGACAATAGGATCAGCGAGACGCATGGGATCTTCCGACGGACGAATCTGCCAGGGCGACATCTCATTCAGGATAGCCGGTGTTCTGATCCACTCCTCCATCGTCGAGAGGCACAGCTCAATAGCGGCCAAGCCCTCCCCCGAAAACTCAGGATAGGTGCTGTTTCGGTAGAGCAACACCGAGGGTACAGAGGGAACAAAGGAACTGATAGCCGACAGATCATCGGTGACCAGAACAGGATGCGTAAGTCCATACTGCTGAACATAACGCAGCAAACCCAATCGGCTCAGCCCCTGAGATGCATCCACTTTCCATATACTGATCAGTTGTATATACTGAAACTGGGTAGTCAGCTCCTGCATCTTCTGTACCTCCGAAAGCACCTCAGTGCAGCCTGGGTGCCAGACCACTACACATACGCCCTTGCCGGATACATTCTGCATGCGCAATGGATAATCTGTATTAAGCCAGATACCGGTGGCAGGCAATTCATCACCGGCCGTCTGGCTCCACATCACAGGTGAGCCCAGCAACGCCAGTATCAGGATCATCAGTTTTCTCATAGGACGAATCAGGATGCAGCCTGCAGGATCGCAGCATACGCAGACAAAAGTAGTCTCCGGCGGCACTCCAGCCGACCTGCGACCATTACCCATAAAAAAAGCCGCCCAAATGGACGGCCTTTTCAGGAAGAGTCATCAGCATTACTTCACTTTCTCCACCACGGCCTTGAACGCATCCGGATGGTTCATGGCGAGATCAGCGAGCACCTTGCGGTTGAGCTCAACGCCGCTCTTGTGGAGCTTACCCATGAATTCGGAATACGACAGACCGTGCTGGCGGGCACCGGCATTGATCCGGGCAATCCACAACGTGCGAAAGTCACGCTTGCGGAGCTTGCGGCCTACATAAGCGTAGGTCAGCGCCTTTTCTACGGAATTCTTGGCTACGGTGTACACGTTTTTCCGTGAACCGAAATAGCCCTTGGCGAGCTTCAGGATCTTCTTCCTGCGTGCCCTTGATGCCACTGCATTTTTACTTCTTGGCATGTGTGAGTTTGTTTTTTGGACGGAGGTGCATCTGGTGTGACTTAATACCTGCGACCGGGTTAAACATGACCGTTACCGGTTTGTAAGCCCGAAGGCTTTAGGGCACGAGCAACTGAGCCCTGATTGATTTCGCATCAGAAGGATGAACGAGCGCATCATTTCCAAGGTTACGCTTCCGCTTGGTCGCTTTCTTGGTCAGGATGTGACGCAGGAACGCCTTCTTACGCTTGATCTTGCCGGTACCTGTCAGCTTGAAACGCTTCTTGGCGCCGGACTTGGTCTTCGCTTTTGGCATTTTACTATCTGGTTTTACAAATTGAATTACTTCTTCTTGGGTGTAATCACCACAAACATCTTCTTTCCTTCCAGCTTCGGCAGCAGCTCGGGAATACCCAGTTCCGCAAGCTCCTGAATGAACCGGAGCAACAGAATTTCTCCCCGCTCCTTGAACACAATGCTCCGTCCCTTGAAGAAAACATACGCCCTCACCTTGCTTCCCTCCTTCAGGAATTCCTGCGCATGCTTCAGCTTAAAGCTGAAGTCATGGTCGTCCGTATTCGGACCAAAACGAATTTCCTTCACAGTCACATTGACCTGTTTGGCCTTCATCTCCTTCTGCTTCTTCTTCTGATCGTAGAGGAACTTCTTGTAGTCCACGATCCGGCAAACAGGTGGAACGGCGCTACCCGAAATCTCCACGAGATCGAGCTCCTGCTCCTGGGCCATTTTCAAGGCCTGTTCGCGGGAGTATACCCCCTGCTCCACATTCTCTCCCACTAAGCGCACCTCAGGTGCTACAACCTTACCATTGATCCGGTGCTCAGGCTCCAAGCTCCTGCGGCCCCGCATTTCTCTCTTAATAATGTGACCTCCTCGTTTTAGTTATTTGTTCTCCGAAACCTGCGTTATTCCAGCATTTTCCGGACTTCATCCGTGACGAGTTGCGCGAAAGTGTCCACCGTAAACTGCCCCAGATCACCCTCTCCCTTCTTTCTTACAGACAGGCTTCCGGAACGCTCTTCCTCCTCCCCCACCACCAGCATATACGGCACTCGGGCCAGCTCTGCTTCGCGGATTTTCTTACCCACCTTTTCGTTGCTTTCGTCAACGGAGGCGCGAATATCGCAATTTTCCAGCTTCACACACAAGCTTTTAGCGTAATCGTTGTATTTCTCGCTCACAGGCAGTATCCGCACCTGCTCCGGCGTGAGCCACAGAGGAAACTGGCCGGCACAGTGCTCTATGAGAATGGCAACAAAACGCTCCATAGAGCCGAAGGGAGCCCGGTGGATCATCACCGGCCTGTGCTTCTGGTTATCCGGACCGGTATACTCCAGTTCAAACCGCTCGGGGAGATTGTAGTCAATCTGCACGGTACCCAGCTGCCACTTTCTGCCAATTGCGTCGCGTACCATGAAGTCGAGCTTAGGGCCATAGAAGGCAGCCTC
>CANGTU010000016.1 GCA_947456965.1 Flavobacteriales bacterium
GACAGGACCTTCAGCGTATCTCTGCGCCCCGGTTATGAAAAGCACTTCGCAGGAACAGACCGTCTGTCTCCTTACGTGGGTGGTGAAGTGCTGTTCACCCTCAACCGCCAGACTAACATTGAGGAGTCTTACAGCACAAACAGCTTCACTGACCCGGATTCCAAAGTGCTCTGGGAAACCACGACCACGGATGGTTCTACCACTTTTGGTTTGAATCTGGTAGCCGGTACTGACTTCTATTTCGCTGACAACATCTACCTCGGTGCTGAATTGAGCTTCGGCTTTGCCTCTACAAGACAGCGCGATACAGAAACCGAAGTTTCTGACCTGAATGCTTTCCGTATTGCTAATGGCATTCCTCAGGGTGATGCTGTGGAGTTCGATCCGATCCTGAATGGCAGCAATTCTGGCTGGGGTCCGAATGTCCAGGGAACGCTTCGTCTGGGATGGCTATTTAACTAATTCCAGCCATGACACGCAGTGCCCTGAACCTGAAACAGCCCTGGCGGTATCAGCAATCACGGTTTCTTCTGCCCTGTTTACAGGTTGTCAGAAGGACAGGGAGTTCACGGGCATGAAGGCTCCGCAGAAGACAGTCACCCTCAATGCTGACCAGCAGCGTATGGTGCAGGATATGACGGGCCGGGTTCCTACTCTCCGCATTTATGATGAAGATGATAACCGGTTTATCGATATCAATGTCAAGAACCGGAGCTTCAGTTTCTCAGAGCCCAACGACGGGTGGAACTTATCTAGTTCCAATGACGTGACATGGGAGCCGGCCGCAGGTGGTGGTGGTATCCTCTTTATTGGTGCAGGAGCCTTTGGTTCCAACACCGGAGGTACCATTGTAGCGGGCTGCACAGCGCTGGACGTGAACTATACCTTCTGCTTCAGTGCATCCGAAGAGGCCCTCGGACTTGATTTGTTCGATACCGGCGGAGATTTCGATGGAATCAGCGGAGTCATTGGTATCGCCGGTGATTTTGAAGCCCTCCTGAATGATGAGGTGAATGAGGACTCCGACTTCACGGACTACTTTCAGGGGTTTGCGGCTTACTTCGTGTATGATAACGAGGCGTCTGGAACCTACGATATCCTCGACTGGCTAACGGATCTCGATAGCGAGACCAGTGACCTGGAGGGTAATGGCTTTGGCTATGTCTTCGGATTTGAGAATTTCTCACTCTATTTCTCATACAGCGGCGAGCTCACGGTTTCCGGTGGTTCTATCGGATTTAATGGTGAGTATCTCGGCTTCGAGAATCTGGATGAGTTATTCTTCAACTTCGATGATGAGGAAGAACCTGAGGTGAACATCGTGCCCGGTTTCGGAGCGATGGGTTGCTGAAATTCCTGATTTAAGACATTTAAAAGGGGCGGCCTCATGCCGCCCTTTTTCTTTGCTAAAAGTGTGCAGCAGATCGCTCGGACCTGCGCTTCATCCAGGCATTGATGAAGAGCGTGGACAGGATGAGCATGGCTCCCAGATAAAAGCCGGTACTCATCCATTCACGCTCGCCGTAGAGGAAGAGGGCGAACAAGATGGTATAAACGGGTTCCAGATTGATGGTGATGGCGCACGTAAAAGGCGTGAGCACTTGCATCACCCGGATGCCCGCAATGAACGCATAAGCGGTGGCTACAAGGCCGAGGATAAGCAGCAGAAGGATATCATAGGTCGCAGGCAGTTCAGTTGAGGTATTCCAGGATCCGCTGCCCACCAGCCAGATGGTCATGCCCACAGCCGCTCCTGCCATTTCATAGAACGCAATCTTGTGGGGTGGATGACGAGCCACAAATACTGAATTGAAAGAAGAGAAGAGCGCGGCAAAGAAGGAGGCTGCGAGAGAGAGCAGGATACCCGATGTGTAATCCGGCTCAAACCGGAAAATGAGAAAAAGGCCAGCAATGACCACTATACCGAGCACAAGCTCATAGGCGAGGAAGCGACTCTTCCGGATGACTGGAGCGACAAGGGCTACGAAAAAGGAGGTGGTGCTGAGCACGGACAAGGCCGTGGAGATATTAGACGCCTTGATGCTGGCGAAGAAACAGATCCAGTGCAGGGCCGTAATCAGACCCACACTGGCAAAAGCTACAATATCGCGGGGCGCAGCAGCAAGGGACTTGCGGGCTATCAGCGCATAGCCCCCGATGCCGGCTGCAGCAATCCAGACACGCCAGCCAACGAGGGAATCAGCAGGCAGACTGATCTCCTGCCCAAGAATCCCCGTGAATCCCCAGACGAACACAATGAAGTGGAGCAGAAGAAGCGCCTCAGCCTTGTTTGTCAGTGTGGTCATCTATTTCGACTATGCCGCCACTCATGATGTATTTCATGACATCCACGGCATTTTGTTCGACCCGGGTGATCTGACGCACGGACACAATCACCAGATGACCAGAGAAACTATAACTCATGGGAATGTACACGCCTACTTTGCCCGACATATCGCCCAGGTTCTCGAGATCAGCATCCGTGACAAAACCGAGTACGAGTATTTCAGGATCGTTGCTCAGCCGAACAATGACAGGTTGGTTGAATCTCTTCTTGCTTCCAACAAAGGCACCGAGCAACTCGGTCACACTCCTGTAAATTGTCTTGATGAGCGGAACGCGATTCAGTGCGCGCTGAAACATGGATTGAAGTCGCTGGTTGATAAATCGCGTTCCTATCCAGCCAATGACGATGAGCACGACGAGAAGGATCAGAATACCCCAGCCCCAGATGGTCTTGCCCTGTTCTTCAAACGCCTGTAATTCACGTTTGGAATAGATGAGCTTCGGGATCAGACCATCCAGAAAAGTGAACAGGGACCAGATAACATAACCCGTCAGGAACAGGGGCAGCGTGATGAGCAACCCGTTGAGTATGTATTTGAGCAGCCGTTTCAACACGTTGGAAAATGGGAATCAAAGGTATTCTCATTATGCGCGGTGAAAATGGTGCGCACAGGAATAACCATTCAGTTAACGAGAATACGCGTGCTGGCGCGCACCCCATTCTGCATATCTACGGTTAGCAGGTAAATACCAGCTGTTGTATGGCTCAGGTCAATCTGCACCGGTCCGGACTGGCGCACTGGCGATGACCCAATGATCCGGCCCGTAGCATCAGTGAGCGTCCAATGGCGCATCGGACTCGGGGCCTCCACCATCAGGTAATTGCGGGCAGGATTCGGGTAGGCAAGGAATGTGCTCAGCTGCGACTCGTCCAATCCAACGTAGAATGAACTGACGGAAACAGCAAGAGTATCGGCACAGCCCAGCGTGTTGGCGGCTATCAGGGTGATTGCGAAGTCAGGGGTATTCACCAGGAAGTCGAAGGCATAGTCATGCGTGGGATTGGCCTCCGAGCTGCCGGACCCATCGCCGAAATCCCAGTTGTAGATGGATGCCCCGGTGCTTGTATTCTCCAGTTCAACGGTTGCCCCGTTGTCTCCGTACTGCAGCTGATCAAATTCGGTGAAGGAGGCTACCACCTGATCAAACAGATCATTCGTAAAGGAAGGCCAAAGCCGATAGCCGCTATCGTACGGGGCTTCGGGATCTTCCTGCTCGACTACCCCCTGAATGGTAAACTGCCCTTGGGGTGGCGTTGTGCCAAAGAGCCCAGCATCGGCATCGATGCGCACGGTAAACACAGTCAAGCCATCTGTCACATCAACAAAGAATCCGCTGCCCTGATTAGTCCAGATTGTGCCTTCAGCGAGACCTACACACTCGAGCCGCACGGGAAAACTCTCCAGCGATTCATCGAGTATGGTTGTAGTGCTGGCCGGCAGGATGGGAAGCTCATTGGCGATGACATCAATCTCCTGGGGAATGATCTCAGCCTGCCCCATGAATTGCTCAATCATTCCTCGCACATGAACGGAATCGCCCACAGCTACAGCGTACCCGAGATTATCCAGAGCGCTGAATACCTTAATGGCTCCTGTGGAATCAAACATGTGAAAGTGCAGTCCGGCGCTGTTGAAATTAGTGGTGTGCACCACTCCCCGAAGTTCGCAGAATATGCCCAGGCTGTCGAGTGCTCCTTCATCATTCGCTCCCTTGATATCCCCGATAGAATAGACTTCGTACACCGGATCGCTCGGGGCGATAGAGATGATAATGGTGCCTATGGAAAATGCAAGGTCGGATGCGCTGCTGAGCGTCAGACTGAAGAATTCAGCTGACTCTTCGAGCAGGTCGTCGGTGATGGTGACTTCAATAGTTTGCGTAGAGTTACCGGCAGCAAAATCAAGGGTCAGGGGAAACGCATCTGAATAGTCTGCAGCGTCTGCTGTTCCGGTGGCGGCTGTCACGATAACTTCTGTGGGCTCGGTGAAGTTGAATGCCTCAACGTCCACCAGGATGGTTCCCGCTGATTCTTCCACGAGAAGTGCGGTGGTGGTGAATCCGACAACTTCATTTCCTGCGCAGGGTACCATGGCATGCTGACCGATCTGAGTGAGGCTTGTTGCAGGGAATATATCCCACTGACCAGTGGAGAGCAGCCAGTTATCGGTAGGGGCATTCACGCTGGACTTGCGCACCAGCACACGGTCGAGCGTGGAGCCATCGGAACCAAAGGTCCAGGCGGAGGAGGGATTTTCTCCGACCACGCCGATCTGGTCGAGGACAAAATCATTGAAGCGCAACTGAATGGCATCATTGCCGTTGAAGTTGGCAACGTTGCTGGTAGCATCTGCAACAGCGAGGATTTCGCTGGCAGCACCGGAGTTGGCAACTACAAACACATCTCCGGGCATCAGGATGCCAGCGAGGCCAAAGGCTGAAGAGAAGTCGACCGCGCCGTTGTTGAACGTGTATAGACCGTAGCCCGTGAGATCAACCGGAGATGCTGTGGGATTGTACACTTCGAGTGCCTTGTTGTTCCCCGTACCCTCGAGGTATTCTGAGATGAATAATTCAGTGCACGCTTCACCCAGTGTGCAATTCTGGACAATCACCTGCACAAAGCCCGACGAGAGGTCAGTGCAGCCGTCCGATGCGAGAATGCCCGCGGCGGGCTGGCCTGTCGCTGTGGTCGAGGGATCCAGTGTGCCCGAGTAGGCAACACCCCAGATGCGGTAAGTTCCGGCTCCAAGGGTATTGCCATCAACGGTAGATGAGGAGAGGAGCACAATGGTATTGTCTTCATTGGTGACGATGTAAGTGTATGAGTCACCGACGGCGCCGCTGGCAGAGAGGCTGAGGAGGTCGGCTTCGCTATCTGCGCACAGGGAAAAATAGACGGAACCGCCATTGGCACTGATCTGCCCGCCGGCACAATCCAAACCGGAGCAATCAGAAAGGATGATGCTCACTGTGTTGGTGCTGAGTGAGAGGCATGCTGTGCTGGTGACCTCCGAGAGGAGGATGCCGGTGGAAGGGGCTGACTCCCCCGTATATGCAACGCCTGTCACTGTGTATGCACCGGCAGGCAATCCAGTAAAGTCAATGGCCCCATTGGAAGCGACAGCCACGATGATTCCAGCGGCATCCGTGGCTACGATGAAGTAACCCGAGCCGATATGGCCTGAAGGTGTGAATAGCAGAGGATCCGCAGGCTCCCCAACGCACAGCTCACTGAGCTGATTGGGTCCAGGGGCTATAGTCCCACCCGCGCAATCGGGACCGATGCCGTTTAGTGCACCGGGCGTAGGCGCCTGTTCGACATAACTGCTGCTCAGGAAGGGGGCACCGCCATCTGGAATGCGCGACATCGAAATCTGAGGGTTGGCAGTAGCCGGCTGTTCATTGGCCTGGGGCTGCCCCGGAGTCAGGACGGCAAGGAGGTCGGTGTCATCAGGATCACTGGTACCATAAACCAGGGCGTCTATAAGTCCAGTCAATACCGGAACAGACCCACTGGGCCAGTCGGTGGCGTTGCCTGCGTAAATACCGATGCCATCTGCTCCGTTCTGAAGAGAATTCGTGGGGATGACGAGTCCCACATTGGGAACTGCAGCATTGCCGATGACGAAGAAGCCGTTTTCATTCAGCGCATAGCCATCGAGATCGTATGCGGCATAGCTGGCGTTACTGGGTGAGGCGCCGTTGAAGAGCACTACCACCAGTCCGTCCAGAGGCGTACCTGGCTCGCCGATGAGTTCAATGAACTCCAGGATATCAGTGCCTTCGGTATCGCAGTCCAACTCGTTGATGACTACCTGGGCATTGTCACCTTGCATAGCCTGAAAGGGGGCCATGCCTGCCGGTGATTGGGAAATCAGGAATCCTGGAGTTAAAAGAGAGAGGCAAAAGAGAATCGCATTCTTCATCGCAAGGTGTTTTAGCCAGTGAAATAAACAGGCTTGCAAAAGTAGTTTCTGTTGGTTCAGGATGCCCCGGATCTCTGACATTTTGAGGCATCATGAGGGTTCAGTTCTTTGACGTATCCTTGTATAGGCTAAACCTTTGAAAACCGATGAAATACCTGGTCTTTGCCTTCATTTTTCTGATGCCGTCATGGCTGTTCAGCCAGTGCACCACATGTGTTCCGGATCCCGGGTGCACGAGTTCGGACGGCTTCCCCACCATCTGTCCGCTGGAATTGCCACCAGCTACTGCCGGCTCGTTCTACGAGCAGGCGCTCACTTTTTTTCTTCCAGCTCAGATCAATGATCCTGAAAGTGGAATCACAGCCGATCTCCTCCAACTCACTGTGAATTCCGTACAAGGTCTTCCCTTTGGTATGGAATACACCCTGGATGATGTGGATGGCGTGTATTTCCCGATGGACGGACAGAACAGTGGGTGCGCCACCCTCTGTGGCACTCCGGTTTTGCCGGGTGTGTACAGCGTGACAATTAGCGTAACGGCACTGGTCTCCGCACTGGGCTTCGAGCTGGAGCAAAATGAGAACTTCATCCTCCCGCTCATCGTGGAGGAAGGCGAAGGAGGAACGGAGTCATTTACCATTGGCAGCCTCGCTGCATGTGGTGCTTTACAGACTGAGGTAGGGGCCACTCTGTCTGGTGTGCCACCGCAAGTCACAACCTATACATGGGATCTGGGCAATGGTCAGGTGGCCACCGGCCCCGGTCCGCTCATGCTGTCATACCCGGAGCCTGGCACCTATCCGGTGAGTCTGAATACTGTGATATCCAACCCAGTGCTTTCCTCACTTGACCTGACATCTTTGGCAGGCGGCTGGGGTGGTGATGCGGATGAATTCTTTGGACTCGGTAATCCTGATCCCTATTTTGAACTGCAGGATGGAAGCAACGTGGTGGTTTACACCTCGGCCACTATCGATAATGTAACTACTGGTTCATGGGCTGACATAGACATCACACTGTTGAATCCGCCCTACACCCTCTTTTTCTATGATGAAGATCTGGTCACGGAAAATGATGCACTGGGTAGCGCTACTCTCAATGTTCAGCCAGGTACGGTTTCTTTTTCTTCCGGGAATGGCTCCAATGGCACGGCCTCTGTTCTTTTAGTGGAGGTGAACAATATCACCAGCCAGGTGGAAGTGAATGTATTTCCTGAGGCAGATCCCACATTCACAGTCAATGGGAATGGGTTTGCATGCAATGCTCCAGGTCAGGCACTCTACGTGTGGTACCGCAACGGAATTCCGCTCACTGAGCCGCTGGCTTGTGAATTCACGCCCACCGAGGGAGGTTTGTACCAGCTCGAGGCAACCAATGAATTCGGCTGCACGGCCATCAGCGAATCATTCTTGTATTGCCCTCCTATTGTTCCGGTCTTCAACCCTGTTTCTAACGTGATATCGGTGCCTGCGGGATTTGAAAGCTACGAATGGTTTTATAATGGCCTCCCACTGACGGGTGCTGATGGACCTGAAATCCCTGACCCGCAGCCCGGCAACTACGGGGTGTTGATCACAACGGATTATGGCTGCACGACTACCAGCACGGTCATTACTGTGACAGTGGGTGTGGAAGAAGTGAATGGCGTGGGATGGGCTCTATTCCCCAACCCCGCAGATGAGTTTCTGGAGATCCGCTTTACGGCTGTGGATGAGGCCGATGTGTGGGTTTACACCACTCTCGGGGAACTGGTCGCAACGGGCCGCATGGAAGAGGGCTCCTGCCGCCTGGACGTTTCTGCGCTGTCTTCGGGTTATTACGTGGTGCGCGTGGGAGGAAGGAATACAGTGGTGCAGCGAGCTGTGGTGATTCGCTGATCATCATCAGGTGCGGATGCGGAGGGCATCCGGGTAGAGGTTATTGGCCCGGCCATTTACATTCTTGACCCAACCAAGTGCTGCTTCTTTGTACCGGATGATGACCCATCCAAGAGGCGCATCGGGAAGTTGGGCAAGGGCATGTCCTCTCAGATAACGGAGTGCCGTCTCTTCATCTGCTTGCACAGAGGGTTGGGTATCGGCCATGGATTGTATCATGGATAGTCCGTGGTGAGGAATAAAGAGTTTCTTGTCTTTGTCAATGCCGGCAGGATGACCCGGTGATGTGACTCGCACATGCCGGGAAAGTTCTTCGATTTCAGCAGTGGAGAAGGGGCTGATATAGCGCTGGCCCTGCGTGCCTTCGCTCCATATCAGGTCATCTCCAGGGGATACGGAAAAGCCTGGAGGAGGCGGGATGGCGGAAGTATGATTGAGCCTCCGCTGGTCGGTACGGGGGTTTTCTGTGGAACCCCGGAAGATGAACGCTGATGCGAAAAAGCCCTCACCAGGAGCGATGTGAGGGAGGAATGCATATCCGTGGAACCGGTCTTCATCAAGGACACGTACGGGAAAGGAGTCCGGACATCCGGGCCGGAATGGCTCAAAGAGCGGATTGCTTCCGATAAAACGGCATTGCTCTTCGTTTTCTTCTGGTGAAAATGTGCAGGTTGAGTATACGAGCAACCCTCCTTCTCGCAGCAGATACCGCGCATCCTGCAAGATATCGGATTGCCGTCTTGCGCATGCAAAGACTTGCTGAGTTGACCACTCGGTGCGCGCTTGCGGGTCTTTCCGAAACATCCCCTCGCCACTGCATGGCGCATCGGTAAGGACTACGTCGAATGTGATCCCGGCATCGGCAAACTGCCTGGCTTCAGCCCGTGTAACGATGTAGCGAGGGATACCCCATCGCATGAGGTTCTGGCGAAGCACAGCGTTACGCTCGGGATGGATTTCATTCGCGATGAGTGTACCACCCGGACCGAGAGCGTTGAGCAAGAGCAGAGACTTTCCTCCCGGGGAGGCGCAGAGGTCGAGCACTTTTAGGTCTTTCCTGCCCCCGGCATACTGGGCGAGCAGCCAACCGATGAACATGGAGCTGCTTTCCTGAGGATAATAAGCCCCGCTATGGAAGAAGGGATCAAAGGTGAAGGATGGACGGCTTTCGAGCATCCTACCCGCAGCATACCAAGGCACAGCGGGAGCATCGTAAAAGCGTTGGTGGTGCTTGAAGGGGTGGAGTTGCACCGACGGAACCGGCGGGCGTTCCAGGCTGCAGAGGAGGGCCTCTGCATCGTCCGGGTATTGCATGCGGATGCGTTCGGCAAAGGCCGGTGGCAGAGGAGCCGGGCTACTGGTTTTCTTCATATTCCTCTCGCTCCTCGAGCCATTTGGGAAGTTTTTTCTTGCGGGGTGATTCTGCAGCGCTGGTTTTGGTCTTCTGCTCAGCATTTGCTGGAGGTGCGCTGGCGCCAGTATCCCGCGCAGGAGCAGTATCCTCCCACTCAATGGAAATGGTGGACCCAGGTGATTCCGGTACAATGGGCACAATCCCATCCAGACTACTGTCCTTCCGGAACAGCCCGAGATCCTGACGAAGCAAGGCGCGCACGTTCTGACGCTCAGCTGCAATCTCATCGCGCCGATCACGGCGCGCGGCTTCCTTGTCCATTCCGAATTCGGGACTACTGCTGTTGCCTCGCATATACACAAACATCTGTCGGCCGAGCCCATCATCCGCCTCATCGATCTCTTTTTCTTTTCTCACCAGAATATCGCGGAGTCGGAAACCAATGGTGTAATCAATGGCCTGATCAAAGCGGTGGGTCCCTGCCACGGAGATATCCATGGCGCTGGAGCGGATATCCATCTGGGGGATATGCACGACTCCTTCTTCCACGCGAATTACGTTTTCAAGTGTGGAGAAGCGCACGTGGGCAAGTTTCTCAGCGAAGCGTTCCTCATGCACAAAAGGGGCAATGAGCTTGTGCTCGCGCACATAACTGGCGATTTCCTGAAGGGATTCCAGGCCAATGAGCTCGCCGTTATCAATCCGGACATCAACAAGCGCATACACCTGCTCGGGCTGAATATCCATGCTTCCGGAGAGTTTCGTTCGAAAGGCTACTTCGGCTTGGGCGCGTCCGCGAAGGTGGTGATAGGTGATAAAGGACTGACCGAAGTTGTCGAATGACTGGAATACCTTTTCAATCTGCATATCGCGAATTGTAGCCGTGCTTTCGACGAGATAGGCGTCCGATTGGACTGGTACCAGTGCGATGTGCGCGGTTACAGCACCATCTGCTAAGTTGAAGGTGACAGGCGAAATCCTGAGGCCACCATGGCGAAGGGTGGTAAGTCCGGTCACCTGAGTAGCGGCGAAGGTTTTGTAGGTGAAACGTTCTATGTCTGTTCGGAATTGAAGATAGATGAAGCGGGGAAGGTGAAATGAGGATGATCCACTGATGCTGGCCTGATCAGTGAGCTGGGTGAAGTCAACAAGCGAACTCTTGAGGGCGGCATCGACCCGTAGTTCTCCATCAGGCGAAAACAGATAGCCCAGCAGGTTGTCTGCAGTTCCATTCACTTCAAAGTCGCTCCCATTGACTGTTCCCCTTAGCTTCTCCAGAGCTGCGGATTCGCCGGTGAAGCGCAGATTTCCTGCCATATCGCGGAAGAGCCGCTGGGAGCCTGCGATTCGGAACGAACCGCCTTCAAGCCTTGCAGAACCCTCGAGCGAGACCGATTTCCAGCGCTCCGCTCCTTCTTCTCCCGACTCAGGAAGCCGGCCTTTCACCAGGGCATTCAGCGATATCTGCCCGTCACATACCTCGAGCGTGTCCCACGCGAAGAATTCACGCAATTCGGTGAGGTTGGTGTTAGCCTCGATGTGGAGGTCAACCTCCGGATGACTGAGGTCGCGCACATCGCCCGAGATCCTGAAGAATCCGCTTCCCAATCGCGCTTCGAGCGATTCAATCGCGAGCATGCCGCGATCGGTGGACAGGTACCTCGCGGTGGCCTGAAGTCCTTCAATCCGCGCAGGCGCGGCGTGGTGTGTAAATGCTCCATCGCGCACCTCGAGCTGCGCGGTAACCTCGGTGGTGGCACCGGCAGTTGCGCGGCGTTCAAGCTCAACGTGAAGGTCAGTCGTCCCATCGGCTTCATAAGGTGCCAGACGTTGGCGGAGTTCGGAAGGCAGAAGACTGAATAGATCGGTAATATCAGCGTTTTGTGATTGCAGATCAAATTGGTAAGAGGAATAATCACCGGGCGAATAAGCACCACTGCACGTTGCAGAGAGCCGATCCACGACAATTTTGGAGGGATCGAGTTGTAACGCATACGTTTCAGGGTTGATCAGCATCGCTCCCGTGACGTTCGCCTCGTGTGTCGATTCCAAAATGTATGTTCCGGACACCATGGTATAAAGCGTTAGTCGTGCATCAGTCTGCAACCGCAGCTGATCATCTTCTTCGCGGATATCCAGCTCAAGGTGACGGCACGCCGCATCGGTGTAGAACTCTTGTTTACGGTCTTCATAGGTGACGTGGAAATCGGAAATATGCAGGGTTTCGATATGCACGGCAGATTGTCCTGTGTCAGAGGGGTTCTCTTTCCAGATATTCCAGTTGGGCTTGCCTTGGGCATCAATAAGGAGTGCTGCCCGACCTTCGGATGCCTTGAGCTGACGTATGGTGTAGTGCCCGGTGAAGAGATCACTCAGACTGAAGCCGAGGTAGATATCGCTTGCTTGGAGGAGCGTATCCGTGGGTTGTCCTCCGGGCTCCTGAATAAAGACATCATCGAAGTGGATGCTGGCGTATGGAAAGGTGGACCAGAAGCTGAGATCCACCGAACCTACGCGGGCCTTGGTGTTGAGTTGGTTGCCCACCTGCTCTGCGGCGTAGTTCACGACGTCATCTTCGAAGTACCACAGGATTATAAATATGCTCGCGGCGAATATCAAAAAAACTGTTACCAGCCCGATAGCGATGCGGCGGAGGATGCGGAGAAAGCGGGACATGGGCGTGGACTGATGAAGATAGAACGGGTGTCCGGGGCCTGAAATTTCATGCCGAAAATACGGACACACTTTCGTGTGGAAGGTTGCCGGATGGATCCATTACATTTGACCCAAGTGAGGTCATGGGATTACCAGTGGAGCCCGTGTTTCGCTACATCGGGCATGACATCTGACGTCATCACTCGCCGCGTGTCAGGAAAAGAGACAGCACTATGAAGAAGAGCAGAAGAGATTTCATCCGGTTGTCGGGCATGGCAGGTGCCGGATTGCTGTTGTACCCCGCAATGGCCTGTCGTGCGGCCCGTGAGCCGATTGTGGCATCGGCATCAGGTACTCCCTTGCCATCGGGTACAGCGTTTGAATTACCTCCGTTGGGCTATGATTACAGCGCTCTGGAGCCGTTCATTGATGCTATGACTATGGAGATTCACTATTCCAGACATCATGCTGGTTATGTGAAAAACCTGAATGCTGCGCTGGCTGATCCGGGGCGCTTTGCCGGAATGGGGCTGGAAGATATCTGCCGGGCGGTGACCGATAAGGATACTGCCGTGCGCAACAACGCGGGCGGTCACTGGAACCATACGCGATTCTGGGCATGGATGCGCCCCGGAGGCAGCACTGCGCCGTCGGGGGTATTGCTGGAGGCGATCAACCGGTCTTTCGGAAGCATGGAGACGTTCAGATCGCAGTTCGCCGAAGCGGCCAAGGCCCGTTTTGGAAGTGGCTGGGCCTGGTTGTGCGCCGATGGAAAGAAGGAGTTGTTCATCAGTTCAACGCCCAACCAGGACAATCCGCTGATGTCATCGCTGGTGGACAAGCCGGGCAGCCCGATTCTGGGAATCGATGTATGGGAACACGCCTATTATCTGAAGTACCAGAATAAGAGGGCTGAATACATCCAGTCCTTCATGAATGTGGTGAACTGGGATGAGGTGGCGGCGCAGTACGCAGCGCTTCCCGGCGGTTGAGTTCACAGGCGCTCCTCATTCCAGGCAAAGCGCCTCAGGAGCACATTTACCAGCAGAATACAGAAGATACTTCCGAGTCCGGCCACCGTGAGGAAAATACCCATAACGTCGGTGGCATGGATGTGCACGGGGTAATATTCTACGACCCCGCCGGCCATCGTAATCAGCCCGAAGTGCTGCTGTGCCAGGCACACCCCTAATCCGAGCAAGGTTCCGGCAGTGGCTCCGAGCAGATTGATCAGCACGCCTTCATAGGTGAAGATGCGACGAATCATTTGGCGCGTCATACCCAAACTGCCCAGGATATAAATGTCCTTTTTCTTTTCAAGAATCAGCATCGTGAGTGAAGCGATGATATTAAAACTCGCAATAATCAGGATGAATACAAGGATGAGAAAGGTGGCCCATTTTTCAGAAGCGTTTGTCTTGTAAACCAGTGCGTTGCGGTCGTATCGTGTGAGCACCTTGATTCCCATCGGCAGCCGGGCTTTCAACAGGGCGAGTACATCTTCTTCAGCCCATCCGGGAAGCGGAGTGAGTTCAACAGCCGATAGCAGGCTGTCCATGCCAAACAACTGTCGTGCGAAGCCGTATGGTACGAAGATGTACTTATGGTCGAGCTCGACATTGGCGGTGTAGGCGCCAGTCACAGGCGCCGACCTGACCCGGAAGGCTTGCTCGCGATAGCGCGAGAGCTTTCGCCCGCGCACTGGTGCATGGATGTCCAGCTGTGCAGGCATCGAAGGATCCACAGGGAGGTCCAGATCCATGCGGATTCCCTGGCCCACTACCGCTGCGGGAATCGAATCCACATACAAGTCAAAGACTCCGGAGTACATGAGACTGTCGAATGGCGCGAGAAGACGGTACCGGTCTTCGACGCCCTTGATTGTAGCAACCACATTGCTGCTCCCATAGCTGATCCAGGCATCTTCCTCGATGATGCGGGAGTAATGAGCAATGCCTGGAAGCCCGGCGAGCCAGTCTTCCGTGATCAGTGAGTCGGGTATGGTTTTGCCGCGTTCGGGAACCAGGGTATAGGGCGCGTCGAAACTGCTGAAAAGGTCCTTTACAAGTTCTTCGATACCGCTGAAAGCGCTGAGAACAATGATCATGGTAGCGGTCACTAAAGCGACTACGCCCGTTGAGATGAGCGAGATGAGGTTAATGATGTTCTTCGATTTCTTCGAGAACAGATAGCGCCGCGCGATATAGCTCGTGATATTCACCCGGTCCAAGTTACACCGGACGACCTATTTCCAGGCAAGCACGACCAGACCAGTTCCGGAGCGATGGGCCGTGTGGCTGTCAATAAAGTTGAGCACCAGAGCCACGGGCATAACCACCAGGTAGTAAAAAGGAAGCAGGATGAAGAAGAGCTTTGATGCGTTGAGCATGAGCAAGGGATACTTCATGGAAATCTTCCAGGAGAGCTGCCCGGGAATGCCATAGCTGTAATGTGCTTTAACCCGCGAGAAACCGGCGAGTTTGCATTTGTCCTTGATCTCCTGCATGTTGTAGCCATCGCGCACATGCTCTTCGATGAAGCTGGATTCACCCTCGTGGTGGACATCGCTGCCGCCTTGATCGCTGGGTGTGGAAATCAGCAGCATTCCGCCAGGCTTGAGACTCGCGTGGTAGTTGCGCAGCACAGTGACATCTTCCTCGATATGCTCCATCACATCTACACACAGGACGAGGTCGAAACACCCGTCAGTGCGGAAGGTGGTGAGATCATCGACCTTGAACATGACATGCTGTTTGCCCAGGGAACGAAAGAACTCGTTGCACTCACCGACCTGGTCAGCCTTTACGTCGATGCCCAGGATGCAATAGGTTTCGGAGAATTTGCTCATGAAGTAGCTGTATTGACCGAAACCGCTCCCGGCATCCAGAATGTGGGCCTTGGCGGGTGCAGTGGACTTCCAGCGGCGTAGTTCGCGCTGGATGTGCCAGGCCCTCAGGAGAAGGATATCCAGAAGGGTGTAGAAGATGCGGCGGAAGGTGGTGGACCGGTTGAAGAACTTGCCGAGAGTTCGTTTGATCGGATCGTATTGCATGATGCGGCGGGCGTCTCGCCCGGAGGCGTTATTTCTTCAGCAGTCGGTCAATCTCCTCAAAGTAGTCGAGGGAATCGTCCATACAAAAGTGGAGTTCAGGAATCTTCCGGAGTTGCTTGGCTACCTGCTCACCCAACAGGCGCCGGATAGCAGCCTGTTGACCAAGCACGGCTTCCAGGCCAGCCTGTTTTTTTTCCGAAGGAAAAAAACTGAGATAAATCTTGGCCACACCCATATCCGGAGATACCCGGACCTGGGTTACCGTGATCATGATCCCGTTGAACATGGGCCCCATCTGCCGCTGGAAGATGATGGAAAGCTCCTTCTTCACCAGGGCAGCGATTTTTTCGAGGCGAACGCTGGCCATAGAGGACAAAATTACGGCCGGTTGAGGCTTGGCCGGTTAGTTTTGGAAGATGATGACTGAAGTTACGATCCGGCAGGGCCGGGAATCTGATGTGGAAGCCGTGTGGCAACTGGTTTATGAGCTGGCTGCCTACGAGCGTGCACCGGAAGAGGTAATCACATCGCCCGAAATCTTTCGGCGCGACGGATTTGGCAAGCATCCGCTCTTCTCGATCCTGATCGCAGAGCGGGCCACTGAGGTGGTGGGTATGGCGTTGTGCTATGTGCGCTACAGCACCTGGAAAGGACCCGTGCTCTTTCTCGAGGACCTCGTGGTGCGCGAATCAGAGCGCGGAAAGGGCATAGGCGACCGCTTGTTTCGCGCTGTCCTGAAGCAGATGGTGGACTCAGGCTACCACGGCATGGTGTGGCAGGTGCTGGACTGGAATGAACCCGCTATCCGGTTTTACAACCGGTATGGCGCCACCATGAAAAAAGGATGGGAAAACATGACCATAACAGCCGATCAGGCGAGGGCAGCCCTTACCGCATAACCATCCGAACGGTTTGCCGGCTGCGCTGCTCAAGCAAAATTTCACGACCTTCTGTTAGGCGACGGATGGTGGAATCATGGTAATGACGAATCGTTGCCAGCGTCACTCCCTCATTGTAGCGAATGGCATAGCGCCCGGCGAAGGCCTGCAGAAGTTGTTCCTGCTTATATGGATCGTGATCCACCACCATCGAGAAGCTGATGGCGGAGTTCTCCATGAGGTGAATGCGCACACCCAATTGCACCAGGGTGTCAAAGATGTCACGCAGGTTATCTTCCACCACAAAACTGAAGTCCCGGGTGGATAAGGAGATCAGGACCTGATTATCCTTGATGATAAAACTCGGCACCAAATGATCCCGTTCGGTGCTTTCCTGAATCACGGTACCTGCGGCAGCGGGATCAATAAATGATTTGATGTATAGTGGAATCCCCTTGTTCTGCAAAGGTTTGATGGTCTTGGGATGAATCACGCTGGCGCCGTAATAAGCGAGTTCAATGGCTTCACGGAAAGAGATGCAATCCAGCTTGACGCTGTCAGGGAATCGCTTGGGATCTGCATTAAGCATTCCCGGCACATCCTTCCAGATAGTAACATCACCGGCATCGAGCAGGTAGGCCATGATGGCAGCGGTGAAGTCGGAACCTTCCCGCCCGAGAGTAGTAGTGGCTCCATCAGGGGCTGCTCCGATGAAGCCTTGTATGATGATACGCGATCCCGGGGTGAGGGCTTCGCGGAGAGGCGTAATGGACAAGGCACTGGCCGTCCAGTCGACGCGTGCATCGCGAAAGCGGTCATCTGTTCGCACAACCCGCCGCGCATCGGCGAGCTGACTGCTGGCCCCGGTGCTCTCGAGGTAGCCGTGTATGATAGAAGTGGAAATCCACTCTCCCAAACTGACCACCTGGTCATATTCGCGGTCATAGCGATCTGAACAGGGGGCAGCCACCGCCGCCCGCAAAGTCGCCATCAGTGGCTGCATGAGTTCAGCAGCTGCCTCACGGGAGCCAAGCAAATCGCGGCAGATGTTCAGATGGAACGTGTGAATGTGTTCCAGAATTTCTTCAACGGGGCTTCCAGAATAGCGTGCACGGTGCAGTTCCTCGAGGGCATTGGTGGTCTTGCCCATCGCCGAAACTACCACGATAAGGGCGTCGTCAGGGAATAAGTCCAGAATGGATGATACGTTCCGGACGGCTTCGGCATCCTTTACGGATGCTCCACCAAACTTGAATATGCGAACGGGATTCATGGATATCGGATGGTCAAAAGTAAAGACCGCCTCCGGTCAGAAGGCGGTCTTTCCTTTTACCATGAAAACAACAAGCACTCTCTAAGTTACTTGTGTTCGCTTTTTTGTTTGGTCAGTATTCGTCTTCGTTGAAGAAGAAGTCCTCTTTGGTGGGATAATCGGGCCAGATATCCTCAATGCTGTCGAAAATCTCTTCATCGTCCTCAATCTGCTGGAGGTTTTCCACGACCTCGAGCGGGGCACCGGTGCGCATCGCAAAATCAATCAATTCATCCTTGGTGGCAGGCCATGGAGCATCCTCCAGGTATGAAGCAAGTTCGAGTGTCCAATACATAGTCCTATCGTTTAGTTCGTCCCCGTAGACGAAGCGCGAAAATAATCTTTTTTCTTATTCACCCGACGGTCACTTCAACTTCTGCAAAATTACGTAATACACAGATATTCAGCGTATTGAAAGGATCTTGCTCCGGGCTTCCAGCTTCAGGAAGGCCTCCAGGGACGCTCTTCGGCGCCCAAGGTCATGGACCACCAGCGCGACAATACAAACAGATAGTCGGAAAGCCGGTTCAGGTAAGTGAGGATGCACGCATCCACCGGTTCATGCTCGTGAAGTGCGACCACCAGGCGCTCGGCTCTGCGGCATACGCAGCGGGCGATATGGCATTGTGAAACCACCGGATGCCCGCCCGGAAGCACGAAGTTGCGCATCTCGGGCAGTGTTTCATCCATATTGTCCATGGCATCTTCTAAGGCTGACACATCATCCAGGCTGAGCTCGGGGAGCTTCATCTTGCCTGCATGCTCCGGGTCTGTGGCGAGGTGGCTGCCTAGGGTAAACAGCCTGTCCTGAATGCGAAGCAGCATGTCACGCGGACCATGCTCTCCGGCCAGATCGATCAGCATGCCGAGATGCGCATTGAGCTCGTCGATGGTTCCGTAAGATTCAATACGGAGGTGGTGCTTGGGCACGCGAGCCCCTCCAAGTAGGCCCGTACTGCCGTCATCTCCCTTGCGGGTGTATATTTTCATAGGTCAAATGAAATGAAGATTCCCGCGTCACAAACAAGGAGGAAGCCAAGTCGTTCATCCTAATTTCGCACCACCATGCACGAAGAACACATCCGGTATGCCAACCCAGCCAAGCAGGAGCGATATGACCGGGCCTATCTGAGGATGGCCATGGAGTGGGCTTCGCTCTCGCACTGTACCCGCAAGAAGGTGGGCGCTCTGCTGGTCAAGGATGGCATGATCATCAGTGATGGCTACAATGGCACACCATCGGGATTTCCCAATGATTGTGAAGACCAACAGGGGGATACACTCTGGTACGTCCTGCACGCTGAAGCCAACGCCATCTTGAAGGTGGCGCGAAGTACAAATGCAGCCCGGGATTCCACGCTGTATATCACGCTGTCTCCCTGCCGCGAATGCAGCAAGCTCATCCTGCAGGCGGGCATCCGGAGAATGGTGTACATCCATGCCTACAAGGACGATACGGCGATCCATTTTCTGAAGGAAGCAGGTGTGGAGGTGGTGCAGATTACAGACCTCTGAGAACCAAAATTCATCAAGGGCGGCCATTCGCCCTGTTTTCGTCGGCATCTTTGCACAAGTCACCCGCACTGGGGTTTTACCCTGCAGGTGCCCCGCACATGAATAACGAACGACTTGACAAGTACCGCCAGGTTTCACCACGGCGGTCATCGGCCTACCAGCCGCTCTACTACGCCCTGGTCCTGGTGGTGGGATTGGTTATCGGGAGCTATATGGCCGACCGCAACACCCTCGTGCTCGGCGGCGGCGGACAGGGTAATCCGCACAAACTGGTTTCACTCATCAATTTCATCGAGGAGAATTACGTGGATAGTGTGGACAAAGCCAAGATGATTGATGACGCCATCCAATCTGTTCTGCGCAATCTCGATCCCCACAGCTATTACATGAGCCCGGAAGAACTGGCACAGGCTCAGGAGGAACTCTCGGGTGGCTTCCAGGGCATAGGGGTGGAGTTCCTCATCCTCCGCGATTCCCTCATGGTGATCCGGACAATTCCAGGGGGACCTTCAGAACGGGCAGGACTTCAGGCCGGCGACCGCATCGTGCAGGTGAACGGGGAGCCGATTTCAGGCAAAGAACTGGACAGCGATAAAGCGCAGCGACTACTCAAAGGCCCTGCAGGATCTACCGTGAAGGTCGGGCTCGCCCGAAAGGGAAATGCATCTCCGGTGCAGGTGGAGATCATCCGCGGCAGTATTCCTATTGAGAGTGTACCAGTGGCCTTTGTGGTGGAAAACGGGATCGGCTACCTCAAGGTGGAGCGATTTGCCAAAACCACCTATGATGAGTTCAGAATGGAAATGGATCGCTTGCGCAACGAAGGCACAAAAACGATCATCCTTGATTTCAGAGGTAACGGTGGTGGATTTCTCGATCAGGCGGTGTCCATGGTAGAGGAATTCCTGACGCCGGGAAAGGTGATCGTATACACCGAAGGTGTGCATGATGGTCGCGAAGTCATGACATCCTCCCGGGATGGACGCTACCGGAACATGGAGGTTGTGGTCCTCATCGACCAGGGCTCGGCTTCGGCTTCGGAGATTGTGGCCGGTGCTCTTCAGGATTGGGACCGGAGTGTGACCGTGGGCCGTCGCTCGTTCGGAAAAGGACTGGTGCAACGGGAAATAGAACTCTCTGACAACAGTGCTCTTCGCCTCACCGTAGCGCGGTATTACACCCCGACCGGACGATGCATCCAAAAGCCCTACGGCGACAGCATCGACTATTCTGATGACCTCCATCACCGGCTGGTGAGCGGCGAACTCACAGATGGGGACAAGATCGAATTGCCGGACTCCCTGAAGAAGGTGACGCCGGGTGGAAGAGTGGTATATGGTGGTGGCGGCATCGTGCCCGATGTTTTCGTGCCCCTCGACAGCAATCTTTTCTCCGGCACCCTCGCCCAACTAAGCGCAATCGGCGCAATTCGGGAATACACCTTCGATTACGTTGACCGGAACCGAAAACAGCTTGCGATGTACACCAGTGAGGACGAGTTTATCCGTTTATTCGAAGTCACCACGACCATGCTCAACGAACTGGCTGATCAGGCCGCTGGCTCCGACAGCGAGCTCACCCGCACAGCGGTTATGGCCATCGCCGGAGAAGTGAGCCTGCGCATCAAGGCACAGATTGCTCGCTCAATATTCTCTGAAAATGCCATGGCCAAGGTGATTGCCCGTCAGGATGCGGAGTTTGCCAAGGCTCTCGAAATTGCGCGCAACTACCGCAAGTTTTCCGTTATTTCCAGCGTTCCAGCGAGGTGAACCAATCCAACACATTGCCCAAGGACGAAAGGCTCAGCAGAAAGAAACTTATCGACGAGCTGTTTGCCCATGGACTGGCTATCAAGACTCCGGCCCTCGTGCTGGTATGGAGGGAACTAACCCTGCCAGTTGAACTGCCCGCTCAGGTCATGTTCACCGCAAGCAAGCGCAATTTCCGGAGGGCGCATGATCGCAACCGGGTGAAGCGCCTCATGCGTGAGGCGTACAGAGTGCAGAAGCATGATCTGCTCGACGCTATGGCCGGATCGGGCAAGCAATTCGGACTCCTCTTTATCTTTACCGGAAGGCAGTTGCCGGATTATGCCTATGTCCATGGCCGGACCACCGAACTGCTCCGGAGAATGCTCCGGGAAATCAGGCCACTTGACTGAACGAATGAAGCACACCAGAATGACCAGGAAGAGAAAGGCCCTCGCGGGCCTGAGCGCAGGGCTGCTGCTGCTGGGAACGTTGTCCTCTGCAAGGCTTGCAGATGAGTTCTTTGAGATTTCAAAGAATATGGAGATATTCAACTCCGTGTACCGTGAGCTGAACATCTACTACGTAGATGATACGAGGCCCGGGGAACTCATGAAGACCGGAATCGACGCGATGTTGCGATCACTCGATCCATACACCGTCTACTATCCGGAGTCGAGCGTAGAAGACGCCATGTTCATGCAAACGGGCCAATACGGCGGCATCGGAGCACTCGTGAATACGATAGATGGAAGAATCACGATCACTGAGCCCTACGAGGGTTATCCTGCAGCGCGCTCCGGACTCCGGGCCGGCGATATAGTCCTGAAAGTCAACGGCAAATCCGTGGAAGGAAAGAACCACCAGGAAATAGCCGACCAGCTCACCGGTCAGCCCGGTTCAGAAGTGGAGATCACAGTCCAACGCCCGGGAGTCTCTGAACCGCTCATGCTGCGAATCAAGCGCGAGGAAATCAAGATTCCTGATGTGCCCTACTACACGCTCCTGGACGATGGTGCAACAGGATATATCAAGCTCACGGGATTCACACAGACCGCAAGCATGGATGTGCGAAATGCATTTGTGAACCTGAAGAAGAAGGAGATGAAGCAGTGTATCCTCGACCTGCGGGGCAACGGAGGAGGGCTGCTTCGGGAAGCCATTAATATAGTTAACTTTTTCGTGCCTAAGGGCACAGAAATCGTCCAGACCCGCGGAAAAATTGACGAATGGAATAAGACCTATACAGCGCTCAACGATCCGCTGGACATCGAGATGCCCATCGTGGTGCTCGTGGATGGCTTTTCGGCCTCCGCCTCCGAAATCGTGAGCGGTAGTTTGCAAGATCTCGACCGTGCTGTAGTGCTGGGCGAAGAGAGTTTCGGTAAGGGGCTCGTCCAGCAAACGAAGGACGTGGCCTACAACGCGAAAATGAAACTGACCGTAGCCAAGTATTATACGCCATCTGGAAGATGTATTCAGCGACTCGATTATGCTCATCGCGATGGACCTTCGGGCGAAGTAAAGGCCGTGGCTGATTCGCTCGTGAAGGCATTCAGGACGCGCAATGGCCGGGTGGTTTACGATGGCCGGGGCATTCGTCCCGATGTGGAAGTGAATGACGAAGAATTCGGACTTATCCTGGAAGGTCTGATCAATGAGTGGATCATCTTCGACTGGGCTACGAGCTACCGAAATAATCACGAGCTGATTGACAGTGTTTCATTCCAGCTCACAGACGCGGATTACCGCAACTTCCGCGATTACGTGCTGTCGAGGGATTTCACATACGATACCAATACCCTGAAGATCTACAAAGAATTGGAAAAGGCCGCGAAGCAGGAGAAGTATTTCGACGAAGCGGCCAATGAATTTTCCAGGCTCTCCGACCGGCTCAAACCCGATGCCAGCCGTGACCTCGACAAGTTCAAAAACCGGATCATGGACTTGCTGGAGAACGAGGTGGTTTCGCGCTACTATTATCAGAACGGACGAATCCGGCAAAGCATTCCAAATGATCCCTGCCTGAGAAGTGCACAGGAGGTGTTCTCCACCAACTACGCCTCATTGCTCAGCAACTCATCGCCCCAGAGGAAGTGAATCCTGTCAGGAGACTTGCCCGATTCGGACAGTCCCTCGGACTGTTCTGGATGATGGCTGCACTTCCGCTGGCCAACTGGCTTATGTCCGTAGGCATTATCACGCTCGCCTGCACCTGGGTGCTCTACGCCATAGCTGACGGAATGGATCGCAACGAGCCCTGGGCCAGATGGTACACCTACCGACATACACCCGGAGCATTGAGGTTTGCCCTGATTTACGGCGTGTTTGCAGTTAGCCTCCTGTGGTCGGATGAGCTGGGCTACGGGTTCAAAGACCTCCGGACTAAACTTCCGGTGCTCGTTCTTCCCATCATTGTATGCGGACTAGATCCCATAAGCCGGCGTACATGGAGCGCGCTCTGGTGGACCTTCATCGCCTCCCTCACTTTTGCAGTAGCGGTATGCCTCATGGTCTACTTCGGAGTGTATAATCAGTGGGCGGTCCCCCTGGGATTCAGACCACGCGAGGTACATAATTTCCGGGATATTTCCATCTTCATTTCACACATCCGGTTTAGTCTGCTTCTGGTCATGGGACTGGCCACGCTCTATCAGTTCACACCGCGTAGGGCAGGAGCTGTCGTGCTGTCATCGGCACTCGCTATGTTGTTCTTGTATTTCCTGTGGACCATTGAGTCTATGACCGCCAGTGTACTCATTCTGGCTCTGCTCGTAGTGCTCATCCTGCGCACAGCACTTAACCGTCAACGGTACTTGATACTGTTGATCATGGCAGGAGTAACACTCGCTTCAGTAACCGCCGGTTTCTTCTGGGGCCGCAACACCTACCGCGCCTATTATACAGCCCAGCCGGTGGACCACCGGTCGCTGGCGACACATTCGGCCAGCGGAGAAGCGTACGTCCACGACACGATCAACCTGCAGGTGGAAAATGGTCAGTTGACTATGCTCTATGTGGCATGGAGTGAGCTGGCTGATGCATGGGATGAACGCAGCGGGATTCCTTTCGAAGGTGATGACGCACTCGGCAATCCGGTCAAAGGTACCATCATCCGGTACATGACCTCGCGCGGTCTGAGGAAGGACCGAATCGGTGTTGAAGCCCTCACATCCGAAGACATCCGCAGGATTGAAGCCGGAATTGCCAGCGCCAAACTCGCGGAACACAGCGGTCTGAGACGTCGCCTGGACAGAATTATGTTCGAATACCACTGTTTCAAGCTGGGGTCCAACCCGACCGGTCATTCGGTTTTCCAGCGCCTCGAATTCTGGAAGGCGGGCCGGGAGATTATCCGTCAGAACTTCTGGTGGGGTGTGGGTATGGGGGATGTAAAGTCGGCATTCAGCGCAGAGTATGTGAGGGCCAATACGCCGCTGGATGTGAGCCATCGCTTGCGGGCGCACAATCAATGGATGACGGTGTGGATTACCTCCGGACTGGTAGGATTTGTCACATTTATCCTGGCGTGGTTCACTCTCTTCCGAAGAGACAGTCGTTCGCGTTCATGGCTGTTTCTGGCCTTCTTCGTTGTGGCCTCTCTCTCTTTTCTCACCGAGGACACACTGGAATCGCAAGCTGGCGTCAGCTTCGTTGCTTTCCTCGGCTCTGTGCTTCTTTTTCTTCCGAGAAAACCAGCAGGGATCGAGCTACGCGGGCCGGTGAAATAGCGAGTGTATGTCCGGCCTCCGGATGGGCATCAGCCGTAATGACTTCTGCACGCAAACCAACCGGTGCCCAGCGTCCCGGATGGATGGGTCGCTCAGGGGAATATAGTCCGATGGCCCGGAGCCCAAGTGCAGCCGAGATATGCAGCGGTCCCGTGCTCGCCGCTACAAGTGCATCGCATTTCCCGATAAAGGTGATGAACTCTCCGAGATTGAGTTTGCCGGTCATGTCGATGACGTGAGGCAGGGCAGCAGGGATGGATGGCCTGATCCGGAGGCCTTCGGCTTCTGTGCCAGTGATGAAGATTCGAAAGCGATCGGCCGGTAGCAGATGGCACAATGCCATAAAATCATCCAGCCCCCAGTTCACTGCACTCCCTTTGGAGAGCGGATGGAGAATGACCTTGATGAAGGAGTCATGCAGTAAAGCGGATGCGAAAGCAGGTAGCTCTGCCCGAGGGGTGAGTTGGTAGAGCCCGGCAATCTCAGCTAGTGCGGGGGTATGTACCAGTCCCAGAGGCTTCAGGAGCGAATGGTTGAGCTGGCTCTCATGCAGATCCGATCGCTTCCGTGAAAACCACACGCGGTGGTTGGCATATTTCCACGACGCCCAACGACCGGCCGTGGCAATGCGCACCGGAATGCCGGCAGCATGGGCCGCCCGCATGAGCTCAGCATCAGGGAGCGCGTGAATGATGGCCGTGGCCTGCAGCGAACGAAGCAGATCAGCGCCTTGTGAAGAGGCCTCATCCCAATTGACGAATGCATCAACCGCATGGCAGCAGCGGATAAGATCAGCAGTGTAGGTTCTTCCGATAAAGGAAATGCGGCATCCCGGGAGGAGCTTGCGTATGCTCGCCGCCAGAGGAAGCGTGAGCACCACATCGCCGATACTGTCGGTGCGTGCAATCAGGATATGATCAGTCTCTTTGACCATAAAGTTCAAGGAGCATAGTGTACTTGCGCCAGGTGGCAAAAGCCGATAGCCGGGAGATCGTCCATCCGGTGTACCCATCAAGGAAGCCGGCCTTCAGGATGAAGCTCTTGATGAATTGCGCAGCTACTTTGAGAAGGATCACGGGCATGCTTATGCGCTGGCCCATGGCAAAGAGCTCCCGAGAGGCGATACCGGAAAAGTATTCAATCTGGCGCAAATGATCTTCTCGCGTGTAGTAGGAGTAATGAAGCAGATCACCATGCAGGAAAAGGGGTGCGGACCCATCCAAGGCCTCCAGGCGATCGTGCGGATTCACACCTGTCCAGCGGGCCTTGCCTCGTTGTACAAGCCGGACCTTGCGGTCGGGATACCATCCGCAATAGCGCACCCAGTGTCCGCAGTAATTGGTGAGCCGGTTGAATTGGTAGGCGGGGGATGTCAGGTGATTCTTTACCCGAAGTACAGATGCCCGAAGCTCCGGGCTGAGTGCCTCATCAGCATCGAGCGAAAGAATCCAGTCACCGGTGCATTGATTCAGGGCGTAGTTCTTCTGCTGGATATGTCCCTCAAAGGGATGCACCAATAAGCGCACGCCGTATGCTGAACAGAGAGCAGCGGTGGAGTCTGTGGATCCGGAGTCTACCACCACAATTTCATCCGCTACACCCTGAAGCGACTCCAGGCAGCGCCGGATGTTCTTTTCCTCGTTGTAGGTGATAATGGCTGCCGAAATGGTGGGCATGGAGAGGTGAAGCCGGTTTATACAATGGTGAGATCAACACCCAAAGCAAGCAGCACAAGGAGTAAAGCGCCCACCACGATCCGGTACCAGCCAAACAGGCGAAAGCCATGCCTGGTGAGAAAGCGGATGAAGAAACGGATGGCCAGCATGGCCACAAGAAAGCCCACGATGTTGCCAAGCAACAGCGTGCGCAAGTGTTCGCCTTCAAACAGGTGGGGGACCTCTTTCCAGGCGCTCCAAAGTTTCAGCGCCGAGGCGCCGAACATGGTGGGAACCGCCAGGAAGAAGGAAAATTCAGCGGCCTGTGGCCGGGTGAGTCCTTGTGTCATCCCTCCTACTATGGTAGCGGCCGAGCGGGATACACCGGGAATCATAGCAAGGCACTGAAAGAGTCCGATGCGGAATGCAGCACCATATCGTATGGGCTTTTCTTCGCGTGGTTGCAGATACTGGTCCACGAAGAGCAGCACAATACCGCCGAGGAGCAGAGATACCGCCACGGTAGCGACACTGCCGAGGGCCGCATCAATCAGGTCTTCAAGAAGCAGCCCGAGGACAATAGCCGGGATCACACCCACAAGGAGTTTGAGGTAGAAATCCAGTGACTGGAAGAAGCGTTTCCAATAGAGAACCACCACGCTGAGGATAGTTCCAAACTGGATATTCACGATAAAGGCCTGGGTGAACGCATTATCCTCAACGCCGAGCAGATGCCTGGCGATAATCATGTGCCCGGTGCTCGATACGGGAAGGAATTCGGTAATTCCCTCGACAATGGCAATGAGGATGGTCTCGAGGATGCCCAAGTTCCGGATCAGGATTTCTTCTTGCGGGGAGCGGGCGAAACAGCGGGCTCTTCAGGTGGGGCAGGTTTGTGCATGATAGCGTAGAAGACCAGTCCGTAGCCCGTGAGCACCACCACAGGCGCCACGGTGATGCGTCGTGGACTGAAGATCTCATAGGAGAACACCGAGGGATCGGCCGAGCCGCCTCCGCTCATCAGAATATAGCCCAGAATGATTACAGCCAGGCCGGCCAGGAGAATCTGGTAATTACGCTTACCAAAGGCAAAGGAGTCTTGCATGGTTCAGATAAAAAGGTGTACAAAGAAACGAAATAAGGAAGGACAATGGACGAGCCGTCCAAATCAAGGTCCCTCATCACTTCTGTATTCTGGTCCGTCACAAATTCGGAGGTCGTTTGACTAATTCTTGCTGATGATCAGTGATTTTGTGACATGAACTGCATTAGTCATAACGATCAGATTTTAGGTACCACTTTCCAGGTCATGCAAACGTATGATTTGATTTAATTGAGTCAGTTTTCCTGACTGGCATATTGCCCCTTGTGCATCTGAGATGAGAAAGTCTTTGCCCAGTAAGTCGGATGGAATTGTCAGAGCAACGAAGTCTTCTGCGGGATCAGGATAAAGGAGGATGGAGGAATCTGGTATATCGTTGATTGAGGTGGGTATTACAACGACATCGAGAGTGATTGAATCTGGCACGCAACCATCATTTGCAGTTTCAGTTACTGAGATAGTTCCTATTCCCGTACTAGACCAAAGAACCTCGATTTGGCTAGTTCCCTGACCCGATACAAGGATACCATTGCTCACCAACCACTGATATTGGCTTCCGGGGTTAGGAGTGGAAATGGAATAGGATGAGTTGGTGAAGGTGATGGGACTGATGGGGCCAGTAATTGCTCCAACTTCGAGAGTGCTGCAACCTTGATACACAATAGAGATTTCGGCAGGAGAAAGAGCTCTGTTCCAGATAGCCAAGTCATCAAGTTTGCCATCGAAGAATCGCCACAGGCTACCAAGATTGCTGTCAGCACCAATCAATAGAACATGGGTAGAAGAGCAAATTTGTCCGGATGTGCTGTTACTTCCGGATTCAATACCATTTAGGAATTTTTTGCCTCCTTGATTCTCATCATGAATTTAGGCAAAATGTACCCACTCATCCTCAACGATGGATTCATCTGAGGTAATAGCAGCGCCGTGGTATACGCTACTGGCCGTTGCGAGATGAACGGAGGAGGTTTGGCTGGAGAGTACCGCGATGTAGGTGTCGCTTTCTTGACACAAGAATGAATGCGATACCATTTGGAGAGGATGGACTGCATTCCTTCTTCTCCGATGCCGGGGGCCTCAGCGTAATTTATCCAACCGCAGAAAGTCAAAGAGGTTACCTGAAGACTTGCCGAATTTGCGACGGTGATGTGATCCGACGTTCCATTTAACAGAATAGCCTGATTTGAAACACCTGCTCTATTGGCGGTGTATGTCGCGCCAGTGACCAAGCCATGATTACCATTGCCGCTCTCATCGTTAGCATTTCCATTGAAAGGCCACCAGGCAACAAGTCCATCAGTCGGAATGTAGTCGGGCACTTGAGTTGTGGCCACAACTGAATAAATCGAAATAGCCAGAAGAATCGGAAGAGATTTTATTTTTATTCGAATTTATATTATGTTCAAAAATAAGTCAGACGCAACTGAGCGAGTGTTCATTGAGCAATACGGCAATTTCTTGGGAAAGGAGAAACAAGTGGAATCAACTCCTGAACATGAGTTGATCAGCAATATCTACTGCTTGTTTAGATGTACCCGGAGTGGGAATCGAACCCACACACCTTACGGTACACGATTTTGAGTCGTGCGCGTCTACCAGTTCCGCCATCCGGGCAGGGGCGCGAAGATACATCAGTCCGGCAATCGTCAGGGAACTGCACAAAACCGGAATGCACGCGGGCCCTCCAGCCCAATGAGGCGAACGGCATCCGACCCGGATGTCATGACCGGACGGAGCTGGAAGTTGCTTGACCGGCTGCGATGAATAACCTGACGTGCCGGCCTGGTTTCCGGCGACGCGACGACCAGTTTCACCTGAGTCACCGCTGCATTGCGGGAGCCATTCCAGGCCAAAGGCACTGCATCCAGTCCCTCAGTCCCCATGCGTCGCTCATTTTCGGGATGATCGTTGAACACGACCCGCAAGGTTTGTTCCCCGGTATCCCACAGGCATACATAGGAGAGCAAGGGATTGCGCGTAAGATCAAACTGACGCTTGGGAACCCTCCACGTGCCTTGGATCCGGGCTGTGCTGCCCAATTGTACAATCAGGATATCATCGAATGTGAATCTGCGCTCGATGAGCTGCCGCCCGGTCATCGGGTCCATGATGAGATTCTCGGAGATGGCGAATTGCTCGCCAACGAGCCAGTAGGTGCCATCCGCTGCGATGAACAGATGGTCAAGGTAGAAATCGGGAAGGCCGGCCTTCCGGTTGACCTGACGTTCCGTGAGGTACTGGCCCAAAAGTTCTTCGCCGAAGGGGGCGTAAGATGCCGTTCGCACCGCATCAGCCCTCGCAGAGAGTACAAAGAGAAAAGTGCCGGCCGCGCTGATCTGAAAGTCATTGGAGTAAAAACCCGCCATCACGAGTTCATCCTGCGCATTGACTTGCATCCTGAAGGTGCCGATCTGCTTGTCCTTCAGCGTTACGTCGAACTCACGAAGGGTATTGGTGCCATGGTCGTAATGAAACACGACATACCGGTTGCCCTGGGGTTTTTGCCAGCCGGTTCCGGATTTGGGCGCGCTCTCGCCGCTTACGAGGTATACTCCACCGGAATTGTCGGGCTCAAAATGATGCACCTGGATGATGTCCGTGTCATAAGGTAGTTCCAGTTCTCTGCTCCAGAGCAATGTGAGCGAGGAATCAAGCATGCTGAGTGATACAGGCTCTTGCGACCGGCGCTCGTGAGGGGGATCAAAAAGCACGAGCATGCGCGATCTGTCCGGTGATAGCCGTACGAGCAAAGTGGGGCGAACGGACTTCCAGATATCCTCTACTGAGTGCACAAGAACAGGGCCTGTTATAACCCGCCCAGTGCTGTCCGCAATCGTGGCAAAGGCATTCCAGCGGGCTTCTCTTTCAGTCTGGCCCACGCTGAAGATAATCAGGCGTCCGCCAATGGCCACGGCCTGATCGGGATCCTGTGGTCCGGTATCCTGGGATTGGGGAATGGGGATGGTCTTGCGCCAATGGGTCGAGAGCCCGGCATCAAGTCGCGCCACCATCAGGGAGGGCTCGCGGTCAGATGAGCGCTCATAAAACCAGATACCACCAGCATTTTCTTCGATCAATACGCCGCCAGCGGATCCTTTGCCGGGTTTGAAGGTCTCTGTGCAAAGAAGACTATCGGACTGCGCGACACCAACCCGGGGGAGGAGCAGGAGAGCCAACCAGAACAGATTCCGCATCGGGATCTAATGGGAGTAGGAGAAGAGTCGTGCGGATTACTGTCCGGTCACTACCCGGAACAAATCCATGCCATTGCCATAGAGCATCAGTCCGAGCAACAGCATCATGCCGATGAATTGTGCGCGCTCCAGAATTTTCTGACTCACGGCTTTTCCGGTAGCCATCTCCCAGAAGAGGAACATCACATGGCCTCCGTCAAGAGCCGGAATAGGCAGAATATTCATGAAAGCGAGCACCAGCGATATGAAGGCTGTGCGCTCCCAAAACGCCCACCAATCCCATTCCTGAGGAAACAGCTTGGCAAAGGTGACAAAGCCACCAACCTGCTGGGCGCCTGACCTCGAGAACAGATAACGGAGCTGACTAGTGTAGTCGGTGACAGTGCCCCAGGCCTCGCGGAAACCGGCAGGAATGGCCTCTGCCAGGGAAAAGTGAATGACTTCTTTGCGGAAAAACTCAGTAGGGGCCTTCGGGATAAAACCAATGGTGCCCTGCGCCGTGACGACTGTGCGAAGGTTGACCGGCTGACCGCTGCGAATCACATGAAGGGAGATGGTCATGTTCGCATTGGCCCGGATCTGCCGCTGAATATCCTGGAAGAATGGCGAGTAAAACTGATTAACCCCAACGATGCTGTCACCTGCCAGCAACCCTGATCGGGCAGCGGGCATACCTGCGGTCACACTGTCCACTACACAGGGATAGCGCAGCGCAAAAGCCTGGCGCACTCCGCTATCCACGAGCATCTGCCCGAAGTCTTCAGGTAGCGTGATGAGTTGCTCTTTTCCATAGCGAATGACGGTCACCTGCCGGATATCATCCAGTACAAGCTGTTTACTGATGTGGGCAAAGCTTTCTGGGGCTTTCCCATCCAGCGCCACCACATGATCGCCATCGCGGAAGCCAAACTGGTTCATGAAGGGGGCGCAGTGGACACCATAGCGGGCCTCACTCACAGGGATATGCTCTTTACCCCACACGAAGAGAACAATGCTGTAGATGATAATGCCCACCAACACATTGACCGTGACGCCGCCTAGCATGATGATGAGCCGCTGCCATGCCGGTTTGGCACGGAACTCCCACGGTTCGGCAGGTCGCGCAAGCTGGTCCCGGTCCATACTCTCATCCACCATACCGGAAATCTTCACGTAGCCACCAAGGGGCAGCCAACCGATGCCATATGTGGTTTCCCCAATTTTCTTCTTGATCAGGGAGAACCAGGGGTCAAAGAAGAGGTAGAACTTCTCTACACGGGTCTTGAAGAGCTTGGCCGGAATGAAGTGGCCTAGCTCGTGCAGCACAATCAGGATGGAAAGGCTGAGGAGGAGTTGGAGGGCGAGAATCATGCTTGGTGCGAAGGTACGCCTTA
This sequence comes from Flavobacteriales bacterium, assembly GCA_947456965.1. Taxonomy (GTDB): domain Bacteria; phylum Bacteroidota; class Bacteroidia; order Flavobacteriales_D; family Sanyastnellaceae; genus CANGTU01. The sequence continues at coordinate 31,722 of CANGTU010000016.1, forward strand.
TGGCTTAGGGTTGCCAGCGGCCGGTGCCAGGTAACGGAGGTAACGGGTGAGGTATTTGCCGATCATATCAAATTCGAGATTGACCGGGTCTCCGGGATGAAGCAGATGAAAGGTGGTGTGCTCCCAGGTATAGGGGATGATAGCGACCCTGAACGTTGTGCGGGTGCTGTCCACAACCGTCAGACTCACGCCATTGACCGTGATGCTTCCTTTGGGTACTGTGTAAAGTTCTTCGGAAAGCGGGTGCTCAAAGTCGAAGAGCCACGAGCCGCCTGCTTCTGTCCTGGCCACACATACCCCGGTGAGATCCACATGGCCCTGAACCATATGGCCATCAAGACGCCCACCTATCTGCATGCTTCGCTCCAGATTCACCTGTCTGCCCGGGCGCCAGTGGCCAAGCGCAGTGCGGCGAAGAGTTTCATCAATCGCAGTAACCCGGTATGTCGTAGCATCGGCTGAAACCACCGTCAGACATACCCCATCATGGGCAAGACTCTGATCAATCCTGAGCTCCCGGCTAATCGGACTTTCTAAGGTAAAATGAATGTTGCTTCCTTGCTGCTCTGCTGAAGTAACCACACCTATGCACTCAATGATTCCGGTGAACATAGCTCAGTTGGAAGGGGCAGGTGGTCTGCCGTCCTGAATTTGGATGGTTCCGGCAAAGCGCTCAGGGACAATGCCGCTGAGACGAATCGTATTGACCTGCACCACGTAATAGTAAGGACCGTCCGCAACCATCTGGCCCGTCTCCGAACTCACACCACCCCAGTTGATATCCGGATCGTTGGTCTCAAACACGAGTGTCCCCCAGCGGTTGAATACCTTCAGATCAATGTCCCGCACATGCCTGTGTTCAAACGGAACGAATTGATCATTCAGCCCGTCTCCATTAGGAGTAAAAATGTTGGGTAAGTAGAAGATCGGACAATTGTCCAAGCAAATGATATTGCTCAACGGGCTCTCGTTCTGGTAAAGATTGCCGTCAGGCCATAAGTTAAGCGAGTCGAGGGCAGTCACAGCGAAGCAACCGGCAAGACTGAATACAGGATCTTCGCCGGTGAAGATGAATGTGGTATCACCCGCTGTGCTGATGGTCGCATACAACTCCAGAGGTTCACCTTCTACCGCTGCGTAGTATATGTTGTATCCCGTCACATCGTCGGCGCACGTGTTGTTCGGGTTATTCCAGATAAACTCATTAATTCCGTCAGCGCAATTGCTGAGCCAGCTGAGCTGCGGAGCACACGGGGGTGTCTGGTCATAAGGGCGCGCGCACACTTGCTGGCTGTAATTGAAGAGCGGATCGGGTACGGTAGGATTTCCATAGGAGCCCTCGGCGATGACGTAATAGCAATATTCCTGATTATTGAGCAACTCTTCATCAGTCCAGGTGGGCTCATCCGTGGTGGCAATCAGGGTGAAGCTGGATTCTCCAGGGCCCTTGCGGTAGATGTGATAGGCATAATTTTCCCACGGCACGGAAAACTGGATATCCAGGGCCACGGCATTATCCATGGGCTCAGTTACCAGGTATACGGAGCTGGCCTGATTCGACGGAAAAACGAGTTGACCATCGGAATAAAGGTCCACGCGGTAGTGATGATCCTGCTCTTCTGTATTGATATTCTGATGCACGAAGAGGGTATCGCTGAATCCAAGATCCGCACTGATGCTGCTCTCATAAATGAGATCCGAAGGGTTGCCGCCCCCGGTGGCATGGTATAGCTTGTATTGATAGGGTCCGGTGTAGATGGTCAGGTCCAGATCAGTGGGTGGTGACCACCAGATGGTATCAACTCCCACCGTCATGTCTGTAATCCCGATGCTGACCTTGGTGAGTACCGGCGCCTCCTTGATGGCCTGCGCGCAGAACTCTTCGCTGGCATAGCTGATGGATCCGTTCGGAAAACAGGTTACCACCATGTAACAATAGGTATTACCCAGCACGACCTCAAGATCCTGATAGCTGGTATTGCTGAGTCCGCTGACTTCCCCGATGAAGGAGTATCCGGTGTATTCCGGAACTCCCAGTTCGCAGGGACCAGGGTCAAATCCAAAGAGTCCCACACGGCGGTAAATCTTGTAGCGGACCTGAGCAGCGGTGAATTGGCTGAAGATGGCTTCACAGGGATGAATATCCCAACTCAGATTAATGCCTGAACCCTGCGGAGTGGCAAGAGGATTTTCGACACGAGGCGCTACAACCGTAATTCGCACAGTCTCCATCCCAGTAAGGTTCACATTGCCATTGTCCGTAGCTGTGAAAGTGACCGCGTATGGTTCTGGTCTCACTTCTTCGCATTGGGGAGCCCAGTTGAACTGTCCGCTGACAACATTGAACGTGGCCTGATTCTCCACCTGACTCAGAGGCCCGCCATAAGCCGCAGCCGTGATCTGATGGTTGTCGGGGTCAAACCAGTCCACATCAAAGGAGACGTTTTCACCAGCTTCTACACATACGTCAGGAAGGGGGTTGATGACCGGTGGCTGATTGCTGCATAGCGCCACCGTAATCTGCATGTCACGCACCACAGATCCCACAAATACGCCGTTCCGGAATTCTTCAATCAGAATAGCGATGTTGAATTCGCCCGGCCAGGGTGGAACGAGCCAGGTTACATCACCGGTTTGCGCATCAATGGCAAACACATCATCAGGCCAGGTATCCGTGCTGGCATCGGGGAGTGCCCAGCCCAGAATGGGTTCGCTGTCCAGTCCGGTGCAAGGAATAAGACTGTACACCAACTGATCACCATCGGGGTCATACGCCGCAGGATTATGGATCCAGGGCTGCATGAAGCAGGCATTCTGGATGGGTGGATTGAGCAACTGGACTGAATTGTTGTGACCGGTGAGCGGACTGATCACCAGCACGCTGCGGATACTGAAAACCTGCCAGACGGACTGGGGGATATTGATAACACCTGCATTCCGGTTGGGGTCTTCAACAACCAGGTTGAAAATGCCCGGACCTGTGTAGGTGTGATAGCCGATATACTCATTGCGCTTGGCATCCACGCCAGTGAGAAACAATTCTACGACACGCTCCAGACTGTCGAGTTGAGATTCCAGCACATTGCTGGGTTCATCACCCCAGTAAATCTTGAGATAGGGGCGGTCGGCGTATGCACTGGCCTTGGTGACGGTGATGATGGTGACCTTGTAGGTGAATCCGGTGATATGCTCATATACAATCTCGCCCGCTCTGTTATGCGTTGCTGCCGCCGGTGCTGAGAGAAGCAACAGAACCGCCAGACTGGTTGCAGCTGATATAACGCGGAAAGCATTCATGAATTAAAGGTACTACACTCCACAACTCACTAACCCGACTCATCCGGTATTTGTTTTATTTAACCCGAACGTGGCTAGCGCACCTGAGAGCGGTTTACCTGACTACGATGCGCACCCGGTGCATCCGCCCCTGATCGTCCGTCTGGCTGCAGAGATACCACCCACTCTCCAGTCCGGAGATGGTTTCATATACCCCTTGCCGGATTGGCATGCTCCGCACCAGGCGACCAGTGGAGTCGAGAATCCGGAGGTTACCGGATACCGGACTGCGGAATGTGAACTGCCCATCCGACGGATTGGGGAAGGCGAGCAATGCAAGGCTCTCCTTATTGTCCACAAATATTTCATCATCTACAATCACGCAGTAATCTTCGACCTCACCATATTCGATGCTGCCGCATGGAACGGGGAGGTCGCCGCCTCCAAACTGACTGAAGTAGGACATAGAAACCCGGAAGCGAATATGACCAGGTGTCACAGTGGCCGGCACGGTAAAGGTTCCACTCACTGTAGTCGTGGTGGATGTTTCGGGATCAAACACAAGCTCTTCCGTAGCAAATTCTCCATCTGAATTCCAGTCAGCCCAGACCTTGAAATACTCGGAGTAGGCAAAGCCTGCAAATCCCGGTGTGCAGGAAATAGGGTAGGTGTTGCCGGGCTGCAGAGTGGTGCTGAGATCCGTGAAGTCTTCATATCCTCCATCTGATTCGCTGGAATTGATCAGATCATGGATAACTACTTGCTCAATCCATTCGGCATTGGCGCCGCCACTCACGGTGCAGTAGGTGATGATATCGCAGGATTCGCAGCCGCCGGTATAAATCATGATCTGCAGGGGATCCGGGGCACTGCCCGAATCGCAGTTGGTGGAAATGGAAAGGGTATAAGCGGAACACGTCTCCAGATCAACGAAGTTGAAACTTGTGCCGGTTACATTTTCATAAACGACTTCATCGGCTCCATCAGAGAGGGTGAGGGTGTAGGATTGGACACCGGTCACGGCTTGCCAGCTTACCGATGCGGTCGTTCCTCCAGCCTGGGCCTGAACGCCGGACTGAGGATTCTCACAGCATCCTTGGGACACGAATACCAGTGGCTCCGACCATTCGCTTTGGCTGCCTTCGCAGTTGGATTGTACCTGAGCTTCATAGAGGGTGCAGGTCAGCAGGCCCTGCACGAGCGCCGAATTGTCGGCAATGTTGCTCATCTCCTGCCAGTCCGGGGCGCCCTGCTGACGATAGCGCAGGTTGTATGATGGAGTGCCGCTGATGGCATTCCATGAAAACTGAGCTTCACCGGCCTGGTTTGTTTCGGCCGCAGCCACGCTGAAGGGAGGAAGACAGGCCTCATTGCTGCATTCAGCGAGGAGGAGGTCGAGGCTATTGCGTAAGTTGAGCCGTCCACCGGTCACGCATTCAGTCGTGAGATTGCTCACGGCATCGGTGCCGTTGAAGATGTAATCACGCACTAATGCGGCAGCCAGCGCAGGATCCGAAAGGGTGATAGCCGCCAGCGAATTGCAGGGTGCGCTGTAGAGAAGGGCCACGGCTCCGGCCACGCAAGGGGAGGCAAAAGAGGTTCCTGAGGTATTGCTGTAATTGTTGTTGCCTGCCAGATATACATCGGCTCCCGGTGCGCCCAGATCAATGGTGGTCTGTCCGTATCCGCTGAATGTGCGAACGTCGTTGTTATTCGTAGCTGTAACGGCGATCATATATTCACTAGGACAGGCCGTGGGAAGATCGCCCACAACGTCAATGTTGACGTTGCTGTTGGACGTGGCACCGCAGCTGATTACACCGTGCACTCCGAGGGTGTCATACATGGCACACCAAAGTGGAGCATTCGCGGGTTGGCCATTGTCAGTTCCCCATGAGCTGTTCGTGGCCACAACGAAGGCGCCGCGCACGCCACCGGTCTCATTGAAGAGCTGACGCATGATCAGCGGATAGGTATAGGCTTCTATGACGTTGGCCTCCGATACGCTGCCAAGCTGGACCTGCATGATCTTGACATCCCAGTTGACGCCGGTTATACCCGTGCTGTTGTCTCCTTTGGCACCCAGCATACTGCTCACTTGCGTGCCGTGGTTACTCGTACTGAGATTGTCAGTTCCATTGGTTACATTGTATCCGTCATAGTCATCCACATACCCGTTCAGGTCATCATCGATGTTATTATTCGGAATTTCACCTTCATTGACCCAGTGATTGGGAAGAATATCAACCTGATCCCATTTTGCGCCCTGAGGCTCCACAACGCAGACCACAATTTCTGCACCGAGGGGGGTGAGTCCACCTGTCGTAATGTCCCAGGCGAGATCGGAATCGATATCGCGGTCATTACTTTGAAGGTGATGCCATTGGTTTCCGAAAAACGGATCGTTCGGGATATCCCGGGTCGCCACGATATGGTTGGCCTGAGCAACGGAAACACCCGGTGTGGTGCGAAGAACATAGAGGGCTTCCTCCAGCGTAAGATGCGCGGGTTCGAACGTAGCATGCCAGGCGCGCATCGGTTCACTGATGCATTTTACCACGCTGAATCGCGGAAGGATGCCCAGACGCAGCCGGATATCCGCCTCCACGGTTTCTGCGCGAACGCCGGGTTTGAGCTGGAACAGCACTTCGCCGGGAACGACGGCGGCTTGTTGGGCAACGGCCATGGTGGCCAGGAAAAAAGTGACGAATAAGGTAATTGGTCTCATATCCAGATGTATACAGGTTTCAAGCGCAATATCGGAAGGGTTGGAGGTAAACCACTGCCGGAATATGTGTAACCAAGAATTCCGGTTTTACCCTACCCCTCAGGTGCATAACACAGCCATAACATAAGGGTCATACGACCGTCACAAACAGGCGGTGCTCTAAGACTACGTTTGGCGCCGCAATTTGTTACATCTATGTTACGCGTCCTCCTCACCGCGCTCGTATTTGCCTGCCTGTCGGGTGCCGGGAGGGCTCAGATTGCAGCGGCTGATCCGGCTCCCCAGGCATCTCAGGAATCTTCACCGTGGTACAGGACCATCAGCTTGCGTGGTTATACTCAGTTGAGATATAATGGGTTGTATCAGACTAACCCCGAGCTGGGATGCGAGCAGTGTGACCGATCGTGGGGTGGAAATGGCGGGTTCTTTATTCGCCGGGCACGCCTTATCTTCAGCGGTGACGTTCACCCACAAGTGGCCATATACATTCAATTTGATTTTGCCTCTAACCTATCGTCCACAAGCCTCCACGGCCTGCAAGTTCGCGATGCCTATTTTGACCTGGCGCTGGATAAGAAGAAGGAATTCCGGATCAGGGCCGGACAATCCAAGGTTCCGTTCGGTTATGAAAACATGCAGAGCTCCCAAAACCGTTTGCCTCTGGACCGCGCCGATGCACTGAACAGCACGGTTCCCAACGAGCGGGATCTCGGGGTTTTCTTTTATTGGGCCCCTGAAAAGGCGAGGAAGATTTACCGCGAGTTGGCCCGCCGTCCGAATAAGGGCTCAGGCGACTATGGCTGCTTCGGAATCGGTTTCTACAACGGTCAATCGGCGAACCGGCCGGAACTCAATGAATCACGTCACCTGGTGGCCCGTCTTACCTATCCTATCACCTGGGGAAATCAGGTTCTCGAGCCGGCGATACAGGCGCACAAGGGACTGTATACCCTTCCTTCCGATAATGTATCATCGGGAGTGGGCGTGGCCGATGACAACACGTATCGCGATGACCGGATCGGCGCCACTATATCGCTGCAGCCGCGTCCTTTTGGCATTCTGGCAGAATACAACGTCGGGCACGGACCGCAGTACGACGCCGCCCTGGATTCCATCGTGCTCCGCGACTTGTCCGGCGGCTTTATCACGCTCTCCTACATGGTCCAATGGCATGACCAGTTCATTACCCCCTTCTTTCGCGGACAGTATTATGATGGGGGTAAAAAAGTGGAGCGCGATGCAAGGTCATATAAAGTGAATGAATACGAGTGGGGGGTAGAATGGCAAATCAACCAGGCCGTGGAGTTCACGGCGATGTACACACACAGCATCAGGGCCTATGAAGATAACCGGACCGAGGGCAACCGTCAGACAGGGGACCTTCTGCGGCTCCAGCTCCAGGTGAACTATTAGCCCACATCACCAATGTAACCTCTGAGTTAAGAATCAACCTGACACCGAAGACCACGCCACACCAACCTTAAAATTGCCACGAAATTGAGCTCACGTCAATCCAAGCTACCCCGCCGCATGAAGATCAGCAAGTTGTTCTCGATGTTCACCCCGAAGGGATCCATCTTCTTCAAGCTGTTCGCAGAGGATGCTTCCAACCTCACGGAGATGTCAAGAACGCTAACCCTGCTGGTGCATGAATCTGACCAGAAGAAGCGGGAAGAACTCATCCGCCACATTGCCGAACTGGAGCACCGGGGCGATGAGATTACCCATCAGGTATTCGTGGAACTGGGCACTACGTTCATCACACCATTCGATCGGGAAGACATCCATTCACTGGCTACGGCACTGGATGACATTGCCGATTATATCCACGGCACGGGCACACGCATTCAGCTCTACGGCGTGAAGGAATTCACGAGCAGCATGAAGAAGATGGCGGACATCATCGAGCAGCTTACGCACGAGATTCAGGCTGCGGTGATCTCTCTCGAAAATCTGCGCAATCCCGAAGTGTGCCGTGAGGCGGTCGTGCGAATCAACTCCCTGGAGAACCATGCAGATGACGTGTTTGATGAAGCCATCGCCAGGCTCTTTGCCGAAGAAACAGATGCCATCGAACTGATCAAGGAAAAGGAAGTCCTTTCGAATATGGAAACGGCCACCGATAAGTGTGAAGACGTGGCTAACGTGATTGAAACCATCCTCGTGAAAAACTCCTAATTCCCGAAGATGATTACACTGCTCGTTATCGTCATTGCCCTGGCCCTCATCTTCGACTTCATCAACGGATTCCATGATGCGGCGAATTCCATCGCCACCATTGTATCCACCAAGGTCCTCACGCCTTTTCAGGCAGTGCTGTGGGCTGCTGTGTTCAACTTCGTGGCGTTTTTCATTTTTAAAGATCATGGCGTGGCCAATACCATAGCCAAGACTGTTGTGCAGGATTTTATCACACTGCCCGTTATTCTGTCAGGACTTGTTGCCGCGATCATCTGGAATCTGCTCACCTGGTGGTTCGGAATTCCCTCCTCCTCCTCCCATACCCTGATCGGCGGATTCGCCGGGGCAGCTATCGGAGCTTCGGGATTCGACGCCATCAATGCTGAGCCGGTTATCAAAACGGTGAGCTTCATTTTCCTCGCTCCGCTGGTGGGCATGATCATGGCGTTCATCATATCGCTCTGGTTCCTGCATTCATTCCGCAAAGGCCCCGTGCCCAAAGTGATTTCCGGTTTGGTTATTCTCGCTGGTATCATCATTCTGGCCATGAACCTGGAGACAGATCCGGACAAGCTCAAATCGCACTTCGACTCCTATGCAATGAAGGTGATCTTCTATTCAAAGAATTTCAAATGGATATTGCTCACCATGGTCGTTTTCATTATGGCCTTCTTCACGCTGTACCTCTCAAGTCTCAATACGAGCAAGGCTAATATGTGGTTCAAACGGCTGCAGCTCGTTTCTTCCGCGGCATTCAGTATTGGCCATGGGGGTAATGACGCCCAGAAGGTCATGGGAATTATCACCGCAGCACTTATTGCCAGCGGCAGCATCACGGACTTTGAGCAAATGCCCGTATGGGTTCCGCTGGCCTGCTATGCCGCCATTGCAGCAGGCACCATGAGCGGGGGATGGAAGATTGTGAAGACCATGGGAACGAAGATTACCAAGGTGACCCCATTTGAAGGGGTTGCTGCCGAAACAGCTGGAGCCGTTACCCTTTTCCTCACAGAAGCGCTGAAGATTCCGGTGAGTACCACACACACCATCACGGGCTCCATCATTGGTGTGGGGGCTACCAAACGCCTCTCTGCCGTGCGCTGGGGAGTTACGGTAAATCTGCTCTGGGCCTGGATACTCACCATTCCGGTAAGCGCTCTCATGGGAGCTCTCTTCGTGAAAATGGCCCAGCTCGCCGGGCTCTGATTATTCCCGGATATATACTCTCCGCACGCGCTGACCAATCGTTGTCAGGATCTCATAAGGGATTGTCCCGTTCCATGATGAAAACTCAGCCAGTGGAATATCGCGGCCAAAGAGTTCAACCTGTTCTCCCTCCTCACAAGGAATTCCGGTGAGATCGATCATTGTCATATCCATGCATACACGCCCGATGATCGGCGCGCGCTTGCCACCTACCGATACAGCTCCTGCTCCGTTGCTCAAAACGCGTCGCAGCCCGTCGGCATAGCCCAGCGGAATCACACCGATCTCCATATCCTGAGATGCCACAAACGAGCGCGAATAACCGACGCTCTCACCGGCGCGAATATGTCTTTTCTGTGAAATGGTACTGATCATTCTGATCACCGGCTGAAGCGATCGCTGGCTGCCAGATGCAGATACTCCGTAAAGCCCGATACCCAACCGCACCATATCCAGCTGATAATCGGGAAAGCGTTCAATTCCACCAGTGTTCAGCACATGGCGCAGGAAGGGCTCCTGCCGCACTTTTGCAATCATCGCACAGGCCGTCGTATACCGGTTGAGCTGCTCATGCGTGAATGCATCGTGCTCCGGACTCTCCGAGGCTGCGAGATGGGTAAATACAGAGGCTACTCGCAAGGATGGAATGTGACTGAGTTCTTCGAGCATTCGAGGTACATCGGATGGATCGAAGCCGAGGCGATGCATACCGGTGTCAATCTTGATGTGCACTGCACGCGGCTCGGTATGTTCTTCACGCTGCAAGGCTTCGCGCCATGCCCCCAATATCCGGAAACTGAAAATCTCAGGCTCCAGCCGATGGCGCAGCATGGTGGAGAGACTTCCCGGTGAGGGATTCATCACCATGATGGGCAGCGAAATACCGGCCTCCCGCAATACCACGCCCTCATCAGCGTAAGCCACAGCAAGGTAGTCCACCTTACTGAACTCCAGCAGCGCAGCGGTCTCGCGAGCACCGCTTCCATATCCGAAAGCCTTCACCATAACCATGATCCGCGTGCCCGGGTGGAGCCGGGATTTGAACACGTTGAGGTTGTGACTGAGTGCAGCCAGGTCTATTTCAGTATAGGATTCATGCGATTTTTCTTCAAGCGCATGAACCAGACGCTCAAGGCGGTACTCACGTGCTCCCTTGACCAGCATGGCCACGTGCTGCGGTGGATGGGATACAAGGTGAGCCTGAAGTTCTTCCGGACTCAGGAAGTGGTGCACGGGAAGTGTGAAGAGGTGAAGTGCCGAATGGATATGCGACCCAATTGTATAGACTTCTCCGATTCCGGCAGATACCAGAAGCTCATTCACACGGCGGTAGAGCTCCTCCGGGGATAATCCGGATTGGGGGATGTCGGTGATGACCGCGCGCAATGGCCTCCGCTGGGCATGGTGACGCAGAACATCGAGGGCAATACGCAGAGAGTCCAGGTCGGCACTCCAGCTGTCATTGACAATGACGGAGTCGCCTGATCCCTTAACGATTTCTGTTCGCATCGGCAGTCGCTCCAGACGAAGTATCCGTTCGGCGATCCGTTCAGGCGCATAGCCGAGTGCCAAAAGCACGGTAAAGCAGCACAGGGCATTTTCCACCGATGCGTGATCAGTGAAGGGCAACACAAACGTCAGCGGCAAGCCTTGAACCAACGCCTCTATTCGGGTTTCGCGAACCATCTGGCGGAGATCGGTTACCCGGAGATCGGCCGTATCGCCGCGGCCCCAGCTCCAGACCCGCGTGCCGGCAGCACGCAAAGCCACAAGTACAGGTGTGACCTCGTGCTGGTCAGCAGGCGCGATGACCACCGGACACGCATCAAACAAAATGGCTTTTTCCTGCGCAATCTGGGCGCGGCTGCTGAAGTGCTCAGCATGTGCTGATCCGATCGTGGTGAGTATGCCGATCGTCGGACGGATCATTCCACGCAGTGCCTCCATCTCGCCCGGACTGGATATGCCCGCCTCAAAAATTCCCAGCGTATGCTCGGTATCGAGGTTGAGCAGCGAAAGGGGTACACCGAGCTGGGAGTTGTAGCTTCTCGGGCTTCGTGCAATGGTGTAGTCATCGGCAAGCAGGGTGTTGAGCCATTCTTTCACAATCGTTTTTCCGTTGCTGCCCGTAATACCTGCGACGGGGATATCGAACTGTGCGCGATGAAATGCCGCAATCTGCTGAATCGCTGCGAGCGTGTGGTGAACACGGAGCACTGCTGCATCATGAGGGAGGTCCACGTCCTGATCGACAAGGAAACTGCGAACACCCAGACGGTAAGCATCGGCAACAAAGCCATGCCCGTCGCGGTGATCACCCCGTATGGCGGCAAACATCGCCCCGGATGGCTGTACGATCTGCCTGGAGTCGGTGGCCAGATGAAATACCTCATTTCCGTGGTCATGCATCAATTCACCATCGGTGATGACGGCCAGCCTGGCAAGTGAGTACCTCATGATTTACTGGTTTTGCCGGGATTCTGGCGACTTTTCCGGTCTTCCATGGCGCGATTGAATGCCTCCCGGGAAAGGGGTACATAACTCTCTTTTTCACCGAGATGTACAAGTGAATCGCCTTCGGTATGACGGTAAGAGTACTGAGCAAGATTGCCGGTTTCCACACAGATGGCGTGTACCTTGGTGACGAATTCTGCAATGGCGAGCAGATTGGGCATGGGGCCGAACGGACGTCCCTGATAGTCCATGTCCAGGCCCGCTACAATTACCCGGATACCCATATTGGCGAGCTGGTTGCAGACTTCAGGCAGGCCCTCATCAAAGAATTGCGCCTCATCAATGCCCACCACCTCCACGTCGCTGGCGAGGAGCAGAATCTGGGACGAGTGGTTGACCGGGGTTGACCGGATGGCACTGTCATCATGACTTACCACCTCGCTCTCACTGTAGCGGATATCCAGTCCGGGTTTGAAGATCTCCACTTTGAGCCGGGCGAACTCGGCACGGCGGAGCCTCCGGATCAATTCCTCGGTCTTGCCGGAAAACATGGACCCGCAGATCACTTCGATCCAGCCCATCCTGCGCCCGCGGGTAATCGTGTTTTCCAGGAACATCTTTCGATCCAAAGGTAAGAAGGGCCAGGGGCGGTCCCAGCCAACCGGATGGTGCCCCCGAATGTGTAGGTTTGCACTTCCGGAATGAACCGGTTATCCATGGGACGGATTTTTGAAAAGCGAAAGCACAAGATGTTTGCCCGCTATGACCGCATGGCCAAGGCATTCACCCGAATCGGAAAGGAAATCGCCATGGCCGTTAAGGCCGGTGGTCCGGATGTGGCATACAATCCCCGCCTGAGGCAGGCTGTCGCCAATGCCAAGGGCGTGAATATGCCCAAGGACCGGGTAGAAGCTGCCATCAAGCGCGCGGTAAGCAAGGATGCCAGCAACTTCGAGGAGGTGGTTTACGAGGGATACGGGCCACATGGTGTACCCATCCTGGTTGAAACAGCCACCGATAATCCAACGCGAACAGTGGCCAATATTCGGATGTATTTCAATCGGGCAGGAGGTCAGCTTGGTAACTCAGGCTCGCTCTCTTTCATCTTCGAACGCAAAGGTGTATTTCGAATAGCGGCAGATCAAATCCCCGATCCCGAAGGCCTTGAGCTGGAGTTGATTGATGCGGGATTGGAGAGTATGGACAGGGAGGAGGGTGAGGTCGTGCTCTACAGCGCATTCTCAGATTTTGGCAATATGCAGAAAGCACTCGAAGACCGGGGTATTGCATGCACCAAGGCAGGTCTTGAGCGTATTCCCAATGCGTATGCTGAGCTGAATGAAGAGCAGGTGGATGAAATACTGGAACTGGTCGAGCGTATCGAGGAAGATGATGATGTGCAAGCTGTTTATCACAACCTGAAGTAAGATTTATGAAGCGAGTTTTTTCTTCATTTCGGCTGATCCCGTCGCTTCTGATGATTCTGGTCTTCCTTCCGGGATGCCGCAAGGAACCCGGGGAAGGTGGCAGAGGCACTATCCGAGGCAAGGTTATGCGCGAGATACGCCTGGTGCTGAGCAACCCGTCAACGGTGCAGTACACCACGCATGCTGCCGATCAGGATGTATACATCATCTACGGTGATCATATTTCTCCTGATGACCGGGTATGGACCAACTACAAAGGAGAATTCGAATTCATGAACCTGCGGGAGGGATCCTACACAGTCTACGTATACAGCCGCGACACCACGGGTATTCCCACCGTGGACCCTGATCGCATGGTGATAAAGCGGGAAGTCGAAATCGGACGCAGGGAAGGAGATGAGGATGCCGGCACGCTCCTCATCTTCGATTTGCCCGAGTGAAGTACTTTCGCGGCCTCATTCCCCAGGCCGTGAACAAGACCATCTCTTCCGCGCTCATATCCGTTTACCATAAGGACGGACTCGAGCCACTCGTGCGCAACATGCACAGGCACGGTATCGTGCTCTACAGCACTGGTGGTACTCAGGAATTCATCGAAAAGCTCGGCATCCCGGTAGTTCCCGTCGAAGAACTCACCGGATACCCCTCCATCCTCGGCGGCCGGGTGAAAACACTCCACCCGGGTGTATTCGGCGGAATTCTCTGGAGGAGAGGTCACGATGGCGACCGCGAGCAAGTGGAGAAATATGGCATTCACCCCATCGATTGTGTGGTAGTGGATCTGTATCCGTTTGAGGCAACCGTGCAATCGGGGTCCTCACACGACGAGATCATCGAGATGATCGATATCGGCGGAGTCTCCCTGATCCGAGGGGCAGCCAAGAACTTCGAAGATGTGGTGATCATTCCATCGGCCGCTCAATACCCCATGCTCGGGGAAATTCTCGCCCGACCCACTCCAGTGACGTCCAGCGATGAGCGCCGAATGCTCGCGAGGGAGGCGTTTGACGTGACCTCCCACTACGACTCCCGCATCTACTCCTGGTTTCCAGGTGGTGAAAGAGGTTCGCTGAAGATCAGCGAGCAGCAGTGCATACCCTTGCGCTACGGTGAGAATCCTCACCAGCAGGGCTTCTTCTTCGGTGATCTCGGAGCCCTGTTTGATAAACTCAACGGCAAGGAGCTTTCCTACAACAATTTGCTGGATGTGGATGCGGCCCTCGGACTCATCGATGAATTCCTGGATGCTCCTCCCACGTTTGCCATCCTGAAGCATAACAATGCCTGCGGTATAGCCACCCGGTCCACGGTGCTTGAAGCCTATGTGGACGCACTGGCCGGTGATCCGGTGTCGGCTTTCGGTGGTATCCTGGTGAGCAATGCACGCATAACCCTCGAAGCCGCTCAACGCATTCACGATCTGTTCTGCGAGGTGATCATCGCACCGGGATATGAAGCAGGTGCCGCGGAATTACTGGCCGGTAAGGCCAACCGGATTATTCTTCGGAGAAAGGAGACCTCGCTGCCCCGCTATCAGGTGCGCACTCTGTTGAATGGGTTCATCACTCAGGACAAGGACTTCAGAACGGAATCAGAGCGGGATCTCCGTCTGGTGACCAGAAAAGCTGCGGATGGGGCGGGTATAGCCGACCTGGTTTTTGCGAATAAACTCGCGAAGCATACCAAGAGTAACACGATTGTACTGGTACGGAACGGACAGCTTTGCGCCAGCGGCACCGGCCAGACATCGCGCGTGGATGCCCTCCGGCAAGCAGTGGATAAGGCCAGGTCCTTCGGATTTGATCTCCAGGGAGCGGTCATGGCAAGCGATGCGTTCTTCCCCTTCCCCGATTGCGTCGAAATCGCCCACAACGCGGGGATCACAGCGGTTGTGCAGCCCGGTGGATCCATCAAGGACCAGCTTTCTGTGGACTTCTGTGACGCCCATGGCATGGCTATGTACATGACCGGGGTCAGGCACTTCAGGCATTGACGGTCAGTCAGGTTTGGCCCTTATCGCGTATCCTTGCACCAGCCCTCGACTAAACCGCTATGCTTCGTATTGTCCTCATCCTTTTCCTGATGGCGGGAACGACAACAGCCCGCTCGCAGTCAGCCCTGGTATCCGGAAGAGTCACAGATCGTCAAACCGGCGAACCGCTCGTAGGCGCCGTCATTACTAACCAGCAGGCCGCAGGTGCTGTGAGCGACCCGGACGGAAACTATGAGCTTCAGCTCGCTCCCGGGTCATACACGCTGACGTACCGCATGACGGCCTATTCAGAGGCAGTCAGGCAGGTCACGCTTTCTGCCGGCCAGAAACTGGTGCTGGATATAGCCCTCGAATCCCGGTCCGAGCAACTCGGGATCGTTGTGGTATCAGCCGGAAAGTACGAGCAGGATATCAGTGAGGTCACGGTGAGCATGGAGGTGCTTCAGCCCGCATTGATCCGCGACAAGAATATCGTTTCTATCGAAGAAGGATTGCAGCAGACTCCAGGGGTAGTCATCGTGGACGATGAGCCCCAGATCCGCAGCGGAAGTGGATACAGCTTCGGTGCCGGAAGCCGCGTGCAGGTCCTTATTGATGATATACCCGTACTGAGTGGCGATGCAGGCAAGCCAAGCTGGGGTTTCCTGCCCGTTGAGAATATCTCGCAGGTGGAAGTGATCAAAGGAGCCAGCAGTGTTCTCTACGGAAGCTCGGCGCTTAGCGGAGTGGTCAATTTCAGGACCGCATATCCAACGGATAAGCCGCGAACGCGCCTCACCCTTTACCACGGACTTTTCAGCGACCCCCAGCGCGCAGGAGAAACGAAGTACTGGGAAGGTACTCCCATGCAGAGCGGCTTGTTGTTTCTCCATGCCGAGAAAACAAAGGCTGTGGACCTTGTAGTGGGTGGTACGGTTCAGGCTGACGACGGCCACCTCGGTCCCATCCGGTCCGAAGACGGAAGTTTTTCCAATGGCTACTCTCCATTTACCGCCGACCGCTACGATGCGAGCTACCGCGCGCGTCTCACGCTCAACCTCCGCCGAAACAGCACCCGCGTAAAGGGATTGAGCTATGGAGTGAACGGCAACTACTCGAACAGCGAATCGCTCACCACCCTGATCTGGGAAAATGACAGCGCCGGCATTTACGGGGCCTATCAGGGCAGCGCTACCCGAACCATTCAGCAACTTTCTACACTCGACCCCTTCGTCACCTACCACCGCAACGGAAGCCGTCACTCGCTCCGCACCCGCTGGCAGAGTCTGGATAATGACAACGACAACAACCAGGGGAATTTCAGTGATGTGTACTTCGGAGAGTATCAATACCAGCAGCGCTGGGACTCGATCGGGATAAAAAACCTGACTACTACCTTCGGTCTGGTAGCCATGCATACAGATGCCCGGGGCGAGTTCTTTACCGGAGGAAATGCCGATGGCCGAAATAGTGCCGGAAACCAGGCGGGCTATCTTCAGGTGGACAAGAAGTTCGGCAAGCGTATCAATGCGAGTGCGGGGGTGCGTTATGAGCAGTTCAACATCAACAATGAGCAGGAAGGAAGGCCGGTATTTCGCGCCGGACTCAACTACCATGTAGCCAGGGCCACCTGGCTCAGAGCGTCCTATGGACAGGGCTACCGCTTCCCTAGCATTGCCGAGAAATTCATCGTGACCTCACTAGGAGCAATTCGCATTTTCGCTAACCCGGACCTGAAATCGGAATCATCCTGGAATGCGGAGTTGGGAATCAAGCAGGGCTTCGCCATCGGGGGATTCCGGGGGTTTGTGGATGTCGCAGGATTCCGTCAGGAGTTCTCCAATTTCATCGAGTTTACTTTCGGGCAGTGGGATCCGAATCCATCACTCTCCAACAACTTCGGTCTGGGCTTCCAGAGCGTGAATACAGGAAGAGCAAGGGTGTCCGGACTGGATGTATCCGTCATGGGAGAAGGTAAGATCGGGCAGGTCGGACTTCAGATGCTCGCCGGATATACGTATACGAAGCCGGTGAGCCTGACGCCCGACCTGGTTTATGCCAGCGCACCGGGCAATTCCGACAATCCCTTCCTCATTGAGCGATTCTCCGAGGCCAACTACCTCAACACGAGTTCTGATCCGGCCGACTTCATCCTGAAGTACCGCATGCAGCACCTGGTGCGCGTGGACGTGGGAGCTACCTTCCGCGAGGTTTCCCTTGGAGCAAGTTTCCGGTCCAACAGCCATATGCAGAATATAGACGTGGCTTTTCAGGAACTGGAGGAACAATTACCTGGTGTATTTAACCCGGGAATCCGCCGCTGGCGTGCCAACCACCCGAAGGGAGATTATGTGATTGACCTCCGCGCCGGCTGGCAGATCTCACCCCGGCACAAGCTGGCCGTTGCAATCAGTAACCTGCTCAACCGGGAATACTCCATACGGCCGCTTGCCATCGAACGGGGCCGGCTTACAGTATTTCAATATACCTTAACCCTCGGGAGTTGAGCCATGCATATTCTCGGCATCATACCGGCCCGCTTCGGAAGCACACGATTCCCCGGCAAACCACTCGCAGATATCGGTGGTACATCCATGGTGATGAGGGTCGTCAATCAGGTCCGTAAGTGTCGCATGATCCGGGAAGTGGTGGTGGCTACTGATGATGAGCGCATTCTTCGCCATGTGGAGGAAAACGGCGCCCAGGCCGTGCTGACTTCACCCGACCACCCCAGCGGAACAGACCGTTGTCTGGAAGCGCTCGAACTCACCGGCGCTGACGCCGATGGGGTGATCAATATCCAGGGGGATGAGCCATTCGTTGACCCGGCTCAACTCGATCTGCTCGCCGCCATGCTCCTGAAAAACGACACGGAGGTGGCCACACTCGCCACACCAATCCGCGACTACACCACGCTGACCGATCCCAACAAGGTGAAGGTGGTATTCGGAAATGCTGGGCGAGCCATCTATTTCAGCCGGTTTCCCATTCCTTTTCGCAAGGGACTTCCACAGGATCAATGGCTTCACACCGGACCCTATTACAAGCACCTGGGACTCTACGCATACCGGAGTGACATTCTGCACCGGATATGCCTCCTGGCGCCCTCGCCCCTTGAGCAGGCCGAGTCGCTTGAGCAACTGCGATGGCTTGAAGCGGGTTACCGGATTTCAGTAGCCGTTACCCCACTTGAAACACCGGCTGTGGACACGCCCGAGGATCTCGAAAAGGTGAGGAAGCTCCTCTGACCCGCACACCCCTGAACCATCCATAAATCGCTACCTTTGTCCCATGCGCATAGAGGCTTTCATCACCGACCTGCTGTATGATCACGATTGTGTGATTGTGCCTGGTTTTGGCGGACTTGTGGCCAATTACCGCCCAGCTCGTCTCAATCGCATGACACACGTGGTAAAACCACCGTCCAAGCACGTGGGATTTAACCGAAACCTCACACATCACGACGGTCTGCTGGTGTCGCACGTTTCCCGCATCGCAGGGATCAGCTATCCCGACGCCCTCCGCGAAGTAGAGGAATGGGTTGCCGATGGCCTGCAGCGACTCTATCAGGGTGAACGCCTGACATGGGAGCGCATTGGCCTATTCTTCCGCGATCGCGGGGGCAATCTCCAGTTTGTTCCGGAAGATCAGGAGAATTTCCTGCTCGATTCCTTCGGGCTAACAGCAGTGCAACTCAGGCCTGTGGATGGGATAGCAGGACTCCAATCCGCAACGGAACAGCTTGCACTTGCACGTGCTCAAAGACCCTCTTCATCCTGGTGGAAGGCAGCAGCGGCAGTAGCTGTGCCACTGATAGCCGCCGGCACGTTCCTCTACATAGGCACACGTGGTGCAGCAGCCAACATCGAAAAGGCCCGCTTCAATCCTTTTTCCTGGACAACCCGGGGTGCATCCTACTCCTTGGTGGCCGATCGGGTCACTCCCCTGGCATGGGATACAGTTGAAACAGCCGGCTGGATGGAACTCATCGATAAGCCCGGCGCGCGAGTCAACCTCCTCTCTGGGGAAGAGGACGCCCGTGGTGTGGAAATGGAAGGTATCCGCCGGGACGCAGGTATGCCTGACCTTACAGCCATTTCAGCCTCCGATTCCCGCTTCCTGATTGTGGCGGGAGCCTTCGGGCAGGCGGAAAATGCACGCAACTACATCGCCCGGCTCCAGCAGGAAGGGTACGAGGCATTTGATGCCGGAAAACGCGGCAGTCTGCATATCGTGGCTGCCGGAAGCGCAACCACTGAAACGGCTGCGCGCGAAGGGATACGCGCCATCAAAGCCAAAGGTCTTTCTTCCGTATGGCTGCTGAAGCGGTAATTGAAGGTCGCATGAATTTCTCAGGGATCAGGAACATCATCTTCGATTTTGGAGGGGTTTTATTTGACATTGATTACCACGCCCCGGTGAGGGCTTTCCGCTTGCTGGGGCTCGGGGACTTTGAAGGCTTATACTCGCAGGCCGCGCAGCGCCCGGAGTTTGATCTCCTTGAAACGGGCAAGATCAGCAACGAAGATTTCATGTCGTTTCTCCACGCCTTCGTGCCACATGTCAGGCGCGATCAGGTAGATCATGCATGGAATTGCATTCTTCTCGATCTGTGGCCCGAGAAAGTGGAGCTGGTCCGCTCACTTCGGTCACAGGGATACCGCACATTTCTTTTGAGCAATACAAACGCGATTCACGCTGCAGCGTTTGAGCGGATGATCGATGCGAAAATGGGACTTGAGTCTTTCCGGAGCGCATTTGAGCAGATTTATTACAGCCATGTGATCGGACTCAAGAAACCTTATCCGGAAACGTTTCTGGAGGTATGCGCATGGAACGGCCTGGCGCCTGCCGAAACGCTGTTCATCGACGACTCAGTGCAACACGTGGAAGGCGCACGGCAGGCGGGACTTCAGGGCATCCACCTCCGTCAGGATACGGAACTCGACCGCCTGCTGGCCCCGCTGTTATCGTGAGCGGCTGTGTTTCTCTCCAAAAAAAAAATGGGCCACCCCGGAGGTTGGCCCAATTCTTTGCAGAAAGTCATTCCTTACTTCGCGCGGCGGAAGTAAAAGCGAGTGATGTAGATTCCTTCGGTGTCATCTTTGGAACCCACAGACTCAACACCGGCTACGATCTGTACGATCTCCCAGCCATCGGCCAGCATGTAGTTGACCTTGCTGTTGATCACGGCATCATTGGCTGCGATATTCTGGAAGCGGATACCACCGATGTTAAAGAAGTTGAGGATCTTGGTTTCCTCAAAGTTCTTCACACGGATCTCATCGCGGTCCGACTTGTTACGGCCATTTTCTTCTTCGGAACGCACTGATGTGAACTCCTTGTAGTCACGAGCTTCGAGCGCGTTGATAATCCGCGAGCGTCCAAGACCATTGGGCACGATGGATTCGACCACCGTGAAGGAGGTAAACTCATACGATGCCGGAGGAGCGGGCTGGTTGGTAAAGGCGAAGAGAACCACCGAAATGGCAATCACCGATACGGCGATGGTAGTGAACTGCAGGTTTTTCATAGGAACTGTTTTTTGTTTTATTTTATTGATTTAATGCCAGGTGCAGAGATGATGCCATGCTATGCAATAACTGCGTTAAATGCATAGAGCAGGCTTCCCTGTCGGGGTTATTCCCGGATGCCGGCCAGGTCAAGCATGAATGCATATTCAAGCGCGACTTCTTTGAGGGCCTCAAAGCGCCCCGACTTTCCTCCATGGCCGGCGTCCATATTGCACCAGAAGAGCAACTTATTGCTGTCGGTTTTCATCTCGCGCAATCTGGCCACGTACTTAGCGGGCTCCCAGTATTGCACCTGGCTGTCCCAATAGCCGGTAAGCACCAGAATGTTGGGGTAAGCCTTCTTTTCGATATTGTCATATGGAGAATAGCTCTTCATGTAGTCGTAGTAAGCTTTGTCCTTCGGATTGCCCCATTCATCAAACTCGAAGGTGGTGAGGGGAATGGTTTCATCCATCATGGTGGTCACTACATCCACGAAGGGCACTGCCGACACTACGCCGCGAAACAGATCAGGGGCCATATTGGTGACAGCACCCATGAGGAGGCCACCTGCACTGCCGCCCAGCGCGAAGAGTTTATCCTTGCTGGTATAGCGCTCAGCAATCAGGAATTCTGCGCAGTCAATGAAATCCGTGAAAGTATTCTTTTTCTTCAGCAGCTTGCCATCTTCATACCATTGCCTTCCCATCTCCTGTCCGCCGCGGATATGGGCAATAGCAAAGCAAAATCCGCGATCGAGCAGCGAGAGGCGATTGGAGCTGAATGTGGCATCAATGCTATAGCCATAGCTTCCGTAGGCATACAGGAGCACAGGAGACTGACCATTCTTCTCAAACCCCTTCTTGTACACGAGTGAAATGGGAACGCGTGTTCCATCATCGGCGGTGGCATAAAGACGCTCGCTCACATAGTCTCCGGAATTATAGCCGCCCACCACTTCCTGCTGCTTGAGCAGTTTGCGCTCGCGGGTATCCATGTTGTAGTCATACGTGCTGGAGGGTGTCGTGAGGGAGGTATAGCTATAGCGCAGCACGGTGGTATTGAAGTCGGGATTGGCCCCAACTCCAGCCGCGTAGGCTGGGTCCTGGAATTCGATGTAGTGTTCACCTGATTTATCCCAGCTGATTACCCGCAACCGGGTAAGGCCATCCTTGCGCTCATCTACCACGAGGTAATCGCGGAAGATCTCTATACCTTCAAGCAGTACATCCGGGCGATGGGCAATCACTTCCTTCCAGTTCTCCTTGGTTGTTTTGTCCAGCGGGCACTCCATCAGCCTGAAGTTCTTGGCGTCGAGGTTGGTGACTACGTAAAACTTGTCTCCGAAGTGGTCAATGCCATATTCCAGATCGCGTTGTCGCGGTTGGAAAATCCTGAACTCCCCGGAAGGATTATTGGCCTCCAGTACCCGGTATTCGCTGCTCACGGTCTGTGAGCTGCCGATCACCAGAAAGCGGTCGCTCTTGGTCTTGTAGGCGAAGCATGAGAATTCTTCATCTTTTTCTTCGAATACCAGGACATCTGCAGATTGGGGGGTGCCGAGCACGTGGCGCCATACCTGATTATCGCGAAGCGTAACAGGATCTTTGCGCACGTAGAATACCGTCTTGTTGTCTGAGGCCCACGTAGCGGATCCCCCAGTGCCCTCCAGGCGGTCTTCGAGCAGCTTACCGGTGGAAAGATCGCGGATGAAAATGGTGTAAATCCTCCTGCTCAACTCGTCCACGCTATAGCACATCAAACGGTTGTCTTCACTGACGGAGTAATCCCCGAGTGCCCAATACTCCTTGCCCTTGGCCAGGGCAGGGCCATCCACGAGCACTTCCTCGGCTCCGGTTTCCAGAGATTCTTTCTTGCGGCAGTAGTAGGCATAATCTTGTCCTTGTTCATACCGCACGTAATACCAATAACCACGGTTTTTCACGGGTACGCTTTGATCGGTCTCCTTGATCCTTCCTTTCATCTCCTCAAAGAGTTTCACCTGAAAGGAGTCGGTATGGGCCAGCATGGCCTTGGTATAGGCATTTTCGGCATGGAGGTAATCGAGCACCTCGCGCGTCTGGGAGTCGGGTTCTGCAGCGTTCTTCTGCTCATCAGAAAGCCGCATCCAGTAGTAGTTGTCGATGCGGGTATCACCATGTAAGGTGATCTCATGTGGAATTTTTCTGGCAACCGGGGCTTGTGGCATATCTGTCTGGGCTGTTTTTCCGGTGCATGCTGCCAAAAGAACAACGGCACCGAACGTGGAAAGGGAACAGGTCCTCATCGGGGGATTATTGGTGGACAAATGTAGGCACTGTGGCCCTCTGGAATGCCCGGGATTTCACCCGGCTTTGACTACTCGCGCTATCTTCGCTCCATGTCAGAACTGATCAAGACTTTTACCAACGCCTCATCAATGGAACTGGACGCGAGGGAGCGGGCAGCCCGCGCCATGCGCCAATGTCCGATCCCGGATGGGGAAGTCCTCGCCAACTCGTCCATCTTCCTCAAACGACAGGATCTCACGAAGATTCTCTTCTTTGATGAGCTATACCGCAACCACGTCCTTCCCGTTCATGGGGTCATTCTGGAATTGGGCGTTCGCTGGGGTAAGAATATGGTTCTCTTCAATAACCTGCGAGGAATCTATGAACCCTTCAATCACCACAGGAAGGTAGTGGGTTTCGATACCTTCGAGGGTTTTCCTTCCGTGCATGAGCATGATGGTTCTCACGATATCGTGCGGGTAGGTGGATTGAATGTGTCTGAGGGATACGAACACTACCTCAACGAGCTGATGAGCTACCACGAAAGCGAATGTCCGCTCGCCCACATTCCGAAGAACAGCCTCGTCAAGGGTGATGCTGTGGTGAAACTGAGGGAATATCTCGATCAGCATCCGGAAACCATCATCGCTATGGCATGGTTTGACTTTGACATCTACGAGCCTACTAAAAAGTGCCTGGAGATGCTGAAGCCACACCTGACCAGGGGCTCTGTGCTGGGCTTCGACGAATTGTGCGATCCGACCTTTCCGGGCGAGACCATCGCGCTGCGTGAGGTTCTGGGCTTGTCCAACGTGCGCGTACAGCGCAACCGGCACAGTGGCGCACAGTCTTACATCATCGTGGAATAATCACGCAGGACCCGGCTCATCGCGCCAGCTTCGCAGCAGCGCCTCAGCCATGATGAGATCTTCCGGGGTCGTGAGCTTGATGTTTTCCCGGTTGCCTTCCACCAGTTGGATCGAATGACCGGCTGCTTCTGCCACAGCAGCATCATCAGTAAACTCCGGCCGGTAGTCCTGTTCAAATGCCTCGAGCAACAGGCTCAAGGAAAAACATTGTGGCGTTTGCACCAGCCGGTAGGCGCTTCGGTTGAGGGCCACGCTGGATAAGCCATGAATCTGGCGCAGGGATTCCACAACAGGAATGACTGGTATGGCGGCACCGCTTACACGGGCTGCTTCGTAAGCATGGCGAATGGTGGAGATGCTGACCAACGGTCGCACAGCATCATGGATGCCCACTACGCCTTCATGGGTGCCGAGTGCATGCAGTCCTGCCTTCACGGAGTGGAAGCGCTCCTCACCGCCTGCCACAACGCGGTGCGGAATATCCAACCGGAGGGTTTCGCGCAGGTCATTCCAGTAGCCGATGTAATCAGGATGCATCACCACCACAATGTCCAGCGCGGAATCGTAGCTGCGAAACTGTCGAAGGGTGTGCACCATCACCGGCTCTCCCAGTAGCCCAAGGAATTGCTTGGGCAAGGCCTGCATCATGCGGGTGCCTGTGCCTCCGGCCACAAGAATAAGGTGGTTTGCCATGCAGCCCTTTAATGATTTTGGGACTCGAGGAGCTCGGCATACAAGCGCAAGGCTTCATCGAACTTTCCGCTGCGCTTCAGCAAGGTTTCCACAAATTCGCGGAAGGCACCCTCGCCACCCCGCAGGCGGGTGGTGAAGTGAGCGTGCATGGCCACGTAGTCGGGAGCATTCGCCGGACTGCATGATACGCCCGCTGCTCGAAGCAGTGGAATATCATTCACGTCATCGCCGATATAGGCGGTTTCGTCAAGGCCTATGCCCAGTGATGCGCATAACTGCTGGGCAACATGCAACTTGTTATGCACGCCCTGGTAAACATGCTCAATCCTGAGCTTGGCAGCTCGGCTGGCCACAATGCGGGTATCTTCTCCCGTGAGAATAGCCACCGGAATGCCTGACAGCCGCAAGAAGACGACACCTGCACTGTCCGATGTGTTGAACTTCTTCCATTCATTGCCGGTCTGGTCATAGTACATACCACCGTCCGTCCAGACACCATCGATATCGGTCATGACAAGCCGGGGCAGAGCAGGCAAGGCGTTCATTGGAGCATGGAAGGATAAATGACTTCATCCACAGGAATATCGGCCGCTGCCCGCCTGCCAATGACCTGGTCCCGGTCACGCCACTTGTATCCGTCGCCAGGAGACAGGAGGTGGATATCAGCCTCACCAATGACCTCACCTGCCCGGATGGGACGGTTGCTGGCTACGGAGCGCTCCAGCTTCATTCGAGCTGATTCAGTATCGCCCTCAATGAAAATGTCTTCTACTCCTTCCCACATTTCAAGCAGGCGGATATCCCGGATCATTCGGTTCATACCATCAGGGCCAAGTGAACCGGCCTGATCAGTCCCCTTCATCCTCCGGTCAATGGTGATGTGCTTTTCGATAATCTTCGCCCCCATGGCCACGGCAGCTATCGGTGCAGCGATGCCAATGGTATGGTCGCTGAATCCAATGGTGTATTGAGGATAGTGTTTCTTCAGATAGCGAATGGTATTCAGGTTGACGTTCTGCGGCTTTGTGGGGTATTCGGACACGCAATGGAGAATGCTGATCTGGTCATGTTGTTTCGTGATGACCTCCAGGGCTTCATCAAGTTCCTGCTTGCCCGCCATACCGGTGGACAGAATAATCGGAATCCTGGTTTCTGCAAGTGCCTCGAGCAAGGGCAAGTTGGTGAGGTCACGGCTGGCCACTTTCAGGCGATCCGGAACAAAGTGGCGCAGGATACTCAGACACCCCTTGGCACAAAGCGTTTCCACGAAATCCATTCCGAATGACTTGGCATGGCGGTATACCTCGAAATGCTCTTCATCACTGAGCTCAAGCACTTCACGATGCTCTCCATAGGTGCGTCCGAAGGAATGCGGACTGCTGTAGGGGCGCGACATCTGCGACTGGCTCAACTCCTCCCGCAGGTCGCGCTTGGTGAGCTTCACAGCGTTCATCCCCTTGAGGTGAAGGTCAAACAACTCGTTTTCTATCTGACGGGCTGCCATCTCCACCAGAAGTTTGGCAAGATCTACCGACCCATTGTGGTTCTGGCCGATTTCACCGATGATGTAGGTTTCACTCATACTCCTGATCAGGATTCTGCTCTGCCCGGTGGTTCAGGGAGTGCCGGCATATCTTCCGGCTCCGGAATAAGACCCGCGCATGGCCGGTAAATATAGCGTCGGGCCGCCCTGTAGCCGATGCCTGTGATGCGAAGATTGCTTTACCTTGGATGCATGAAACCGGGTTGGGCCAGAACCGCAGTGCGTATTGCGCTCTCCTGTTTTTGGGCCTGCCTGGCATCCACCGGCGCGCGGAGTCAGTCCGGGAACCAGTGGGTGGACTATTCCCGGCAATACTGGAAGGTGCCGGTGTGGCAGGATGGCCTGCACAGGATCTCTTATGAGGCGCTTCAGTCAGCCGGCTTTCCGCTTTCGGGATCACCCGCAGAGTCAATCCAGCTCTGGCACCGTGAAAAGCAGCTGAGAATCACCGTGGAGGATGGCGGCGACGGCCAACTCAATCCGGGCGATTTCATTGAGTTCTGGGGGCGACGCAATGATGGTTGGCTCGATAGCCTCACCTATGACCACCCCGCGCATACAGGTAATCCATTCTATAGTCTGTTCAATGATACTTCCTGGGTGTTCATCACCACTGCTGAGCAACCGGGCAACAGGATTATCCTGGCATCGAATCCGGATAATGACCTTCATCCTGTAGAGGACTACTGTTGGTTCACCATTATCCGGGAGTATCATGATGAATACCACCAGGGTCAGGTGGATGCCAATGGCATCGCTTTGCCCTCCTATGGTGAGGCCGAAGGATGGATGAGCTTTCGCTTCTCCAAGGGTACCTCATTCCATACGGATCTCTCCACACCGAATGGGTATTCAGGAACTGGTGCTCCCGATGCACGCGTGGAAACGACCTGCGCAGGCGCCTCGCTTGCCAGCGGCTTTCCCAACCACCACCTGCAAGTGGGGTGGGGCTCACCATTTAATCTGATCAGCGATACGGTGTATTCCGGATATGGGGCTCATCACTTTGACTTTGTGATCCCGGCATCATCCGTGGGATCTTCCACGCGGATCACCCACCGCAGTGTGGACGACCTCGGTGTGCCCGTGGATAACCACAGGGTGGCCTGGGTCCGGTTGACCTATGCTCATTCCTGGGATTTCAGCGACTATGCAGAAGGAACACCAGTGAAACTGGTGGACCAGAACGGCGATGGCTGGATACACGCCCGAATTCAGAACCTGTCCATCACAAGCCCGCGCTTCATCCTGGGCGAAGCGGGCTTGTGGACCACCGAGCTCGAGGCCACAGAGGAAGCGGACGGATGGCACCTGTCCTTACCGGTTTCATGGCCGGGAGCCGGTACCTTGCTGCGGATTATTTCCCAGCAAACATTCACTGCCGCAGCGCCAGTGACACGCGCCACCACTTCCGGTTTCTTTACTGATTTCGCCACTCTTCAACCGGATTCGGCCATGGTCATCATCACCCACCGCAGCCTGTGGCAGGCAGCCAATGCCTATGCTGTCTATCGCCAGCAGCAGGGTATGGAGGTGCTGGTGGCCGATGTGGATGAGCTTTATATGCAGTTTGGAGGAGGAATTCCCAAACATCCGCTGGCTGTTTCACGCTTCTGCCTGCATCTGACAGCATCATGGTCATCGCTTCCTTCTCATCTCTTCATCCTGGGAAAGGGAATTCATGAGATGACCATCGCAGCGCAGACAGGAGCCCGCTCCGACCCCGATCATTATGCCCGCAACCTGGTGCCCACCTGGGGCTGGCCATGCAGTGACGCGATGTTTACCGCGCGATGGAGCTCACCTCTTTATGCTCCCAAGATCCCCACCGGAAGGCTCGCAGCCGAAACTCCGGCACAGGTGCAGGAGTACCTCGCCAAAGTGATTCAGCTGGAATCGCAGCCACCGGCCCGCTGGCAGAAGAATATCCTCCACTTCGGGGGCGGTGGCAATGCCTTCGAGCAGAACCTGTTCAAGGGCTATCTGCAGGGCTATGAGCTGACGGCCGAGGATACCTCCTACGCCGCCAGGGTGTTTACCTTCCTGAAGAATACTACCGACCCGATCCAGATGAACTTGTCAGACTCCATCCGGCAGCTGATTGATGATGGAGTGGCCGTGATGACGTTCTTCGGCCACGCCAGTTCCACCGGGTTCGACCAGAATCTGGATGAGCCGGAGAACTACAACAACGAGGGCAAGTACCCATTGCTGATCGGCAACTCCTGCTATACCGGAAATATCCATCTCTCCGAAAGCCAAAGCACCAGCGAACGCTTTGTGCTGGCGCCCCAACGCGGGGTGATCGGCTTCATCGCGAAAGGGGATCCGGGTATACCGCTTTACCTGGATCTGTTTACCTCAGCGCTCTATCGAAACCTCTTTCAGGATCGCTACGGCTGGTCTGTCGGACAGTGCATTCGGCAGTCCATCACGGACTTCCAGCAAGCAGGTGATTTTTATCTGGAAAATACAGCCCTCACGTTCGCGCTGCACGGCGATCCTTCTGTGAGATTGTACACCCATCCGGAGCCGGATTATGACGTGCAGGTCCAGGACCTCCGCTTCCATCCTGCTCAGGTCACTGCCCAGGCCGACACACTGGAGGTCCATCTTCAGGTGCATAACATGGGTAAGGCCGTCAACCATCCGGTGGCCATCGAACTCATCCGCCGTTTTCCGGATGGAACCGATACCTCACTGGTGCAAACCGTGGACGCCATCCTTCACCACAGGGATGTCGTATTCTCCATGCCCATTGACCCCGCGCGGGCAGCGGGCTTGAACTTCTTCGATGTGCTCGTGGACTATCCGGCCTCTGCCGTGGAGGAACTGGAAGAGGTGGCGAACAATGTGCTCAACGGAATACCTCTGACGGTGACCACAGGCGACCTCGTGCCGGTGCAGCCCTATCCTTTTGCCATCGTGCCCCAGCCTGACCTGGTGCTGCTGGCATCCACCGGCTCGGCCCTGGAACCGGAGCGCACGTACCTGATGCAACTGGATACAACGGACACCTTCGATTCGCCCTGGATGTCCTCCGCCACCTTCACCCAATCGGGCGGGGTGATCGGGTGGGAGCTGCCCTTTGCCCTCACCGACAGCACCGTGTACTTCTGGCGCTGCTCGGCCGATAGTACAGGCACCGGTCAGCCTTACAGATGGAGGGTATCGAGCTTTCAGTACATCAGCGGAGTGAGTGGATGGGCGCAGGATCATTTTTTCCAGTTGGAGAATAATCCCCGATCTGGCCTGGGCTATCACCGCGATACCCGGAGCTGGAGTTTCGATCCGCTGGAGGCCACGTTGCGCTGCGAGGTATTCGGCAATCCTTCCACTCCTTTTGAAGCTCTTGGTACGCGCTTTATGATCGACCTGGATGTGCAGGATTATTCCGGACCAGGTTTCTATCCGTGCCTCATGGCGGCTGTCATGGACTCCATTTCTCTCCTTCCATGGCAAAGCAACTTCAACGGTGCAAACCCCGGTAACGAGTTCGGCAACTCCATGGTAAGCGCCAATGCCCGAGGCCGCCCGGAGAAGTATTTCGTGTTTGAACAGGATGATGCAGCACAATTGCAAGGCCTCGCCAATATGCTCACCAATGAGGTGGAGGATGGTCAGTATGTATTGGTTTACTCCTGGATGTATGCCACCTATGATACCTGGAATGTACTGGCTCCCTCCCTGATTGAGGCATTCGGCAACCTGGGGGCACAGGTGATCGGCCAGTCGCAGGATTCTGTGCCGTTCATCTTCTTTGCTCAAAAAGGTAGTCCTGGTTCGGTGGTCGAGGTCGTGGGCGCAGACAGCGGTGCTGATATCTCCCTCGAGGCGGTCATGGCAGGGAGATCGGATCTGGGAGTCCTGGAATCGCCGCCCATCGGGCCGGCACTCAACTGGAGCCGGTCGAGCTGGCGCTTTGCCGGAGGCAGTGAACAGGATTCGCTGGTGCTCTCGCTGGATGGCATTGCTCCTCAGGGAAATGCCGTGGATAATACTTCGTCAACGCTATGGAGCGGGGAGGAGGGTAACCTGGGCGCGCTTCTGGACGAAGGGCTGTTCCCTCAGGCCCGCCTCAGAGCAACCTTGTCTGATGGTCAGGATGCCACCCCGCTGCAGCATGCGCGTTGGCATGTCGAGTATGAGCCGGTTCCGGAGGCAGCGCTGGATCCCGCATCGGGCTACAGCTTTCCTCAGGGTCAAATCCCTGAAGGCCAGCAGGTGGCGGTATCCATGGCGATCCGCAATATATCCCCCATTTCCATGGACAGCTTGCTGGTGCGCTACTGGATTGAGGATGCGTCACGGATGATTCACCCCATCGCCTATCCGCGCCAGGCGCCACTCGCCAGTGGTGCCATCCTGCTGGATACTGTGTCTTTCAGCACCACAGGCCTCCGCGGATCCAACGTGCTCTTCATTGAGGTGAATCCTCTGTCACCCACCTCAGGAACATGGGACCAGCCTGAGCAATTTCATTTCAACAACATCGCTCAGATTCCCTTCACAGTGGAAGGGGATCGCACCAACCCCTTGCTGGACGTAACCTTCGATGGGCAGCACATCCTGAACCGGGATATCGTGTCGGCCACCCCGGAGATTGCCATCCTGCTGGATGATGACAATCCCTATCTGCTGCTCAATGAGCCGGGTGACACCGCGCTCTACCGGTTGTTCATCACGGAACCGGGCTCTGATACACGCCCGGTGTACTTCTCCGACGAGGCGGTGACGTGGCTTCCCGCAGAAGGCGGAAGCAACAGATCCGGGATCATTTACCGCCCGGCTTTCACACGCGATGGTATTCACCGGTTGCTCGTGCAGGCTCGCGATAAGTCAGGCAATCTGAGCGGAGGAGCCGACTACAGGATTGAGTTTGAGGTCATCCTCCGCCCCACCATCAGCGAAGTGCTCAACTACCCCAATCCGTTCTCCACCAGCACACGGTTCGTATTCACCCTCACCGGCCCGGAGGTACCCGACGAATGGAAGATTCAGGTGATGACCATCGGCGGACGTGTGGTCCGGGAAGTGAATCAGGAGGAGATCGGCCCGTTGCGCATCGGCAGGAATATCACAGAATTCGCATGGAACGGGACGGATGAGTTTGGTGATCCCCTGGCCAATGGAGTGTATCTCTACCGGGTGGTGGCCCGCCTGCGAGGTCAGGACCTTGAGCTGCGCCAGGACTCAGGCCGGTCATTCACCGAAAAGGGCTTCGGGAAAATGTACCTCCTGCGTTAAGGCCGCTCCGGCTCAGCGATACCCGATTTGTCCTTGTGAAAAGGCAACCTTTCTCCTTAATTTCGCGTAACCGAACGCTGGATAATCCAAGTGATCTAAACTAAACATCTTCGCTATGCGCATCATTTACGCCTTGTTCATTTCGTTGCTTTGCCTGACCTCGCTCACGAGCCAGGCCCAGTGGGGCGTTTACAAAACGGGCGTTTCCGTGAATGGGGTATTCCATGACTGCCAGTGGACCTCCGCAGATCCTGACTTCAACGGGGGCTACCTCGGGCGGTTCAACCCCGGTGATGCCCTGAATGTCAACTTCGCTGAAGTGCTGACCTGGAAAAACGGAACGTCCAACGTGTGCCAGCCGACGATGTTCTACCGGGTGTATCGCACCTGCGATCCGGCACCAGGTTTCACAGCATATCCCGTTGCGTTCTGCTGCAATCAGGGAGGATTGAATTGCCCGGCTGCAGGAGGTGGATTATGCGGCCCGGATGTGAACAATCCCGGTGACCAGAAGTGGTGGACCAACGCTCCTGCGGTGAACTGGCTTACCGGTCTCTCGTCTTTTGGATCTTATGTGGTGGAAATCTATTTCGAAATTCCGGGTGATGATGTGAATCCCGCCGGCTGTGGATCACCATCTCAGTTTTCCAATAATGGGGGAAATAATTTCCGTGCATATTTTGAGCTGGGAAATACAGATAGCTTCTCCGACGGTAACCTCACCGGTCCTGCCTGGACGGGCGATAATGCCAACTTTACGATCGTCAACAAGAGCGATGCGGCTGCCCTGACCGGCGCCGAGGCCAATAACAGCTACACCCTGCGCTCCAATGGCCCTGCAATAGGGGGCACCCAGCACGTCAGCACAGCTATCGCAAACTGGGATTCGCAGCAGCAGTGGTATTTCTGGATGGGCCGCAGGAATCAGCAGGCAACAGATACTGACCGTTCGATGGTCTGGCTCTATGCCAATGAATCAAACCTGGAATCCGCGACCGTGGACGGGTATCGGATCGTGTACGGAGACAATGCGGGTAATGACGAGTTCCGGCTCCAGGTTGTTACGAATGGTGTCGGTACGGATATCTTCGAGACGTCCGTTGGTGTTCCCAATGGCCGGACGGATTATGGTGTAGCGTTGTTAGTCACGAGGAGTACCTTCGGACGATGGACGATACGGACCAGTGCCATGCCCGCTACCAACGGCACAGGGGCTAGCGCATTCAGTTGCGTTCAGTCCGTTACCACGCTTCTGCACACCAATACCTTGAATGGAAACACCTTTGCCACCAACACCGCGTACACACCGTTTGGCATCGGCTATGTTGGGGTGGTTGCGATCCACAGTACGATCGGAGGTGCTGCAGCGGCTTCCGCTCAGGAGTTCGATAATTTTTACGTGCGTGCACTTCCGCCGGATACACAACTCAACTTCTCCTCGGCGGCTGCTACAATAGCCGAGAATGTCGGTGGCGGAACACACAATATCACCGTGACTATACAGGACCCCTCACCCACTGTGGCTACTACGGTGGACGTGGTGCTCGTTCTCGGTGATGCCACGCGGGTGAACAACTACACGACTCAAACCCTCACCTTCCCGGCAGGGAGCAGTGCCTCGCAAAACCTGGTGGTGACGGTTACGGACAATAGTTTATGCGACGATATTGCGGAGCTCACGTTCCAGTTGCAAAACCCCACAGGAGGGAACAGTGCCTTTATTGGGACAGCGGGCATACACACCCTGACCATCGTGGACGATAATACA
Source organism: Flavobacteriales bacterium (assembly GCA_947456965.1). Classification (GTDB taxonomy): domain Bacteria; phylum Bacteroidota; class Bacteroidia; order Flavobacteriales_D; family Sanyastnellaceae; genus CANGTU01. Next base: position 64,869 of record CANGTU010000016.1, read on the forward strand.
GGCTACGAGACCTTGCTCACGGATAACTTTGATGACGGCAACCTCTCA
>CANGTU010000017.1 GCA_947456965.1 Flavobacteriales bacterium
ACATCGATGCGAGCGGCGTGGTGAGCGGGCTATCCTGATTCCCACATGGAACCTGTCCGGTCATACCAGGCCCTGCGCATGGAACGGGGCGAGCTCCGGCAAGCCGCCGATGATCTGGTAGCGGAGGTCCCTCTCTCCATCAGTGTGAACGGCGAGCCACTGACGATCACGATGCAAACACCGGGCAGTGAACATGACCTCGTGCGCGGATTGCTCTATACGGAAGGTATCTGGAAAAGCAGAAAGGAAGAGCCCGAATGGACAGCACGCGAGTATGACAGCCAAGGTTATCTCACTGCTGTGGATATCGCGATGGATCACCGTCACCGTTCAGCGATAAGCCGGAGAAGCCTGCTGTCCGTTGCAGCATGCGGCATTTGCGGAAAAACAGAGTTTTTGCCTCCCGAGGCGCCTGCGCGCTTCAATGCCGATGCTGAAACCCATGACATGATTCATGAGTTGTTTCGCAAAATGGGAGAGGAGCAGCACATGTTTCACCGTACCGGAGGATGCCATGCTGCCGCCGCATTTCATCTTGATGGATCTCTGCTCTGCGTAAGAGAAGATATAGGACGTCATAACGCCGTGGATAAAGTCATCGGCGCTTTGCTGAGGGAAGGCCGGCTCACGGAAGCAACCACTTTGGCTGTGAGTGGCAGAGTGTCTTATGAAATCGTAGCCAAAGCCTTCGCCGCGGGCATTCCGGTCATTGCAGCAGTGTCCTCCGTTTCTACTCTTGCCGTGGATATGGCCCGTGAATGCGGCATCACGCTCGCAGGATTTTGCCGGGAGGGGAGGGCAACCTTCTATTCCTATCCTTCACGGCTGATCTGACGGCGGTCACTTCTTCGCAAAACGGATACTCCTGCCTTGGGTGCGAATGAAGTAAACGCCTGCCTTCAGGTTGCGTACATCGAGTGTGAGAGGTGAGCCTGAATTGTGAATGCCTTCCGCACAGATCCGGCCGGTGATGTCCATGACCTGATAAGGTTGATTCGCTGCAAGCCCTTTAACCATGATGAGCTCTGTGGCCGGATTAGGGTGTACGGAAATAACAGAGTTTGCGTATTCCTCCATGCCCACGGGCAGGATAGAGAAGGTGAACACATCCGACCATGGCCCCGTTCCACACGCATTGCCTGAAGATACACGCCAGTAATAGGTACCGATCGGTAGCATAGCACCATACGTGAATGCAGCGGTCAACGTGTTTTCCTGTTCAATAAGTCCATCAAAAGCCGGATCGGAGGCGAGCTGAAACACATAAGAAGTGGCTCCAGAAGTTGATGCCCAGGAGAACGAGTAGGTGGTGATGTTCGCTCCAAACTCACTGTTGCTGGCGGGTTCCGAAAGAAGCGGTGCCGCAACACCTCCGCTGCTTAACTCAAGATGCAGCGGTAATTCATAAGCCTCACCAAAGGACGTTACCAACTGAACCATTGCCTCGTAAATACCTTCTGCAGCGGCATTCAGGTTAGTGATCTGAATCTGATAAGTACCAGGACCATCAATGCCAGGGGCGGTAAACTGAGCCTCAGCAGGCATGCCGGCCAGTTCCACAGTAAGGGGATACTGCAGATTGGCATTGGCCACAACATTCAGAACAATCTCATTGGCCCCGCAGAGCGAAAACGCATCCTGACTTAGTTCGAGCAGGTTCGGATCCAGAATGAAGAAACCCGTGTACATACTGGTGGCAATATTCACCCCGCTGGGCAGGTAGGGATAATTGCTCCAGGTGCCGCTGAACATGGGGTTGTCATTAGCCGGAAAAAGATCGAAGTATCCTATCGGATGCAGCTCACCGTCGCTGACCCGGATGGCGTCGAATACGCGCAATCCTGAGCGGTAGTTGCTTTCGTACACAAAATGATCCTGTATATATAGATTATGATCAATGGAGGGGTTCTGGGCTTCGTAGAATCCGAGGTAGGCTATGTTATCCAGATCAGCGAGATCGAAGATGTGAGTGCGTGTCCCGATTCCGAAATTCATCTCGTCCAGTTCATCATTCACGAGAAAATAGCGGAAGTCCTTGGTGAACCAGCCCTGGTGTACATATCCCGTTTGCGGATAAGTATAGCTGTCCACCAGAAAGCAGTCCTGAGGATCCGTGCAATCCGCAATGGTCAGGGCATCCTCATTACACAGGATGGCGATCACCTTGCCCTGCTTGTCTGCATCTGGCCCCTCGTAGGTCAGAAGGAACCCGTCATGCGTATATCCGTCATCACCAAAACCGCCGACTAATGTGGGGTTCAGGGGATCCTGAATATCCACGATGTGCGGACCACCGGCGAATGTGCCCGATCCGAGAGCCATAAGCAGACCGCTTTCCGGGTCGATATTGATCGTATGGCTGTTGCCAAATCCGCCGTACCAGGCATCTTCCTCGAAGACTACCGGTGGGTTGCTAACGTTGTCGAGCTGGAGCAGATTCATCACCTGTATACCGTGTCCGCCTGCTTCGCTTCCAACAAAGACATAATTGTTGAAGGCCTCCACATCGCGCCAGAGACTGGCCGTGGTGTGTGTGGGAAGATGGCCCAGATAGACCGGAGAGGTGGGCGTGGTAATGTCCACAAACGAGGTACCGTTGGCGGTTCCCACGAGGGCATATTCACGTCCGGTCACCGGGCTTACCCATCCCCAGATATCGTTGGTGTTCTGTCCTGCATCGATATCTGTCAGGGACATCAGGTGCACGAGATCCACCAGTTCGCAAGGATATTCACCGGCGAAGCCATCCACGCAAGGAGTCTGCGCACACGTCAGGGAAGCGGTCGCCAGGGCGACAGCAGATAGGAAAAAAGTTTTCATAAAAGGAATTGTCGTGTATAGCAGGTTACCACTGTTCAGATTCGCGTTCAACTTCATCCAGCGGGATGATGCGGCCATCGAGGATTTCCTCGAGCCCATTGCGCAGGGTGACAGCAAGTTCCTCACCAGTGACCACGGATCCTCCTCTACGGTAACCCATGACGCGCTTAGCATCTACGGTTTCGTGCTCCATCTGTTCGATGAGAGCCAGCACTTTGTGCAAATGACCGGCTTTGTCCTGCCGGATCACCCACTCAACGATGGCCAGCTTTTCAGAAGAAAAATCCATAGTAATTGGATTCAATCGCAGAAGACAAAGAAACCACCATAACTCCTTATCAGGCTACGCTTTTATTACCGCCGGCAGAAATCTACCCATGAAAGGTACTGAACTGACCTTACCACCGCACGCATGCAGGCCTTACTCCTCCGGACCTTGATCCTTGGTCTTTTCCTCTTTCTTCTGCGGCTTAGCCTTTTCCACCTTCATCGTGATCTCATCTTTCTCCTTGTCATAGCTCACCATAAGGGTATCACCCGGCTTGATGTTACTGCTGATGATTTGTTCAGCGAGCGGATCTTCAAGGTATTTCTGGATGGCACGCTTCAGCGGGCGCGCACCGAACTTTTCGTCATACCCGCGCTCTGCAATATAATCTTTAGCCTCCTCCGAGAGCTTAATGTTGTAGCCGAGGTCAGTGATGCGGTGAAACAGTTTGATGAGTTCGATGTCGATGATTTCGAAGATGTGCTCCTTCTTCAGCGCATTGAACACGATGATATCATCAATCCGGTTCAGGAATTCCGGTGCGAATGCTTTCCGCAGCGCACTTTCAATCACCCCTTTCTTTTCCTGTTCCTCCTGAGTTGCCCGGCTGCTGGTACCAAAGCCCACACCCGTTCCGAAGTCCTGCAGCTGGCGTGCGCCGATATTGGAGGTCATGATGATAATGGTGTTTTTGAAGTCGATACGGCGGCCAAGACTATCCGTCATTTGCCCATCATCCAGCGCCTGCAGCAGGAGGTTAAACACATCCGGATGCGCTTTTTCTATCTCATCGAGCAGAATGATGGAGTAGGGTCGGCGGCGTACTTTTTCCGTGAGCTGGCCACCTTCCTCATATCCTACATAGCCCGGAGGCGCCCCAATCAGACGTGACACAGCGAACTTTTCCATGTATTCGCTCATATCGATCCGGATCAGCGCTTCTTCTGAGTCGAACATGTACTTGGCCAGTTCCTTGGCGAGTTGAGTTTTACCCACACCAGTAGGGCCGAGAAAAATAAACGAGCCGATGGGCCTGTTGGGGTCCTTAAGCCCTGCGCGATTGCGTTTGATGGCCTTCACAACTTTCTTGATGGCCTCATCCTGCCCGATGACCTTGCCCTCGAGCTGCTCATCCATTTTAGCCAAACGGCCGCTTTCCTTCTCGGCCACCCGTTGCACCGGAATACCCGTCATCATGGCCACAACCTCTTCCACGTTGGCTTCGGTCACGGTGACCCGATGACTGCGGGTTTCCTCTTCCCAGCGCTTTTTGGCATCTTCGAGTTTTTCCTGAAGCTGACGTTCCTTATCACGCAATTTGGCTGCTTCCTCATACTTCTGGCTTCTCACCACGCGGTTCTTTTCCTCCTTCACATCCTCGATGCTCTTTTCGATATCCAGGATTTCCTTAGGTACGTTGATGTTTTGCAGGTGCACACGCGACCCCACTTCATCCAGCGCGTCAATGGCCTTGTCGGGCAAGTGACGATCTGTGATGTAACGGGCAGTGAGCTTCACACAGGCCTCGAGCGCTTCAGGCGTATAGGTCACGCTGTGATGCTCCTCGTATTTATCCTTGATGTTGTTCAGAATCTGGATCGTCTCATCCACGGTAGTAGGATCTACGATCACCTTTTGGAAGCGACGTTCCAGAGCCCCATCCTTCTCGATATACTGGCGGTACTCATCAAGCGTAGTCGCGCCGATGCACTGGATTTCGCCTCTTGCCAGGGCCGGCTTGAACATATTGCTTGCATCAAGAGAGCCGCTGGCGCCTCCGGCACCTACAATCGTATGGATTTCGTCGATAAACAAAATGACATCAGGCGACTTTTCCAGTTCATTCATGACCGCCTTCATGCGCTCCTCGAACTGGCCGCGGTACTTGGTCCCGGCCACCAGAGATGCGATATCCAGCGTCACGATACGTTTGCCAAAAAGCACTCTCGATACCTTTTTCTGAACAATACGCAGAGCTAATCCTTCAGCAATGGCTGACTTGCCTACACCCGGCTCCCCGATGAGGATCGGATTGTTCTTCTTTCGGCGGGAGAGGATCTGTGAAACCCGCTCTATCTCCTTCTCACGACCCACGATCGGGTCCAGCTTACCGTCTTCTGCGAGGCGTGTCAGATCTCTGCCGAAGTTGTCCAGCACGGGAGTCTTGCTCTTGCTGTCACCCTGTTTTTTTTGTCCACCACCACCACTGGTGAATGAACGCTCATCGTCGTCTTCATCGGCGGCACCGGGGAATTCAGAGCGGGGAAGGTCTTCCTCGCGGGCCTTGCCCGTCAGATTTTCCACTTCTTCGCGCACTGCATTGTACTCAACTCCCATAGAGCGAAGCGCCCGGGTGGCCACATTGTCCTGATCCTTGAGGATGGACAGCAGCAAATGCTCCGTGTCAACTAATGATGCCTTGAATGATTTGGCTTCGAGGTACGTGATTTTGAGCACCCGTTCGGCCTGCTTGACCAGGCGGATCACATCCGATGCGGTCTGCTTGGATGCTCCAGTGCGGGCTGAGGACTTCACCGCGCCTTCCACATTCTTGCGGAGCTTCTCAAGGTCTACCCCCATCCCCTGCAACAACCGGACTGCCAGGCTTTCTCCCTCTCGGATCAACCCCAGCAGCAGGTGTTCCACTCCGATAAAATCGTGTCCGAGCCGGAGGGCTTCCTCGCGGCTGTAGGTGATGACATCCTTCACCTCAGGTGAAAACTTGGCTTCCATACTCATTTCAACTCCTTATGCGTGAGGTTTATTTACAAATAGACGGCTTTCCAACCCTCAAACCAAAAGTATTTGTGCAGTTTGCCGTGCACTTTTTTCGTGTTTTAACTTTTCCACACCACCGTGTGCGAATGTGAAAAAACCTTTTACACGGAGCGGCTTCCTGCAGAGAAGCCGGCGTATTTTCGCGGGCCGCACACCGCCTAAGTCAAGGATCGTGCGAGAAACAACACTTGGACGAAATGGCAGAAGGAGAAAAGATCGTCAGGATCAATATCGAAGACGAAATGAAGACCGCCTACATCGATTATTCGATGTCGGTGATTGTGAGCCGCGCACTGCCGGATGTGCGCGACGGGCTGAAGCCAGTGCACCGGCGTGTGCTGTATGGCATGCTTGAGCTCGGTGTGATGTCCAACAGACCGTACAAGAAGTCGGCGAGAATCGTCGGGGAAGTTCTCGGTAAGTTTCATCCTCATGGCGACAGCGCCGTGTATGACACGATGGTGCGCATGGCCCAGGATTGGTCACTGCGTTATCCGCTGGTCGATGGTCAGGGAAATTTTGGCAGCATGGACGGCGACAACCCCGCCGCCATGCGTTACACCGAGGCCCGTCTTCGGAAACTGGCCGAGGAGCTGCTGGAAGATCTCGATAAGGAAACGGTTGATTTCCAGCCCAACTTTGATGACTCGATGGAGGAGCCGCGGGTTCTTCCTGCCAAGGTTCCCAATCTCCTCCTGAACGGCGTCAGCGGGATTGCCGTGGGTATGGCCACCAATATGCCGCCACACAACCTCACCGAGGTCTGTGATGGTATCATTGCCTACATCAATAACCGCGAGATCACCACGGATGAGTTGATGCAGGTGATCAAAGCGCCCGACTTTCCCACAGGAGGTGTCATACATGGCATTGACGGTGTAAAAGCGGCCTACGAAACGGGTCGGGGACGCATCGTTATCCGCGGAAGAGCGCGCATTGAAGAAGTGGATGGACGTGAGTGCATCATTGTGGACCAGATTCCTTATCAGGTCAATAAGGCCGATATGGTCAAGCGTACCTGGGATCTCGTTCAGGAAGGAAAGATTGAAGGGATCTCAGAAATCCGCGACGAATCAGACCGCACCGGCGTGCGCGTGGTGTATGAATTGAAGCGGGATGCTATTCCGCATGTAGTATTGAATAACTTATTCAAGTACACATCTCTACAAACCTCATTTTCAGTAAATAACATCGCTCTTGTAGCGGGACGCCCGGAGGTCCTGAATCTTCGTTCAATTATCCGTCACTACGTGGATCACCGCCACGAGGTGGTGGTTCGCCGGACTCGCTTTGAGCTCCGGAAGGCGGAGGAGAGGGCGCATATACTGGAAGGTCTGTTGATAGCCCTTGATCATCTGGACGAGGTGATAGCACTGATCCGGAGTTCCCAGACGCCCGACGAGGCGAGGGAAGGGCTGATTGGACGTTTTGGATTGTCCGACATCCAGTCCAGGGCCATCCTGGATATGCGTCTGCAGCGTCTGACAGGGCTTGAGCGCGATAAGATCCGGGCAGAATATGACGAGCTGATGGAGCTGATCAAGCGCCTGAAGGAGATCCTGGGTTCCGAAGACCTCCGCATGGGCATCATCCGGGATGAATTGCAGATGCTGCGTGACAAGTACGGCGATGAGCGCCGGTCGGTGATCGAATTCTCTTCTGCCGATCTCAGTATTGAGGACATGATTCCGGATGACCACGTGGTCATCACCATTACCCATGCCGGCTACATTAAGCGCACCGTTCTGGCAGAATATCGATCGCAGGCGAGGGGCGGAGTGGGCTCGAAAGGCACATCGGCCCGACAGGAGGACTTCGTGGAACACATTTTTACGGCTACCAACCACGACTGGCTGCTCGTATTTACCCGCAAAGGCCGGTGCTTCTGGATGCGCGTGTTTGAAATTCCGGAAGGAGCGAAGACATCAAAGGGAAGGGCTATTCAGAATCTGATCCAGATTGAGCAGGACGATAAAGTGCTGGCCTATATTCCCACGAAGGACCTCATGAATGAGGAATACGTCAATAAGAACTACGTTATTCTGTGTACCCGTAAGGGATTGATTAAGAAAACCGCACTCGAGGCATACAGTCGTCCGCGCTCCTCCGGAATCAACGCCGTTACAATCGTGGAGGGTGACGAACTCCTCGAGGCCAAGCTGACCAACGGAAGCAACGAGATCATCATGGGCACCCGGGAGGGCAAGGCCATACGCTTCAATGAAGAGACTGTGAGGCCTGTGGGGCGCACTGCACAAGGCGTGAAGGCGGTGACCCTCGGCAGCGACTCGGATGAGGTCATTGGTATGGTATGCCTGGAGAGCACTGACCGGGACATTCTGGTAGTGAGTGAAAAAGGCTATGGAAAACGCTCCGAGCTGGAAGAATACAGAAAGACCAACCGGGGAGCCAAGGGAGTAAAAACGATCAACGTAACGGACAAAACAGGTCCCCTCATCGCGATACTGGCCGTGGACAATGACCACGACTTTATGATCATCAACCGCTCGGGCATTACAATACGGCTGCGCGTGGATGATCTTCGTGTGGTAGGTCGCGCTACACAGGGCGTGCGACTGATCAATCTGCGGGGAAATGACGAAATTGCCGCGGTCTGCGGAGTTCTTCGCGATGAGGAGGAGGATGAAGAAGGTACCAACCTGGCGATCGGATCACCGGATGGCGGAGAAACCGCGGAGGAGGGAAGCAGCGAATCCACCGATACAGCCGAAAGTCCCGCGAGTGAGGAGTGAAGAAAACAAATTGGCAAAATACTTGTCACCCCAACGGCAGTTCAAAACCATTAGCAACGCGATAATCCATTTCCCATGAAGAAACTGTTCTTCCTCATGCTCACGATCGGACTGGCAGGTAGCGCCTTGGCTCAGCCCGATGTCACCACCGCCTACAATCTGAACAACCAGGGCAAGTACGTAGAAGCCATGGAGTACATTGAGAAGGCTGCATCCGACCTCAAGGCCACCAGCAAGGAAAAGTACTGGCGCTACCGCGGCAACATCTACCTGAACATTTCACTGGACGAAGCCCTTTCGGCCAAGTTTCCCGATGCCTTGAGCATGGCGGTAGATTCTTACCTCAAGTCCAAGATGATGGATAAGTACGGTGATTATGCAGGTGAGGTTCAGGCTTCGATGAGCAATGCGCAGCAGCTTGCCAATGTCCGGGCCGACAAAGCCTTCAACTCCGGGGATTTTTGCGCTGCCGCGAAGAACTTTGAGATGGCTCTTGGAATCGGGGATGCCTATGGAGTTCCGGATTCCGCTGCGGTATTCAATACCGCCTATTGTTATGAACGTTGCGGAGATACAACAAAGGCCATTTCCGGCTATGAGCGATGTGTCACCATTGGGTATAATCTGCCTTCAGCACAGGTCCGGATGGCGGAAATTTACCTGAACAAAAACGACAAGGCGTCGGCAACGAAGATTCTGGCGGAAGCACGCGCGCGGTTTCCGAAAGACGCGGAACTCCTTCGTACAGAGGTGAGTATTTATCTGGGAGAGGGCGACTTTGCGAAGGCCGAGCAGATCCTGACAGATCTGACAGTGTCGGATCCGAATAATGTTTCGGTTTGGTTTGTGCTCGGGGTGACATATGGCAAACTCGGAAAGAAGGCCGATGAAATGAACGCTTATAAGAGGACGCTGGAGATAGATCCCAACTATTTTGATGCCTTGTTCAATATGGGTGCGCTGTACTTCAATGACGGTCTGGAAGCTGAGAAAGTATGCGCCGAGATCCCGACCGCCGAGCGGTCGAAATACAATACATGTATAGAGAATGTAAAGCTCCTGTTTGAGCAATCTGTAGCTTCTCTGGAGAAGGCATTTGCGATTAATCAGGACCGGGAAGTTATGTCGGCCTTAAAGGATGCCTATTTCAAGGCAGAGAGAATGGAAGATTATAGTCGGATGAAGGCATTGCTAGCCAAGTAGCTTGCGGGCAGGGCCGGTTTACGGCCCTGTTTTTTGATCGCTTACTTTACATAATGTTAATTATGATTAAACCTGAACGGGCAATTATGGAACATACATGGCGGAAAGTCCATCATCAAGCTGCTGAATCACCCACCTCCATCATCATGATTTCCTCTATCAGCGAATAGAATATTCGTTCAATCGCCTACCTGAAGGCATTGGTCGAAATATGGACTTTCCGAGGTGGTGTGAATACAAATTCTATTAAGATTTGGCTATGACCAAAATCAACATCATTTGCGTGATTTTAATCATGTCGGTTGGACTGGTCAAGGCCTCGCCTTATACTCCCGCTCGTGAACACCAATTCAAGACCTCCTGGGAGCCTGCGCTGGTTATCATGGACCAGCATTTGACGAACCAGCTGGCCAAAACAACGCAGGATCAGCGTCACGCCCTTCTTGCTTCCGGATTCCTGTTGTTAGCCATATCGCTATGTGCCTTGCTGTTGGTCAAGCGATCGCGCATTCTCCTGAAGCAGAACCGGATCATTCGCCGGCAGCGCAATGCATTGGAATCCAAACAGAAGGAGATCATGGATTCCCTTAAATATGCGGAAGTCATTCAGAACGCCCTGCTCAAGAACGAAAACAGGAAAGCGGGCGCCCTGCCGCCGCACTTCATCCACTTCAGGCCAAAGGATATTGTGGGCGGTGACTTTTACTGGCTGACGGAAAAAAAGGGCTACCTGTACCTTGCGGTTGCTGACTGCACCGGCCACGGGGCTGCCGGGGCATTGCTCAGTCTTTTGGGCAGTTCATTTCTGAACGAACTCATGCAACGTGATGAGCTCATGACTCCGGCGGAACTCATGGAAGCCCTCCGAGCCAAGTTCATCCGTAAGCTTGGAGCTCCAGCCAGGGCCATGGATGGGGTTTTCGGAATGGATATGAGCCTGGCACGAATCCATATGGACCACCTTACGTTGGAATGGTCCGGAGCCAATCTGTCATGTTACCTTGTCCGGCAGGGATCGGGCAGCTCGGGTGCGGAGTTGATTGAGCTTAGGGGTAACAGGCAGCCTGTAGGATTCCATATGAGCCAGGAGGCATTCAACGGGCATTCCCTTTCGCTCCGGCATGGCGATCGCATTTTCCTGAGCACCGACGGCATCTTTTCTCAGTTTGGCGGGCCCCGGGGTCGCCGTTTTCAGAGCCAGCAGTTGCGCGACCTCCTTTGTCACTCGGCTCATCTGAATATGAACGACCAGGGGACCCGGATACTGGAGATCCTCCAGGAATGGCAAGGCACCGAGGAGCAAGTGGATGACATGTGCGTGGTCGGCCTCGAAGTCGTTCAGTTTGCCTCACACTTGCACTGGAATCAGGAGCCCGTGCGCCCGGCGCATAGTTCTCATGCGCCTGACCTGGAATCGGCGGCATAGCGACTTCGCCGTACTTTTTGTTTCAGAAGAGCCCTTCCGGCGATGCGCCCGCTTCCTCATCTGATGAATCCATCAGGCTGAGTTGAGCGGCACCGGATCCCTGCCGGGTTTGCCTGGCTGCGGAAATCTTCTCATCCTCTTGCGCTTCCAGATCGGCGTTGGCCTCCAGAAGTTCAACACCCAGCACGGGCAGGTTGGTCAGCCGATTGCCCAGAGCCTTGAGCCCTTTTACGGAGATGAATTCGCGCAGGTTGATGCCTTCATCCATCTTATTCCTGGTCAGCTTCGATCGTTTGTCGTATCGGATGTAAGCGGTCGGATAGTGCAAGGTGGTAGCAAATCCGAGGCGCGACTTATCGTGCTCTGTGATGAACTTGACTGTGCCCCGGGAATCTTCAATCAGGAATCGTTTCACGTACCACTGCATCTTTTCCCCATCGAAATAGACTGCGGACATTGGTTTTTCGGGATACCATTTTTCAAGCAGCACCATATTCTCATCGAAGTGCGTAGCCAGCTCCGGTGATAGCAACTTATAGTCGCCACTGTCCAGTACTACAAGCAACTTCTCACCGGCAAAAAACTCACCCAGGAACCGGCCGCGACCTTCATCATTAAGACGCTGAATCGTTTCGTCGAACCAGATTTTGCGAGCACCCAGCGTGCTGATACCCGCTTCCTTGAGTTCCACCTTTTTCACCGGATACTTGGTGACCACATTACCCACAGCATCCCGGCCTTTGACAGCGAGCTGTGCAAAGTCCACGTCGAACCTCAACTTCTTGAGTCGCTCCAGAGCGCGGAGGTGGATCGTTACCACTTCGGCTTCCCCGTTGGGATTAGCGGTGAAATAGAGCACCTCACTTGAGGCCGTGCCTCTCGTCAGGTCGTATTCCTTATCGCGAGTGATTGCGGTGACGGCAAAACGTTTCATCAACGCGCCGCCATTTTTACCATCCCGGTAGATCAGGTTGTAGATCGTTCGCTTGTCGTCTTTTTTCCAGACGGCAATGTGAATGATGTCCTTTCCGAAGAAGGCCTTTTGCTGAACCTTACTCACCAGCATCTTTCCATCCTTTCGGAACACGATGATGTCGTCAATATCTGAGCATTCGGATACGAATTCACCTTCATCCCGCTTCAGTCCGATGCCTGCAAAGCCCTCCGACCGGTTGACGTAGAGTTTGGCATTGGCGATAGCCACGTGAGCCGCCTGCACGGTGTCAAACTGTTTTATCTCTGTCCGGCGTTCACGGCCCTTACCATACTTCTGCTTGAGTTCTTTGAAGTAGTTGATCGCCGTTTCGGTCAGGTTACTCAGTTTATTCTTGACACCGGCAATCTGCTCTCCGAGCCTGGCGATGTGATCATCGGCCTTGGAGCTATCGAAGCGGGAAATGCGCTTGATTCGGATTTCCGTAAGGCGTGTCACATCTTCATCGGTCACCGGACGGATGAACTTCTTCGCATGAGGCTTTAGGCCTTTATGAATGGTAGCGAGGATATCCTCCCAGGTCTCACATTCCTCAATATTCCGGTAGATGCGCTTTTCGATGAAGATTTTCTCCAGTGAAGCGAAGTGCCACTGCGCCTCCAGCTCATCGAGCTGTATTTCCAGCTCCCGGCGGATGAGATCCCGCGTATGATCTGCCGAAATGCGGAGAAGTTCTTCCACCCCGAGGAAGCGCGGCTTATCATCATCGATCACACATGAGTTGGGGGAGATACTCACCTGACAGTCCGTGAAGGCGTAAAGCGCGTCAATCGTGATGTCCGGCGATACTCCGGCGGCGAGGTGAATCATGATTTCCACGTCCTCCGCCGTATTGTCCTCGATTTTCTTGATCTTGATCTTCCCTTTCTCGTTTGCTTTCAGGATGGAGTCAATCAGCGATGTAGTGGTCGTTCCAAACGGGATTTCCGTGATGATCAGGGTTTTGGATGACTCGTCCTTGCGGATACGGGCCCGCACTTGCACCCGGCCGCCACGCAAGCCGCGGTTGTAATCCGCGACATCAATCAGTCCGCCAGTCTGGAAGTCCGGATAAATCTTCGTAGACTTTCCCTTCAGCGCATCGATGCTGGCATCGATCAGTTCATTAAAGTTGTGCGGAAGAATCTTGCATGCCAGTCCGACGGCAATACCCTCTACCCCCAGTGCGAGCAGGAGGGGAAACTTCACCGGCAAGGTTTCGGGCTCTCTGTTCCTGCCATCGTAGCTCGCCAGCCAACGAGTAGTTTTCGGATTAAAGAGAACCTCCTGAGCAAACTTATTGAGCCGCACCTCGATATAACGGGGGGCCGCCGCCGAGTCGCCAGTGTAAATATTTCCCCAGTTCCCCTGGGTATCCAGCATCAGGTTCTTTTGTCCAAGTTGCACCAGCGCATCACCGATCGAAGCGTCACCGTGTGGGTGATACTTCATCGTATTGCCGATCACGTTGGCCACCTTGTTGAAGCGCCCGTCATCCATTTCCCACAGGGAATGCAGAATTCTCCTCTGCACCGGCTTCAGTCCGTCATGGATGTGTGGAACAGCCCGCTCCAGGATGACATAGGAGGCATAGTCCAGAAACCAATCCTGGTACAAGCCATTCACCTGCGTCACCTTTCCGAGTTGATTTTCCTCCTCGCTATTTATGTTATTATCAATAATATCCATTCCCTTTATTAAAGAAAAAGATTATACGGAATCGGCCTTTTCTTCCGGGGTTGCGGCCACGAATTCGGCCGTATCCTTTTCCACTTTCAGGTTGGTAATGATGAAGTCCTGACGTTCCGGGGTGTTCTTGCCCATGTAGAAATTGAGCATGTCCTTCAGGTGTGCATCTTTACCGACTACCACGGGCTCGAGTCGGATGTCCTCACCGATGAAGTGTTTGAATTCATCGGGAGAAATCTCACCGAGTCCCTTGAAGCGGGTGATTTCCGGTTTGCCTCCCAGCGTGCGGATAGCTTCCTGACGCTCGGCATCCTGGTAGCAGTAGTAGGTCGCTTTCTTGTTGCGAACGCGAAACAGTGGCGTCTGCAGCACATAAAGGTGTCCCGATTTGACCAGATCAGGGAAGAATTGGAGGAAAAACGTAATCATGAGGAGGCGGATGTGCATACCGTCAACGTCGGCATCGGTGGCAATCACAACCTTATTATAACGCAGAGTTTCCAGACCATCTTCGATGTCCAGGGCAGCCTGGAGCAGGTTGAATTCCTCATTCTCATACACCACCTTCTTGGTCAGGCCGAACGTGTTGAGCGGCTTTCCCTTCAGGCTAAAAACAGCTTGGGTAGACACATTCCGTGCGATAGTGATGGAGCCGGAAGCGGAGTCTCCCTCTGTGATAAAGAGCGTGGACTCAGGAGCCAGTTCGTGTTTGTCCGTGAAATGCACCTTACAGTCGCGCAGCTTCCGGTTGTGCAAACTCGCTTTTTTTGCCCGTTCGCGGGCCAGCTTGGCGATTCCTGCCAGTTCCTTTCGCTCCCGTTCACTCTGGAGAATTTTGCGCTGCAGGCTTTGAGCCGTTTCCGGGTTCTTGTGCAGGTAATTATCCAGTTCTTTCTGAAGAAACTCCAGGATGAAAGCCTTGATACCCTTGCCGTTCGGCTCCATTTCGGTGCTGCCCAGCTTGGTTTTGGTCTGTGACTCGAATACTGGCTCGATGACCTTGACACTCACGGCGGCGACGATCCCTGAGCGGATATCCACGGCTTCGTAATCCTTTTGGAAGAAGTCGCGGATAACCTTGACATAGGCCTCACGGAATGCAGCCTGGTGCGTGCCGCCCTGAGTGGTATACTGACCATTCACAAAGCTGTAGTATTCCTCGCCGTAGCTGTTGGTGTGCGTCAGGGCGACTTCTATATCCTCACCCCGAAGGTGTGTGGTGGGATAGAGCTGATCCTCGCTGAGGTTGGCCGCAAGCAAGTCTTTCAGTCCATTTTCCGACTTGTACTTCTGACCGTTGAATACGATGGTCAGTCCGGCATTCAGGTAGGCATAGTTCCAGAGCAAACGCTCCACGTGTTGCACCCTGTACTGAAAGTTGTGGAAGATAGAAGCATCCGGAACAAACACCATCGTGGTGCCATTCTTGGCTTCGGAGCGCCCCACCTTGTGGTCTTTGGTGATTGTGCCCTGAGAGAATTCTGCGATCTTGGCCTCCCCTTCCCTAACCGATTCCACTCGGAAGTAGCTGCTTAGCGCGTTCACGGCCTTGGTACCCACACCATTCAATCCGACGGATTTTTTGAAAGCCCGGGAGTCATATTTACCACCGGTATTGATCCGGGACACACAGTCGATCACCTTGCCCAGCGGAATCCCTCGTCCATAGTCGCGCACAGTAACGGTGCCATCCTTGACTGTGATATCTATCGTTTTTCCATGTCCCATCACAAACTCATCAATGGAGTTATCGATGATTTCTTTGAGCAGGACGTAGATGCCGTCGTCGGCAGCCGAGCCATCGCCGAGCTTTCCGATGTACATACCCGGTCGCAGACGAATATGCTCATGCCAGTCGAGCGACCGGATATTATCTTCCGTGTATTGGACCTGTGCCATGGGGTGAAATCGTTCGGCCCGGCGCGAGGCCCGGGCGGATTGCGAAAGTAATTAGCCAGATCAGGCGGGATGGGCGCTCCCGGGCGTAGTTATCAACATCCGGACAGAACAGCCTCAACAGGTGCGCTCTGCAGTCGGACAGCCGTTGAGAATCCACGGCTAAAGGCATCATTTTCCGACCGGAGGAACTTCCTGTTGTGCTACCTTGGCAAAGTAACCATAGCGGTGTGCGGGGATTATTCCTGACCGAAACATCTAGAAAACAAAACTGTATGGCTCATTATGGTCTATTCCGGAAGGCATTGATTGCCTTCCTGCTTGCAATCTCCTTCCTTCCAGCCGGAGCTCAGGATGACCGCACCTGGCAAGAGAAGATGGAAGATCCACAGATCAGCTTCTACGATGTTCAGGAGACGTTCCGCGAGGCCTGGGAAGGCAGAGCCTTGGAAAAGGGTAAGGGTTGGCGACAGTTCAAGCGTTGGGAATGGTTTATGGAGCCGCGCATTGGTGCGCAGGGGCAGCGTTTTGCCCCGGATGCGGTGATGCGGGAAATCCTCGAAAAGCCCGCGCTCTTCTCTAAATCCAATCAGCTTCCTGGTGACTGGACTTATATCGGTAATACAACCGTGCCGTCAGGTGGCGGAGGTGCAGGCCGTGTGAACGCCGTCCGCAGTCAGGGAAGCAGCACCAGCATCCTGTATGCCTGCGCCCCCGGGGGAGGATTGTGGAAGACCACAAACTCTGGCGTATCGTGGACGCTGATGAATACCGATTTCCTCGCTTCTATCGGTATTTCCGATATCGCTATTGATCCCACTAATCCCAATATCCTGTATATCGCGACCGGTGACGGCAACGCTGGTGACACCTATGCACTTGGTGTGCTGAAGAGCACAGATGGCGGTGCTACATGGAATCCCACCGGACTAAGCTGGAGTGTTCAGCAAACCCGCGTAACGAGCAGGATCCTCATTCATCCCACCAACTCCAACATCCTGCTGGTAGCCACAAGCAATGGTCTCTGGCGCACGACGGATGCAGGTGGTTCATGGGCATCTGTTCAATCCGGCAACTTCAAGGACATCGTATTCAAGCCCGGCGATCCCAATACAGTGTACGCTGCGGGCAATCAGTTTTTTCGCTCTACCAACAACGGCGCATCATGGACTCAGGTGACCTCAGGCCTGCCAACGTCGAACGTCACCCGCATGGGTATTGGCGTTTCCCCTGCCGAACCTGACTACGTGTACATCCTCGCCGGACGATCGGATAACTCCGGATTTCTCGGTTTTTACCGTTCTGTCAATGGTGGCACATCCTTTACGACACAAGCTACTACGCCCAATATCATGGGATGGAGCTCTGCCGGAAGCGATACAGGAGGACAGGCATGGTATGATTTGTCCATTGCCGTAGACCCTGTGAATGCTGACATCGTGTACACCGGCGGGGTGAACATCTGGAAGACCACGAATGGCGGAACGAGCTGGACATGCAATGCCCATTGGTATGGTGATGCCGGACTTCCCTACGTGCATGCCGATATCCACGCTTTATTCTTTATTCCCGGTACTACGACCATGCTCGTTGGCTGCGATGGTGGTGTATTCCGCACAACCAATGGAGGTACGAGTTACTCCGACATTTCAACCAATCTCGAGATAGCCCAGCAATACCGGGTCGGGCTTTCAGCCATCAGCGGCGAACTCCTGCTCACCGGCTGGCAGGACAATGGAACCAACCGGCGCAACGGTGCGAGCCACGCCCGGGTGATCGGAGGAGATGGCATGGAGTGCATTATTGACCCAACCAATAACAACATCATGTATGGGGCGCTGTATTACGGAGAGATTCTGAAGTCCACCAACGGTGGCAACAGCTTTCCTAATGCGATAGCAGGCAGCGGAGGAACAGCAGGCACCGTTGATGAAGATGGGGCATGGGTAACACCTTATAGCCTGGGCACTAATCCCCAGCACATCTTCATAGGAAAGACGCGCGTGTATAAAAGCACCAACGGCGGCAGCAGCTTCACGGCTATGGGGGCATTCGGGACGGGCACCATCCGCGCGATGGCCGTTGCACCTTCCAACAATGATATCATCTATGCTGCGAAGGGAAGCTCCCTCTTTCGGACGACCGATGGCAACACGTTTACCGCATTAAGCGGGCTACCCGCCCTGAACATTACCTACATCGCCGTTCATCATACAGATCCCAACAAGCTATGGGTGACCTTGAGCGGCTTCAGCGCAGGTGAAAAAGTATATGAGTCCACCAACGGCGGCAGCACGTGGACCAACATCTCCGGAACCTTACCCAATATCCCTGCGAACTGTATAGTGTATACCAACGCCTCCAACGATGCACTGTATGCAGGCACCGATGCCGGCGTGTTTTACCGTGATGATGATCTCGGCAACTGGGTGGGGTATAACAGTAACCTGCCCAATGTGGTAATTGATGAACTCGAGATTCACTACGGCACCAGTACCATCACGGCAGCTACCTATGGCCGGGGAACCTGGAGAGCACCGCTCTATGCATCAGCGCCGCTCGATGCTGCCGTAGCAGGAATCCTTTCGCCCTCAGGCTCAACCTGCAGCGCCGCAATTGCACCTCAGGTAAGCCTCATCAATTCCGGATCAGTATCCCTGAGCCAGATTGTGCTCGATTATTGGGTCACCGGACAGCCCGTTCAGACCTTCACCTGGAATGGAGCGCTGAACACCGGGCAAAGTGTAAGTGTGAGTCTGCCCGGATTCAACTACGGCACCGGAGCATTTACCTTTCACGTTACCATAACCGGCATCAATGGCGGGGTTGATGGCAACGCGTCCAACAACAGTGCATCCGTCGGATATTCCGTGATCACGTCACCGGCCAATGATACCTGTACCGGAGCCATTCCGCTGGTCGTAAACGGCGCCGCAGTAAACGCGGACAATGGAAACACGTGCAGTGAAGGTGCCAACCCATCATGCGGAGGACCAGGGATCCGGGACCTCTGGTATTCGTTTGTATACACTGCAGGGGCCATCACCATCCAGACTGGTTTGGGCACCAACGATGACACGCGCATAGCCCTTTTCGGATCCTGCGGAGGAGCTCAGATTGCATGCAATGACGACATCTCTCCCACCAATACAGCTTCGCGCATCATCATGGCTTGCGGAACCCTTGTGGCCGGCCAAACCTACTACATCCAGGCCGGGGGATGGAGTGATGTGGCGGGAACATTCTCCCTGACCATTACCACCGAAAATATAAGTGGTTGCACCAATGCAACCGCATGCAACTTCAACCCCTGCGCCACTACCGATAATGGCACCTGCACACTACCAGCATCCTACTACCTGGACAGCGACGGAGACGGATTCGGAGCAGGGGCTGCTGTGCTGGCATGCACATCACCTGGCTCGAACTATGTGACTGTTTCGGGCGACTGCAACAATAGCCTGATCACTATATATCCCGGCGCCCCGGAAATGTGTGACCTCGTGGACAATGATTGCGATGGTATGACCGATGAAGGATGTGGAGTTGCACCTGCCAATGACCAGCGTGTGGCTGCAATCAACCTCTCTGTGCAGGAGATCAACGTGTGTCAGGCCATATCCGGAACTTTGCTTGGTGCCACACCGTCAGCTGAGGCGAGCAGCGCGGTGGTAACAGGAGAAGATGTCTGGTATCGCTTTACGGCCAATAGCGCAGGCGTCCGCGTATTGCTTCAGGGTAGTGCATTCAATGGCCTCATCGAACTGCAAGATGCAGCGGGCAATACCCTCGACACAGAAAACGTGGTTTCAACTGCGGGACCAGAAATCCTCAACCACTACAATGCCCTGTTTCCGCTCGTTTCCGGTCAGCAGTATTTCATCTGCATACGCAACGTCAACTCCACCAGCGGAACAGGAAACTTCACCCTCTGTGTTCAGCGTCTGCGGGCTACGGCTTGCAACTCAGGAGCAGGGCCGTTCACTACTTGCAACAACTTCAAAGCCATCTGGGTTGGTGCTTCCGGATATCAGTTTGTATTTACCAACACGTCCACCTTGCAGCAGCATGTGTCCACTGCATCTAACGGAATCACCATAACTTCCCTCTCCTCCCTCCTTCCAGGTCAGGTCTACAGCGCATCGATAACAGCCCTTTATGCCCTGTCCAACGGAGCAGGCCAAACGGAAAACGTATCCATCACAACTCCGGCAGCCTGCACGTTCAGCATGGCGCCTCATGCCAATATTGAGTTACGTTCAACAGACTGGTGCAGCAACGGCCCGCGTCAGGCCAATGCCTTCATTGCTGCCAATACATGGCTCTGTGGCGCCGCTCACTACCAATGGCGTTTCCGTCAGGTACTTCCCGTTCAGGATGCCGCATACGGCCTACCCATTGCTGGTCCGCCCACCAATCGCTTTCTGAACCTTGCTATTGCCGGACTTCTTCCCGGGTCTACCTATGATGTCCAGATCCGTCCCATGTTTGCCGGTGGCGTAGCCGGAAACTGGAGCACCACCGCACGTTGCCTGCAGATAGTCGGTTCTGCCGGTATGCAGGAAGAAGAAGCGGCGATGCATGATCTCCGCAGTGCACGCACCGCTGATGATCGGCGGGATCTCTATCCCAATCCCAATGACGGCAGGAGTTTCACCTGCCGGATCAGCAGTGAGGATGACTGCGATGAAGCCGTGGTAGAAATCACGGACGTGCATGGCCGGAGGATAGAATGCACCATTTTACGGGAGATGGTTGCCGGACTCCGTGAATACCAGTTTATTCGTCAGCCTGCTCCAGGAATGTACCAGGTGAGCATCCGGTGCGGACAGAACATCACCTGCCATCGACTCATTATTGAATCCCGCTGATTCCGGTCAGCTTTCCTATGAACCTCTTACATGACAAGATCCGGCGTGGAATCAGTGCTTCCCTGCTGATCATCCTCGCCCATACCGCTTCAGCCCAGGATCATCCCGATTGGAGCACCCTGATGAAGGATCCCACGTTGCCGTTCGACTCCATCGTTGATCTTTTCGATCAATTCTGGCCCACCATGCCCGAAGAGCGAGGCACTGGATATAAGCCCATCCAACGCTACCGGTGGCTCTACGAGCAGCGGCTCAATGAATCAGGACACATACCTTCAGGTGAAGATGTGCGACGCTCCTGGGAAGACCTCAGGGCCTGGCAGTCGGGCCGGTCACCCGAGGGCAACTGGCGGGCCCTGGGACCTGTGCTTGATGATGTTACCACACGCGATCAGATTGAGGGTGTAGGACGCACATCCGCCATTGCTTTTCACCCTGCCAATCCGCAGGTTATGTTGTGTGGTACACCCGCAGGCGGACTCTGGCGAAGCGAAGATGGCGGTACAAGCTGGAGCAGCACTACCGACTGGCTGCCCACGCTGGGTGTGAGTTCTGTTCTCTTCCATCCCACCAACCCTGATATAGTTTTTATCGGAACGGGCGATCGCGATGCAGCGGATTCACCCGGAATGGGTGTTATGAAAAGCACAGATGGAGGATTGAGTTGGGATTGGTCCAATGACGGACTTGAAACACTCACCGTAGGCGCACTTCGTTACATCACGGCCTACGATGCGCTTATTGCTGCCACCAACGAAGGGATCTACCGCTCGCTTGACCTCGGCATAACGTGGACTCTTGAGAGCACAGTCACTTTCGATTTCAAAGATCTCGAGCTTCATCCGACCAATCCCGATATCGTTTATGCTGCTGGGGCCGGGCGCTTTTACCGATCTGACAATGCAGGCGATACCTGGACATACATCAATGAGGGCATGCCCTCCGGCACACGCATGGTCATTGCCGTAACACCAGCCGCTCCTGATCGCGTGTATGTATGCCGCAGCAATACTTACGTATTCACAGGATTCTTTCGGTCCGATGATGCCGGCTTGAATTTCACCCAGGTCAGCAATTCACCCAATATCCTTGGGTGGGCGGCTGATGGCAGCAGCACGAGCGGGCAGGCTTGGTTTGACCTCTGCATAGAGGCTGACCAGGACAACCCGGATATCGTATATGTGGGCGGAATACGCGTCAAGAAGTCACTGGACGGCGGTGCCACATGGCTTGATATCAATCCCGACTACATACACGTTGACCAGCATGAATTCCTCTTCTCACCCTACACACATGAATTGTATGTATGCAATGACGGCGGATTGTACCGGTATGTGGACAATGAGCACTGGCTCGACATATCCCATGGGATTGTCAACGGGCAGATCTACAGGATGGGACAAAATCCGAACAATCCGAATGATGCACTGACCGGATTTCAGGACAATGGCACAGCAGAGTTCACCGGAGTGCAATGGATACGCCGGGGAGGAGGTGATGGATTTGAGTGCTTCTATGATTATACCGATCCCTCCTGGCGATACGGCAGCATCTATTACGGACAAGTGTACCGCAGCAGTCCCGGTTTCATCAACCAGAAGATCGCCGGGGAAGACGAACTCGGCATCACGGAGAGCGGAGCATGGAGCACGCCGTTCCTGCTCCATCCCGACAGCGCATCCATCCTCTTTGTAGGCATGAAGAATGTGTGGCGGAGCAAGAACGTCAAGCATCCGGAGCGTGACAGCATCGTGTGGCAGCAGATCAGCACCAACCTGATGGGCAACAATGCCGAGAACATGATTGCCATGAAATTTTCGAAGGCTGACCATCGCATTCTATATGCCTCTAAAGCGCAGCGTAGGCTTGCACGCACTCTAGATGCCATGGCCGATGACGTGATCTGGACCAATGTGAGTGCGACCCTGCCCTCCAGTCTGCAGCCCGTAACCTGCATCGAGACACATCCCTTGGATACCCATACCGTCTATATCGGATTCAATCGCAACGTGTGGAAGAGCACAGATGGCTGCCTTACCTGGACCAACCTCACCGACCAGTTTCCTGATATCCAGATCAACACCCTGGTAATGGATACCACATCCGCCCATGAATCGCTTTATATCGGCACGGACCTCGGCATTTACTACACCGACAATATCCTGGGGGAGTGGATTTCGTTCAATACGGGCTTTCCTATGGCATCACGCGTAACCGAGTTGGAGATCTATTACGGTGATGGACCAGCCGGGCATCGTCTGCGCGCTGCGACATACGGCCGTGGATTGTGGGAAAGTGATCTCTTCAGCGCGGAAACGAACACCTTCGGCCCGGTCGCCATGTTCCGCCATTCTTATGCAACCCCGGAAGTATTTGGTCCTTCGGACATCGAATTGCTCTTTTACCGCAACCTCAATATGGTGGATGTAACCGGACTTGAAGTCGCGGATATTTCGGCTGAGAATGCCACTATTGAGACCGTGGAAGGCGGACCGCATTTATATACGGTCCACATTGTTCCCCTTTCCTATGGGCCTGTGACGCTCTACCTCCCGGCCGGCGCTGCTCAGGACGCTTTGGGTATGGACAATTACGCCAGCGACACCCTTGAGCTGGCCTACGTACCCGGTCCGTTGCCCTTTGGCCCTGACGGTCCGGGCGGTGTAGGTGATGACACCAGCATCACCTTTTGGCTTCGGGCAGGCGAAGCCATGCAAGGCCTCGGAGGTGGACCTGTCAGCGGAGGCACCCCTGTGCAAAGTTGGGGGAGTCTGGCAGGCATACCGGCCGTAACCGCGGGCCAGGATATTGCCAACCGGATGCCTGCTCTTGCAGAAGGTGATGAAGGCGTTGCAGGCCGTCCGGCCATCCAGCTCGATGGTGAAAGTGATTACCTGCTTGCGGAAAATGTAACACCCGGTCGCAGCATTTCCGGATACCTCGTGGCCGAATGCGATAGCGTGGCGTTCAATGATCATGGCTGGTTTGCCAGTGCCCGCGTGCCCAATGGTTACCTGATGCACCCGTGGAAAGATCAGTCCTCCTTCAGTGCTGAGGTACTTGACCTGGAAGAAGAGTACAGCGGATCGCCCGTCTACTATACCGGAGATGCTACGGCTCCTCATATTTATGGATTCATTCATGAACAAACCGATATCCATCAGGTCTTCTTCACCGTGTATGATGACAACCTCTGGCCATTTCCCGGTATCTCTGTCGGGCAGCGGGATTCGATCACGCCCATTGACATCCGCATCGGCTGGGACTATGAGGAGCGATACGGAAAAGGACGCATAGCGGAGCACATCCTGTATAACAGGCGCCTCTTCCTATCCCACCATACCCTTGTAAACAATTACATGGCAGCGCGCTATGGCATTGATCTCGGTCCCCAACGGCGCTACTCACACAATCTCCAGCCGGAGAATGTATTTGGTATAGGCAGAGAGAGCGAGCATGATTATCATGAAGCATCCCGAGGACGCGGAGTCATTCTGGTCAGTCAGCCCGAGTCGCTTGATCCGGGTGATTACCTCCTTCTTGGTGATGATGGTGCGTCCACCGATCCTGTTCCCGCCGCCTGGCCTTTTCTGACACCCCGGATGAGCCGCACGTGGGGCGTGACCGAGACCGGTAACGTGGGGATGGTTAACCTGCGAATGGCCGCTGATATCGTGTCAGGTTTTTCCAATCCCGGCATCATCCTGTCAGAGGGCTTCACGTTTGAGCCGGGAGTATGGCCGGCATTCATTCCCCTCGTCGAGGATGGCAGTGATGTGTTCGCCAGCGTTGACTTTCCGGCGGAGAGTGTGTTCACGATCGGAGAATTACCGGTGCTTCATACCGCAGAAGCAGCAGGCGTGCCCATGCGCATTTATCCCAACCCTGCTGAAGGATTTGTTCATATTGAATTACAGGGAGGATCACGGCGTGTGTGGCATTGGCGGCTGGTGAATGTGCTTGGGCAGACGATTCATACCGGGACGTTCACAGGACACCAACACACGATTCCCCTGACCGGTATAGCCGCCGGCACCTACCACCTCACCATGCAGTCGGGCCGTGAGGCCATCGGGCAGCGCCTGATGGTGCGCTAAAGTGCGGTGTTCCGTTCGCGCATCCAGCCAGTGGTGCTGATTCGCCGGATATGAGTTTTGAGAACCTCATGTTCGAGTTCGCTGAGGAACAACGCCAGCCGACCGAACAGAGGCTCTACTGACACCTGTTCACGGCCCGGAGGATAGATTACCAACTCACCCCCATCCCCTGGTTTCCAGTCCGGATTGAGGTATAAAACGAATGAAACCCGGCGCGTGGATCCGCTCCGGTGCCGGTCGGAGTGACGCTCATAATGAGTGCCCACCGGGTACATGGTGAAGTGCATTTCAAAATCCACCAGGCCCAGAAAAAGCGTGCGGTTCAGAAAAGCGCGAACTTTTTCGATGTGTTCGACCAGGGAGGACACACTACCCTCAGGCATCTCAGGATCCACCCATTCAATCCAGTCACCCCGTCGCGACTCTTCCACCTTGTATTCATCCTGCCGGCCGATCCCGGCTTTTCTCAGCACACCTGCATGTGCACGAGCTGTAATGAGCTCATGCAGAGCAAAGGAAATGGCGGGATCTGCGAAATTATCGATGACCAGCCATCCTTCAGCCGCGAAATGATCCGCACTGACTTCGGTCAGGTTAACATCTTCCAACATATGCGCAGGGATTTTGAGTCGCTATTTTTGGCCACATGTCAAAAGTAATCCTGGTCACCGGTGCGAGCAGCGGAATTGGTCTGGCTATAGCTCAGGTCTTGCATAGCCGCGGGCACCGCGTTTATGGCACCAGCCGTCGCGAACCATCCGCCTTCGGCAGTCTGCCTTTCCGCATGGTGCAGATGGATGTGACCGATGAGCCCTCAGTTGAACGCGGTGTAGATCAAATATTCCGCGATGCGGGGCGTCTTGATGTGGTCGTCAACAATGCAGGTTTGGGCATGATTGGCCCGGTTGAGAGCGTCAGTGACAGGGAGGTGCGTGAGATTTTTGATACCAATGTATTCGGGGTCCTTCATGTATGCAGGCACACCTTGCCTGTGTTGCGCCAGACCGGTGGTGGTTATATCATCAATATCACATCCATTGCCGGACAAATGGGGCTTCCCTTTCGCGGAATTTACAGTTCGAGCAAGTTTGCCGTAGAAGGTTTTACAGAGTCTCTGTCACAGGAGGTCAGGCAATTTGGAGTTAAGGTCTGCCTGATTGAGCCCGGAGATTTCCGCACGGGCATCAACGAATCGAGGAAGGTCGCCACCCGTGTACATAACGCCTATGGAGACCAGAGTGATGTGGTTCTGCGTCAGGTGTGCGAAGAGGTATCACGGGCCCGCACACCGGAAGTGATTGGACATCTGGTGAACGGGATCATTCACGACCCCAGTCCTGCGCTTCGGTATCGTGCGGCCAATCTGCTTCAGCGATTCAGTCTCACACTTATGCGTGTGCTTCCCGACAGGTGGTTTGAGAATATCATCATGCGCTACTACAAGCTGGGCGTGCGCGGTTAATCCGTCCAGTCTGCGATGAAAATATTGGTATCGCGTGTGCGGCCATTGTGACGGTTGCTGCACCAGACCAGTTTCTTTCCATCCGGTGAGAACATGGGAAAAGAATCAAAGGCCGTATCAAAAGTCACTTGCTCGAGTCCGGATCCATCAAGATTGACCATGAACAAGTTGAAGGGGAATCCCCGCTCACTCTTGTAATTGCTGCAGAAGAGAATCTTGTCTCCACGAGGCGTGAAGGTGGGAGACCAGTTAGCCCTGCCGAGGGAGGTCACCTTTCTGGCCTCTGAACCATCTGCCCGGGCCACCCAGATTTCCAGATCAGTTGGCTCCACCATATCCTGATTCAGAAGATCGCGGTACTCGCGCATTTCATCTTGCGAAGCAGGTCGCGACGCACGCCAAACCAGCATAGACCCATCCGGAGAGAAGGTGGCGCCTCCGTCGTAACCGGGAGAGTCTGTGATCTGGCGGACATCTGAGCCATCAATGTTCATCGTGTACAGTTCCAGATCGCCACTTCGCAGGCTTGTGAACACGATTTTATCTCCCTTCGGGCTGACAGTAGCTTCGGCATCGTAGCGAGGAGAGTTGGTGAGTTGCTTAACGACTTTTCCCTTCAGGTCGGACACGAAGATGTCATACCCCGGGTAGAGCGACCACACGTACTTCCCATTGCGCGGTGCAGGCGGTGGACAAGAATCACCGCTCAGGTGTGTTGAGGCAAAGAGGATATGCTTGTCATCGGGCATGAACCAACTGCATGTTGTGCGGCCTTTGCCGGTCGAGAGTAACTGCCTGCGGCTGCTATCGGGGCGCTCTGAGAGCTTCAGTGTAAAAATCTGGTCACATGCCACGCCCCACCGGGAATTATCACTCTGAAAGACCAGTTGGTTGCCTTTGTTATTGAAATAAGCCTCTGCGTTGTTTCCGCCAAATGTGAGCTGGCGCACATTGTTCAGGTGACGCTCCTGCGGATAGACCAATTCACCCGGATTGGTGTTTACATCAGCAGAAGAGGAAGCGGAGGAGGTGATGACGGGAGCTTTACAGCCCCACAAGAAAATGGCCAGGAAGGCGCAGGTCGATATCCATTTCATAGCGGGTGCAAAGAAACAACCTGAAGTCGTTGGTTATCGGTCCGGTGATCATCCTTGCATGCATTTGGCATCCCTGTGACGAACTTACCTTTACCGCATGAAGCGAATATTCCTCTTCCTGTTGGTGGTTGTGGCACTCGGTCATCAGTCCTTCCAGTGCTCTCATATCTCGCGTGGCTCCCTATCCAGTTCCATGCTCAACAGCGATTTAGCGGTACTGGCCCATGATTCCCTCGAGGGTCGTGGCACCGGAACAGTCGGTGAAGACAAGGCAGCGCGTTATCTCGTTCAGCGCATGCAATCAATAGGTCTGAAGCCGCGCGGTGCAGATGGCGGCTGGTATCAGTCGTTCAGCTTCAAACCCCATCCACCGGTACAAATGCACCAGGTGGGCGACAGCGTGACCATGGGAATGGCACTGGTCCGAGAAATCACCGGACGGAATGTCATCGGATGGCTCGATCTCGGCTCCCCGACTACCGTGATCATTGGAGCCCATTATGACCATCTCGGCTATGGTGATGAAAACTCCCTGTGGACCGGAGACCGGCAGATTCATAACGGTGCCGATGACAACGCCAGCGGTGTGTCCTGCATGCTCGAACTGGCCAGAAAGATCCAGCTCACACCATCGAAGTACGATGGCAATAACTACCTGTTCATTGCCTTCAGCGGCGAGGAGAAGGGGCTATGGGGAAGCAATTACTTCACAAAACATCCTACACTTGATACGGCCGGGTTCAATTACATGATTAACCTTGATATGGTGGGGCGATTAAATGCCGGGCGTGCGCTTGCCATTAATGGAACGGGAACATCTCCGGCATGGAAGGAAATCCTGCCCAACATCAGGTCAGGATCCATGAATCAGGTGACCTCTGAAGGGGGCATAGGCCCAAGCGATCACACTTCCTTTTACCACATTGGGGTGCCTGCGCTCCATTTCTTTACCGGACAGCATGACGATTACCACAAGCCGGGCGATGATGCTGAAAGGATCAACTATGCGGGTATTGCCGACGTTTCTGAATTCATTCTGGAGTTGATCCGCTCGCTAGATAAGAAAGGCCCGTTAGTCTTTACCCGCACCAAAGAAGAAAAGCAGGCATCGGCGGCCGACTTCAAGGTAACGCTGGGTGTTGTTCCTGACTATCTGTTTGGCGGTCCCGGAATGCGCATAGATGGCACACGGGAAGGAAGGCCCGCTGCAATCGCAGGCATGAAGCAGGGGGATATCATCCATCGCATAGGTGCCTTTCCGGTATCCGATATGATGTCTTATATGGAAGCCCTGGGCAAATTTGAAAAGGGCCAGCAGACAGAGGTAGAGATTGAGCGCGCTGGTGAGCGCCAGGTGGTGACGGTGACGTGGGACTGATCACGACACAATTGCCGCGAGTCCGATGCCAGCGAGGATGGTCATGAACTTGATCAGATTGAACCGGTGTCCGCTCTCTCCTTCAAACAGGATGGTGGTGGAGACGTGAAGCAGAATACCCACCAATATACCGATGACGATATAGCCCAACGATGCGGTCCATGCAGCCCCTGAAGCAATCAGTCCGTACTGGAGCCATGCTCCGGCTGGAGCCATCAGGGCGAAAATGATTAGCCAGAACAAGGCTTTTCCCCTGCTTAGTCCGCTAGCCACGAGCAGCGCGGTAAACACCAGCGCCTCTGTTACTTTATGCAACGAAATCCCAATCAGCAGTGAGCTCCGGTGATCATGCAGGTGGGCATGATCATGGCCGTGACCATGATGATGCACCTGGCCTTCAGGCATTCCACCGAAGGGCATCCCTTCCAGGAAGGCATGGATCCAAAGCGCGGCCATGATGGTGAGCAGGTGCCGCATGCCGGCATGCGGATGGATATGCGCATGCCCATGCTCCACACCATGCGAGAAGTAATCCAGCACAACCTGAAGCATAAAGCCCGCCAGAATGAACCATCCCGGGTGAGCCACAGGAGCGTGAAACAACTCGGGAAGTAAATGCAGTAAAGTGAGTCCGAGGAGGTAGGCTGCACTGAATGCCAGCAGCAGCTTGAGTCCGGAGCCTCGCTGACGGCCAGTGAACAGGTAGGCAGCCCCACCCGCCATGGCTGCGGCGAAAAGGATTATGGAATGGAAGATGGGCAGGTCATTCATTCTTTCTGTGCAACGAGGATGAGGCGTTCGCTTTCGGCTGCATCAAATGGTCCGAGCCGGTAGTCGCCAAAGGTATGGGTGACCTTGAGGCCGTGGGTGCCGAGCATGGCCAATAACGTGGGCAGATCGAACAGCTGCACCCGCTCCATGAATGAAAACCGGTAGTCGCCGTCCTCGACATGGATTTCCTTCACAACGTGCATGCTTTCAATACGTCTGGAGATGATGAATCGAATACCATCCCGCATCACTTCCTCCAGGGGAACGAGCCGGGCCCTTACCTGAATGCTATTCAGGTAATCCAGCACGAAGATTCCCTTCGGTTTCAAGTGAAGTGCTGCCCGTTCCAGCACCTGATGGTTTTCTCTTTCTGCGCCGAAGTACCCAAAACTGGTGAACAGGTTCAGAATGGCGTCGAAGATGCGGTCTATCTGAAACTCGCGCATATCAGCACGTTCGAAACGAAGCCCAGGTCTGGCACTTGCGGCGGCCACCTCGATGCTACGGGCACTGAGATCAATACCCATAACATCCAGGCCCCGGGCAGCCAGGTGGATGCTGTGTCTTCCCTGTCCGCAGGCGAGGTCCAACACTCGGTTGCCAGGCTTGAGACCTGCTTCTTCAATCAGCAGATCGAGGAAGGATGCCGCCTCGTCCCTGTTCCGGTGACGATAAAGCAACGCATAATAAGGCGAATCAAACCACGCCTCAAACCATTCAGGAACCGCCCGTAAAACCTCGCTCATGGCCGTGCGAAGATATAAACGCAAGGCTGGTTGAAACTGAGATGTGGATCGTTGGCCGCTGTTGTGCATCTTTGTGAGGAAAACTGCTACTGCTGTATGGAAGACATCCAACTCAAATCCACCCTGAAGACACCCGAGGTCCGGTTTTCCTCAATGGAGGGTAAACTTGAACTTAAAGGTCGCTCCATCCCTGAGAACTCTCTGGATTTCTACAAGCCCTTGCTCGACTGGCTGGATCGTTATGCCTCCGAGCCGAAGCCAGAAACGGCACTTCACATCCAGCTTGAGTATTTCAACACCAGCAGCAGCAAGTGCCTTCTGGATATTTTCAAGCGTCTGGAGTCCGTGCGCAGTAAGGTCACCGTGCACTGGTACTATGAGCAGGATGATGAGGATATGCTCGAGGCTGGTGAGGATTACGAGGCCATTATCAATCTATCGTTCAAGATGATTGAGGTCGAGGAGCTGGGCTGATTGCAACTCTGGATCAGGTTTAAATCTTCTTTCTTCGTTTCAACCGTGGCAGGTACGGCTGAGCTGTCCATGTGAGGAATTTCCTCAGGCCATCGGCGAATAGAATGATGGCCATGCTGGCACTCATCAGCCACAACACCATTATGTTGGCCGACAAGGTCGTGACCTGTTTTCCGAAAATGGGCTTGGAAGGAGCGTAGAATTGGGAGCCCAGAAATCCATTGGAAGGATCCGGAATTAAATAGATCTGGTTATACTTCTGGATCAATTCGCCCTTGTACTCCACAATCTTCCTGAGATCATTCTTGCTGGTCACAAAGTCCTCGAGTGATTCGTTATGGTAGTCATCCAACAATTTCAGATAGTTATCCCTCAGCTGCGTAGTGGCAGTCAGGACGGCTATTTTGCTTTCACGCTCCTGGTTCACCTTATTGTGATTAGAGACATAATACTGCTCCAGGACAGTGAGCATGGCGGTCAGCTCATCGAGCAATTCGGCCCTGATTTGACCGTCCTCCAGTGCTTGAATACCGATCACCTCCAGCCCTGGTACGCGACTCATTTCCTTGCGGAATTCCCGGGCGAGGACTGACCGGTGATAGTCCAGTTTCACCGGATCCCTGCCGGTTTCCAGGAGTTTTCTGGATTCCTGTACACGGCCTCGCAGTTCCTTGATCCAGTAGTCCTTCTTCCAGTTGTAGTACTTCCTGCGGCTTTCGAAATCGAAGAAATGCGCTTGGTAGGCGTTGTATCTGAACTGATGAACAGCCATCGCTTCATATGCCCAGCGCGAGGCCATGATGTTTCCGATCCAGGGCACGCGGCTTTGGCTTGAAATCGCGGGCAAAAGACGGTCAAAGCGGACAATCACGCCGCTGAACAGCAATTGAGGGATGATCAGGATTGGAATGATGATGTAAATGACCTTGGCGCTATTAAAACTCGCCGAAATATTCAGCCCGAGGATATTGGCAAAACAACTGGTGGAAAAAAGCACCATCCAGAAGGGGACGAGCATCCCCCTCACCTCCAGAATCGCATTTCCGATGGCGACAAAACAGAGGCTCTGAAAAAGAGAAATCAGGAACATCAGGCCGATCTTCGAGAACAGGTAGCTCTTGCGGCTAAGGCGGAGATAGCGCTCGCGCTTCAGGATTTTCTGATCCTTGATGATCTCTTCTGCACTCACTGTCAGACCGAGGAAGAGCGCCACTACTACTGAGATAAACAGATATTGCGGGAAGTTGAGGTTCTCGCGGAACGTGTACTCATGATCCAGTTCACCATCAGCCGGATAATACTTGATGAACAAGGAGAGGATTAAGGCGAGCACAGGTGCCTCGAGCAGGTTAATCAGCATATACTGGCGATTGGCCAGTTTGCTCAATACATCGCGGATGAAGTACACCTTCATCTGGCTGAAGAACCCCGGAAGAGTAAAGCCGGTTCTGACCTCTTCCCTCACACTTTCGCGTCGCGACAGGTGATTACCGATGATTACATTGAAGAAGTTATTCCATTCTTTAGGACTGATCTTCCGGTGGATAGTTTCGTTGCCGTATTCGTCCACCACGCGCGCCTCAATAATATTGAAGATCTGTTCCGGATTGACATTACCGCAGCGTGGACATTCACTTTCCGTCAGGTTGACCTGATTGACCAGTCGCTTGAAGTAGATGATACTTTCCACCGGATTGCCGTAGTAGATTGGATATCCTCCCTGATCGAGGATAAACAACTTGTCGAGCATCTTAAAGATGTCGCTGCTTGGCTGGTGGATGACCACAAAAATGAGTTTACCGCGCAGCGTCAGTTCCTTCAGCAGATCCATGATGTTCTCAGAATCACGGCTGGAAAGTCCGCTCGTTGGCTCATCCACGAATAGAACTGCCGGTTCCCGGATCAGCTCCAGTGCGATATTGAGACGCTTACGCTGTCCACCGCTGATAGTTTTGTCCAGTACGCTTCCCACGCGGAGGTCTTTAGCTTCCAGAAGACCGATGGATGAAAGCGCAGCCATGACCAGCTCATTGATTTCCTCCTCTGACTTGTCGTTGAAGCAGAGCCGGGCGTTGTAGTAGAGATTCTGGTAAACGGACAGTTCTTCGATGAGCAGGTCATCCTGAGCGACATAGCCCAGGAGGCCTTTCGTGCTCTTCGACTCGTGGTGAATATCAAAACCATTGATTGTTACCTTGCCGTAGGTAGGTGTATCATTTCCATTGAGCACATTGAGCAGAGTGCTCTTGCCCGAACCGCTGCCGCCCATGATTCCCACGAGAGTACCACTTTCCTCCACCAGGTTAAACTGGTGCAATGCCTGCTTTCCGGTCGGGAAGTAGTAGGATACATTCTCTGCCCGGTAAACGATATTGTTACCTTCCGGAGTCACGATAAACTCGCGGAGCACATCGCTGTAGAACACCGGACTGATGCGGCTTCCCCGGATGGTTGAGCCCTGCCCAAACACATAGGTTCGTCCGGGTATAATGTTCTGGCTATTCAGAAATAGCTCGTCCGGACCGAAATACCGAACGAAGCAGAGGCCTTCGTCCTTCAGCCAGAGAAACCTGAATTGACCTTTCAGCTCATGGATGTGAAACCACTTTTGCCCTTTTGGCTGTTCCTTCTCACCTGATGCACGGAGGAACTGGTCATCAGCCGGAATCACATCGGCCCCTTGTTCCACCAGTATCCGGAGGCGCCGGAAGGTTGCCGGTTCAATATTAAAGGCCTCTGCCACGGTTTGAACCAGCTCCCAGTCGAGATTCTCGCGCTGGCTGAATTCACAGATGAATTCCAGAAGTCGGACAACCACGAAGATCTTTTCCTTCTGCTGCAGCTCCTCGTTGATCTGGTTACAGATGCGAAGCACCTTGACAGAGGCCATGGAGTTCCTCTTTTCTGCAGTGCTGCGAGAGCGGTGAAATTTATCTGCAAAATCCTCGTAGAGCTCGAGGTATTGATTGACCAGTTCCTTATTGAGCTGCTGCCGTAGAAATACCGCAACAATTTCCCTTCCGGATGAGCGATTCGCTCCGGCAATGATCGCAAACAACTGCATCAGGGCACGAATAATTCCGGCGCTCATGGTTGTTTTTGATCAGCAGATATGGAAAAGGAGCAGGATTATTTTTTAAACCCGATGACCAACACAGCGCACCCGGATGGCACGCGGGTTTCATCAAGCGATGCTTCTATTGTAACCAGCATGGTGCTCTCCAGCACGAAGTCCCAGTAGGGCGAATTGCCAAAGTCTGCGCTGGTGAAGAGCAGGTTGCGGTCCTGGTCGTAGAGCCGAAAGGTGATTGCACCATCGGTTTCACCAGTGCAAGCAGCCACCCGATATGTGTTACCACCGAACAGCGTGGTCCGGAACTCAGCGATATCCGGGCCGTTGAGCAGGGCCCTGTATGATTGCCCGTCAGAGATATACTGTTCGGAAATGTGCTGGGCGCATTTTGCAGCCGTGCCATCGCATTGCGCCTGGATAGCCAGTGGAGCAAAGAGCGAAATGAGAATCAGATGGAGCTTGTTCATGTTCAGCGGATAATGAGGTTACGCAGATTAGTCACGGCTTCGTCCAGCGAGGCAAGCTGCTGGTCAGTCACTTCCACGGTGGTCTTGCCTCTGAGGTAGGTTATCTTCTGCTTGTTGTCGTTGATTGGTTTCTGATAGGTGTAAACCGAACGCAGGCCGGAAAATGCTTCAGCCAGAGTGGCCAGTTGATTTTGAACAGGCTTAAGAGATGGATCGGAAATCTTCGCAACCAGTCGCTCTATGCTGGCGGCGGCATCCTTTTGCTCCCCTACCCGCGCCCGCACATCCGCATTGCCCTTGCCGGCTTTTATGGAGATATAAAGTGCCTCTGACCAACCTCCGAGCAACATGAGAGCAGCCAGATCCGGACGGCGGGATTCTTCCAGATAGCTGTCACCTGCGCGGTAGAATGTTGCACTCAGCTGCAGGAGCGAGTCGCGGTTGCCCACCGAATTATTCAGGGAGCGGAATAATTTGGGATCCACGTGGTCAATAATCTGCAGGGCCGAGGCCAGTTCTCCAATGACATTCAGGTAATCGCTGTTGAGCTGTCCTGATTCATAAATGCCAGCGTAAGAAAGATCCGCTCCATACACCCCGAGAGCCATGGCCTTGCGAAGCTCGGACACGTAAACAGACTTATTCTGCAACGGGTTGAGCAGCGCGGCATCAAATGGAATTTTAGCCTTCTCAAGCAGGATGGCCATCTGGGTGGGAGAAGGCACGGAGATAATCTCCCCTTCCAGACTTAGCGTACCGGAGGTTGAAACTTCATTGGAATCCAGAGCGGGTGCCTCCTGATGGGTGCCTGTGCGCTCCTCACAGGAGGGCAGCAGCACAGCCATCAAGCATGCCACGGCGCCGAGGGAGAATAGGGTGGTAGTCCTCATAGCGGGTCGTTTTGGTCAATCGTTGCGCTCTTCTTACGGATGATTATGGTAAAAGGTTCACAACGGACGCAAAGGAATGATTACAAAACCATCCCTGCGCTGAAGCATCCGCAAGTTTTCAACGCGAATGTGTGGTATCTGTAAGCCTGTGCCAGAAAGGCAATATTCTGCCCTGAAGCATGTTCCCGTCGCATCTTTGCGCTGTATGCCTCTCCCCTTTCTCCCATTCAGGCCGTTCGTGGCAGCCGTTGCATTCATGCTGGCGGCAGGACTCATTAGCTGCAGGAAGGAGCGATTTACCACCGATCCGGCCGACTTGTTGCGTTTTTCACAGGATACCCTCCTGTTTGACACGCTCTTTACCACGATCGGCAGTACCACCCAGGTATTCAAGGTGTACAATCCGCACAGCGAAGCCATCCGAATTGATGAAGTAAGACTTGAGAATGGTTCGTCTTCTCAATTCAGAATCAATGTGGATGGGGATAATGGATTTGCCTTCAGTGACATCGAAATCCGGGCTGGGGACAGCGTCTTTGTGTTCGTTGAGGTAACCATCGATCCGGGCAATGCTTCAACTCCTTTTATCGTAGAGGACCGCATCTTGTTTGAGACCAATGGAACCACGCAGGATGTTGATCTCGTAGCGTGGGGGCAAGATGCCTATTTCCATGGTGGGCTTGACGGGTTATTTGAGTTGGATTGCAATGAAGTGTGGGGCAATGACAAACCGCACGTCGTGTACGGCATTGTCATGGTGCGTGAGGGCTGCAACCTCACCATTACCGAGGGTACCCAGGTATACGCTCATGCCAGATCGGGCATATTTGTCAACGGAGGTTGCCTGCTGGTTCAGGGCTCGTTGAATAATGAGGTGGTGTTTCAGGGTGACCGGCTGGAGCCGGAATATGCTGATCTGCCCGGTCAATGGGGTATTCAGGTTGATGTGCAGGTAGAAACCACCTCCGGCCCGGATATCCTCAGCGTAGCCCGCGGTGGCATCTGGATTTTCCGTAGTCCCTGCTCTGTGATTGACTATGCGGTGCTCAAGAATGGTGGAATGGGCATTCAGGTAGATACCACCGGCACCAATGACTTCGCCCTGGAGCTCACCAATACGCGGATTGAGAACATGTCGGGCATCGGCCTGTGGGGACGAGGGGCACATATCCGCGGTCGTAATATCCTGGCAGGCAATTGTGGCGAGGGATGCGGCATCTTTGAATACGGCGGAAAGTACCAGTTGGACAACTGCACGTTTGCCAACTACTGGTCTTATGGCACGCGCACAGCACCTTCATTCGCTCTGAACAACTACTACCCCGTGTCCAACACACAGATTGAAGTACGGACACTTGTGGACTGTGCCTTTCGCAACTGCATCATGTATGGCAACAATGCTTTTCTCAATGACTTTGATGAGTTCATCATTGATGTGGTAGAAGATGAACTGCAGCAATATGCCTTCCGGTACTGTCTGGTGGATACTGAAATCAATGTAAATGATGACGGCAATCACTGGGAAAGTATGATCAATCAGCAGACGCCGTTTCTCTGCAATCCTTCCAATGGCAACTTCAGCATCAGCAATGGCGGATCACGCATGTTGGGTGGGCCTTTCGGACAGTTTGATATCAATCAGAACGAAACCGGCGACTGGAAGGGCTGCTACGACTATACAGGGAGTTGCGACTAATCCGGAGTGCAGGGGCAGCCCAACTATCTTTGGCCGCATGAAGATTGTATCGTTTAATGTCAATGGTATCCGGGCCATCGTGAAGAAGGGCTTTCTCGAAAGTGTGGCCGCTATGGATGCTGACGTATTATGCCTGCAGGAGACCAAGGCTACTCCGGAACAAGTAAGTGAAGCGCTCCGCGAATTGACCGGCTATTTGATCGTGGCCAATAGTGCCGAGCGACCCGGGTACAGCGGCACGGCGATCCTCCTCCGACACAAGCCGATATCGGTCAGGATGGACATGGGCATGGCCGAGCACGATCGCGAGGGACGCGTGATCGCGGCTGAATTCGACGATTTTTTCATTGTGAATGCCTACGTTCCCAACAGCGGTCAGGAATTGGTGAGGCTTGATTACAGGACCTCCTGGGACAAGGAATTCACGGCTTATCTGAAGCAACTTGAGACCAGGAAGCCCGTAATTCTCTGCGGAGATCTCAATGTAGCGCATCAGGCCATGGACCTCGCCAATCCAAAATCAAACTACAACAAGTCTGCTGGCTATACCCAGCGGGAGATTGACGGCTTTACCCAACTCCTCAGCACAGGATTTGTCGACACTTTTCGTGCCCTGCACCCCGATACTATCCGGTATAGCTGGTGGAGTGCGCGTTTCAAATCCCGTGAGCGTAACGTGGGCTGGCGTATAGATTACGTACTCATTTCTGAGGCTCTGCGAAGCCAACTGTCCAGCGCGTTTATCCTCAATGAGGTAGAAGGATCCGACCACTGTCCGGTCGGCATCATAATCAGCTGAGCTGATCACCGGGAAGCATCCCGGGAAAGAGCGGTACCGTAGAGGTCACCTTGATCAGCTTGGTCTCATACACCGGATTGGTCGTGTATTCTTTAGATAGAGGCATGCTGATCAGCGACTCAAACTCCATGGCTTCTTCCACCTGATGCAAGAGGAATCGCTGGTGCAGAGGATCATAGCATGCGGCATAGCGCACATCACCATCCATTAATTCATAGAACACGGGAAGTGAGAAAAGCCGGTCTTCAAGGTTCATCATCCGGATAGCCGCGAAGTAGGGATAGAATCGCTTCGTATGAGGCAGCCTGCGCTCCGTGAGGAATGACGCGAGCACTTGAGTTGCCTGTCGGATATCAAACCCTGCTCTGCTGTGACCAGGGCGCCAGAATCCGGACGTCCATAACCCGGGCTCCACCATGGTTTCCACGGGTCCGAGGCGCAACTTGTAATCAAACTCACTGGGCAGATCAAACAGGTAGCCCGGATAATACCATTGAACGGCGTTTTCCATGCCCCATTGAATTTCGCGGAGCATCGTATAGTAGCCAAGGCTCCACGAAGCATATTCCCTGTCGTACAAACCAAGCAAACTGGCCATGCCCGAAGTTCCCGAATCGAAGTAGCTGGTGGCTACAAGACGGGAGCCATCAAATACCGCAATTTCCCTGAGGTGAATGCGGTCATACTCCGGACGGTACAGAATATCCTCAATGCGGGAGTGCACGAAGCCCCGGAAGTGGTGCATATGTCCGGCGTAGAGACGAGTGTGGTCTTCCGTTATCTCCGGAGTCTTTACCTCTACACGGAATCGCTGCTCCACTCTTCGCATGATCTTGCGCTGGCTCTTGCGGAACCGAAAACCATCCAGTGGTACCCGAATATGCACCACCTGAAAGAGCTCGCCCTGCATCACCACCAGATCACTGCGGTACATCATCATGCAGTCGCGAAACCAGCCCTCAGACAGCCGGGCATCATATTGCGCCGGGGTAATGTCGCCGATATAGAAGGACTGGGCAATCATCGAACAGGGTAAATCTAATCAATGGTCGGTCATCACCTAAACTTAACCGCGGGGTCATAGGGACTTTACCCGGAGCAAATCAACCCGTGAAAGGAATCGCGTTGGTTTGCAGCATCTAATCCACCTTGGAATATGGACGCTACCATTCAGTTTGCCGACAACGGAAGAATCCGGGAACTCGCCGGACGTATCAAGCAAATGCGCAAGGAAAATAACGAAGAGGTGCTTTACACCGAGTGTGGGAACCGGATATCAGTGAATTCTATCCTGAGCTTCAACGGCATCCGGTTCGCATGAACCTCCTGGAGTATCCCTAAAAAAGGAGTCCCCCGGGCCAGAGACTGGACACCGAGGGACTTCCTCATCACTACTAACTTTTTGCAACACTATCTCACGATCGTGAAGCGTACGCTTTCACGCTGTTGCCCATTGAAGATTTGAAGGTTGTACACACCTGCAGACAACTGTGCCACATCCAAGTTCTTAACCAGTGTTCCGCTGTCTGTGTTCAATGACTCGGTCAAAATTTCACGACCGCTTGCATCTACGATGGAAACCCACATAGTGCCTGGCTGATTGATGGTGCCAGTCAAGGAAATGAACTGATTGGCGGGGTTCGGGTAGATGAGCAGTCCGGAGGCCAGCTCAGTTTCTTCAACGCTGATGACAACAGGCAGGGGTACCAGGTTTCCACCTGTAGGGAGAGCCGCCCACAATCCGAATGAAGGACCGTTGCTGTTATCTGCCGGTGAGAGGAATCCGGAGGCGAGAACAGTAATCGCCGCGCCATCCAGTCCGAGCAAATCGAGCGGAGCCGCATACGTTGCTACCGTGGTGCCGCCATCAGCCGTGGTGATGCCTACTTCGTAGTTGTTCACGGGCAACTCGAGGTATCCTGCGAATTCATTGTACGCAATATCGTCCACGAGCTGGCCTGCGCCAACACCGGTTTCCACTACGTCCACGGTGGGAGCATCCGTAGCGCCATGGTAGATCAGCACGTCCACGTTGGCAGCGCTGTTGGCCTGCTCTCGGGCACCAGGGAAGATGTCAAGACCGAAAGGCTGAACCGGATTGTATCCAGACGCTGAAACGATTCCGTTGGCAACGACCACATATGTTTCGCCGGCGGCAAGAGTCAGGTCAAACGTTGCGATGGCATCTTCAGGTCCATCGGAGTCGGGCCCCGCAACGGACACTGTGACCTCGGTTCCGCTGATCACACTAACAAACGGGGTGGCCGTGCGGAAGGCGAAGTTGTCGACGGCAATCGGAGCGCTGAAACCTGAAGTGATGTAAACATCCACCTGAGCGGCAGCAGCATCGGCTGCATTGTGAATCACCTGCACACGAGCGGGCTGACCAATAAGGTGCGCGGGAAGTGGAATCAGGTCTCCACCTGCGGCCGTAGCTACCCAAAGGCCAAATGCCGGACCGTTGTTATTCACAGCGGGGTTCAGGTACCCTGAAGCAAGCACAGTAAGCGCCGCCCCTTCGAGGTTGAGGGCCGCCAGTGGGGCTTGAAAGACTGCGATATCCGAACCACCAGCTGGAGCGATACCCAGCAGGTAGTCAGCTTCCGGAAGTGACAAGTACCCGCTATATTGAGCATATTGAAGATTTCCAATCAATGAAGTGCCACTATTAGCTTCGCTCACATCTACGGCAGGAGCGTCCGTTGCTCCGTGAAGCACGAGCACATCCACTTCACTCATGCTTTGAGCTGCTTCGCGGGCGTCCGCAAACACTTCAAAGCTGAACGGAACTGTCGGATTGAATCCGGTGCCTACGTTACCGGAAGCTGTGATGATATACGTAGTTCCATCCTCGAGGGTGAAATTCTGAGTCACCAGACCAGAGCCTGGTCCATCCGAATCAGGGCCAGCTACTTCTACCGTAATTTCTACGTTGGCGGGCACATCAACAAATGGAGTGGCTTGGCGGAAGCCGAGATTGTCAACACTGGTGGTTCCACTGAAGAGACTTGTGATGTAAGCATCCACCAGCGCAGCTGCAGGATCAGCAGAGTTATGAATCACTTGAATTCGCGCAGTCGCTGTGGGCAGCGGAATCAGATCACCACCACTCGCGAGGGCTACCCACAAGCCGAAGGATGCACCATTGCTGTTGGCTGAAGGATCGAGGAAGCCGGAGGCCACCACTGTAATGGCCTGACCTTGCAGGTTCAGTGCTGCCAGAGGAGCATTGTAAGAAAGGTAGGTCGCAGTACCATCATCGCTCGTCAGGTTGATGGTGTAGTTGGCCAGATCAAGGGAGAGATACCCGGCGAATTGCGAGTAGGACAGGTTATCCACAAGCGTCAATCCGAGGTTATCTTCCACAACATCCACGATGGGCGCATCTGTTGAGCCGTGGAGAACAAGCACATCTACGTTGCTCCCCGTAATCGCTTCTTCGCGCGCACCAGAAAACAAACTGAGCGTGAAGGGCTGCAGAGGGTTGTATCCGGAACCGGATACAATACCATTCGCTACCGCGATATACGTTTCGCCATCCATAAATGTCACATTTTCGAAAGTGGCTACAGCGCCACCTATTCCGATAGCTGCCGGGGCGATAGCAAGATCAATTTCCACTCCTGCAGGTACATCCACAAATGCTGTAGCCTCGCGGAAAGCGAGATCAGAAATGAAGAGATCACCATTGGCGAAAATGTCCACATCCGGGGCATCTGGTGAGTTGTGGATGACTTGCAGGCGGGCCTGACTAAAGCCGGGCAATGATGCAAGCACCGAAAAGAGACTAAACAATACGATTTTTCTCATAGTGTAGAAGGATTGATTGTTGTTGATGAAGTATTACAAACCCGGCACGTATCATTTTGTTTAATATTCTTTAGTAAAAAGTTCAACACGGGTGATCTGCCCTGTTGAAGTAAATCCTAACTGAATGAGTGTGAAAATGTTGAT
Organism: Flavobacteriales bacterium; assembly: GCA_947456965.1. Lineage (GTDB taxonomy): Bacteria > Bacteroidota > Bacteroidia > Flavobacteriales_D > Sanyastnellaceae > CANGTU01. Next base: position 41,582 of record CANGTU010000017.1, read on the forward strand.
GTCGATCCCGGGTGCTTCATCAGCAAAACGGAGGGGCCATTCCGGGTATAACGTATGCCCTGGTATCGTCGGCTATATTTACCGGGTCAATCAAAACGATCGAATATGAGCCTGCATAACATGGGAATTCCAAGTGTTGACCTGGCGGATTTCATCCGCGGTACTGCCGAGCAAAAGAAGCATTTTGTTGAATCCCTCGGAAAGGCCTACGAAGACATTGGTTTCGTAGCGGTGAAGAACCACCTCATTGATGAGGCCACCGTAAAATCGTTATATGACGAGGTGAAGGCATTTTTCGACCTTCCGGAAGAAACCAAGAAGAAATATGAAGTGCCCGGGCTGGCGGGGCAGCGTGGCTATACCTCATTCGGAAAGGAGCACGCCAAAGACAGCAATGCAGGCGACCTGAAAGAGTTCTGGCACTTCGGCCAGTACGTTACTGATGGCGATCCTATTGGCAGTGAGTATGCGGAAAATGTGGAAGTCGGTGAGCTTCCATCCTTCAATGCAATTGGAAAGAAAGCATACCGTGATCTGGAAAGCACCGGACGATATATGCTGCGTGCCATTGCCCTGTATCTTGGGCTGGATGAAACGTATTTCGATGACAAGATTCATAACGGCAACAGCATTCTGCGCCCCATACACTATCCACCCATTACGTCTGAACCCAAGTCAGCCGTTCGGGCCGGACAGCATGAAGACATCAACCTGATTACCCTGCTCATTGGAGCAAGTGCAGAAGGGCTGGAGGTTCTCAATAAACAAGGTGAGTGGGTACCCGTAACCGCGCTGCCCGATCATATTGTGGTGAATGTCGGTGATATGCTGCAGCGTCACACGAACAATAAGTTGAAGAGCACCACCCACCGTGTGGTCAATCCACCTCGTGAAAAATGGAATACTCCACGTTATTCCATTCCATTTTTTCTTCATCCCCGCAGTGAGATGCGGCTGGATTGCCTGCCGGGTTGTGTTCCAGCGGGAACAGAGCCGGAGTGGGCGCCTATTTCAGCCGGTGAGTTCCTCGATGAGCGTCTGACCGAAATTGGCCTGAAGAAATGAAGATCCGCATCCGGGGCAACAGCATCAGGCTCCGGCTCTCCCAACCGGAGGTCAACCAGTTGTCAGAAGGCCGCACAGTGCAGGAAATTTGCCTCCTCTCCCCTGCTGAACGGCTGATCTGTGCGCTGGAACCGTGGCATCTTGCCGTGTTTTCAGCCTCGTCAGAGGCTGGATCGATCTCCGTCCGTGTTCCGCTTGAACAAGTGCAGACATGGGCCACATCAGCCGATGAGGGGATTTACGGAGAACAGGAAAATGGCTCCTCTCAGCCATTGCGCATCGCCATTGAAAAGGACTACTCCTGTCCGGTCGACCGGCCGGGTGAAGATCAGAGCCAGACCTTTCCTCATCCGGAAGGGAGTGACCGAGTATGTTGACCGACAATCACGGGCGCCCCGTTACCTATCTCAGGCTGGCTGTTACTGACCGCTGCAACCTGCGCTGTCTGTATTGTATGCCTGCAGGCGGACTCGATTGGGTGCCGAAGTCAGAGCTCCTCAGCTTTGAAGAAATCCTGGTGCTGCTGCGGGTGGCATCGTCCCTGGGAATCACCAAACTCCGTCTCACCGGCGGTGAGCCCTTTCTCCGCAAGGATCTCATGGATCTGATCCGGCGCATTCAGAAGGAACGGCTTTTTCCGCAGGTTTCCATTACCACTAACGGAACGCTCACGGCGCCATGGGTACCCGAATTGAAGTCACTCGGCATCCACTCGGTGAATCTGAGCGCCGATACGCTTGATGCCGCTCGTTTCGCACGCATGACCCGAAGGGCTGAACTCGCGCCGGTTCTGGAAACGCTGGACGCATTGCTTCATGTCAGACTCCCGGCACGGATCAATGCGGTCATCATGGAGGGAAAGAATGAAGAAGACTTGCTCGCGTTAGCGGAACTCTCCACCCGTCATCCGGTAGGCATCCGGTTTATCGAGGAAATGCCATTCAATGGATCAGGCGGCTACCAGCCCATCCGGTGGAACTGGAAGGTGATGCTGGATAAACTCCGAGAGCACTTTCCCACGCTGGAAAAAATTCCGGATGAACCCCACAGCACATCCATCAACTTCAGGATTCCCGGCGCGCCTGGTACCCTTGGGATTATACCCGCTTACACACGCTCATTCTGCGGCACATGCAACCGCATCAGGATCACACCGAAAGGCATGCTCAAGACCTGTTTGTACGATGAGGGAGTGCTGGATTTGCATGCTATGCTCCGCCATGGCGCGGGCATCGCAGAAATCCGGAGTGCCATAGTACAGGCTATTGGTCACAGACCCGCCAATGGATTTGAGGCCGAGACCAGGCGAAGGAATCATGAGGTTGGAGAAAGCATGGCCACCATCGGAGGATAAAAAGTGAACGTCCCATCATCACGCCTGTTATTGATTGCTATGCTCAACCATTCACTCGGTCGTTACCGCCTCCTCGGATTCATAGAGGGAGGATCGCTTTTAGTGCTTATGGGCATTGCCATGCCTGTCAAGTATATCCTCGGTGATCCTGCTTTGGTGAAATCTGTGGGAATGCTGCATGGCATTCTCTTTATGTTGTACATCTTCGAGACACTCCGGCAGGCTTCGGCCCGGAAGTGGCCGTTCACCAGGATGACCATCTGGCTTCTGCTTGGCAGTTTCATACCACTGGGCACTTTCATTGCCGACTACAAGCTGCTTCGCAATCAGGCTTAGCGCTTCCGGTTAATTTCCAGGGGATCGAGCAGAAGTGGCGATTGCAGCAAGTCTCCGGGAGCGACCATGGGCTCCTGAAGCGGAATATCCTTTCCATAACGCTTTTCCATAATGGCTTTCACCACCGGGGAGCTCAGATCGTAGTCTTTCAGAGGCCTCGCGCTCGTGAGTTCAATTCCTGCTGCAGCGTATGCCTTCCATACCAGCTCGGAGCAGTAATACTCGTCGTCTGACCACCTGAATCCGAGATCATAATTGAATCCCACGTGAGCCAGGGCATAGTCAGTAATGATCCGGGCCTGATCATCTGATAGTCCGGCAGCCATTCGCCGGATTGCCACAGGCCGGCTCTTGCCACGTCGGATGAACTCGTCCACTGGTGTCATCACTACCGGTTGCACCGCCTCACAAACAAACCACTCACCTTCCTGCTCCACCAGCACGCCGCAATGGGTCCACGGACTTCCTGTCGCCAGACGGATGGCCTCGCACTGTCCGGATGTGGATTGTTGGAACAGAATGTCGCCCACCCGCCAGGCAGAATGCCCACCCTTGCCCGCCAGCTGTGCCTGCACAAGGGCGGTGCACATAGCCATCCCGGCGAGGAGGAAAGCCGTAATCGCAGGCATAAGCTTTATCTTCATGGTTATCCGGGTTTTCAAGCCGTACGGCCGGTTATGGGTGTCTAACCTCGGTCACCTGATGATATTGCCCAATTGATCGGATTATTAATCAACGGGGCACCCAACGTAGCAGGAGGTCCATACCCCACTGCTGATCGCGCAGGAGCACTATCCTGTGGGCTGCTGTTTGAGGAAAAACAATGGTGCCATGCCCGGGCTCGAAGGCGCTCCTTTGGGATTCCTGGAAGCAGCCCTGAATGGTCCATTCCCCGTCATATCGCCAGCCTTAGGTGATCCGGAGCTCGGCAGATATTAGACGGGACTGATGGATGATATTGCACTTTACGATCGGGTCCTCGCGCCGGATCAGATTGAAGAACTCTGGCCGATTGCACCAGGCAGTGCCGACTGCATTAAGGAATTCACAGGAAGCCCGGTAACCGCCGGGCTTTTTTTCTTTCCGGCAATCCGTGCATCTTCGCTGCATGATCACACCTCACGAGGCGCTTCACATGGTGTTTTCCCATCTCCCCTCATTGCGCGCGGAAAGCGTAACGCTCGATCGGGCAATGGGGCGACGGCTTGCTGAGCGCATCATTGCCGACCGCGACATGCCTCCTGCCCATCAGGTGAGGATGGACGGCATCGCCATACGCTACGCCGACTTTGTCGCAGGTGTGCGCTCGTTTCACTCGCGCGGCATCCAGCGCGCAGGGGTGGAACCCGTTCAAGTCAGCGTATTTCCATCCTGCATCGAAGTCATGACCGGCTCCATTCTTCCCGGTGGTCTGGATACCATCATTCCCTACGAACAGGTCGAACAATCTGAGCAATATGGCCGCGAGTATTTTACCATTCACTCGGAGGATGTCCATTGTGGCCAACACATTCAAGTCCGGGCGGCCGACCACCACTCCGGCGACTCACTGGTATCACCGGGAATCAGATTAGGTCCTTCAGAGCTTGGTATTGCAGCATCCGTGGGCAAGGAAATGCTTCTGGTGGATGCCTTGCCGCGCACTGCTATCCTGTCAACAGGAGATGAACTGGTGGACGTGGCTGCACAGCCATTGCCTCATCAGGTAAGGCGATCCAATGCCCCTGCGCTGGACGCCTTCCTTCATGTGTATGGTATTCATCCGTCGCACTACCACCTGCGCGATGATGCCGGAGAGTTGCGCAGGCAACTGGAATCATTGCTTCATACCTGCGACTTGCTTATCCTCAGCGGGGGTGTCTCCAAGGGGCGCTATGATCTCCTGCCGGAAGTGCTTCATGATCTGGGCGTGACCAGCCATTTCCACCGCATTGCCCAAAAGCCGGGCAAGCCTATGTGGTTTGGTACACGCGGAGGATGCACGGTTTTTGCCTTGCCGGGAAATCCCGTTTCGGTGCTCGCCTGTGCTGCACGGTATTTAGGGCCATTTCTGCGTCGTGAGGCGGAGGCACCGCGCATTGCATTGCGTGAGCCGGTTGGTGGCCACGCCAGGCTCACTCTCCTCATGCCCGTTCGGGTGAACCGTGATTTTGAAGCCGAGATGCTGGACTGGAATGGCTCGGGTGATTATGGTTCTCTTGCAGGTGCAGATGGCTTTGCAGAAATAGCCCCAGGGGAGCTGAATGACCGGTGCCCGTATTATCCCTTGAGGACTTTCGGATACCATTGAACCGGGGCACCAGGTTGCCCGGTTATATCTTGTTCAACCCGGCCTGCATTAGCGGCGCGGCGGTCCATCCGAACGCCGGTCGTCTCTTCGCTCCTGCATGCGTTCCATGAGTTCGCGGCGAAATTCCTGTTCCAGTTTTACGAGCCGGGCTGCCTTTTCGGGGCCGAGCACTTGCAGAACATCCAGCATAAAGGCACTGTCCAGATCTACTTCCTCATGGCGGAAGGTCGTGATTTGGGCATTCAGGTCGCGCATCGCCTTTTCGGTCATACCGCTTGACTCGGTTGACTGATGGGCCAGCCGGATTTTTCTCCGCACATCCTTGCGCTTCTTGCTGTACTCGTTAAAGATGGGCCAGAACTTCTCCGCCTCTGCTACCGTGAGGTCCAGTTTCTCGGTGATATATACGCGCTTCAGTCTTTCGATGCGCTCTTCGCGCTTTTCATCATCATCACCTTCACGCTGAGCCTGAGCTCCAAGTGAGATCAAAAGCAGGATGCAAATCCAGCCAGCTTGTTTCATCCAGGTTGCCATGTGTTTTGTTTTCAATATTTGTCTTACCAATTCCATTCTGCCTCGTCCATCAGGTATTCTATGATTTCCTCATGGGAAAGTTCTTCAAATGTGGGAGTCGCTTCGGTGGAAGCTGGTTTAACATCCCCTTCATCCGTTGTCTTTTTTTCTGAGTTGTCATTTTCTGAGGAACCGATGTCGATCAGAATCAAGGAGTCGGGAATCATAAGCCACTGTTCGTCATCGGACAACTCAGCAAGAGTTGACTTCAGTAACTCGTCATACTCGTGTTCCGTGGCAAAAAATTCGAGGTCCGCTGTCGTCACGGGCTCAGCGTTAAGCATCGCAGTAAAAACGGAAGCCCGCTGCGGTCCCGGATGCTGCTCAGCCAGTTGGAAGATGGTCAGTGCGAGTATAGCTGCCGCTGCAATGCGTGCACCCCATCGGGCGATCGGAATCAACCTGCCCCTTGCTGAAGTGCGTTGCATAAGCGCACGTTCCTGTGCTTCAAAGAAACCATCAGGTACAATTAAATCGGGCTTGGTTGTATCATCAGAAGAGGTCATGGATTGTGCATCAGATAAATGATCAGCGAGGGCATCGAAATAGCCCTCGGGCACCTGCAGGTCTTCCTTCACGATATGTTTCCTGAACTCCGGGTGCTCAAGGTGACAGGACTCAAATGGCTGTTGGCTCATGGCATCTGGGGGGATTGATGGGCATATCGGAGCAAATGGTCCTCCACCTTTTGCACAGCGTGGTGGTAAGAAGCCTTCAATGCTCCGACACTGGTCCCGGTGATTTCCGCAATCTCATCGTATTTCTTTTCCTCAAAATATTTCATGACAAACACGGCCTTCTGTCGGGGCGGCAGGGTAGCCACAGCCACCTGAAGCCGTCGCTGAATATCATCACCTGTGTAGAGGGTGTCCTCAGCAAGAACAGCCTCGAGGCGCTGGGCGACCTGATCAGCCGGAACCTTACCTATGCGCTTTTTCTGCTCCAGAAAATGCAGAGCCTCCCGGTAAGCGATGGTATGAAGCCAGGTGCTCAGTTGTGATTCGCCGCGAAAACCACTCAGGCCTTTCCATGCGCGGATGAAGGTGGACTGGGTGATGTCGTTGGCGTCATCATGATCCAGCACCATCCTTCTGACGTAGTAGTAGATGGGTCTTTGGAATTGACGCACAATCAGCTGGAATCCTTCTCCGCTCGTATGGGGGTCGCGAAAGCGCTGCAGCAATTCCTGATCTGACATCGGGCATAAGATACCTCCTTTGCCAAAAGGTTTAACTCCGGATGAACCAGGGCCTTTTCGCGCAGGCGTCCAACCTGGAAGGGATCGCCTTCAGGAGTAGCTACCTTTGCGTGGGAAAGCCCGCGCTGCCTCATCGCTTCCGAAGGGAAGAGGAAAGTCCGGGCTGCACAGGGCGCCGCACCCCGTGAAAAGCGGGGGTTCCGGAAGGGTGACTGACCGGAAACAGATAGTGCTGCAGAGACTCAGACCGCCTCGTTGCAAGACGGGGTAAGGGTGAAAAGGTGGGGTAAGAGCCCACCAGCATGGCTGGCGACGGCTATGGCTTGGGTAAACCTTGCGGGCAGTAAGACCATGTAGACCGGGAATCCTTGTCGCAAGATAAGGTGGAGGGCGGCCCGTCCGGCCCCGGAGGGTAGGTCGCAGAGATAAATGATGGGGTACCCATGCGCGCGCAAGCGGGCGGGGAACACAGAACCCGGCTTACAGGCGCAGGCTTTCCTTCTTTTTCATGACCAGATCTCCGGATCTTCCTCATTTGGCCGGCCCCTTTCACAGGAGTAGATTTGTCCCTTTTGCCATGGAGCACATACTGTCCCATCTATCCATCAGCGGCTGCGTGTTTTTGCGCATGAAAGTCGATTTCATCGATCCAGTCTGCACCTCATGAACCGAAAGATTACCAGTCGCCTTATCGGCTTGTCGGGAATCATCGTCTCTGTCTTATGCATCTGGCTGCTCAGCAAGAGCATTGACTTTAGGCAAACCTGGCGGGTGATTCAGGAAGTGAACCCACTTTTCATCCCTGCTCTGATGGGAATTTACCTCCTCACCTTTCCGCTGCGGAGTATTCGATGGCGCTACATGATGCACAGCTTCAGCATCCCCCACGATGGAATCTTTATTCAATCCCTGTTTATCGGATTTGCTGGCAACAACGTGCTACCGGCCCGTGGCGGTGAGCTGCTTCGCATGGAGACATTCAGTCGCAGAACCGGGGTGAGTCGCACCGCTTCCCTCTCGTCCATCCTTCTGGAGAAGGTGATGGATGTATTTGTGCTCATGATCCTGCTGATTGCCGGATTCATGGGCATGCGACAAGCCAGTCCGCTGGTTGAGAAGACCATCTGGCTGATGGTCCCTCTTGTACTCGGCACGATGGCTGTGCTCGCGGTTATCGGGCTGCGTGGTGACCGCATAGCCATGTACTTTGCGCACAGGCCAGGTCGCCTTCTTCAGTCGGCAGGCCGGATGCTGGGACAGGTGCATGCCTCGCTGGCATTCCTCCACTCAGCCCGCCACCTGTTGACGATCGCCGGACTGAGTGCCCTCATCTGGTCGCTCGAAGTGAGTGTGTATGTGGTTGGCCTTCGTGCGATTGGGATCGAACAAGCCCTTCTGCTGGTGGCTGTTATCGGGCTGGTGCTCGTCAACTTCAGCATCCTCGTACCTTCATCACCCGGCTATATCGGTGTGTTTCATGCAGCGCTGGTGCTCGCCCTTTCTCTGTTCGGAATCCCCCGGGAAACCGCCCTGGCTGCGGCCGTTCTGATTCACGCCAGTCAGGTGCTGCCTGTGACAGCCATTGGGCTGACGGTAGGTGCGCGTTACATCGTTGGCAAGAAGAGTTCATGAACTACTCCGGTTTACTATATAGCTGATACACGCATACCGACTGAAACACGATGCTCGCAGTTATGGCATGGCAGGCTCCGGCTGCTTCCGGCTCTTCCAGATTTTTCGGAAGGTCAGCGCCAGCAGCAGGATGAGCAGTGATAGTCCTCCAAAGAACAGGACGTAGGCCAGACCTGCATTACCGCTGCATGAGAGCTCGCAAGAGAGAACTGATATAAAATAGAGCAGTAACAGGAATATCCCCATGGCCAGGAGGCTCATGAATATGCGCAACAGAACACTTTCCTCAGCGGGTTTCCGGGCATGAACTTCTGATGAGGAGGCAGCCGGCTCAGCAGTCCCGGCTGAAGCCTCATCGGACAGCATGCTGCTCACCATTGGCGCAGCATGGCCTCCTTGCCCGAGGGTATGATCAGGAACAGTCGCAGCTGCACTGAACATCATGACAGCCCCCGTGGCAGCCAGCGTCAGATCATGCAGTTTGCGGCGCACGAATCCTCCTTTCCACAAGCCTGTACCGGACTTTTTGGGATATAAGAAAGCCGAGGCAATGAACGCCGCGATACTTCCCTCAATCCATCCACCTGAGGCTGTGTAGCCCTCAGAGCCAACGTGGTAGCCGGCGAACAAGGACCCCAGTCCCAACCCCGCATGGCTTGCAGCGAGCAGCCACCGCGAGAACACCTTATGGCGAGAAGCCCATTCCGACATGCGGCGCATCCTCTTGCCTTGTGTTGCCGCAGCGGCTCCCATTGCGAGGGTAGCCCCCAAAATCATAGGGAGGTAGGGAATCTCCTTTGAGCTTTGTGTCAGGCTTTGCGCCCGTAGCGGAAAATCAGGCGCCCGCTCAATTGCCTCCGGACCGGTGCTCACGGGTTCAGACGCTGCTTCCGGCAGCCGGGATTCATTTGTTTGTATCGGGATCGGGGCCTGAAGCTCCTCCACCGGAAACATAGGCGGAGACTCCACCACATCAGCTGCTGCAGTTGATTCAGGATCAACAGCAGGCGGATTTTGATCAGCAGTCAAAGCGCGCCGGGCTTCATTATCCGCCCTCTGCCCGGCAGAAGCATCCTTACTTCCTCGTTTGGCTATATGCCAGCCAGGCTGGTAACGTCTTTTTTCGACCAACAGACTTCCCGCGCAACCTGCTGCCAGCAGTGCAATCAAAACAAGCACGGGATAAACAACAGATTGAGTTCTCATGGTTGATGCTTTATTGAACAAGTTTAAACATGAACTGATCAAGACCTGTGCTGAACGACGAATAACTTAATGCGAATAAACAGGTATAAACAAGGGAAAGCTGAAATTCCAAGATGAGCAGGTTAACTGTGCTCTATGACATGATGGGCTCAGGCAATTGCTCGTTAACTTTCGCCAGTGATTCGCAATCATCGTCTCAGTGTCGGCCTGCTCCTCTGCTGCATAGCAGTGGCATTGGTTGCCTGGAAGGGCAAGCCCAACCGGCGTAATTCCGCCTTTGTTCACCCTACATTTCGCATGGGAGGAACGGATTCCCTTTTTCAGGGGGCCAATGACCTGTTTGCCACAGCCGGAACCTGCGATCATTGCCATGGCCACGATCCGGCGGGTCTGGCCAGCGTAGATGCAGAGGGGAACGATGTAAATGTGGTGGATGCCTGGCGCAGTTCAATCATGGCCAATAGCGCGCGCGATCCCTTCTGGCGAGCCAAGGTGAGCCACGAGCTTGCCGTCAACCCGCAGCTTCAGGAGGAGATTGAAACAACCTGTGCGAAATGCCATGCACCACTCGGACCATTCGAAGCTATGCACAATGGTTTTGACCATTACTCCATGGCTCAGCTTCTGGAAGACAGCGTGGCCCTGGATGGTGTGAGCTGTGTTGCCTGTCATCAGCAGCTTCCTCAGGGTGAGGTAGCGTCGCACAGCGGTCTTCTTCATTTCGATGAGGAGATGGTGGCCTATGGTCCCTATGAAGGGCCGCTCGTAACCCCCATGGCCCTTTACAGTAATTATATTCCGGAATATGGTCCGCATATTCAGGATGCCAAACTCTGCGCAGGATGTCACTCGCTGGTCACCCAAACAGTGGACCTTGAAGGCAACCTCACCGGTGCGGAATTCGTGGAACAAGCTACCTGGCATGAATGGTTGAACAGCTCTTATCCTGAGGATCAAGTGACTTGCCAGTCATGTCATCTTCCCCGGCTTGACAAACAAGCCGTTGTGCTGGCTGCCGGATTTGACACCGAGCCCAGACAGCCTTTCGGGCTTCACACGATGGCGGGAGGCAATACCCTGATGCTTTCTATTATGCGGGACTACCGCGATGTACTGGGCATATCTGCCACAGAGGACCAGTTCAATGCTACGATCAACGCAACGCTGGACAATCTTCAGGAAAAAAGTGTGACGCTGGAAACAACCGCTTTCTCGAGGACAGAAGACACTGTGTTTGTGCGGGTCAAGCTGCGTAACCTCACCGGGCATAAACTCCCGAGTGGCTATCCTGCCCGCAGGGCAAGTCTGCACGTGGTGATGCGAGACATGGAGGGCAACGAACTATTCCGAAGCGGTGGCTTCGACTCCGAATACTTCACCGTGGGCGAGAATCTGCCTTTTGAGCCGCATCATCAGATCGTCCGCTCGGCTGAGCAGGTTCAGATCTATGAAATGGTCATGGGTGATGTCAACGGCAACCGAACCACCGTGCTCGAGCGAGGTGCCGTTCATCTGAAGGATAACCGCCTCGTACCTGCTGGTTTCTCCACATCCCATCCCCAGTATGATTCAACCATTATGGTACTGAATGGGGTAAACGATCCTGACTTCAATCACGATCCGCAGGAAGGCTCCGGCACCGATGTCGTGTACTACCACATTCCCACCTCGGGATTCACCGGAGCAGTCACCGTTACCGCTGAAGTTTATTATCAATCGCTTCCACCCAATTGGATGGACGAAATCTTCACGTTCAATACACCTGAAATCAACGCGTGGCAGGATATGTATGCTTCTGCCGACAGGGCACCTGTACTGATGCGAGCGGATGCTGTGGATGTGCCCTCATTTGTATCGGTAGGTGAGGTAGGTGCGGAAGGTTTTTGGGCCTTGGGACGCACCCGCGAAATCCTTTTGCGCGTTCCCTCATCTGGCCTGGTATCCATCTATGACTCACGGGGCAAACTCGTTCACCGGGAGCAAGTCAGCCCAGGAAGTCGTCCCATCTCCTTGCCGGCAGCATGGGGCACTTACCTTGTTGAGTTTGGCGGGACCGTTCGCAAGGTGCTCATCTCCCGCTGATCCTCCGGAAACTCCCGTGGCATAAGAAACCGGAGAAAAATGGCATAAGCCGGAGTTGGCTTGCTGCAACCTGATCAGAGAGGAAAGTGTCATCTTTACACCATCGTATTTTTTTGATGCACACGCTGAGGATAGTAAGCACCGTGATGATGGGACTGGTCATGTCCCCTGTCCATGCTCAGACCTATTTTCTCAACGGCAATGCCGCAGCACTTGGAGGCGATTGCTATGCTGTGACGCCCAATCTGTCCTGGCAAAGCGGCACGGTCTGGTATGCCGATATGCTCAACCTTACGGAGCCGTTTTCACTCGAGTTTGAGATGAACTTCGGCAATGCCGATGACAACGGTGCTGACGGGATGGTTTTTGTGCTTCAAACCGTTGGTCCGGGGGCAATTGGCGCGGGCGGAGGCGGAATGGGTTATGAGGGGTTTGACCCGTCCTTCGGAATTGAATTTGATACCTTCATGAACTCACCGCCCAATGCAGGAAACAACAATGACCCGCCGGCGGACCACATCGCCTTTCTGCGCGATGGCAACGTCAGTCACTCATCGCCTAACAACCTGGCAGGTCCCGTGCAAGCCAATGCCGGCAGCGCCAATATTGAAGATGGGCAGGTCCACCACGTGCGTATCGCCTGGGATCCTTCAGCGCAGACTGTATCCTGCTGGTTTGATTGTGTGCTCAGACTCTCGGCGGAGGTGGATCTCATCAGCAGCGTCTTTGCCGGCAATCCTCTTGTGACCTGGGGATTCACCGGCTCCACAGGCGGATTATTCAATAACCAAACCGTCTGCCTTTCGGATTTCATCCTCGGTACCGGAACACCTGATCCGATCTGTCCGGGAGAAAGCGTTCAGGTCGCTGCCGCCGGGCCACCCGATGCCACGTTCAGTTGGTCTCCTTCTGCCGGATTGAGCGACCTCTCCATCCAGAATCCGGTGGCATCACCCCTCCAGAGCACCACTTACACCGTGACTTCGGTCAATATATGCGGAGAATCATTTGAAGAGCAGATCACCGTCGAGGTCGCACCGCTTCCGGAAATCACTCCCCTGCCTGACATCAACCTGTGCCCGGGAAGCACCGGCACCTTCACGGTTGAAGTCAATACGCCTGGGGTTACTTACTTCTGGGACACCCCAGACGGGAGCTTTGCTTCCACGCCCTCCGGGCCAACCGCCACCGTGGCATCACCGGGTACCTACACCGTTGCTGTGACCTCCTCCGATGGCTGTACTTCACAAGCAACTGCTATAGCGCTGCCTGTGATTTTTCCTGATGTATTCCAACCGGAGGCATCCTATATCATCTGTCCGGGCGAATCGCTCACGCTGGATGCAGGTGGTGTGGGCTTCACCACTACATGGCTCCCCTCCGGACAAACAGGTTCCACTTTGACGATCAACGGGGCGGGCTCCTATGCTGTTAATTATACCTATTTGGGCTGTGAATCCGAATTCCCGTTTATCGTGGATATTCCCGATTTAAATGCCAATGACCTCGGGCCAGATCAGGTCATCTGCGAGGGAGAGTCCGTTATTCTGCAAGCCGGTGCACAGGTGCAATGGAATACCGGTGCATCCGGGTCGTCCATTGCCATATCGTCACCTGGCACCTACAGCTACGAGCTCGTTTCAGGCAATTGCAGCTTATCCGATTCCATGGAACTCACCGTGGATCCGCTGCCAGTGTTCGATCTTGGTCCGTCACAGACCTTGTGTCCGGGATCCTCCATCAACCTGACTATTCCTTTTCCGGGACAATGGAGCACCGGAGCCGTGGGCACTTCGATTACCATTAGTGCTCCAGGCACGGTAGGCGTATCCGTGGCGGAGGGAGTATGCCTGGCGACAGACGCTGTGCTCATCACTTCCCTCTCGGCTCCAGTGGCCGACCTCGGCTACGACCGCACCTACTGCGCGGGCAACGAAATCATGCTCCATGCGGAACATCCGGCCAATGCCACCTTTCTCTGGAGCACCGGAGCCACCGAGCCGGCCATTTCCGTATTGGAATCAGGTAGCTACAGTGTGGAGGTGTCCAATGTGTGCGGAACAGCAATGGACAGCGTGGAAGTCATGATGGAGGACTGCGACGTCATGGTATATGTTCCCAATGCCTTCAGTCCTGATGGCGATGGCCTGAATGAAGCATGGAAGCCTGTTCCCCTGAACGTTGATGCCTACGAAGTGTGGGTGTATGACCGCTGGGGCATGGAGGTATTTTACACTGCGGACATCCATGAATACTGGATCGGCAATGTTGGCGGGGGTGCTCATTACGCCCCTGATGGGGTGTATGTATTCCGGATTATATACCCCAGCTCTCGTACTGAAAAAACCGAAATCCGTGGCACGGTCACCATTGTCAGGTGATATCGCGTTAATCGCGCTATCTCAACCGGAAATAGCCATCTTTGTGCATAACCTGAATCCATGTCATTGCCTCCCCTTCTCCGGACGTTGCTCATCGTTGTATGCACGGGTGTCATTCTGATAGTGGGAAAGCCCTTGTTTGTTCCTCTTCTGTACGCGCTCGTTGCCGCGATGGTGCTCTATCCCATGACCCGTTGGCTTGAGCTGCGCGGACTTGGCCGCACCCTGTCCATCCTGCTACCCTTGTTGCTTGTCGTCCTTCTATTCGGTGGAATCATTGCTTTGCTGAGTTACGAAGCCATCATCCTGTTGGGCGAATGGGAAATGTTGCAGCCTCGTATTGGTCCCTCCATGGACCGCCTTCATCATGAACTTGAAGATCTGCTTGGGTGGACCCAGCAGGAGCAGCAGCAATGGATTCGTCAGATAGTCGCCCGCGCCAGCACGGAGTCGGTAACCGTGGTACGGGGTGCCCTGATGGCTGCGGGAGAAGCCTTGGTGGACATGATTATCATTCCCATCTACATCGCGCTGCTCCTCAACTATCGCCGCAGGCTGGTCCATTTCCTTCATGACATTGTGCCCGACGAGTTCAGTGGCACACTGGCGGCCGCCATATCCGACAGTGTTCGCACCTTTTCCCGCTTTATCCGGGGTATGGCCCTTGTGTACCTAAGCGTGGGAGCGCTGAACAGCATTGGACTATGGGCATTGGGTGTTGAAAACGCCCTGCTCTATGGCATGATCACCGCTATCATGACTATCATTCCCTACTTCGGTATTGTGATCAGTGCGTTGCTACCCATCACGGTGAGCTGGATCCACACCGGAAGCATGATGCAGCCGCTGGGCATCATAGCTGTGTTTGGTGTGGTTCAGTACCTCGAGGCCTATCTCATCTTTCCATGGGTAGTGGGCCGCCACGTCAACCTGAACACACTCGTGGCTCTTCTGGCCATCTTCGCCGGTGCACTGGTGTGGGGAGTATCGGGTATGATCCTGTTTGTGCCCCTTGCGGCCGTATTCCGGATTTTCGCGAGCCACTATCCCGGCATGAAACCCTGGTCGAAGCTCATGGCCGGCGACTGAGTCCAGTGCCGGTCGGGGGTCATGCTTTTTACGGAGCACTCTCCTTGTTTTCTGGAGCCATCGCCTGATCCGCATTCTCTTTGATGCATGAGATGCTTTTCACACTAGCCGCAAACTTGTGAAATGCCTGGGCAAAGGCCCATGCCTTGTCGCTGTTGCTGAAGGAATATGCCTCATTTAATCCGGTAGAGGAGGTGATGCGGATGCATCCGAACTCCACCACGGGCAGCTGGTAATTATTGCGGTATCGGCGGTCCGGTGAACCATCCTTTCGCGCATGCAGCCAGGTCATCTCCACCACCTTCGCGTCCGACGGAACCGGCCGATTATCTGCGAAACGCTCCCGGGTAAATTCCAGTTTGATATCGGAGAGGCTGACTATAGCGAATTCCTTTGACCGGGAGATCAGCGCTATGAATCCTGGGTACACGTAGAGATCTGCGCCATTCGCATTTTCAAAATGAAAGGCCGGATAGTTGCACTTGATGATGCGGAACTCATGCATTCCCATCTGAACTGGAATGCGGTGTGAATGGGGGGAAATGGTGGAGATGGCAGTGACGTCCCAGCAGTGTTCCACTCCCATGAGGTCCTCAAACGTGGACCGAAAATCACCATATAATGCAGACATGAGCTCATCGAACTCCAGGTTGAGGTTGATACGCTCCGACTCCCACTGCTTGCGAGTCTCTTCCAGGTCTTCACGAAGTTCATAGATGCGGGTGCGGAACCACGGAACAACAAAACCCACCAGAAAGAGGCATGCCATCACGCGAAGTCTGCGCGCTCCTCGGATACGTCGCTCGAGACGGCTTATTTCAGCCGACAGATCAACGCGGTCCTGATACACCTCACGGAGCAGGCGCAGCATTTCTGCCATGTTGGAACTGCTCAGATCGTCGAAAGCAGCGCTTTGGATGTGCTCCGGCGTATCCCAGTCAAAGGTTTTCTCTACCGGCAGCGGATGGTCTCTCCGTCGTTCAGTGCGAGCACCGCCAATTCGCTGGCGGTCGTATAAACCGGTGCCGGGAATTCCCGTATTCAGGAACGCCCCTTTACTCCCCACATTGATACTTGCCCCCGGGATACCGAACGTGCCGCTGATGCCTGATCCGGAAAGGTTGAGTGAAAAGCCGGGAAAGACCTTGATGCGTCTCCTGAATTTCATAAGCGATCAAATAATCTGGGATAAGAATAAAATGAAGCGAATACAGACTGCAATAATAATCACCATGCATGTTTACAGGAACCCATGAGAAGGACTACTGGCCATCAGCCGTGTTCATTCCTCCTCACCCGTTTACATCCCTCCAGCACGAATAACATGACCAGTGCTCCACCGATTGACAGGATAAAATGAGAATATCCTGGAAATCGGAAATGGAATATTTGCTGCAAGGGGGGAATGGTAATCGTGAGCAGCAAGGCGGCTATAGCCATGGTGACAATAATCATGAGAGACCAGTTTTTCTCGCGCAGAACGGTGAGAAAGCTGCGAGTGCCGGAAAGGGATGTGAGAATGAGGAAAACATTACCGATAATGAGGGCGGAGAAAGCGATGGCTCTCACCTCTTCCTCCGGGTGGCCCTCGCGGATGGATAAGGCGTACACTCCTGTCACCATGACCAGCAGCAGACCGCCTTTCAGTATGCTCCGCCACATGCTGCTCCATCCAAAGAAGCGCTCTGCTGGTGGGCGCGGCGGGCGCGACATGATGCCACGCTCCTCCTGCTCCGATTCGAAGGCGATGGAGCACACGGGATCAATAATCAGCTCCATGAATACGATGTGCAAAGGCATCAGGAGAATGGGAAGCATGGGGTTAAACACCGGAATGAGCACCAGTCCGAAAATCGGAATGTGAATAGCCATGATGTATGACATGGCTTTGCCTAAGTTGTCGAATATCCGCCTTCCCTGACGGATGGCCATGACGATGGACGCAAAATGGTCGTCGAGCAGCACGAGTGATGAGGCCTCCCGAGCCACATCCGTTCCCTTGAGTCCCATGGCCACGCCGATATCTGCGGCCTTGAGGGCGGGGGCATCGTTGACCCCATCGCCAGTCATGGCCACTATTTCACCGTTGGCCTTGAGCGCCCGGATGATCTGCAACTTCTGTTCGGGAACAATACGGGCGAATACATGCACCTGGCGGATCCGCTCCCGAAGCTCTTCATCAGCCATGCCTTGTAGTTCGGCTCCGGTAATCACCGGTCCGCCATCCCCCAGGCCAATCTGCTCCGCAATACTGCGCGCCGTTGCGGGATAGTCTCCGGTGATCATGATGACCCGGATACCAGCGGCCTGGCACTCCTTCACGGCCTTGGGTACTTCCGGACGAATGGGATCTTCGAACCCAACCAATCCGGCGAATGAGAAGCGAAAGCCTTGCTGCTCCCCCGGCAACACATCAGGCACTGAGATGCACCGTGCTGCGGCAAGCACGCGGTAACCCTGTGCGGCAAAGCGATGGACGACAGCCAGGTGCTGGCTGACTTCCCCTTCATCCAGTTTGCAGAGGGCAAAAACCGCTTCGGGTGCTCCCTTGCACCAGGCCG
>CANGTU010000018.1 GCA_947456965.1 Flavobacteriales bacterium
ACTCTCCGCGGTGATGATCAGATCATTCAGCCCATTGCCCTTGCCCTCGATGCGGGTCAGGAACACTCCGGTGCCGTATGATGCATTGGCTGTGGTACCACCATTTTCCGGCTTTACATCGTGAGGAATGGCAGCGATCACGGGGATGGCTCCGATAGCCCCCTTACGAGAAGCGAGGAAGGCTTCATCTTGACCACGCTCTTGTGCCACGTCGTATTCCTGGTAGTTGTTGTAGCCATAAGCAATAACCATGAAGTAGTAGGTCTTATGGTTGACCAGACGATTATTGCCTTGGGCGAAGGCGTCGGTGGTGACTCGGAAGGAACGGCGGATTCCTTCATTAGAAGCGTCAACCATCAACTCCGGAACGATCATTTCAGTATCCGGATCACGGCTATAGTTGATGATGTTGGAAATCTCATTCCTCACATCACATTGTGCGATCAATCTGGCCTTACCGATGTCATCGAGATCGGCCGGATTGACTTCAGCATTGGCCAATTGATACACGAGATACCCCTCAAACTTGTAGGAGCGCTGCTCATCTGTGAGTTGCGTTCCGTCAGAAAGTTCTTCGGGAATGCTGGGATCAAAACCACCCTGATCGGGACCGTAGTTTTCCTGATAGTTGGTCGAAATGGGATTGTCATTGCTCAGCATGAGGATGACCTCACGGCTCATTTCGCGCACGGTTACATCCGGCGCATCGGGGCCGGATACGAGCTCGAAGCAGTTGTCAAACAGGGCTTGTGCCTTGTCGTCAAACTCACGGAGCAGATCCACCGATTCTGAGGGAGTTCCCCCGTTTGCGCGAGCCCAGACAACACCTACGGTAATGTTGTTGTAATCACCAGGGCTCAGGGTAAAGGGTCCGGCGGCCTGTATAAATCTGCGGTCGCCAGGCACATTACCTGCCGTTACTTCATTCCATGCGGGAACAGCAACACCGCGAGTACCCCACGCCACTGGATCTGTGCTTCCCGGGAACATATAATCCGCGTCCACGTTTTGAAGCACGCCTGGGCCGCTCACTCCATTTCCGCCATACTTCATGCGGGCTCCGTTCTTCCAGAATCCTCGCATAAAGTTGTAGTAGTGAATGGCTACCGTAGGATCTCCGTTTATAGGATTACCGGGGTTGTTGTTATAATAAACGAAGCGACGCATTCCAAAGCGCTCATTGTCGATCACGCCATCGCCGTAACCGATTCCGAGACCCTTGTAGGGAATTCCCAGACTGTCATCAGCATCAATGATATCCGTAGTAAGCGGATTGTCAAATTCATCTTCATCCTGATATGGGCCTTCAAAGAAGTCCACACCCACAGCCGGCGGGTTGGAACCGTAACCGGGAGAGGAAGTTGTTGGCTCATCGAAGGAATCACCATTGTAGCAGTAACCAAGACCTCGCTGAACATCACACCCCACATAATCGTCCACAGATGTTCCCAGATCGGCGTCTACCCACGACCCGAAGTACGTATTGGTCAGAGTCTGACTACCCTGATTAATCAGCACGTAGTTGTAAAAAGTCATGTTGTTCACCTCATCATTGGATGTGAACGCGAAGGCTTGCGCCCGGACCTCCATTCCGATTGGCTGACCCTGTGATTCGGTGTGTGCATTACCCTTGTCGTTGAAGATCCAGTAAAAGGTCTGGTCACCGAACAGGGGCACGGGATCCTCACGCCGGCGCTCGAAGCAGTTGATTTCCCTGAGGAAGTCATACCACGGATAGTCGCCTTCCTGAGGGTTGTAAAACATGTCTCCATCGTAATCGTAGAACGGCGCCAGATAAAGATCCTGCCCTGCCGCGGTGTTACCGAGGGCTGGATAATCGAAGAAATACGATGGGATCGCATAGTTCTCGATGCAGTCATCTTCACCCGCCTCATCGCAGTCAAAGAATTGACGTTGGCGCTGGCTGTCCTGACGCAGGCTCACGAAGAACCGGTCATACTGCGTACAAACCTGAGGAGTCACCGAAGCGGTACCGTCATTGGTGAGCGGACCCGGCCAGAAGTCATTCCCGTCAGCACGGAAAGTAACCGCCGCCAGCTTGAGCTGCTGGTCGGGCGAAATCCCCCCCATCCAGAGCGCTCCGGCATAGATGGAAGAAACATTCCCTTCCTTCGGTACGATATAGGCGGCCCGGCTATTAGCGCGGTCCTGCCACATCGATCCTCCGGTTTCGATCAACGCCTTTACGTTATTCCACTCCAGGTTGCGGAGGCCGGTTGCAGGCGCGCAGGATGCGGAGCGAGTGTCCTGAAGGACTTCATCGCCCTGTTCTCCGTGATGCGCCCCACCATTGCTGTTACCTGAAGTGACGTACTTGTACGCCAGCGCAGGCTGCATGGTCAGGATGGCGAAAGCGAGTGCGGTTGCTTTTCCAATTACTTTGATCATCGTCTCGTATGGTTGAGTCAAAAAAAACGTGCTTGCTTAAAAGGTCAGAAATCGAGGCGTATACCCAAGCGAATCTGGCGCGGAAGGCCCAGATTGAATGGGTTGTCGACAAACATGCGGTAGTAGTTGCGGAACGCTTCGGGAGAATTCTGGGAGTTGATGAACGACTGGTATTGCGCCGCAGCCAGGAATCCATCATCATCCGGAGTACCGGTGAACCGGTATACGCTGTTCACATTCTGAGTATTCAACAGGTTGATCACCCAGAGGTAAACATTGAGGTTGGCGGCCTTTTTCTTGTTTTCATCCTTTCCAAAGGCGAGCGAGAAATTCCGATCGATGTTCATGTCGACGGTGAACTGCCAGGGCAGACGTGCACCATTGATGGAACCCTCAGTAGAAGGAGAGATCTCTCCCGTGATTGGCGTCGGAAATACCTGCGGAGTATAAGGTGTTCCGGAGCCGAGATTGGCAATGAAGTTGATCCCGGTATTCTCGAAAATCGGCTTGCCAAACCAGACCGGGCCATTGTAGTCAGCTCCTTCGCCATAGCGGTAGTCCACTGTGGTTACGATCCGGTGACGCTGATCGTAGTTCACAGGGGCTACGTTGCGGAGGTTTGGAAGTCCTGCATTGATCAAGGCGATCTGAGACTGGTTGGACGACCCCGTACCATCGGCAAACTGGAGGGTGTAGGAAGCCTTCATCCAGAGATTGCCGGTACGGCGAAGATCGTAAGTGAGAGTAAGTCCCTTTACTGTACCGAAGTCAATGTTATCGAATGCCCGGTAAGTGCTCGGATAGGCCCCCACAAAACTGCGCACCTGAAGCATATTCCGCAACTCTCGGTAGAAGGCCTCAATCTTGATGGAGGATGAACGGCTCAATACCTGCTGGAAACCGAGGGCGTAGTCAACAGTGCGCTCTGGCTTCAGGTTGGGGTTGTTCAACAGCACGTTGCGGTTTTCCATGTAGAGGTAGTCCGCCGGATTGAATCGGTTGGAATCAAATGGGCGCTGTGTGAGCACGTCATAATGGGCGAAGAACAGGGCCTCATCAGAAATAGGAAACGAGAAGGCAATACGCGGCATGATGTTGACAGCGGGATCATACTCGCGGAAGGCACCGCTGGTAAGTGGTGCGTTAGGATCCACCTTCAGGTAAGGATTGACACGACCACCGGCCGCCACAGAGGTAAACGGATCTGTAACGACCTGCCCCTCGGCATTGTACCATGTGTTGCCGTCGCGATAACCGGTGATGCTGGTGGGATTGGTGACATCATCAACATACACCACAAAGTCATCCCCGATGTTGCCGGGACGAGCTGCACCAAACCGGTCAAAATTGGTCTCACCGGCCGTAAAGGCCTCGCTGATCACAAATGGATCTTTCGGTACATACTGGTTCGCATCGAAACGGTCAATCCGGACACCCACGTTGAAGATCAGGTCATCAAAGGCAAACTTGTCCATGATGTAACCGGAGATGTAAATCGGCTCGAAGGCGCCGATCGGGCGGGTGAAATAGGTATTGTTGCCAAGCGTCTTGGTCTCGGAGAAGAAGTCTTCAATGGTAGGGCGGCCCCGAAGGCGATTGCCCTTGTGATCGTAACCGAAATAGGTCACGAGGTTGTTACCCTGATTGAGCAGGTCGTCGGCACCGAACATATCCACGGTCAGGAAGTCGGGCTCAAGACCATCAGTGTTGATGAAGTCTGTGCCATTCGGATCAAGGCCGAGTGCCGTGCGGAGGTTATAATCGAACTCAAACTGGCCATCACCTACCAGGTTGCCATAGTTGACATAGGTGAATGATCCGAAGTTGAAGGGCTGCGGGTTATTTTCATCGAGCTCCCGGTTGTGGAAGTTGGCGTACTGGCGTGCGAGTTGCCACATGCCCACAGGAGCGAGGAAATATCCTGCATCACGACGCTGTTCAAACTCGAATCCCGCCTGAAGGGCATGGTCGCCTGCATCCGCGGAGAACATACCACTTACACGGAACTGCCCGGTATTGGTCTCGCTGAAGCCATTATTCTGCGAACCGATGTATCGCCAAAGGGCATAGGTATTACCTGGCTGCTGGCCATTGATCAGGCCATTTCCGCCCTGAATATTTTCAAGAGTGGAGTAGGGGTCATTCCCAATCTGCTCAATTTCCGTGGTGCCCTCATTCAGAATAGGGTCAAACACAGGATCGTCAGTCAGGATAACGTCTGTTCCATTGAGGACTTCGTTGACGTAAGCATTGGTCTCAAAGAGGTCGAAGTACTGATTGGTGACGGCCGCGAGGTCAGGGTTATAGGGGGACGGACGGTAGTTAATGTTGACATTCTGCCAACCGTTCTGCTCATAAAAAGTATTAGACTCGGACGCAGTGTAGGTGGGCAGACGGAGAATATCGAAGTAACCGATGTGGCCATAACGGAAGAAGGAACGACCATGGGTATCGTCTTCGCGACGGTCAAAGGTGCGTGAATAGTCCACCATGATGGAGTAGAACATATTCCGCAGGTTGCTGGAGGCTGATTCGCCTCCTTCTGCATTCCGGAAGCGCTGACTGATCTTGGCGTAAGCCCTCCAGTCGAGTTCGGTTGACCGCTGGTTGTTGTCGAAGTTCATCAGCATGTTGCCGAAATCGAAGTCATAGCCCCGACTAAGCGCCGCAGTTCCCCCGAACGTGATGGTCATGTTCTGTGAGGTATTCAGGTCTACCTTGGCAACGAGGTTGGCAGAACGGTTGCGCACATTCATGCGGGTCGGATTCTGTTCAAAGCTTTCTGCCGTTAGGAAGTCAGCATTGTACAAAGCACCGTTGACTTCTCCATTGGCCTGAACATTCTGGCGCAGTGGATTAGCCAGAATGGCTTGCCGCGCGTCTTCCTTCATGCGATAAACACCACCGAAAGCCGGATTGCCATCCAAAATGTCGGTGTAATTGCCGGATACAAAGAAGCCCAGCAGGGGTCTGCCTTTCTTGCCGTTCTCATCCTTCTGGAAGATGAGCGGACCGGACAGAGAGCCCTCTACCAGGTTATAGGCGTAACGATCAAGACCAACGCCGCGATCACCGCTGGTGAAGCCGGAGGTAATCAGCTCGATCCCACCGCTGTACTCGGCAGAGGCGCTGCGCAAGGCTATGTTGATCACACCTCCTGTAGCATCCCCGATATTCGCGGGAATACCACCGGTCAGTACGCTGATTTCTTCCAGTGCTGATTTAGGCAGTGAAGTGGATCCGCGCACCTTTATACCGTCAATGTAAACCCAGGTGGAGTTGGTGCGCGCACCGCGGATGGAAATCCCGCCACCCGTTCCGGCGGTGTTCACACCCGCCACTGTGCTGGCCAGCCCAAGTGCATCCCGGCTAGGCATCTTCGCGATTTCCTCCCGGGTAACCGTTCCCCCTGAAGCACCGCCGTCCTTGTCAATCAGCGGTACCTTATAGTCTACGATCTCGATGGTGGTCAATTCAACACCAGCGCTCAACTGAGCATTTACGAAGGCTATTTTCCCGCTTGAAATAGGAACCTTTGAAATGGTCTGGGTCTGGTAGCCGACGAAAGAGAACTGAATGTCATAAGTCCCCGGCTCGATCGGCTTGATGGTATACTCCCCGTCAATATCTGTGGTTCCGCCGGTCACCAGATTACCATTCAGGAACACCACGACGTTCACAAACGGCAGTGCTTCCTTGGTCTCTTTATCGGTGACCTTTCCCTTCAATGTTCCCGACGACACCTGCGCGGCAACCGGGCTCACTGAAAGGAGGAGAAATGCGACGAGCAGGTAAAAGTTTCTCTGCATACTACAACGGGTTAAGGATGTGGAACAAGGCTTGTCATTAAGCGGCCGCTAAAATAAAAATTATCACTGCTTTTAACGCCCCTTAACATAACCCGTTGAGAAATGATTTGCCTTTTGGGCGGCTCTGCGATGAGCTAAGGGCCTAACCTCCTCATTCTCACGGGTATTTTGCCAGGTCACATCCAAAAGTACGGGTGCAATTCTACTCAGGCTTCAAAGAATCGGGCGTTTTCGGCCCATTCTTTTACAGGTCCATGGGCATAAATGGGACCTGACCAAAAAGAACGCGTTGATTACTAAAGTGGTGGATCAAAAGCGACGCTTTCGGAAAAGTCGCTTGTACCAGGGAATTTGCCTGCCCCGGGCCTGTTGCTCAGCCTTGCGAAAGGTTTTTTTCATCCTCTTCCGGGTGGCCTTGTCCTGAATTTCCAGATGGCTGGTGCGCTTCTCCGAATATGAAGCCTCGGTCTCGGCTCGCTTGGCTGCCTCGCGCTCCTGGGCATTTTCAGGCGTTTGAACATCATTCCCCTTCTGGCGTCGGGGGCGCTTCTGTGCGTCCACGCCGAGGGCCAGAACAAACAGGATGAGGACGAGGATAAGCCGGTGCATGACGGGGTAACGCATCATGGGTGGTATTCATATGCGAACTTCGTGATGCGGATGTCACCGCTCTGAACATCATGGTCAATCAGGGCCTCCACGAGCATATTCTCGAGGTACAGGACCTCTATCTCCCGGGTGAGTTCCCTGGTTTGGTAATACTCTACTTTCTGCAGGTTACCCAGCGGATCGTAGTAAAAAATATCGGTTTTCTCCGCGCTGCCTTGATTATCGGTCTGGATGATCTCATCAATCCAGCCCTTGTCGTTGTAGCGATAGGTCCGTGTAATGGTTCTGCCGCTCATGACGAGCTCCTCCACTTCGCGGGTGATATAACCGAGCGAGTCGCGCATCACTGTGCGCTCGCTGTAAAAGAGGCCGTAATTGTTGAATGCGCGCCGGCGCACGTCCCGAGTCCCCGCGGGGTAGTATTCATATGACTCGGAATTGACTACGATCATCTTCCCGGGCTCAAGTTTTGCTGGATCGGCAGACTGATTTTCGGATTTACCAAAGTCAATCCGCTTGATCCGACCCTGATCGTCATAGTGGACGGATTGGGTGAGAATGCCCCGGGACCCTGTCTCTCGCCTGAGCTCTACCTCGCCCAGATCATTGCGCTTGTATTCTACCCTCAGACTGTCCACCAGATGCAAAACCGAGGTAACCTTGTCAAAGGCCTTCAGCAATCCTACTTCATTGAAGTGAAATACGATCTGATCGGGGAGGGGCTGGATGGTGCGTCCGGGACGCTTTACCGACACGATGCCCTGTATGGTCTTGATTTTATTCTGCCAAAGAAACTCCTGATTGAAATACATTTCTTCGCTGAAGGCATTGCCCAGCCGGTTATCAATGATCTGGGCTGCAGGCTCTTCAGGCTGGCACAGGCAGAGGGCCATGGCCAGGAGTAAGGTGACGTTCTTCATCCGATGGTTCTGAGGGCTTCCTGCATGCTGCGCACCGGCGCCTGGCATTGGTTCCCGGAGCAAACATACACGGTGGGCTCCGCACTGAAACGGCCCCTGAAAAGAGGCAATGAACGCTCGGTTGTGGAAGCGGCGAGCAAAGAATTGGGCACATAGTGCAGGTGCCATTCGCTCCAGGCATCTTGCGCATAAGGGCCATGCACCACAACTTCGTGAAAGGGTCTGGTGTGCCATAGGAACGCCACAAGCCAGTTGGACCAGGAGGCACCGTAATCCACTCTGGGTTGAATAGCATCAAGCATCTTCCTGCTCCGGGCTATGAGATAAGGCCTGTCGAGATAATGACCAAGGAGAAAGAGTGTGCGACACAAAGATGAATTGGCCGAAGGGATGACGTTATCAGCAATATCCATGTTCCGGCTGAAGAGCTGCTCGCCCTGCTCTTCAGTGAACCAGAATAGGCCCGTGGCATCATCACTGAAGCGCTCCAAAACGAAAAGCATGGTATCGTTGGCTTCATCCAGCCAGAATGGATCACTGGTGCATGCGTGCAGCTGAAGCGCTGACTCGGCATACCAGGCATAGTCATCCAGGAAGGCCGGTCCATGACCACCACCCGCTACCATGAGCCGCTGCAGCCGACCTGTTTCCTGGCGCAGGGCGGCAATCTGCCGGGCAACCGCGAGTCCGGCTTCCAGATAGGAGGCCTCGCCTGTTGCTTTCCAAGCCTCTGCGCATGCTCCCACCATCAAGGCATTCCAGGAAGTGATGCACTTATTATCCAATCCGGGCCTGATCCTCTCTTGCCTGACTGTGAACAGGAGGTTCCGGATTTCTCTGAGGCGTGCACTCCAGGTTTCGGCATTGAGTCCGCGGGAGGCAGCGAAAGAGTGGTCATCCTCTCGTCGAAGCAGGATATTCAGCCCATGTTCCCAGTAACCTTCCCGCCCCACGTGGTAATACGCCGCGGCATCTTCGTAGTAGTGGCCCAAAGCGGCTTTCAGCTCATCATCGGTCCAGCAGTAAAATCGTCCCTCTATGCCTTCGCTGTCCGCATCAAGTGCTGACCAGAAGAGGCCTTCAGGCGAGGTCAGTTCGCGCAGCACAAATTCCATGGTTTCGTGTACGACCTTTATGTAGTGGTTTGATCCTGTTGCCCGAGCTGCCTTGCTGTAAATGGCCACCAGCTGTGCATTGTCGTAAAGCATCTTCTCGAAGTGAGGTACTTTCCAACCGGCATCAACACTGTACCGGGCAAATCCCCCGCCCACCTGATCATACAGACCTCCGCGGGCCATCTCATCCAAAGTCAGCCGAACGAATCCAAGGGCATCTTCATCGTGAAAAAGCAACGCATAGTCGAGCAGAAAATCGAGATTGGTGGGCATAGGAAACTTGGGTGCTTTGCGCGCTCCTCCGCGCTCGCGATCCCAATAGGCTCTCCAGTGCTCCACCACCCGCATGATCCAATCATCATCCGCATGGAACTCTGCTGCAGGTTCCACCACCGAAGTGAGCCGAACTCCTTCAGCGAGCTGAGCCGCATACTCTTCGACCTTTCCGCGCTCGTTGCGATGCAGTTCATGCAAGTGTTCCAAAACAGAAAGCCAGCGGTCGAGGGGTAAATAGGTGCCGCCGTATACGGGACGACCATCGGGCAGACAAAAGACATTCAGCGGCCAGCCACCATGTCCGGTCATGAGCTGGAGCGCTGTCATATACACCTGATCAACATCCGGCCTTTCCTCGCGATCTACTTTAATGCAGATGAAATGCGCATTCATGACCTCCGCTGCTTCTTCTTTCTCGAAGACCTCGCGCTCCATCACATGGCACCAATGACAAGCGCTGTAGCCTATGCTCACCAGCACGAGTTTGTCCTCCCGCCTGGCCAGATCCCACGCTTCATCACACCAGGGATACCAGTCCACGGGATTTCGCGCGTGCTGGAGGAGATAGGGAGATGTGCTGGCTGCAAGTCGGTTGGGTGAGGTGGAATGCTTCATGGTCAGGCGGGCTCCAGAAATTCCCGGGCAAAGGAGCGCCCGAGTTCATCTTTGTAACAATAGACAAAATCAACACTCATCCCCAGGAGTTCATCCCGTTGGTCTTCATAATGGGCCATGGCGGCGACGCGAAAGGTGCGCTCCGGAAGGACTGACATCGCCCGGAGGACTTGTCTGACGGACTCAAAATCACTGATGGCGATATACACGACTTCAAGACCCCGCAAGTCAGCACTTTCCCAGAATACGGGATCGGCAGCGTCTGCCTGATAAATCTGAACACCCTGTTTGCTCAAGGTTTCAACCCGCTCTGTATGGAATTCTACCGCGCACACATCCAAACCATACTGTTCACGCAGGTACTGATAGGTGGGAAGGCCAACGGTTCCCATTCCAGCTACCATGAATCGTGCAGGCCCGAACTTTTGAGCGAACTCCTGCACGAGTTCTTCCCTGTTCAGTCGCCGGAGTGGTATTCTGAATCGGCTGTATATCCGGTGGGCATAGCGGTTCAGTGGAGCTCCCACGAGGAATGACATGGACATCACAAGGGCCAGCGCCACCATCCATTCGTGCGGAATCAGCCCTTCTTGCAGAGCTACCAGCGCTACGATGAGACCGAACTCACTGTAGTTGGACATGCTGATTGCCGTTAGGAATGCTGTGCGAGCCCGGATATTGCCCCACCGGAAAGCGACCAGCAATAGCAGTGATTTAAGTGGAAGGAGGGCGAGACAGGCGAGGGCAAGCCATAAGGTTTTGGCCGTGATTTCACCCGAGAGACCGATACTGAGGAAGAAGGCAATCAGGAAAAAATCCTTAAAGCCCATCATCCTGTCGTAGAGCTCATCCGCACGGGCATGGTTCACCATGAGCATACCCATCACCAGGGCTCCAAGGCCGGGCTTGAGTCCTACCAGTGTAAAGGACACGGCTCCGCCGATGAGGGTGGCAAAAAAACCGAAAATGGTGAGCAACTCTCCATGTCCGGAGAGGTCCAGCAACTTGCCGAGAACATATCGGACAATGAGCAGGGCCGGTGGCAGCAGCAGCACACCCCACCCGGGAAGTGATGCGGTTGCAAATGAGAGAAACAGCACGGCCACGATATCCTGAATTACCAGCATACCAATGGCTATCCGGCCGTGGCGGGATTGGAGCTCGCCTCTGTCTTCCAAAACCTTGACCACGAAAACGGTGCTCGAAAAACTGAGCGCCAGCGCAATGAGCAGGGAGGAGCCAACGGTTAACTGGCCGAAAACCGAAGCAGCAAGAAATGACAAGCCGAAGAGGATACCTCCGAAAGCCAATATGGTGAGCACCATGTGTATGGATGCCGTGGCCCAGACCTCGGAGCGCAGGAGCTCTCTGACCTTGATCTTGAGCCCGATGGTAAAGAGCAGGAGCAGTACCCCAAGATCTGACAAGGCATGCACGATATCGCTCACGCGTCCTGTGGTGAGGCCGGCAATACCCAGCATAAATCCAGTAAACAAGAAGCCGATGAGTGGGGGAAGATTAAGCCACCGTGACGCCATGCCGCTCATGAAGGCCAGGACAAGCCAGAGGGCATCCACCTCCCACGGTTCAAGGAGCAGCGTATCTAAGGCCATGTGCTAAAAATAGGTTAATGTGCTCCATCGTTTTCTGAATAACCCATGAGATCAAACAGCTTTCGCTCGATGGGCCCATGCGTTCTCTGTTATGTGAATTCAGTTCAGATAAACAACCGGACCCGCTGCCATGTTGCTGCTGCTCGTCCGGTTGCACCCGGGTGTGCTCTGATTACCTTCGCCATCCAATCTTTTCACATGCGCGATAATGCCGTTTTTTCATTGATCGACCGCGAGCATCGCAGACAGGTGCAGGGTGTCGAACTGATTGCCTCAGAGAATTTTGCGAGCCCTCAGGTCATGGAGGCCATGGGCTCAGTGCTCACCAATAAATATGCGGAAGGTCTTCCAGGCCGTCGCTATTACGGGGGATGCGAAGTAGTGGATGAGGTCGAGCAGATGGCCATCGACCGGCTGAAGCAACTCTTCGGTGCGGAGTGGGCCAATGTTCAGCCCCATAGCGGTGCCGGCGCCAATAGCGCGGTAATGCTGGCCTGCCTCAAGCCGGGGGATACCATCCTCGGGTTGGATCTGTCCATGGGAGGCCACCTGACACATGGTTCTCCGGTAAATTACTCGGGAAAGTTATACCGGGCAACGTTCTACGGGGTGGATCGGGAAACAGGCCGGGTGGATCTGAATACCGTGCGCGAAACCGCGCTGCGTGAGCGCCCTAAGATGATCATTTGCGGTGCATCAGCCTACAGCCGCGATTGGGACTATCAGGCCTTTCGGGCCATCGCCGATGAGGTGGGTGCGCTGCTCTTGGCAGATATCGCCCATCCGGCAGGACTTATTGCAAAGGGGCTGCTGAATAATCCGCTCACGCATTGTCATATTGTGACCTCGACTACGCACAAGACGCTGCGCGGTCCGCGTGGCGGCATCATTCTCGTCGGTAAGGATATCCCGAATCCCTGGGGCTTGAAGACGCCCAAAGGCGAGTTGAGAAGTTTGTCATCTCTGCTCGATAGCGCTGTATTCCCGGGAATGCAGGGAGGTCCGCTGGAGCATGTGATTGCAGCCAAGGCGGTGGCCTTCGGCGAGGCACTGGACGCTTCTTTCCGCGAGTACGGTCAGCAGGTTATTCGCAACGCTGCGGCTATGTCAGCGGCCTTGACAGCAAGGGGCTACCAGATTGTCAGTGGTGGCACGGAGAATCATTGCATGCTGATCGACCTGCGGAATAAGGGCATTACTGGCAAAGAGGCCGATCAGGTGCTCGGTATGGCGCATATCACCGTGAATAAGAATATGGTCCCCTACGATGACAAGTCTCCGATGGTCACCTCGGGCATTCGTGTTGGAACACCGGCACTTACCACCCGGGGACTGCGTGAGGAGGATATGGAACTGGTGGTGGAGTGGATGGACCAAGTGCTGATCAACCGGAGCCGGGAAGACAGAATTGCTGGTATCCGATCAGAAATCGCCGGGTATATGGAACGGTTTCCGCTGTTTGCCGGTGCCGCACACGCCTGAACTGCTCGGTTCGGGCACGCCTGAAACTACAGATCCTCCCGTCGGGGCCGCAGATGGCCGATCCATCGGAAGCCTTCCAGCTCAGGTGTAATATCTACCGCCATCTGGATCGGTGTGAAAACCGAATCGGGTTCCCGGATGAGATTGATCCTGCGAATCTGGTTACCGGAAATGGTGATGTCGAGGTCACTGCATTCTCCTTTGTTATGTCCGATCAGACTCGCCTTTCCCTCCTTTTCTTCGGCAGGATAGTAAATGAGCTGGCCGTTGCCTTCAACCCGCACCCGACGAATCTGGTTGTCGCTGAAGCGGGCCACGAGATGCCGGCCTTTGATCTGGTTATACCGCCGCTGACCGGTATACGTCGAGTCGTATGCGATGGCCTCGGATACAATGAACGGCTGTCCATCAACCATCATGCGGTCAATGGTGCCTTTCCATGTGCGGATCCTGATCGTGTCGCCCGTGATCTGGTTGCCTTGACTCCACAGCACCGGCTGGTTGAACAAGATCAGCAGCGAGTCGCTCTCCGAGTAAGTGAGTGAATCGGCCAGGCCTTGCAGATCCTCCCGGAACACGCGCACATCATGGAATGCACGGATAAACTGCTTGCCGGCTGAATCAGGCACGAGGAGCAAGGTATCCGCAGCCATAAAGAGGGAGTCCTGGCCTTCTACCTGGATGAGCAGCGCTTTTTCTGTTACGAGACTGGTCTCTGTAGCCTTGATGTGCCTGCCGTAGTTGCCTCGAACAATGAAGGAGCTGGTGGTGTCCCGGATGGTTACGCGGCGAAAGACTTCTCCGAGCCCAGCCTTGCCATCGTAGTAAATGCTGTCGCCTGTGAGCACGGTCTTGTCGCTGGTAATGCGCGCATGCTCATTGAACTGGGAAATATCCTTCCTCGTGTTGTACCAGCCGTTTTCGCAATAGATGCGGGTGTCCTCAGAGGTGATCTGGGTAGGTCCCAGAAAAAAGGCAGTTTCGGTGAGTTCACGGTAGTGCAGGGTGTCACACAGGACGGTATAGTCAGGATTGGTGAGTACCACCTCATCGCGGAAATAAAACACCTTGTCGCGGGCCGAGTATGTACCGCGCCGGCTTGTGAGTACGTTGTTATTTCGTCGCGATACAATCTTGCCCCCCGTGGTGTAGCGACCAGTTTCCCCGCGCATGTCATAGGTGAGCTGACTGCTCTCCAGGGTCATTTCACCATCCTGCATGACCACGTTTTCCCGGAACAGAACCGTCTGTGTCTTCTTGTCGAAGAACATGCTGCCTGCAGTGAGTGAGTAACCACGGGGATGGTTCACCCGGATGTAGCCGAATGCATCGAAGTCCTGGTTGGCATAGAGATAGGCGCTGTCGCAGAGAAAAGTGGTGCCTTCATAGAGGAGGTTTACGTGCCCGATAAGTCGCTGGGCATCCACGATACTCTTGTCGAAGAGAATAGCATCGGCATGCACGAGCTTCACCTGCTTGCGCGGGGTTTCCTGACCGTGCGCCGAGGTCACCGCCAACAGACAGCAAAGGAGGACGATACGGGTGGCGCGTGGGATCATGCCGTTGGGCGTTTCAAAAAGCATGCAAGGCCAGCTCAGGCCGTTGCAGTGCGCTCGATGGTCTGGGTGCGGTCAGGCCCCACCGATACGTAGCGGATGGGCAGGTCAAGCTGGTCTTCCAGAAAGGTGATGTAATCCATCAGGGCCTGCGGTATATCCTGGTCTTCGCGCATGGCCGTGAGGTCCCGGTTCCATCCCTCAAGGTCGGCATATACCGGCTGGACGTCCAGGGCCTCCAGGTCGTATGGAAGGTAGTCCATGCGCCCTTCAGTCGTATCGTAATGGGTGCAGGCCCGGATGGTGCGGAAGATGCTCAAGACGTCGGCTTTCATCATGAAAAGCTCCGTCACGCCGTTGATCATGCATGCATAGCGCAATGCCGGAAGGTCAATCCATCCGCAGCGACGGGCTCTGCCGGTCGTGGAACCGAATTCGTTACCTACTCGGCGCATTTCTTCGCCTGTAGTATCGTGCAGTTCTGTGGGAAACGGGCCGCTGCCCACGCGGGTGCAGTATGCTTTAAAGATGCCAAACACGCGGCCGATCCGGTTGGGTGCGATGCCAAGGCCGGTGCATGCGCCGGCTGCGATCGTATTGCTGGAAGTAACAAACGGATACGAACCGAAGTCTATGTCGAGCAATGAACCCTGCGCGCCTTCGGCCAGAATGCGCTTGCCTGCATCCAGGGCCTTGTTGATGAAATGCTCGCTATCTACCATGGTCAGCCCGCGTAGCCATTCAATGCCTTCCATCCATTCTGCTTCATGTTCTTCGAGTTGGTATTCGAAGTTGTACATGGAGAGAAGGCGCTTGTGTTTTTGTACGAGGGCATCATACCGGGCACGAAAGTCTGGGGTGAAGATGTCACCGATGCGCAGCCCGTTGCGGCCTGTTTTATCCATATAGGCCGGCCCGATGCCCTTAAGGGTAGATCCAATCTTGGACTTGCCCTTCTCAGCCTCTGATGCAGCATCGAGCAGTCTGTGTGTGGGCAGGATGAGATGGGCCTTCCGCGATATATAAAGCCGGCTTTTAACGTCAACACCCTTAGCTGTCAGTTTGCTGATTTCCTGAGCAAAGACCTTAGGGTCAATGACTACTCCATTCCCCACCAGATTAATCACGTTCGGGTGAAATATGCCGCTTGGAATGGTATGGAGCACGTGCTTGGTGCCATTGAACTCCAGAGTATGTCCGGCATTAGGTCCGCCTTGAAAGCGGGCTACGATATCATACCGGGGGGTGAGTACGTCTACAATCTTGCCCTTGCCCTCATCACCCCATTGCAGGCCGAGCAGGATATCGACTTTGTTAGTCGCCATGGTCGCGTGGTAAAGCGCAAAAGTAAGGTATCGGCAAATGGCATCCCGGTCAGGGCCGAACCTTACCGGTGAAAAGGGGTCGCTGTGCTATTTTTGGACCATGTCAGAGGCGGAATTGCAGGAAAAGGTTCAGACCATTTTTACCTCGTATCTCGAGCGCAACAAGCACCGGAAGACTCCGGAGCGCTTTGCTATCCTGCGAGAGATCTACGCGTTTCCGGGACACTTTGATGTGGAGACGCTTTTCACCATGATGAAGGAAAAGAAGTACTCTGTAAGCCGGGCTACACTCTACAATACTATTGAGCTTCTTCTGGATAGCAATCTGGTGCGCAAGAATCAGTTTGGGCAAAATACGGCGCACTTCGAGCGGGCCTTTCAGAACCAGCAGCATGACCATATCATTCTCACTGAATCGGGTGAGGTGATTGAGTTCTGTGATCCGCGAATCCAGAATATCAAGGCCACGCTGGAACAGATCTTCGGTATTGAGATCATGCATCACTCACTCAACTTCTACGGTCGTCGGAAATCACCGGAGAGCGGCAAGTGATCAGTCAAATTCACTGTGGATCCGGTCCACGGTGAGCACACCTTCTACTGATTTAAGACTGTCAATAAGGATGTTGAGGTGATTGGTATCGTGCACCAGCACACGCACCTGCCCATCGAATATGCCATCATTGGCTTCAAACGATATGGCTTTCATATTCACGTTCATGTCCGTGGAGATGATATTGGTAATCTTCTGCACGAGTCCAACGTCATCAATCCCGGAAAACTTCAGGCCCACTTCAAACTGCACGAGTTCCTTGCTGCTCCAGCGTGCCTTGATCACGCGGTAAGCATATTTGCTCATCAGTTCCTGTGCGTTGGGACAATTGGTCCTGTGAATCTTGATGCCCTCATTCACGGTAATGAATCCGAACACTTCATCCCCGGGGATGGGATTGCAGCATGCGGCCAGGCTATAGTCTACCTTTTGTCTTTCATCTCCTATGAGCAAGGCCTCGCCCTTTGCCGGCGCCGTGGACACGATGCGGGTCTCCGGCTGCTTCTCCTCCTGCTTTCGCTGAAAGCGGATCTTACCATTTTCCAGCGAAAACCCTCTCAGCTTCTTGAGGTCAATGGTTCCCTTGGCAATGCGGTAATACAGATCCAGTGTGGTGTCAGTGTCATAGTACTTCACCATCTCATCGAGGTTGATACTCAGCCATTCTACCTTCAAGGATGCAAAACGCCGGCGCAGCATCTCCTTACCCTCTTCGGCAATCTGCTTCTTTTCCTCGCGCAGTGCGTTCTTAATCTTCTGCCGGGCACTGGGAGTGATGGCAATATGAAGCCAGTCCTCCTTGGGGCGCTGCTTCTTTGAAGTCAGTATTTCGACCTGATCACCGCTTCGGAGTTTATGGCTCAGCGGAACAAGCTTGTAATTGACCTTCGCGCCGATACAGTGGTAACCCACACGCGAGTGGATATGGAAGGCAAAGTCAAGGGCTGTGGCAGCCACAGGAAGTGTCTTCAGGTCACCATTAGGGGTAAACACATAGATTTCTTCAGAAAAGAGAGATAACTTGAAGTTATCGATGAATTCAATCGCATTCTCACTCGGGCTCTCGAGTACTTCCCGGATCTGTGCCAGCCATGCATCAAGCTTTGATTCGGGAGTCTCCGGTGCATCCTTGTAACGCCAGTGGGCAGCGTATCCACGCTCTGCCATTTCATCCATGCGTTCGGATCGGATCTGAACCTCCACCCATTTTCCTGAGGGAGACATGACGGTGGTGTGGAGTGACTCATAGCCCGATGACTTGGGAATGCTGATCCAGTCGCGCAGGCGCTCCGGACTTGGCTGGTAGAAGTCGGTAACGGCCGAATAAACCCTCCAGCAGTCGGCCTTCTCTGTTTCTGCCGGACTGTCCAGAATGATGCGGATGGCAAACACATCGTAGATCTCCTCAAAGGCTACTCCTTTTTTGTGAATCTTGTTCCATATGGAGTAAACAGACTTCGTGCGGCTCTTGATGGTATACTGGAAGCCTTGCTGATCCAGAGAGCGGCGTATCGGCAGTGTGAACTGGTTGATGAAGCGGGTGCGCACAGCCTGCGTCTTCTGCAGCCGGGTCACGATATCCTCATATTCCTCAGGCTCCTTGAACTTCAGGGCGAGATCTTCCAGCTCTGTTTTGATGTGGTACAATCCCAGCCGGTGGGCCAGCGGAGCGTACATGAACATAGTCTCATTGGCAATCTTGAGCTGCTTATCGCGCGACATGTGATCGAGCGTGCGCATGTTGTGCAAGCGGTCGGCCAGTTTGATCAGAATGACGCGCACATCATCACTCAGAGTCAGGAGCATCTTGCGGAAGTTCTCTGCCTGCTGACTGGTATTCTGATAGTCAAATACACCCGATATCTTAGTCAGCCCGTCGATGATCGTGCGCTCCTTGCGGCCGAAGAGATTCTCAATGTCATCCAGCGTGATGTAGGTATCCTCAACCGTGTCATGCAGCAGAGCGCATAAAATACTCAGGGTGTCCAGTCCGAGTTCCTCCGCTGCAATCTTGGCCACGGCCAGAGGATGGTAGATATAGGGCTCACCACTCTTCCGGCGCATATCCTTGTGCGCGTCAAGAGTTACCTCAAAGGCCTTTCTGATCCGCATCCGCTCGGTGCGGCTCCGTGAGCGGTGGCATACCCGGAGCAGGGCGCGGTAGCGGCGCAGAATCTCCCGCTTCTCTTCTTCAAGATCGATTTCCGGCTTGTGCATGCAGCGCACTAAGGTAAAGCCTGATGAACAGGCAGCCGCATGGCCTGTGTAACTTCGTGCCCACATGCTCCGGTCGGTAACTGCTTTTGTCATCTTCCTGATCGCCTCACGCGCTCTTTCCCAGGTGCCCGCTGACGGCTTCATCCGCGGGTGCCTCACCGATCTCGATTACAAGCTCAACCACTGGAAAGTCAACACCCACCATTCCCTGCAGCCCGCAGCAGCTGGCCTTGATAGCGATTGGCTCGTGCTGGCTGACAGCAGTTACACCTCGCACGCATACAGGAGCCGGTTCAGGATACGGCCCGTGGCCGATCTCTCCGCCGGAGCGGCTGTGGCCCCGGATAGCCGCCCCCTCGCTTTCGGCCGGGCTGGCTTCCTGGCAGACTGGTACCACGAGGATCGCTGGTCAGCTTCCCTCGGCTATGCTCTGGATGGTGGACTCCTGCCCGGTTATGTCCGCACTTTCGCTGACTCGCTCCGCGTAATACCGGGCAGCGGCTACGCCACGGTCAGCGGTGATCTTCTGATGGCCCACATCCCCGTTGGCCATATCGGCTACCGTGCGGGTAAGTACGTGCACCTTCAGCTCGGAAGAGGTACACACTTCTGGGGTGATGGCAGGCGATCGCTCATCCTCAGTGACGTCGCCTCTCCTTATCCCTACTTCCGGGTGGATACCCGAATCTGGAAAATCAAGTACACCAACCTCTGGACTCGCCTGTCGGATATCCACGGCGGACGCACATTTTCCGAAAGGCGCGGGAAGTACACGGCCATGCACGCGCTGAGCTGGAACGTGACTCGCGATTTTAACCTGACCTTCTTTGAGATGGTGATTTGGCAGGACAGCGATTCCATGAGCACCCGCAACCTTGATCTGCACTACCTGAACCCCGTGTTGTTCTTTCGTCCGGTCGAGTATGCTCAGGGGTCGGCGGACAATGTCATCCTGGGTTTGGGCTTCCGCATCAAGGCGAGGACCAACCTCCAGGTGTACGGACAGATTGTGCTGGATGAGTTTCTTTTCCGGGAAATCCGCAACCGGGAAGGATGGTGGGCGAATAAGTTCGGCGGTCAAATCGGAATCAAGTGGTTTGATGCCTTCACTCCCGGGCTGCATTTCCAGCTTGAGGCCAATGCCGTGCGGCCATTTACCTACACCCACGGCAGCCCGGTGCAGGCGTGGGGCCACCTGAACCAGCCGCTCGCCCATCCCTTAGGCGCCAACTTTTTCGAATTCCTCCTGGCCTCGCGCTACGCGATGGGGGAGTGGAATCTCACAGCTCAGGCTACCTGGGGGAACTTCGGCAGGGACGAGCCGGGCCTCAATCAGGGTGGAGATATTTTCCAATCCTACCGAAATCCAGCCGACATCTATGGCAATTCCCTGAACCAGGGAGTGCGCCATGTGTTACACTTCACGGAGGTTGGTCTGACGCGTTCAATACCCGGAACTGCCTGGGAGGGTTTCATCTCCCATGTGCTGCGCTACGAGGAGGGCGGGCACCAGATTCACCGCGATCACCTGGTCTGTGTCGGTGTGCGCACCTCGGGCTTCCTCCGGAACCGGCTTGATTTTTAACCCGAAGTGCGCATCCCTGTCACGCGAGGTGCAAGAATCATTTTGTCGGAGTGCATGTGAAACCCAACAGGATTATACATGGAGGAGAGATTTCTGAAGCATTCACACCAGAGCTACTTCGTCACGGATGAGGAAACTACCGGCACGCGATCGAATTCAAGCAGAGCGGAACAGGATGAGAAAATCGATTGCATGTTCCTGACTTATTGGCAAGCGCTCTGATTACTTTTGCACACCCATTAGCACGTGAAGGAATCCACCGCCATAGCCACCGCATCAGGAACCACCTGGATCCGGGATGTAGCCGCACTATTCAAGATGCGCCTCACCCTGCTGGTGGTCATCAGCGCAGTGCTGGGCTACTACATGGGCACCTCATCTACGCACGTGACCACTTTGATAGCCCTTTGCGCGGGCGGCTTTCTTCTCACAGGAGGGAGCAACGGAGTGAACCAGGTGCTTGAGCGCCGCTTTGACCGGCTTATGCATCGGACCCGTACGAGGCCGGTGGCAGCAGGCCGGATGGAGCCCGTGGAAGGCTTCCTCATTTCGGCACTGGCAGCTGTGGCAGGAATTGCTATCCTGTGGATCATGATTGGTACCAGTGCAGGTGTGCTCGGTCTATCAGCCTTCTTGTCCTATGCGTTTATCTATACCCCGATGAAGCGCGTGTCAGGACTGGCCGTGTTCATTGGAGCATTTCCCGGCGCCATTCCCCCGCTGCTTGGATATCTGGCTGGTACGCATGACTATGGGCTGGAGGCCGGTCTGCTCTTCGCTGTTCAGTTCATGTGGCAGTTCCCCCATTTCTGGGCGATTGCCTGGGTGGCCCATGAGGACTACGAGCGCGGCGGGTACCGACTGCTCCCGTTCGCCGAGGGTCGCTCCCGGAGAAGTGCATTTCAGATTTTCATCTACTCCCTCTTCCTGATTCCTGTGAGCCTTTTGCCCTGGGCACTTCCGGCACATGCCCCGATGGTAGGAACGTGGGGTGCACTTGTTGCCGGTACCTGCGGAGTGGCCATGGCTTGGTATGCCTGGAAACTTTATCGCACGTGTGATGTTAAAGATGCCCGGAAGGTGATGTTCGCATCGTTCTTCTACCTGCCGTTGGTGCAACTGGCTTACGTGTTGGATAAACTCTCTTGACTCAAGATGTCAGAAAACGAAAAGGTGGAAAGCGCCGGAGGAGAATCTCGCGGCAAGGTTGATGTTTTTGCGGATTACGCCCCGGAAATCAAGGTGCGCACCAAGAAGATGCTGATGTGGTTCATCATCTTCGCTGTGGTCATGCTCTTTGCAGGGATCACCAGTGCGCTGATCGTCCTTTGGGGCAAGCTCTACTGGCTCCATGTGACTCCCCCTCCCGTATTGTGGGCCAGCATAGTGCTCGTGGCCCTGTCAAGCGTCACTATGGTGATCGGAGTCAGGTCGGTGAAGCGCGGCAACCAGCAGATGGGTCTCATCATGACGGCCCTGACCTTCCTCCTCGGTCTGGCATTTGTTTTTACCCAGAACAGCGGATGGAACGCCTTAAGTGAGCGCGGAATCGGTTCCACCACCACCCTCAACGCACAAGGCCTCGAGGCAACCCGCTGGAATCCACTGGGAAAGGTGCGCGGTGAATACGGTAAGGATTATTATATTACCCTGAAGGGCGAATTGCTCGAGATGGTGAATGGAGAGTACTATCTGGCTTCCGACACATCGAGAAGTAATCCCAGGACAGCCGACGTGATGTCCACATTCAATGCGGCGGGTGCCCTGCTGGCTGTGCTTATTTACGTGCACATCCTGCACCTGATGTTTGGTCTCATCTATCTGGTGGTCAACTCCGTTCGGATCGCACGGAACAGGATCAACCGGGAAAACTGGATCAGTCTGTATACCGGCGGAATGTACTGGCACTTTATGGGCTTCCTCTGGATCTACCTGTTCTTCTTTATGTTCTTTATCTACTGATCCCCGGTGCCGTGGACAAGTTTTCGCCGCCGGCGGTTTCTTTTTTTGTCCGATAAGTGCTAAACTTGCGGCCAAATTTCGCGACCCGTTATGGCAGGACATGCTCAACCGATTGGCAAAGAGGATCTCTGGAGTGGAGGGAAATCTCCGTTCAGCATCAGCTATGGGAAAATGATGATGTGGTACTTCCTGGTGTCAGACGCTCTGACATTCGGAGGTCTGCTCACGGCTTACGGCGTCATTCGTCATGGAAGTGCTGATCCCTGGCCCGTGGGCGAGCAGGTGTTTGAAGCTCTGCCACTCCTTCACGGATCTTACCCGCTGATGTATGTGGCCCTCATGACGTTTATCCTGATCATCTCATCCGTGACCATGGTATTGGCCGTGGAAGCAGGACACCGTCTGGATAAGAAGGGCGTGGTAAAATGGCTCGGCTACACGATTCTTGGTGGTTTTTTCTTCCTGGGCTCTCAGGCTTGGGAGTGGTCGCACTTCATCCATGGTTCTGGTGGTGGTTTTCAACTCGGACAGCCCGTGACGGTCAGCGCAGCTGCTGATGATGGCTCGACAATCGAGATGACGCTTCCCGCAGGTGCCTGGGTACACATGGAGAGTGAGTTTGGCCATGCATATGAACATGCACTCGAGCACGAGGCGGAGATACTTCCTGCTGCCGCTGGCCAGGATGCCCACGGTCATGATGCTCATGCGGAGGATCATGTCATGGTTCCCGCCTCAGAAATGGTTCCTGAAGCGCTCGTGATCAACAAATACACGCTCGTTCACCAGGATGGAAAAGATCTCCGCAAACTCAAAGCTACAGGAGAGGATGCGCGCAAACTCTGGGAGGCCATGGAACCTAATACCGTGGTCTTCGGCGCCAACCTGCATAAGAACGAATATGCGGTCCAGCAGCAATATGCCAATTTCTTCTTCTTCGTCACCGGATTCCACGGATTCCACGTATTCTCCGGAGTGCTCATCAACATCATCGTATGGCTTATGGCTATCCGGGGTGTGTTTGAGCGACGCGGCCACTATGAGATGATTGAAAAAATCGGCCTCTACTGGCACTTCGTTGACCTTGTGTGGGTCTTCGTATTTACCTTCTTTTACCTCATTTGATCCTTCGACCAAACGCAAAGGAAAACGACCATGGAACGCGACGACCTTATTGTTAACGACAGTTACTCCATCAACGCCCGTCACAATGAAGAAGACGGCCGGAAGATCCGGAAGAAACTGTATGCTGTCACCCTGCTTCTCACCGCGATCACCCTCGTGGAAGTATTCATGGGCGTATTCTTCAAGCGCAATGGAACCTTCACCTGGGAAACAATCAAGTTGGGGTTCATTGTGCTGACTCTCGTCAAAGCAGCCTACATCGTTCTGGTATTCATGCACCTGGGTGACGAGCGCAGAAATCTCAAGTATGTGATCCTTTTGCCGTATGCGTTGTTTATCATGTACCTCATTTTTATCGGCCTGTATGAAGGCCTGAGTGTACAGGAGTTAAACAATTCGTTCCGCTAAAGGGTAATGTCGTTCAAAAAGAACTGGAAAAAGTATACCGCTCTGGTCGGTATGCTTTTTTTATTTCCACTGGTTTGGTTGCTGGCCTTCGGGGTTTTTGGCAAACATCATTTCAATACACTTCCTTACTTCGATGCGGCCCATCCGGAGGGAGCCGATACCACGGAATGGGCACTTCCGCCATTTGCTTTCACCAATCATCTTGGTGCACCTTACACCCTCGATTCGCTGAAAGGGAAGGTCTGGATAGCTGCTTTTTACAGCATGTCAGACCCCAATCTGCCCCGCATTACGGAGCGATTGCTGAACATCAACTGGCGCTATCGGAATGAGGAAGATATCGCGATCGTGGTTTTTTCGACGGATCAGTCGGCTGACTCCTCCGAAGCGACCAGGGCTTATGTCGATGTGAACACACGGTACAATGGTTTTCCTGGTAAATGGCAGTTTCTTACAGCACCTGACTCCGTCATGCAGACTTATCTCCGGGACGGATTCTTTATCCGCGATATTCGGGAGGAGGCGATCTTCAGGCTGTTAGATACCCAAGGACAGGTTCGCGGGCTCTATGGAAACACCGAGTACCATATCCGCGATGCTATGGAGGATATCGCCCTGCTGAAGAAGGAAATTGATCAAAACGCCTATCATGAAGCACGTCAGCAGGATCATTAGTTTCGCTTTTCTGGCCGCGCTGCAGGCCAGCTGCGGGAATGATGCGCCGTCGGAATCGTCCGTGCCCAGCGAGGGATCCAGGACAGCCCTTCCGTTCTTTGGAGAGCATGACGTGGAGATGTCACATGGCCCGCAGGGTGAGCTGATTCCCGATACCACCTATTACCGGTTGCCCTATTTCTCCTTTACTAACCAGGAGGGCCGGGTAATCTCGCATAAGGAATACGAGGGAAAGGTCTTTGTCTCTGACTTCTTCTTCACCCAGTGTGAAAGTATCTGCCCCATCATGAGTACGCAAATGGTAAGGCTACAGGAAAAGGTAAAGCAGGAGGGTCTCTCCGATAAGGTCTGGTTTCTTTCCCACACAGTGGACCCCGACCGGGACACTCCTGAAGTCCTGAAGTCCTATGCCACGCGGATTGGAGCTGACTTGACTACGTGGAACTTCGTAACCGGAAACCCTGATGACCTCTACTGGCAGGCCGAAACCGGCTACATGCTCACGGCTTTTCCTTCAGATACGGCGCAGGGCGGGTTCTTCCATACGGATAAATTTACCCTGCTGGATCGCTCTATGCGAATCCGGGGATATTATGACGGTACGTCAACCCAACAGGTGGATCAGTTGTTTGAAGACATCAAAACCCTGGTAGCTGATGAATACCCCACAACAACACCCTGATGCTATGTCCGGGCGCACCGCGCGCATCTTCATCTGGACGGCATCACTAGCCATCCCGGTGGTAGTGACCATCCTCTATTTCATGCCCAAAGTGGAGGCCGGAAACCTGCGAGGCGCGCTGAATACGCTGCCGCTGTTCAATGCGGTATGCAACGGCACCACGGCACTGGTCCTCATCGGAGCCTTTCTGGCCATCCGGAGGAAGAACATTGCCCTGCACCGGCGCCTGATGACCACCGCACTGGCACTCTCCCTGGCTTTTCTGGTTTCCTACGTGGCTTACCACGCTACAAGTGAAAGCACGACCTTTCCACAGGATGATCCCAGGCGCGCCCTGTATGTTTTCATCCTTCTTACGCACATCCTTCTTTCGGCGGTAGTGGTGCCGCTGGTGCTCATTTCATACACCCGGGCCCTCGCGAGGAGGTTCGACAGGCACCGCAGAATTGCACGCATTACCTTGCCCATTTGGCTCTATGTGGCGGTGACCGGAGTGATTGTGTATCTGATGATCAGTCCGTATTATCCCTTCTGACCAAAAAACCCTGAATAAACCGTTAACATGAAAGGCATGAAGTCCCTGCGAATATTCCTCCTGGTGCTGCTGGCTCTGGCAGCAGGAGATCTGCTGAACGCCCAGTGTGCCATGTGCAGGGCTACAGCTGAAAGTGCTACAGAGCACGTGGATAAGGGTATCGGTGAGGGTCTGAACGGCGGAATCCTTTATCTGATGGGCATTCCATATCTCCTGCTGGCTGCGGGTATTCTCGTTTTCTTTCGCCGGAAGCTGGCTTCAATCTTCCGTAGCTGATTCTTGCCCGCTTTCCGTTTGGCCTTATCTTTGGTTTCCTGAGGGGGTGTTTTCCCTTCACCCTGTAACATCACTACGATGAAATGGATTGTTTTTGTATGCATTGCAGTCCTTGCAGCCTTCGCTGTCGACCCCGCACATGCCCAGTTTGTTTCCGAAAGGGCGATTGATTCCACCAATACCGCTGAGATCGAGGAGCAGAAAATGGTGCTTCGCGTGCTCGACTCATCGAGCCGAAGAGAGGTTCGTGCAGATGTGGTAGTCAAAGGACTGAACCCGCGCAAGCCAGTTGTATTCCGGGATATTGAGGACACCACCATAGTATTCAAGAACTACCGCCTCTATACAGTGTCTGTAGTGAAGAAAGGATACATGTACTACGCCCGTAAGTTTTGGCCGGATGAATCCATTCAGCACATTGAGAATATAGAACTTAAGCCGCTGAGGGTCGGACTCAAGACAAGCGTGGAGGACATCACGTTCCTTGGTGATCAGACGGAAATCTACCATAAGTCCCTTCCGGCCCTGGAAGAGCTTCTCCAGTTTCTCAAGACCAACGAGAATGTCAAGATCATGATCATCGGTCACGCGAATGGTCCGGAGTCGGAAAAGAAATCCCCATCTGTGTACAAGAAAGGTTCTGAGAAACGCGCAGAGGCTGTTCGCGACTACCTGATCCAGCGTGGTATTCAAGCTGATCGCCTCGCCACCCGGGGAGCCGGGAATACGCAGATGATTTATCCGGATCCTAAAACAGAATGGGAAACGCAGTCCAACCGCCGTATCGAGATCGAGATTATCGGCCTGTGAGCCTTCCGTCACGGATTATGCCCATTTAACCCAAACCCCCCATGGGGCATCAGGTGATGCCT
Organism: Flavobacteriales bacterium; assembly: GCA_947456965.1. Taxonomy (GTDB): domain Bacteria; phylum Bacteroidota; class Bacteroidia; order Flavobacteriales_D; family Sanyastnellaceae; genus CANGTU01. The sequence goes on from CANGTU010000018.1 coordinate 26,620, forward strand.
AAGTTTGTGGGGTGAACAGTATCCTCCATCTCGTTGTACTCTTTTTTGTGGCCTTTGCCGCACCTGCCGCAGGACAGGGCTGGGGCCTTGATAGCTGTGTCAGCTACGCTGTGAATCACAATCCCGGTTTGCGCATGTCGGAACTGAATGTGGAGCTCGCTGACCTCAACCGAACAGCCGCGCTGGGTGGCATGCTCCCCAGTCTGAATGCTCAGGCTGTTCATGGTTACAACTGGGGTCAGCGGATTGACCCCTTCACCAACCAGTTTGCGACCGAACGGGTGCGCAGCAACAGCCTGGGAATATCCACCTCCGTGAACCTCTTTTCCGGGTTCCAGCAGTGGAATACTGCACGTCAGGCGGGCGCGGATATCGAAACCAATAAATGGAACTACGAAAAGGCCAGGAATGACCTTTCGCTCAATGTAGCCTCGGCTTTCCTCTCCGTACTGGTCAATCGCGAACTGCTCGGGATTGCGGAAGCCAATGTGCTCAACTCCTCTGCACAGGTATCCAGAATGGAGCGAATGGTTGCCGCAGGGCAGATCGCAGAGGGTAACCTCGATCAGATGCGGGCGCAGCTGGCCAATGACCGGTCTACTGAAGTGGCAGCCAGAAATGCCTATGAGCTGGCCCGGCTTTCACTCATGCAACTTATGCAGCTTGAGCCCGGACTCAGATCCACTTTCGACTTGCGGGTACCGGCAGAGTCAGAGCTGGATCTCTCCCCACTGATGGACCAGGTGGATGCCGTGGTGAAGTCTGCGTTATCGACTTTTCCGGAGATCAAGGCAGCTGAAACTGCTCTGATGAGCGCCCAACTCGGTGAGCAGATCGCTCGTGGTGCACGATACCCCAGATTGAGCGCGAGCTACAGCTATGGAACCGGTTACTCCGGCGCAGCGCAGGTGCTAACAGGTTCACCGGATCTGCTCTCCGTACCGATCGGAACGGTCATCGGCTCGAATGATATCGTGCTTTCTTTCCCACAGGAACTATACAATGCAGATGATTTCAGCGTAAAGCCTTTTGAAGATCAGATGCGCGACAATATCAACCAGTCGCTTTTCTTCAGCCTCACCATACCGATATTCAATGGTTTCGCCACCGAAACGAACCTCAAACGCGCGACTATCGGAGTTGAAAATGCGGAAATGGTCAGACTTCAAACAGCCAACCAACTGACTCAAGAGGTTGAACGAGCTTGTGCTGATGCCCGCGCAGCCCTGGCGGCATGGCAGGCAAGCGTGGAGAGCCGAGAGGCTAGTGAGCGCTCATTTCAGTGGATGGAAACCCGCTTCGGGCAAGGCCTGGCCAATCAGGCCGACTATACCAACGCCCGGACATCTCTGGATATCGCACGAGCTACGGAGACTCGAAACAAGTTTGACTACATCTTCCGGGTGAAGGTGATTGACTTCTACCTCGGGAAAAACATCACCATCAAGTAATGAAGAAGAAGAATCGCCGGATTGGTTGGTACATCGCCGGGAGCGCGCTGCTCCTGGTTGTTCTTTCCCGCCTCATCTCCGGAGAAAATGATGAGCTTGTCATCACCGCTGAACCCGTGAAAAGACGGTCCATTACCGAAACCGTTTCTGCCAGTGGAAGGATTCAGGCGGCAGCAGAGGTCAAGATTCAGTCGGAAGTCTCCGGGCAAATCCTCGAATTGCCTGTGAAAGAAGGGGACTTCGTGGAAAAGGGCCAATTGCTGGTGCGGATCAATCCGGATATCTATAACTCAGCACTGAGCAGGGCAGAAGCCGCGCTGAACAGTGCAAAAAGCAGTCTGGCATCCTCCAGAGCCCGCCTGGTGCAGGCGGAGGCTCAACTGAATGTGCAGCAGCTCAACTATGACCGCATGAAGAAACTCTTCGCTGAAAAGGCCATCTCAGCGAGTGAAATGGATAATGCTACGAGCACCTGGGAAACCGCTCGGGCAGAGGCAGTGGCCGCACGGGAGAACATCAAGGCAGCAGAGTACTCGATCGAAAGTGCTGAGGCCACGCGCAACGAGGCTGGTGATAATCTGCGCCGCACTACCATCACAGCACCTATGAGCGGCACTGTGACTGCCCTCTCCAAGGAGCCGGGCGAAACGGTTCTTGGCAATAATATGATGGCGGGCGATGTCATCATGAAGATTTCTGCGCTCGAGTCCATGGAGGTTAATGTGGAGGTTAATGAGAGCGATATCGTGCGCATTCAGTTGGGTGATACCGCAGCTGTGGAGATTGATGCCTACCAGGACGAAGTGTTCTACGGCGTGGTGAGCGAAATCGGTAATACCGCACTCAACGCCACGGGCCTGGGTGCAGTGAGCATGGATCAGGTCACCAATTTTCCCGTCAAGGTGCGCATGCTGCGGGATTCCTACGAACACCATTGTACGGATAAGCCAGGGCATTATTCGCCTTTTCGCCCGGGCATGAGCGCTACGGTGGAGGTGCGCACCGCTCGCGTTGCCAATGTGATAGCCGTTCCTATTAAGGCCATCACTTCCCGCGAGGATACTACTGCCGTCTCTGGAGATGATTCCGGAGGGTGGCGCAACCGCGGCGAGGAAGAAGTGGCTCAGGTGAAGTCTTCAGATGAAAAGTCCGAGCCCTTTACCGTGGTTTTTGTTTATTCACCCATTTCTGGAACGGCCTCTCTTCGGGTCGTTAAGACGGGTGTGCAGGATGACCGGTTCATCGAGATCCTGGAGGGGCTCAAGGGGGATGAGCAGGTCATTACTGGTCCATATGCCGAGCTCTCCCGAGATCTCAAACCGGGCGACCGGGTGAAACTCGAGGAGTCCAATACCGGTGTTGAAGCATCCCGCTGATGGCGATTGTCTTGTGTATCGAAACATCGGGTAGAAACTGCTCCGTGGCAGTGGCCGCTGATGATACCTTACTCTCGTTGCGGGAAGAGTCATCTGAGCATTTCGCCCACGCTGAGAAGCTCCATCTCTTCATCCGGGATGTCATGAAAGAAGCGGGCCGTGAACTTGCTGAGTTGACGGCCATCGGGGTGAGCAGAGGCCCGGGTTCGTATACCGGACTTCGTATTGGCGTGTCTGCGGCCAAGGGATTGTGTCTGGCGCTTGACATTCCGCTGGTCTCCTACCCGGTTCCCGAGGTTCTGGCCTCTCAGATGCGTGCGTCTTTTCCGGACGCAATGCTCTACGTGCCAATGATCGACGCGCGCCGGATGGAAGTGTATACAGCATCCTATGATCCGCGGATGGCCGTCATGGAACCCATTCGCGCCGTAGTTCTGGATGATTCATTCTTCTTACGCACGGAGACACCCGCAGTGTATGGTGGGGATGGTGCTGAAAAGGCCGCCGGCTGGAAGGCCTCCGGACGTATCTTTTTCCCCTGTGAGCCATCTGCTGCAACGGGCTGCGTGCTGGCCATGGAGGCTATACGGGCCGACCGAGTGGAAGACTTAGCCTATTTCGAACCCTTCTATTTGAAAGATTTCATCACCGGCAGGCCTGCAGGAACAATACCGGGAGGCGCTTCGTAGTTTTGACGTCCATGTTTTCAGTTCGTGCGTGCCTGCTATTGCTCTTGCTTCTGGCAACGGGGTCATGTCGTGACCAGCGGAATGAAATCCTGCCAGAGGTCAGCTTCAATATTTTCCTGAATGTAAATGAGCCGTCTCTTTTCGATCTTTCAGTCCCCACTGGATGGGTTTACTACAATGGAAATACCGTGGATCTGATCATTTACCGGAATTCTGCAGAGGAATTTACCTGTCTGGACGCCCGCAGCACCTTCAACATTGAGGATGGCTGTCTCGTGCGGGTCATGGATGATAACGTGGTGATTGAGGATCCCTGCAGTGGCTCTCAATGGCTCATCATGGATGGCAGCGTGCTGAATGGGCCGGCCTCTCGGCCCCTGCTGAGCTACGAGTACACATTCAATCCTGTGACCGGAGGACTGAACATATTCAACTGAGGTGGTGAAACCCGACACAACTCCCAGCCGTAAGAACCTTCAATGAAAAGTACAGGGATCTTTTTCGCAGGAATGCTTCTGATGCTGTCTGCCTGTGAGCAGTCATCGTCCAACCAGTCTTCGGCTAGCGCTGCCGATTCATCCAACGATTCGTTATTCATGGTCACTGAGGGGCCCTTTGCTTTTTCTATCCTGCTGCCCAAGGATCTGATGATCAGCGATTCTACCCTGTTGCGTTTCATGCCCTCTACGGGCGAGATGGTCATCCAGATTGGTGAGGGCTTTCGTTTGCTCGTCCGGGAGGAATCAGCATCACTGCAGCAATTGCTGGAAGAGTCGGCGAGCTCCGGGGTATTCACCAACCAACCGGTTGAACAAGATGATCAGGTGGTTATATACCAGCAATTTCTTCCCACTGGTGAGGCTTGGTATTATCAGGTAGCGGGCGTTGTTCGGCACGAAAGCAAGGCCTACTCCGTCCGGAGTGACCCCATGGGAGAGTTCACCTTGTTTGAGGCTCGCCAGATGGCTGAAGCTATTCGCGGAATTTCTGCCCCGGATGCCTGATTGACTTCTCACTGCCTTAATTTTCACTATATTGCCTTTCTAAACCGCGACGCACATGAACAGGATTGCACTCGCCTGTCTGGCTCTCTTCCTCACCCTCCACTGCCATCCGGAGGTGCTCGTCCTCTCTGGGGTGTATCAGGGAAAGGACATCTATGTAAAGAATCCTGTGACTACCTCAGGAATTGGGTTTTGTGTATTCGAAGTATTGGTTAACGGATCCATAACCAGCGATGAGGTGAATTCTCCATCCTTTGCGGTAGATCTGGCGGTTCATGCACTCCAGATCGGCGCCCCGCTGGAGATTACGCTGCGCCTGAAGGAGGACTGTCAAGTCAAGATCCTCAACCCGGAAGCAATCTATCCGACGGCAACCTTCGAGGTGCTGGATATTTCGCTTCAGGCAAATGGTGAACTGTCCTGGCGCACCAATCAGGAGTCGGCATCCATTCCCTATTTCGTGGAACAATTCCGCTGGAATAAATGGAGCCGGGTAGGTGAGGTCAGGGGCGAAGGTGGAGCCGGAGAGCATGCCTACTCGTTTATCACCTACCTGCATAGCGGAGAGAATAAGTTCCGTGTTTCTCAATTAGACTACAGGGGCAATCGCCAAAGTCAGGAGGTAACCATAGAGTCGGATAAGCCCGAGGTGAAGCTGCTTTCTACCCGGGTAGGTAAGACGATTGATTTTTCCGGCGAAACGGAATACGAGCTGTACAGTGAATTCGGACTTCTGCTCAAGAGCGGCAGGGCTTCTTCCATCGATGCATCAAAACTGGCCCGGGGAACCTACTACCTTAGCTTCGACAGTCAGGCAGGTATTCTCATTTCGAAAAAATAGCCCATGATGAGGAAGGTGGAGCATATCGGGATTGCGGTGAGCAACCTCGAAGCCTCTGAAAAGATTTTTACCGACGTACTTGGGGTTGCGCCATACAAGCGGGAGGCCGTGGCAAGCGAACATGTGCTCACCTCCTTCTTCAAGGTCGGTGAAAGCAAAATAGAGCTGCTCCAGGCCACGGATTCCACAAGTGCCATTGCCAGATTTCTCGAGAAGAACAGGGAGGGCATCCATCACATTGCATTTGATGTGGAGGATATTCACGCTGAAATAGCCAGACTGCAGGATCTGGGCTATTCCATGATTCACGATCAGCCCCGCGAAGGTGCCGATGGCAAATGGATTGCCTTCATGCATCCGAAGGGCTCGGGCGGTGTACTGGTGGAATTGTGCATGGATAAGCCCTGAATCCCGGACGTCAGCGCCTTCGTCGTTTGACCTTTCGCTTTACATCCGGTCCGAACAGGTCACCAGCTGCGTTCCTTCCCGGATTTTCTTTATCAACCTGGGTTGATGATCTTCCCGGTTGGTTCTCGCAGGGCTTACTCTTTGTCCTGTCCAGAAACATGACGTTCAACGTGAGTATTACAGGCCGGTAACGCGTGGAGAAGTAAGGCAGGGTGGACTTTCCATCATAGAAGGGATAGAGATTCAGGATGGGTGTTTCGGCCGAAAGCAGAAAGTAGAGTCCGGGATCTGCTTTCCATCCCAATCCGATGCGGTAGTGGAGCTGACCTTGAAAGGCTTCCGGAAATGAGTGGGCCATGCCTGTGGAAAGGCCATCATAGCTCCTGCGTGAAATCACCCGGTATTCAGCATTCAGACCAAAGCTGTTGTGGATCCAGGTGGTGCTTCCGAGTTGTGCGATATTGGAAACACGGAAGAATAAGCCTGCAAAGGATTCACTGAACCGGCCTGCATTCTGTGTTTCTGCCAGCATGCTGTCTGCCTTGACCAAACCACTGAACTCCTCGATGCCGCGCAGCATCTTGAAATGGCCCCCGAAGTCGATGTGATTTATAAAGTAGTATCCATCCACAAACTTATGTCTCCCAATACCGAGGTATAGCCCGGGTCTTCCTCCTGCTGAAAATGACCCTGAGTATAAGGTGTCATTGGCCTGCTCCAGATTGCTGATGCGCGTATTCTGCCTGTCCGTGGCGGAAGGCATCATCCACGTCATTCCAGGAGCGAAAAACCAGCCGCGGGACTGAAAGTCGCTCTCATAATGCAGTTTGCGGAATTGTCTTCCGCTTTGCCCGGAGGAAGGAAGGGCGAACAGCCAGACAAGGGCGGCAATCAGAATGGACGATGAAAGGGTCATGGCTGGCATGGAACGTCCGGCATGATGAGATTATTGGTGAGCAGCTACATCCTCTCGACGAGTGAAAGCATAAGTGTTTCCACGTCATCGCTGTCCCAGCGGCCTGCAATATCTTCCATAGACATGACCCGCTGCATGATGGCTTCCTGCCGGTCACCGTTCCGAAGGGCCTGATCATAGGGAATATGGGTAAAGGTGACCTGCGAATACAGCGGTACCCACAGTTCTGGATGTCGGGATGCGAAACGCGCCTCTATCTTTTTCTGCAACAGAAAACGGGGATCTGCTGTTTTATCGCGCATCTCGATGTAGTTGCGCAAGGCAAGCTCGAGCACGGCATCACCGGCGGGCTTGCGAATACGGGTAAACTCGCTGAATACTTCACTCCAGTTATCACCGTGCTTGTCGATCAGTCCATCTAACACGGTGCAATCCTCGAATCCGCAATTCATTCCCTGGCCATAGAACGGAACGATGGCATGAGCTGCATCTCCCATAAGACAGACGGCATCGCGGTGGTGCCAGGGGTAGCACTTGACCATGACCAGACTGCTGGTGGGATTGGTGAAGAAATCATCCGTGAGCTCGGGCATCATCTCTATGACATCGGGAAACCAACGCGTGAAGAACCCCTTGACTGCTTCAGGTGTGGTGAGCTGCTCAAAAGACTCTTTTCCCTCAAAAGCGAGGAAGAGGGTGCAGGTGAAACTGCCATCTACGTTGGGTAGGGCAATCATCATGAAATCTTGTCTGGGCCAGATGTGCAGCACATCCTTCCGCATACGGTGCGTGCCGTCGGGTTGGGCAGGAATCTCGAGTTCTTTGTACCCGTGGTTGAGATAGGACTGGGAATAATCAAACCGATCCATTCGCTGCATGCGGCTGCGTACGGCGCTAAACGCTCCGTCAGTTCCGAAGATGCGATCGAAGTGATGGGTGGTACGTTCGCCAGTTTCTTCGTGGATGAAGGTGATGGACTTTTCATCCGGACTGATATCGGCACACCGGTGAGAGAAGTACAAGCTGACGTTGTCGCGCTCTCCGGCCAGCTTTACCATCGTCTGGTTGAGGAGTCCCCGCGATACACTGTAAATCGCCTGACCTTCCTTGCCATAGGGTTGATAGGTGAGGCTTCCGTCGAGCCCGTGCATGAGTCGACCGGTCATGGGCAGGGCGACCTCGCGCACCTGAGGGCCGATTCCCGCGCCGTCCAGTCCTCGCCAGCCGCGCTCACTCAGGGCCAGGTTGATGGATTTGCCTTGTACGATCTTCATCTGCCGGATGTCGGGACGGCGATCGAACACATGGACGTCAAATCCCCTTCGGGAGAGGTACACGGACCAGAGGCTTCCCACCAGTCCGCCGCCTACTACAGCTATTCTTTCTTTGGCCATGGTCAGGATTTCAGTTGGTCAAGTGCCTGGCGCAGGTCTTCGATAAGGTCCTCCTCATCTTCAACTCCTACACTGAGGCGAAGCAGGGAGTCCACGATGCCTGTGCGCTCGCGCTCCTCTTTCGGGATGGAGGCATGGGTCATTGAGGCGGGATGGCTCAGGAGGGACTCCACTCCACCTAGTGATTCGGCCAGCGAGAATACCTTTACAGAACGGGCCAGGAGCGAGGCATCCTCAAAAGCATTTCCTCGCAGGGTGAAAGAAATCATTCCGCCGAAATCACGCATCTGCTGACGTGCTACTTCGTGGTTGGGATGGTCGGGGAACCCTGGCCAGTACACCTTATCCACGCGGGGCTGAGAGCGCAGGAAAGTGGCCACGGCCCGGCCGTTGTGGCAATGGGCCTGCATACGGAGGTGCAAGGTCTTCAATCCGCGCAATACGAGGAAGCAATCCTGCGGACCTGGCGTGGCCCCGCAGCTGTTGGCGATAAAGGCGAGCTGGTCATGCAGTTCCTGACTATTCATGCAGAGCGCTCCCATGATCACATCACTGTGTCCGCCGAGGTATTTGGTGGCGGAGTGCAAGACAATATCAGCGCCCATATCGAGCGGATTCTGAAGGTAGGGTGAAGCGAAGGTGTTATCCACAACGCACACCATTCTGTGGGCCTTGGCAAGGGCGATGTAATGGGCGAGGTCAATCACCTTCATCATCGGATTGGTCGGGGTTTCCAGCCAGAGCATGCGGGTCTTTGAGCTCATTCTGGCTTGCACAGCGGCATGGTCATGCATATCCACGAAGTGAAATACAATCCCGAAATGCTGGAAGACTTTAGTGAACATCCGGTATGTGCCCCCGTACAGGTCGTCGCTGGCAATCACTTCATCACCGGGACGAAGAAGCTTGATCACTGCATCAGCAGCGCCCATTCCGCTGGAGAAGCAGAGTCCGTGCCGGGCATTCTCCAGCGCAGCAATGCATTTTTCGAGGGCCACCCGGGTGGGATTCTTACCTCTCGCATAGGCGTAGCCCTTGTTCACACCGGGGGCTTCCTGTACGTAGGTGGAGGTTTGATAAATGGGGGTCATAATGGCCCCCGTGGTGGGGTCTGGTTCCTGTCCAGCGTGGATGGCGCGAGTGCCGAATTTCATAGCCTTTGTTTTCCGCGCAAAGATGGGTAATTCGCCAGTGATCATGCCACGCTTCGGGTGCCTGATTGACACATGTCAGGAAGTAGAGGTCCTGCGCAGGAATCGCGGCAGGATGAAGGCCCCGGCAAAGAGGTAGGGGAAGTAAGTCATCAGCCGCCAGATAATGGCCACAATCGCCAATAGGCCTGCCGGCATCAGATAATCGAAAAACTTAGCCAGTGCAAGCTCAGCGATGCCACTGCCGCCCGGGGTCGGGGAGATGAGCATGATGACCCACATGACCAACTGCCGTCCCATTACTTCGAGGTGGCTGAAAAGATCAGCCCGATAGAAATTGGGGGTGAAAATGAGCAGGATAAAATTCAAGGTGAGGAAACGGGCAGACCAGCTCACTACCGTGGCGCTGAATGATTTGAACCAATAACCGAATGGCTTGCCCCGCAACTCCTGGCTCGTCAGCACAATCTCATTGCCCACCTGAGTGGCTCTGCGACGGAAACGCTTGAGCAGCCGGAAGGAGGTGATACGCTGCAAAAGCCGCTTGAACAAGCCCGGAAAGAGAAATATGCCAAGGGCAATCATCAAGGTGAGGAATACGATGAAGAAATAGCCGATCCAGAACAGGGCCTTCACGGAATTGGTACCAAACGTATCTCCTGCCCAGGTTTCCGGAAAAAGCGAAGCGGAGCCGATCAGAATGAGCACCACAGGCACCATGATGATGTAGAATAATTCGTCCAGCATGGCTGTAACAAATGTGATGGCCGTGCTCCTGCCCATGTTGATGCCCTCGCGGTTCAGGATGAACATGGCAATACCACTGCCTCCTACAACACTCGGAGTCATGGCGCTGGCAAACTCCCAAAGCATAATCACCTCAAAACTCTGTCGCCAGCTGAGCTGCTTGTCGGTTAGAATGCGGATGCGATAGATATAACCCAGGTCGCGGATTACCATCATGGCAAGCGCTCCGATGAGGGCCAGCGTGGCCAGCATATCCCACTGAATATCCAGCAACATTTCCGTGGACGTGCGCCGTATATATTCGCCAGCAGCATCGGCCATGAAATCGTCATCCAAAGTGCGGTCTACCAGTCCATTGCCGTTGGAGTCCCGCCACGCAAAGCGATCGCCGGCTGAATCCGGCCGCGCTTCAATGTATGAGTGCGCATTCAGGTTGTGAAAGAGGATCCACGTAGCCGCTGCAATGCCCAGTACAACAGGCACAAGCACGCGCTTCCAGCTCATGCTTTTGCGAAGCTTCTGCTCTTCACGGATCAGTTCTTCAGACATCGGTCAGGTTAGTAGTCAAAAATAAGCCAGGTGCAATTTCCCGGGGAAGATAAGCGTCATGCCCATACACGGGTGCCCTCCGAGCAGTTGGCACAGATGTCAATCTCTCGCCGCGACCTGAACAGAGAAGCCCTGAACTGCCGATAGGCCGGTCCATTCCAGATATTCCGAAATGACTCCTGGGAAAGGTCGCCCAGCGCATGTCGGGCGTCTTTGTCAAAGCAGCAAGGGGTGACCCGACCATCCCAGGTGACGACACATCCGGTCCACATGCGCCAGCAGTGGTTGTCAAGGGAATTGCGGACTTTCCAGCTGCCATCGGCTGTCTGCCGGTAGCGGCTGTACCTGGGGTTGAGAGGGATGAGCGGGTGGCCTTGCTTGTAGTTATACACCTGGGCTGTCTTCAGCCGCACCTCATCAGCACCCATCTCCCGGGCGAGTTTCTGGATATCGGGTATTTGATGCTCGTTAGGACGGACCACCAGGAATTGAAAGATGACATGGGGTGTGGCGGATTTCAGTTTCTTCTTCCACTCAATCACCCTCCTCGCTCCCTCAAGAACCTGGTCCAGATTTCCGTACACCCGATATTGCTCATATACATCCTGCGTAGTGCCATCTATAGAAATAATCAGCCGGTCAAGCCCTGACTCAACGGTACGACGCGCCACGTCATCACTTAGAAAATGGGCATTGGTGGATGTGGCCGTGTAAATGCCTTTGCCGTGGGCATAGGCAATGAGCTCGAGAATGCGCGGATGGATAAAAGGCTCGCCCTGGAAATAGAAGTTCAGGTAAGTGAGCGTGGGAGCCAGCTCATCAAGCCACCGGCGGAAGTGCTGCTCCCGGAGATTGCCGGTGGGTCGCGTGAATTGCCGAAGACCGGATGGGCACTCCGGACAGCCAAGGTTGCATGCCGTAGTGGGTTCTATACTCATGCTCACCGGCATACCTGGGTGACTCACCCGACCCGTTAATCGCGACCAGTAAAAGGAGGCGTACACGATAGCCATATTGCTTAGCCTCCGCCCGTTCAGGCGCGAGAGATATCTCAATTGGTCATGCAGTCGTGCCATGAAGCCGCCAAGTTAATTCAAGCTGGGTTGAAGCTAACTTGCCCCCATGCGTCTCTTTTGTCTTCTTGTCGTGGTGTTCCTTAACCACACTGCGGTCTTTGCTCAGATGGTTTCAGGCCGGGTCACCGACGTCGTCAGTGGTGAACCGCTGGCTTTTGTAGCCATCCTGGAACAGGGCACATCCAATGGTGCTTACACGGATATTGACGGTTACTTCACTATCCGGACACCCGCGGCTGGTGCCCGCGTGCGCTTCCAATACGTGGGCTACCAACCGGTCAGCCTGACATTCGGCGGTCAGGATCCCTGGCTGATCAAGATGTCCATGATCGGGATGACAGCACCCGAAGTCGTGGTGCGACCAGGTGAGAATCCGGCCGAACGCATCATGCGCAAAGTGATTGAGGCACGCGACCGAAATAATCCTGAACGCCGCACATCATTTTCATACGATAGCTACAACAAGTTGGTCTTTACCGCGGATATTGACTCGCTGCGAAAGAAACAGCAATACCTGTCTTACGAAGATTCAACTACGCGCAGCATGGAGCGCTATTTCTCCGATAAGCACCTGTTTCTTATGGAGAGTGCTTCTCGCCGCCGCTTTCTGCCACCCGACCGTTCAGAGGAGGTGATCCTGGGTAACAGGGTATCCGGTTTGAAGAACCCAGCCTTCGCGCTTCTTGGAACGCAAATCCAGTCATTCTCTTTCTACGGCGAAACCGTCAACATCATGGATCTGCAATACCTGAGTCCACTGTGTGATGCAGCCATCAGCAAGTACCTCTTCATCCTGGAGGATACAACGCTTGTGGAGAATGATACGGTATTCACCATTTCTTTTCGCCCTCGGAAGGGAAAGAATTTTAAAGGGATGAACGGCCAGCTCTTTGTGCATACCAACGGCTATGCGCTGCAAAATGTCATAGCTGAGCCGGCTGAAGCGGATGCCTCACTGCGCATACGGATTCAACAGCAATATCAACTCACCCCCGCGGGGTGGTTTCCCCGTCAATTGAACTCGTTCATGCGGTTTCCGAAAATGAACCTGAATGGTGCGGAAGTGGTGGGTTTCGGGAAGTCTTATATCTCCAATCTTTCTTATGATCTGAATTATCGCTCACGCGACTTTGGCCCCGTAGTGCTTATGATGGCTCCGGATGCCAGGACCTTGTCCGATAGCTCCTGGCAGGCCTTGCGCACCATTCCTCTCGATGAAAAAGAGGTGAATACCTACCGGACAGTAGATAGTCTGGGACGCGCGCAGAACTTCGACAAACGGTTCGAAAAACTGCTCCTGCTCACCACGGGAAAGATTCCCATCGGCAAGCTGAATTTTGATCTCGATCGGCTGACCAGATTCAATGACTTCGAGGGCTTGCGTCTGGGTGGGGGAGTCCACACGAATGAATTTCTTTCTCGACGCTTTGCTGCAGGCGGGTATTACGCCTACGGTTTCCGCGACCGGGCCCATAAGGGGGGCGCTGATCTGCTTGTCCATATCTGGCGACCTCGAGATGTGCGCTTCACCATATCGTGGCAACGTGATGTCATGGAAACCGGCGGCCGGCAATTGGATCCGCAACGCCAGTTTGCTTTTCTCACAGGAGACCTCTATCCGCTCTTTATCAGCCGGATGGACCAAGTAGAAAAATCCGAAATAACGCTCTCCGGCCGCCTGATCGGAAACCTCTCCGCAACCACATTTTTCAATTTACAGGACATACGACCCTTCGCCACCGACCTGCTCCAAAGTTCAACCGACGCCATCGTGAGTGTGGGACTTCCTGATATAGCTCTTACCGAATCAGGTATTACACTCAGGTGGGCGCCAGGCGAGCGATTGGTCAGAACCTCCCGGGGTGAAGTGCGTCTGGGTGGAAAGTACCCGGTAACTCACCTGAGGATCACGCAGGCACTCGATGGTGTTATGGGCAGCACAATGTCCTTCACCCGGTATGATGCTATAATCGAGAAATCATTTCGGTTTGTGCATCTTGGAACACTCCACGTGAGGCTTGGTGGTGGACTGGTTCCATCGGACCTGCCGCCGTCACTCCTGTACAACATGCGTGGCAGCAATAACCTCGATTACGAAGAAGGTACCTTCCTGGGTGTGGTGGCACAAAATACCTTCGAGACCATGCGCACCAACGAATTCATGCACGCCCGCTACGCCGCCTTACACATCCGGCATCAGTTCCGGGATCTGCTGTTGAGCTCCGGAAAATTCAGACCACACCTGAGCATCGTCCACCATATGCTCATCGGCGACCGGGCAGGAGAATCTTCCTTTGTGATACGTGCACGGGAAGCTCGCCGGCCCTTTCTGGAAAGCGGACTGGTCATAGATCGGCTGATAGTGAGCAACCTCACGGGTGTCGGAGTGGGATTGTTCTACCGGTATGGAGAATATGCACTGGATCTTCCACGGGACAATTTCATCGGAAAGCTCTCACTGGCCATGTCCTTCTGAGGGTGAAAGCCCGCCTAACTTTGAGCTATGATTATTGTGGGAAATGCTTTGGTATCGGAAGAAATCTTCGAGGAGCACTTTGTTTGTGATCTCGCTTCCTGCAAGGGTGCTTGTTGTGTCGAAGGCGCCAGTGGCGCTCCGCTCGCGGAAGAGGAGCTGGCTGAGCTGGAGGCCGCCTTTCCCCACGTGAGTCCATACCTCCGCCCGGAGGGTCTGGAAGCCATCGCTCGAAAAGGACTCTATGAGGTTGATTCCGATGGTGACATCGTAACTCCACTGGTAGGTGAGCATGGTGAATGTGCATATGCCATTTTCGACGCAGACGGCACCGCTAAATGCGCACTGGAGAAGGCCTTTAGCGATGGCCGTACAACCTGGAAGAAGCCCATCTCATGCCACCTCTATCCGATTCGCCTTGTGCAGCTCCCCGAATTCATCGGAGTGAACTACCACAGATGGCCCATATGTGCCCCGGCCTGTACCTGTGGTTCGCGCTTGCAGGTGCCCGTTTTCCGGTTCCTTCGTGAGCCGCTCATCCGCCGTTTTGGTGAGTCCTGGTATGCTGAGCTGGAAACGGTCTTTGTCACATGGAAGGCTCATCAGGCCGACTGATCGGCTGAATGCTGCCGGATTGCTTTAACGCGGATGCTGCAGTTGAATGGCAAAGCCACTCTGAAGTATCCTCGAATGCCTGCGCTTGTCCGCTGCGGCAGCTCACACTGGGGTTGACCGCTTTTCCGGTCCCGTAACCAGCCCAGGTTCCGGTATGCTGTCATGCTTGGATTTTATATGCGAAACCGGCTGTTTAATAGGCGTTTAATGCACATGGACGTCTTGATAATTGGGCGTTCCTTTCCCCAGTACTTGTGGGTTTTGCGGCCAATTTGCGGGGCTATGAGGAAATGCCTGTCCTGCCTGATTGCGATGTGCTTTGCGGCCGGTACATCGGCCCAGTTTATTCCCACTGGTATCAGCTACCAGGCCGTGGTGCGGGATATCGGAGGTAATGAGGTGACGAACCAGAATATGTCGGTGCGAATCGGCATCATGAAGAGCGCACCCGATGGTGACCTGGTGTACGAAGAGTTACATGAAGTTGTCACGAATGTATTCGGATTGTTCTCTCTGGTCATCGGTGAAGGAGTGGTCACAGGTAATGCCCTTTATCTCACACTAGGGGAAATCCCATTTGGCGCAGATGTACACTTCATGCGTGTCGAAGCAGATACGCCGCAGTCGGTGAATTATGAGCTGCTCGGAGTTTCGCAATTGCTTGCAGTGCCCTACGCTTACCACGCCCTTACAGCTGCCAGCGCCCCGGAAGATGATGGTGATCCGGCTAATGAGCTGATTGCATCTTTTTCGCTTGCAGGGCCAGTGCTCACCATCACGGAGGGAGGAATAGTCCACGAAGTGGACCTTTCGGCTCTGGACGGGGCTGGAAATCTGGGAACCGATCCGCTGATATCTTCCGTTGTCCTGAACGGCATGTTCCTGCAAGTCACGGAGAATGAAATCACCTATCAGGCAGACTTATCGCCTGTTGCCTATGCGACCTGGCAAGCGGCTGATCCGGGCGTGATTCACACACCTGGGCTCGCAGGCATAGGCACAGACAATGTATCGAGTACCCTCACGGTGGGTGGTTCTGTGGCCGCAGCTACTGCAGTCTTCAACCCCACCGGGGGCATTAATCCCGAGGTGTTTCAACTGGACGGCAGTCACCATAGCATCATTGTGGATATAGGCAATGGTGCTGCGGATCTTCTGTTGCCTCATTCCGCTTCGTGCCCCGGACGACAGTATATGATGCGCCGGTATTCATCAGTGCCCGGATACCCCTGGCCCCTGTCTATCCTCGCAGCGCCAGGTGATACCATCGATGGAGCAGCCTCACGCTCCTTCAGTCTTTCTCAGGCGGAGTATATCACCATCGTAGCTACCGACGTCGGGTGGTTTGTGATCAACTACAGCAAGGATTGAATGTATAGCAGTCGGATGGCCATATGGCTCCTGATCATCACTGGTTTGCCCGTTCAGGCTCAGGTGGTGTTGGAGCGTTCCGTGCTCTCACCTTTTGCTCTCGAAGGTGCAGCCGGCGGCCAGATTATTTCATCCACAGCCGGGCAGCCCGACTATTCAACTTTGAGCAACGCACCGGTGTTTTTTACCCAGGGATTCGAGCAGCCCCTCGATAAGGTGCCACTGGTTTTTCATGTAGATACTATTTTCAACCAGTGCACGGGTCTATTCGAATTCACGATCACCGGTCTTTCGGGATGTGTCACTTCGGCGGATGCCTTCATCCGCTGGAATAATGCACCAGGTGATACAGTGTTCACAGCTCCCCTGCCGCAGGTGCTGTTGTCCATTGCCGGACCAGTGGGTTGCTATGCTTCAGTGTCAGTGGATGCTTCAGAGGCATCGGAGACAGATGCCGAGTGTATCATCACGTTCTATTCGTTTATCAGTCCGAATGGTGATGGCATGAATGACGCGTGGGTCATTGAAGGTATCGACGCGCCGCGCTATGGCCGCAATGTGGTGCGCATCATCGGTCGATGGGGTCAGGAGGTGTGGAGTGCGGTGGACTACAACAACAGCAGTCGCGTATGGGCGGGACAAGACGCCCAAGGACAGGACTTGCCCGATGGAACGTACTTCTACCATGTCACCATCGATGAAGCTGTTTATCAGGGCTACATAGAATTACAGCGATGAGACAAGGCTATCCATATCGCTGGCTGGCGTTAACGGGAATGCTCACGATCTCCTGCCTCATGCATGCCCAGCAGGAATGGATCAGCACCCAGTATCTGTTCAACTTGTATGATGTGAATACGGCTTATGCCGGAAATCACCACGCGCTGAGCACGGGTATTCGTCACCGCGCTCAGTGGGAAGGTGTGGATGGTGCCCCGCAGTCTCAGCTTGTCTCTATGCACGCACCAGCCCTGAATGGCCGCATTGGATGGGGCATGCGTCTTCAGCGTGAATCCATCGGCGCCAGAAGTCAGTGGATGGGGCGTGCTTCGCTGGCATACCGCATTCCGCTGCGGGATGGGTCCTTCTCGTTCGCGCTTGGTGGTGGTGTCATCCGTCAGGAGATGGATCCAGCAAGTATCACGGCGCAGGACTGGAACGATCCTCAACTCAACGGAGCCGACTGGACCTCGACTTCGGTCACATGGGATGCTGCCTGCTTTATTCATGGTTCGCGATGGTTTGCTGGATTCGAGGTCAACCGGATCAATCGCGGACCTATGGCATGGTCATCTGTGTCAGACGCCCGGTTGTTTCTTCACGGAAACGTGATCGGCGGGAGGTACTTCAAACTGAATGAGGATAATCTGCTGGCCTGCACTGCCATCGCCCGTGTCGCAGAGCCGGGTATTATTCAGGCAGAGGCAAACCTGACCTGCCTCTGGAAGAATAAGGTTTGGCTCGGTGCAGGGTATCGCTATCCCAGCGGGCCGTTAGCTATAGCTGAAGTGAATATCTCGCGGCAGCTGAGGCTGGGTTATTCCTACGATCTCAACTCCGGTGCCCTGCGCGATCGTCAGGACGGAAGCCACGAGGTTTTCATCGGCTATAACCTGAAGCCGCGTGATGATAAGTCCATCCGCCAGTTCTGATGCGCACATTGCTGATCATCCTGTTGCTCTGTAGCCAACTTGTGTGGGGTCAGCATCGCTTTTCTCTCGTTCCTGTGACGGCGCTCAACTCTCACCGCCATGAGCTGGTATGCGGTACCATGGATGGCCGCCCGCTGCTTGTGACCAATGATCGCCAGGATCTCATCAACGATTATGCATGGAACACCCACTACAGCTTCCAACTCAAGGTTGCAGAACGAGGCAAGACGTATCTCGACTTGTCCACACCGCAGAGACTGCTGCCATTTCCAGGTGTTCGCAGCGAGGGTACTGCCTCGTATAATCCCCGCGACTCAACCCTTTACTTCAGTTCAGCGGAGAGCTATGATGATTCTCGAGGCAATCACTTACGTATGTATACCACACGCTGGAATGGCCGCACCTGGTCGTCTCCCCAGCTCGTTCCATTGTGCACCGGGACCGCGGACTATGCCCATCCGTGGTTCGACCCCGGCCTTGGTGTTCTCTTTTTCTCCAGCAACAGAAAGGGTGGATTTGGCGGCATGGATATCTGGTATAGCTACAGGCAAGGTGATGACTGGACAGATCCTGTCAATCCCGGAATGCTCGTCAATACTTCGGGACATGAAGTATTCCCGAGTGTATCTCGGGATGATCTGTTTTTCGCATCTGATGGTATTCTGCCATCCCGCGGCTATGAGCTATTCTGCTGTGAGAAGAAGGCCCAGTGGAAATCGGCGATTCAGTTGCCCGATCCGCTCAATAGTGTGGGTGACGATGTGATGATTGTATTCCTGGATGAAAACAGAGGCTTTGTTTCTTCGGATCGCCCGGGAGGAAAGGGAGGAGATGATGTCTACCTGTTCAGTCGGAGCAGAGCGGATTTGTCCTCCAATCCCTATACGCTGGAGTTGGAGGTGGACGGCCGCTTATTCCCCGATGCATCCGTACGGATTACCAATGCCCTTCAGGAGATTCTGCTGGAGGGTAAAACGGATGCGGATGGCAGACTGGGTGTACAGTCCCTCCCCATGGCCCAGTCTCTGCGGGTCGCTGTATCCGGTGTGCCTCCGCAGAGCCTCGCGGAGACGATACTCTTTCTGGTGGATGAGTACGGTAACCGGGTCCGTGAGCTGCGTCTCAATGAGGCGGGTTGGGTTGAACTGGAATTGCTGCCATTCAACTATTCGGAGCTCGAACTTGTGCCCAACATGGACCAAAGCTGGCTCAGCGTGAGTATTGCGGGACAACTCTCGGGTAAAGAAGGCGAATCATGGAACTCTGCAGGTGAGCCGATCACCATCGTGGATGATGACGGAGAGCCGGTTGCCGTAGCTTTTACAGGTCGGGGAGGGACATTTCGTTTCGATGGATTATCACCGGACTTGTCCTATACCTTCCGTCTGAAGAATGATTCCAGGGCGGCACACGTAGTGGTTTTCGATGAAGGACAGCGTATCGTCCTGCCCGTGCTCGATCAGGAAGCCATTTACAGTCGGCTGGAAGGGGAAGAGGCGATTGCAATAGTCAATGAATTTGACCAGGTGGTTTATGTTTCGGCTGCCGATCTGTTCGTGGTCAATCGGATCTACTACGAATTCGGTAAGGCAACACTCACCGGAGAGGCGAAGCAGCAGCTGGATAAGCTGGCCTGGCTGCTGGATCGCAATAAAGGACTGAGCATTGAGGTGATGTCGCACACCGACTCTCGCGGATCAGATGCGGATAACTTAAAACTCTCTCAACTTCGCGCGGAGAGTGTTCTGGACTACCTCACTTCAAAAGATATTGATCGAATGCGTATGGTAGCATCAGGAAGGGGAGAGTCAAGACTGCTGAATGACTGTCGCGATGGCGGAGTGTGCAGTGAGGAGGAACATGCCATCAACCGGCGCACGGAGATTCGGTTTATCAGTCCTGCCGGCCGTTAGGTGAAGGTTCCTCTTTCTTTCTTCCGGCAGCAATCATGCCGGCGAGGTACAGCAGTCCGGGAATGAAATAGAGCCACTTGGCCCATTGGATGAGAGGCTCACCTTGAGCTATATGGGCTAACTGAAGGATGACTATCACACTGAGGGTAATATGCCCGGCGAAGTACACCTTGCCGGCTGTACCGAAGTTCGAATACGAACGGAGTCCGAAGAAGCGGATAATCATGAGTAAGGCGCTGGTTCCAATCAGCCAGCCACCTCCCCATCCAAGCGCTCCGCGCAGGAGCAGTTCTAGAGCCATCATCATCAAGGCAATCCAACCAATAATCGCCCAGACCCGGTCAGATTTGGGCTTTTCGGGTTCATCCAGAATATGCTGATCCATATGGGTTGAACTGAGCATGGGAGCCGCTTGCGGCGGTTCCTTGTAAATATCGTCATTTGTGGTATGAAGTTCGGCAAACTCGAAGACATTACTGAGATCCGGTTTGAATTGCCGGAGGATCACCCCGATACCCACAAGATCCTTGTGGCAGCCGCACGCAATACAGATATCCGCATGGGTGGTACTATGTGGAATATACCGGCATGGGTGGGAAAGTGGTATCCCTCCGGCACGCGGTCAGCGGGATTCCTTCGGAGTTATGCGCAGCTTTTTCCGACCATTGAGCTGAATGCCACGCATTACAGAACACCGACTGTTGAGACGATACGCAAGTGGGCTGATGAGACGCCGGAGTCCTTTCTGTTTTGTCCGAAATGGCCACAAGGGATCACGCATTACCGAAGGTTTCGGAACTGCGAGGCCGCTACTGACCAGTTTCTGGAAGCTGTCCATGCATTCGGAAGCCGGCTCGGCCCTTGCTTCATCCAGCTGCCTTCACAGATTGGTCCTTCGGCTGCACCTGCCCTCATGGACTACCTGCTGGTGTTGCCTGAGGATCTGCACGTAGCGGTGGAGTTCAGGCATCCTGATTGGTTTACGGGTGAGCACTCCGCAGCCGAAGAGATCTGGCATCTCATGGCTGAACGGGCCGTGACGTCCGTGATCTCGGATACGGCTGGGCGCCGGGATGCGGTGCACATGAGACTCACTTCACAGCACGCGATTGTACGCTTCGGCGGCAATGCTCTGCACGCTTCTGATTACCGGCGTCTGGATGATTGGGCTTCGCGGGTTGCGGATTGGTCAGCCCGCGGACTGCAGTCCTTTCATCTTTGGATGCACCAGCCGGATAGCCTTCTGTCACCAGATACCTGCGTGCTCTTTGCGGACGCCTGGCATCGGGCTACCGGTCGCAGCGCAGTGCGCCCAGTGCGCCCAGATCGCGCCACCCTGTTTGGGTGAAAAAGAAGAGCCGGCATTGCGCCGGCTCATCCATCCATGTCTGCAGGTTTCAATCAATCCGCCTGATCATGCAGGAAGGGATTGTTGTTGCGCAGTTCTACTTTCTTTTCGCCGTTTTCATCAACGCTTTCATTCAGGGTAAAGCGCGATACACTGCTGTCGGAACTGGAAATGCCCTGATCCAGAGTCACCTTGCGGCGCAGGTAAGCGGGCTCATTTTCCATATCGGCCAGTCCGGAGGGAGACTTCAGCTTGGCCGTGAATTCACGGATGCGATTTTCGCGTTCCTTGTTCCGAACAGACACCTCTGCGCGGGAAGGACGATCTTCAAGGACCGGCTCGGACTTCAGACTCAGGTGCTCTTGTGGAACAGAAGCAGAGTCTGCAAGACGGGGCTCATCCAGGCGGAATACCCGCGGGGCTTCGTCAGAAGTTACCGGTTCGGCTTTGTGCCGCATGGAACTCTCCTGCGCGAAGTCATCGGCTGTATCGAAGAGATCCCTGCCCGCAACCGGAGAAATGACCTTATTCTGGACAGGAGGCTCAATCTCAAACTCTACATTGGTGTTTTTGAGAAAGGGCTCGTCGCTGGAAGGCTCCGGAACTTCAACCTGCGCCGAGGCCGTTGGACTTTCCACCTGCTGGGTGATTTCTTTTGGTGACTCCGCCTCGAGGCTTAGCCTGCGCGGCTCAGGCTTGCTCTCGGGAAGAATATGATCAATCGTCTTGGCTACGAAGCCCGTGGCTACTACTGTAATGCATATGTCTTCGCCGAGTGACTCATCACAGCCGTAGCCCCAGATAACCTCTGCGGTAAGGCCTGCCTGATTCTGGATATAGTCAGTGATTTCGCTGATTTCATCCATGAGCGGCTCTTCCGTGCCGAAGGTGACATTGAGCAGGATAAAGTTGGCACCGTGAATATCGCTGTCGTTCAGCAGGGGTGATTCCAGAGCGGTTTGAACGGCACGCATCGCACGCCCATCCCCACTCGCACGGCCGCGGCCCATAATCGCTACACCACTGTCCCGCATCACCGTCTTCACATCATTCATGTCCACGTTCACCGTGCCATGAAGCGTGATGACTTCTGCAATGCCCTTCGCCGCTGTGCACAATACTTCATCAGCATGGCTGAAGGCCTGCTTGAGGGTCAGGTTTCCGAATAATTCACGGAGCTTGTCATTGCGTATAATGAGCAAGGTATCCACCGACCTGCGCATTTCATCAATCCCCTGTTTCGCCTGCAGCGAACGCTTGCGTCCTTCGAACATGAAGGGCACGGTGATAATTCCAACAGTCAGGATTCCCATATCCTTAGCCAGCTTCGCAATCACGGGGGCGGCGCCGGTGCCGGTTCCTCCGCCCATGCCGGCGGTTACGAAGACCATATTGGTGCTCTCCGAAAGGAGCGAGCGAATCTCTTCCAGCGACTCAATGGCCGCATTGCGTCCCACTTCAGGCATGGCACCCGCACCACGGCCTTCCGTAAGTGTGCCCCCCAACTGAACCTTGATGGGTACCGGACTGGAGTCGAGGGCCTGCGCATCCGTGTTGCACACGATGAAGTCAACACCCTTGATGCCCTGCTCGTGCATGTAGTTGACGGCATTGGAGCCGCCGCCACCCACTCCGATTACCTTGATAATCGATTTGATGTCGCGGGGCAGATCAAAACGCAATGAATGTTCCATGTCAGAATAATGCTTTAGTGTCTGAGTTCCAGGAGCTAATTGGCTGAGCTCCGCTAATAGCTAACGTCCGACTAAGAAAATATGGAAGCCAACGACCTGACTATGCGACTTTTCAAAAGGATCAACGGATGGATGTTAGTAAGGTCAGCCCGGGAATCGAGCATCTTTGTGGCTCCAAAATGCTTCACTGTGTCTGACACCATTCGTGTTACCAAGAGGTTCACCTTCGACATGGCCCATGCTCTCTATGGCTATGATGGCCCTTGTAAGAATATTCATGGCCACACATACCACCTGGCCGTTACGGTTGCGGGTGTGATCAATATCCAGGAAGGTCACCCCGAGCTTGGACTGGTGGTGGATTTCAGTGAACTCAAGGAGATCACCCGCCAGATCATTCTTTCGGAATTCGACCACGCACTGGTATTGAAGAACGATGCGCCATATTCCCGCGATGGCTTTCTGCCGGAGCATTTTGAGAAGGTTCTGCTCGTTCCTTTTCAGCCATCCTGCGAAAATCTGCTCATGCACTTTCACCGGCTTCTGATGGAGGCTCTTCCTGCACGTGTCAGACTGGTAGCCCTCCGCCTCGATGAAACACCTACCAGCTATGCGGAGTGGCGCATGGAGGACCAGCGGTGATTCGAGACTCCCTCCAGCCGAATGGTCCTCTTGTGGCCAGGTCTCTCTCCATGAATTCAAGGTGATTGGAGATAGTCACAACTGGCTGAATGAGCTGAACAGAATCTTAAGTTGCTGAAATGGGCACGGTGTTTTCCGAATCCCCCGAGCTGCCCAAAGGCAGGATGAAGCGCACGATGAGCCTTCACCCACAGCGCAAGGAGCCGATCCTTGATGTGTCGCGCACAGCGGGATGTTTTCCGGCTTTTTTTTGGTGACTTTGTGAAGTGCCAAAGCGTGGTGAACTTCGCCCGGAAGGATGCAACCTTTTTTCGGAGCTGATGGACTTCGGGATATGCGCTTTATTCTCATCACATCGCTTTCTCTGGTTTCGGTTTACACATTGGCCCAAACCTCCGTGCTTTTTCTGGGTAATTCATACACCGCATTCAATAACCTGCCTCAGATTACCACAGATGTCGCGGCTTCCGCAGGGTTTGAAATGACCACCGGGGCCAATACACCGGGTGGCTTTACCCTGAGTGGCCATTCCAGTAATGCCACGTCGCAGCAGCTGATCGCCGAGGGCACCTGGGATTACGTGGTGCTTCAGGAACAGAGTCAAATGCCGTCGTTTCCCATCTGGCAGGTCGAAACAGAGTGTTTTCCCTTTGCTCAGTCGCTTAATGCACTTATTCTCGATGCCAATCCTTGTGC
Source organism: Flavobacteriales bacterium (assembly GCA_947456965.1). Classification (GTDB taxonomy): domain Bacteria; phylum Bacteroidota; class Bacteroidia; order Flavobacteriales_D; family Sanyastnellaceae; genus CANGTU01. The sequence goes on from CANGTU010000018.1 coordinate 50,626, forward strand.
AGAGACCGTTTTTTATATGACCTGGGGGCGGGAGAATGGTGATGCTCAGAATTGTCCAAACTGGCCTCCCGTGTGCACCTACGAGGGCATGGATGACTTGCTGTATGAGCGCTACAACCAGATGGCTGGTGACAACGAAGGAATAGTGTCTCCCGTTGGCCGCGTATGGCGTTACTTGCGTGAGAATGCTCCGCAGGTGGACCTGTATTCTCCGGATGGCAGTCATCCGAGTTATGCGGGAAGCTATGCCGCTGCCGTTACGTTTTTCTGTGTCATCATGAGGGCGGATCCTGCGCTGGTTACATTCGATGGGGCATTATCAGCTGCGGATGCTGAGACCATCCGGAATGCTGTGCAACTCGTTGTATTCAACAACCTCGCCCAGTGGCTGGTGGGCCTCTATGACCCCATGGCCTCTTTCACGTATCAGCCTGTTTCGTCTACGCAAATCCAATGCACGAGCACTTCGGTGAATGCAGAGGGTGCGGTGTTTCAGTGGAGCAGTGATGCCGCAGAAGCGAGTGGGGAAGTCGTGACTCTCGATTTTCCAGGCCCGGGTTCCTATGATGTGACACTCACCATCACTACGCCTTGCTCGTCCAGTATTATCACCCAAGAGGTCGTGGTGGGCGAAGTCGGTATCCGCACACCTGTCCATGAGGTGGTTGTGGTTTATCCTAATCCATCATCCGGAGTGGTCAATATCCGTCGCCCGGATTCGTGGCGTGGCGTTCCAATCCGAATCACCGATGCTAGTGGCAGAGTGATTGCTGAGACCATGGACGACTCGATTTTCCTTTCTCCGGGAGTTTATTCGGTGGGAGGTGTGCGGGTTGTGGTGGAGTGAGTATTTTCTCTCCATTTCTTCTGAGTGATGAGCCTGAGCCGTTTTGACGGATGCAGGAGGGCGAGGCATCCTGCCCGGAGGTTTCAGGTTGTTCAGGTAAATGGGTTGTATGCATCCATGTGCGTTGTGAATAATGAATGGATGCAGGTATAACCTATGCCCGCACTATCGTGACCCTGAATGCCCCCTGTTATCTTTGCCCTTATGCCGGTCCTTTCTCTCCTCCGCCAGGCCAGATCCAATGGCCGGAAACTGCTGGCCGTGCTCGTGGATCCCGACCAGCCGGAAGGGGTATCATCCGGTGCACTGGACGAGCTGGTTCGTGCGGCTGGTGTAGACATTGTGCTGGTGGGCGGAAGTCTCCTCACCGATGATCGCTTCCACGAAACAGTGAAACAGGTGAAGAATGTTGTACCGGTTCCCGTAGTGCTTTTTCCGGGTAGCGTGGCTCA
>CANGTU010000019.1 GCA_947456965.1 Flavobacteriales bacterium
GCCTCCACCATCACGTCTCCGGCCACACGCACGGAATGCATGAATGCGGGGTCTGCAAGGATTTTTGTGATCAGCCCATGGGCCTCTTCAAAGTGTGTGCGGATGGAGTTCATTCAGGCAGGAGCATTCAAGACATCGCCGTTTCATACATCTCCATCGGCGGGCAGGTGCACACGAGGTTGCGGTCTCCGAATGCATTGTCCACACGTCCTACTGAAGTCCAGAATTTGTTCTCACGCAATCCTGCAACCGGATAGGCAGCCTTCTCGCGGGAGTAGGCATGGTTCCAGGTATCGGAGGTGAGTTCAAGCGCAGTATGCGGGGCCATCTTGAGTACGTTGTCCTGCTTGTCTGCTCGACCTGATTCAATCTCTTCGATTTCTCTGCGGATCGAAATCATAGCATCGCAGAAGCGGTCGAGTTCTGCTTTCGGTTCACTTTCAGTGGGCTCTACCATCACGGTTCCGGCAACAGGGAAGCTCACTGTTGGAGCGTGAAATCCATAGTCCATCAGGCGCTTGGCGATATCTTCCACTTCTACTCCCGCTGCTTTGAATGCGCGGCAGTCGAGGATCATTTCATGTGCCACAGTGCCGTTGGCTCCGGTGTAAAGCACATCAAAATGCTTCTCGAGTCGAGCCTTCATGTAGTTGGCGTTAAGGATCGCATAACGGGTGGCATCAGTTACGCCCTCTCCGCCGAGCATCTTAATGTATCCGTATGAAATGAGCAGGATGAGCGCGCTGCCCCATGGAGCACTGCTTACTGCAGGTATGGCTTGATTGCCGCCGGTTTTGATTACAGGGTTGCCCGGCAGGAAAGGCACGAGATGCGCTGCCACGCCGATCGGACCCATGCCCGGACCGCCGCCGCCGTGAGGAATTGCGAAGGTCTTGTGAAGGTTCAGGTGGCACACGTCTGCACCGATGTTGCCCGGATTGGTGAGCCCCACCTGTGCGTTCATGTTCGCGCCGTCCATGTATACCTGCCCGCCGTTGTCGTGCACAATTTTGGTAATGTCGCGAATGGCTTCTTCAAATACACCGTGTGTAGATGGATAGGTAACCATGAGCGCCGCGAGGTTATCCTTGTGTTGCTCGGCTTTCGCGCGGAGGTCGGCGACATCCACGTTGCCGTTTTCATCACACTTCACGACTACAACCTGAAGACCGGCCATTACCGCCGATGCAGGGTTGGTGCCGTGTGCAGAGGAAGGAATGAGGCAGATGTTGCGGTGAAGATCACCACGGCTGGCGTGATAAGCCATGATCACAAGCAGTCCCGCCAACTCGCCCTGAGCGCCTGAATTCGGCTGCAATGAGATGCCCGCGAATCCGGTGCATTCGCACAAGTCACGTGAAAGCTCTTCCAGCATTTCCTGATATCCCGCAGTCTGATTCACTGGAGCAAACGGATGGATGTTCGCAAACTCCGGCCAGGTCACCGGTATCATTTCACTTGTCGCATTCAGCTTCATGGTGCAAGATCCCAGCGGAATCATGGCATGCGCCAACGACAGATCCTTGTTCTCAAGCTTCTTCATATAGCGCAGCATCTCAGTCTCGCTGTGGTGTGCGCTGAACACCGGATGCGTGAGGTATTCGCTGGTGCGTGCAAACGCGCCAAGTGCGTTACCGCTTACAGGGGCAAATCCGTCATTTACATTGGCGACTACACGAAGCACCTCGGTCACGTCAGCTTCGCTTGTGACCTCACTTACCGCAATTCCAATTCGTCCGTTTCCGAAATAGCGGAAGTTGATGCCGGCTGCTTCAGCGCGTGATTTTACTGCAGCCTCATCACTCACTGTTACATGCAGTGTATCAAAGTAAGTGCTGTGAAGAACAGTCAATCCTCCAGCCTGCAAGCCCTTTGCGATGGCCATCGCGCGTTCATGAATGCGTGTAGCAATGCGCTTGATGCCCTGCGGGCCGTGATAGACAGCATACATGGAGGCCATCACCGCAAGAAGAGCTTGCGCCGTGCAGATATTGGATGTCGCCTTTTCGCGGCGGATATGTTGTTCACGTGTCTGCAGCGCCATGCGCAGGGCGGTGCGTCCATGACGGTCTTTTGACACACCGATAATACGTCCGGGCATATTGCGCTTGAACTCATCGCGGGTGCAGAAGAATGCAGCGTGTGGTCCGCCATATCCCATGGGCACACCAAAGCGCTGGGAGTTGCCGAAACAGATGTCAGCACCCCATTCACCCGGAGGTGTAATGAGCGCCAGTGCCATCAGGTCTGAAGCCACAGCCACATAAGCACCGGCGGCATGCGCAGCGTCCGTGAACGATTTGTAGTCACAGATTTCACCCACGTTATTCGGATACTGCACAAGCGCACCGAAGAAGTCTTCTGTGAACGTGTGCGTCTTGTAGTCTCCTATTACCAGGTCCACTTTCAAGTGCGAAGCACGACCGCGCAATACGTCAAGCGTCTGAGGAAATACTTCGCGGTCTACGAAGAATTTGTTGGCTCCTTTTTGGTCTTTTTCCTTGCTCATGCTGTGCAGGAAAAGAATCATCGCTTCGGCTGCCGCGGTGCCCTCGTCGAGCAGACTCGCGTTGGCAATGGGCAAGCCTGTGAGGTCAGTGACCATGGTCTGGAAGTTGAGCAGCGCCTCCAGACGACCCTGTGCGATTTCCGCCTGATAGGGCGTGTATGCAGTATACCATCCGGGATTTTCCAGAATGTTGCGCAGGATGACTGTGGGCGTGTGCGTCGGATGGTAACCCATACCGATGTAGCTCTTGTTCACTTTGTTCTTCTTCGCTTTGTCCCACACCATGGCCAGGTACTCCGCCTCGCTGATCGCCGGCGCTACATGGAGTGGCTTGGTGAGGCGAATGGCGGAAGGAACCGTTTTGTCAATGAGTTCATTGATGGAAGAAACACCAATGGTTTCGAGCATGTCGCGCACTTCTTCGGCGCGCGGGCCGATGTGCCGGGAGGAAAAAGGAGTTGACATCAGGATGTGCCTTTATGGATTGAAAGGTGGGCAAATATAGCCGCCCATACAGGCCAAACACATGAGGAGCGTTTTGGTTGGAGCCCTCGGGATGGGCGATCAGCAGGCAGTTGTACTTTCGCGCCTGTGGGCGGTTTGATTTCCATACGGGAAGGACTAGGCAAGCGGGAGCGCTACGAGACGTTGCTTCCTCAGGTTCGTGCGCTGGTGGCGGACGAGTCAGACCTCACGGCCAACCTGGGCAATATCCTTTCGGCCCTGCACATGACTTTCAGATTCCACTGGACGGGTCTGTACCGGGTTGTGGGGGATGAACTTGTGCTCGGCCCTTTTCAGGGGCCGGTGGCCTGTACCCGGATCGCCAGAGGCCGGGGCGTTTGCGGAACCGCATGGGTCGAGAAGAGGATGATCAATGTACCCGATGTGGAGGCTTTTCCCGGTCATATCGCCTGCAGTGCACTGAGCCGCTCGGAACTGGTTACGCCGATTCGGGATGAACGGGGAGCCGTGCGGGCTGTGCTTGACATTGACAGTGAGTTACCGGATTTTTTCGATGCGGTGGATGAATCTATGCTGGCCGAGGTTGTCAGAATCATTGAAAATCTTCGCGGCTGGTAATGGGCACTCAGCGCCTCATGCAACTTGCTCCGCTGCTCGGATGGTGGCTGCTCGGTATATCCTGCGCGCAGATCCGCGGTCTGGAAGGGGGTGCACGGGATACGCGTCCTCCCGAGCTGCTCTCCGCTGATCCACCTCATCTGACCCGTCGTTTTGCATCGCAGACTATAGTCTTCAGTTTTGATGAGTATGTGCAGGTGAATAACCTGGCTCAGGAGCTGGTGGTTTCTCCTCCCTTTTCCGGGCAGCCAGCGGCATTAGTCAGGAAGAAGACGGTGGAGCTGGTCATTCCGGATTCACTCCTGCCAAACACAACGTATGTTTTCCAGTTTGGTAATGGAATCACGGACTTCACGGAGGGGAACCAGGCTGAGCTGGTTTATGTGGTTTCGACGGGTGATGTGATTGACTCTCTGGAGGTGCGTGGCCAGGCCTTCGATGCGTGGACCGGAAAGCCCGCGGAAGGCGCGCGGATCATGCTTTACCCTGAGAGCTCCCCGGCAAGCGTGCTTGCCGGCATGCCACGCTATGTGGCGCGGGCGGACAAAGAAGGTCGCTTTGTTCTCTCATATCTCGCTCCCGGCAGCTATTACCTGGTTGGCATAAAGGAATCAACAGAGAATTATCTCGCTGATCTGGGTGAATCCGTGGGTTTTTTGTCCAGGACAGTGGCCGCCGCGGATTCGTCCGTGCAGCATGATCTTTTTCTTTCCCTTCCTCCGGCCGGGGTGGAGGTCATTGAATCTTTCCGGGCTGACAGCACAGGCCGGCTCTGTCTTGCCTGGCCTGACGATACAGTGCAGCTGCAACTGCTTCAGGACGGTTTCAGCGAACCGATCAACGGATTCCGCATGCCGACGTCCGACAGTATCGTATTTTTCCTGAAGGGTGCTGCACGCGACCGCATGGAGGCAGTCGCTATTCGCCGGGATACCTTGATTCTGGACACGTTGTATATGCCTTTTTACCGGAAGCCAGGAGCAAGGGCTATGCGCGCCGGATTGGAGGGAGGTAATCGCCTGCGGCCTCATGATCCGCTTTTCATCTCGTATCCGGCCCCGATTGATTCTATCGTTGCTGATAGGGCTGTGATGGTTCTTCCTGATTCTTCGGAGATACGTGTGCAGCTCAGCCGGGGCCGCGCACCTTGGGAGGCCAGGATTGACCACCCCCCATTGCCTCCAGGGAAGATCAGATTGCGGGTGGAGCCTGGTGCCGTGACAAGTATCCATGGTGCACCAAGCGATACACTCGACCTGGAAATGGCCGTGGCTGGCCCCCGTGATCTGGGGGTTATGGGTTTGGAAATTTCAGGCGTGACTTCCGGTCGGCTGATGCTGCACATCACAGATCCGAAGGGGAAAGTGGTGTTGTCAGCCCCGCAGGACGTCCCTGGCCGGATGGTGCTTCGGGATTTGTTTCCGGGGGATTTTGAAATCAGGTTATACGAGGATGTCAATGGAAATGGCCGGTGGGATACCGGAGACTTTTTCAATGGCCTTCAACCCGAACGTGTATGGGTATATCCGGACAAGATGACCATCAGGGCCAACTGGGAGCTCAATCAGAAGTGGGTTCTGGAGTGATTTGTCAGCCGCAGGCTCTGCATAACCTGCCTATACTTTATTCGGGTCGAGTGATGCGACACAGGAAAGGCTTAACTTGCTTTGTAACCTAGTTTCAAGCCATGAAATGGATCAAGCGAATCTCGTTGGGCGTTCTTTCGGCACTGCTTCTTGCGGTGCTGGCCTTGCTGCTCACCGGACATGATCAGGTGCTCTATGGTGTGGGCAAGACTTACCTGATCGGTAAAACAAAGCCGGATATTGATGACATGCCGTTATTTGATGTTCGCGAGATTCCCGCTGACCATCCGGAGCCCTGGCCTCTGTCTTCCCGTTATGGAACACGTGAATTACCCGAGCAATGGCGTGCGCAATTTGATTCGCTGGAAACGACCTCTTACCTGATCATTCACCGCGACAGTCTGCTGTTTGAGCGATACTACCGGGACGGATCGGACACCATGCACACCAATTCCTTTTCCATGGCCAAGAGTTTTACGGCCATTCTGGTAGGCAAGGCTTTGGATGAGGGATTTATCACCAGTCTGGACCAACCGGTGTGTGATTTTATTCCGGAATACTGCGAGGGTCTTTCAGCCGGGCTTACGGTTCGGCACTTGCTTTCGATGACCAGCGGTATTCCATTCGGAGAGAGTTACAGCAGCCCTTTTGGCTACATGGCGAAAGCCTACTACGGAAAGGATCTGGCCGGAGTAACATTGAAATACAAGGCATCGGTTGCACCGGGGACTCTCTGGGCTTATGAAGGTGGGAACACCGTGCTGCTTTCTATGATTTTGGAGCGGTCCACGGGACGATCGGTAAGTCAGTATTTCTTTGAGAAAATTTGGTCTTGTATTGGTGCGGAATCATCTGCTTACTGGAATCTTGACCGGAAGGGTGGAATGGAGAAGGCCTACAGCGGGGTGTATGCTACATCGCGCGATTTTGCCCGGATCGGGAAGCTTTGGATAAACGATGGTGTATGGGGAAATGACACCCTCGTGTCACCATCATTTGTGGCCGCTAGTCTTATGCCCGTTGGGCTTTCCGATGCAGAAGGCGACCGCTGCACCTGGTACGGCCTGCACTGGTGGCTGGGCAGCCATCGCGGCATGCCGCTGTATGCATGCCGCGGACTTCGCGGCCAGTACATCATCTGTATTCCTGAAAAGGACCTGGTGATCGTTCGCACTGGTCATATGCAATGCACGAAGAGAGAAAAGCATATGCCAGTGGATATGTATTGGTATGTAGATGCTGCTTTGGATATCATCCCTTGACGCCATGGCAGAACCGAGTCCAAACCTTCACGAAATTCTGTTCCTCGATATCGAGACCGTGCCTGGGTCGCCCGACTGGAATGTCTTATCAGAACGCGTGCGCGAACTTTGGGAGGACAAGTCCGCATTTTACAGGGAGCGCCATGGGCTGGAGCTGGAGGAGAGCTATGATCGGGCCGGGATATATGCGGAATTCGGTAAGGTGGTGTGCATCGGTGTCGGCTATTTCCATCGAGGTCGCGAAGGCGAGCAGCTTCGCATAACCTCGTTTCATCATGAGCAAGAGGAGGTTCTGCTCAAGGAATTTGCAGATTTCCTGCATCGGGTCACGGGCAATCCGTTTCGGTTGCTTTGCGCACACAACGGAAAGGAGTTTGACTTTCCCTATTTGTGCCGCAGACTCATTATCCAGGGGATTGGATTGCCTCGCATGCTTCGGATTGCCGGGATGAAGCCCTGGGAAGTTCCTCACCTCGATACGATGGATATGTGGAAGTTCGGGGACTATAAGCATTTTACGTCCTTGACCCTGCTCGCTGAGGTTTTGGGAGTACCGGATTCCAAGGATGACATCAATGGGAGCCAGGTAGGCCAGGTGTATTGGAAGGAACAGGATCTGGATCGTATTGCCCGCTATTGTGAGAAGGATGTCTTGGCTTTGGCAAGAGTGTATCAACGCCTCACGGGTCATGCAGCTGTCGCGGATGATCAGGTTGTTTTTGCTTGATGCGTTGGTTAAGCACAACGGCGATCCGTATCGGATCGCCGTTGCGGAAAAGCTCTCGCTGAGCAGCGAAAGACACGTTTACCAGGGAACCACACACAGGCCCACCGTGAGCGGATAAACCTCGGGCCCCCGGCCCTCTCGGAATAATGGTGTAAGGCTGTAGGTAGCGAACAGGGTAAGGTCTCGGTAGCCAATTCGTGCGGTGAGATCCAGCATAAGGGGAGATAAATTGAAATCCTTCTTACCCCGCACCTCATAGGTAGCTCCATCTTCCTCAAAACGTTGTTTGGTGATACTACCGATTTTCCAGCTTCCTATAGCACCTACGGCGAGGTGAAACCCATTTTCTGGGTCTTTGCCCGTATTGAGTTCGAGGAGCAGGGGAACGCTCAGGTAGGTTGCGCGGAGTTTAGTTTTGCTGAATTGACGCACGGTGTCGATCACTCCAAAGGTGGTATCCGGGAAAGCAGGCGTGTTGCTCACTACTGTTGTTTCATTCCGGAAGCCATAGCTGTTGTACATCAGCCCGAGGCCCGAGACCAGGCCCAGATAATGGCCGGCAATTTTGATCTTTCCCTCAACCATGTTGATTCTCCAACTCAGAGAGCGCTCATGCTGGAGCTCTAACCACTCGTTGCCTTCACCTGGACCGCTTTTTCCATTGGCATCCAGGAGCATATTCACCCCGAGGTCAAGGCCAGCCCAGTAGGTGTAGGGCGTAAGGTCATAAGAGTCATCACGGTAGGCAGTTACAGGGCCGTCTTCTTCTTCTACAATAATCACTTTGGCGGCCCCAACCTGGAGTGTTGTGGTGTCCGTCTGGGCCAGCACCTCGCCAGAAAGCAAGCTCGCGAGAAGGGTCAAGGAGGTTATGAAAATCGGTTTCATCGTATTCATTTTGGTGTTGGACGCCTTGTTCATGCATCGGTTACAGTACATCCCGATATTTTGAACTTTTATTGCATCTTTCCAGCCATTCATCCTTTATTTGGGGGTGCCGTGTCCGGAAACGCGGGTAACTTCGGTCTCAATTCGGTCGTCTGGATACCAGATCACGTGCATGTTATGCTCAAAGGACACGCCTCAACCATATACTCTCTCGTCCTGGTGATGTGGTGGGCATGCTCGTTCACGCCGTCCTGCGGCGCGGTTCAGCGCCCATCCGGTCAGCAGGACATGGCTGTGCAGGGGAAACTCGAGGGCACCGTTGAGGTCAGCTTTCGGATTGACGCGAAAGGTCATGTGGAGATCCTGAATCTGGCCTCCACCAGCCCCCAGCTCGCGGATTACGTGATCAAGAAGCTCTCGCGGATTCAGTTGGAGAAGGGGGACCCACAGGTGGGGCAGATCATCAAGTACCGCTTCGTATTCAAGAAGCAGACATAGGCGGGGTATCTTTGCCGGGTGCTGATTGCTACACGCAAGGATATCCGGTCACTCTCATTGGCTGATTTACGTGAGGAGCTGGTCGCCATGGGCGAAAAGCCCTTTCGGGCGGCTCAGGTCTACCAATGGCTGTGGCAAAAGTCAGTCGGCTCGTTCGAGGAAATGAGCAACTTGTCGCAGACACTTCGCAATGCTCTTTCGGAACGTTTCGAACTTCACAAGATTCGCCTGGCTGACCAGCAGGTGAGCGTGGACCGCACCATTAAATGCGCATTTGAAGTGGAGCCCGGGAAGGTGGTGGAGGGCGTGCTTATTCCCACTGCATCCAGGATGACAGCTTGTATTTCTTCGCAGGTGGGATGCAGCCTGTCTTGCGCCTTCTGTGCCACCGGAAGGCTGAAGATGATGCGGAATCTAACAGCAGGGGAGATCGTGGACCAGGTTGTACACCTGAGGCAGGAGGCCGAGGGGAGGTATCAGACGCCTCTTAGCAATATCGTTTATATGGGCATGGGCGAACCCCTCCTGAATTATCGCAACGTACTCGCCTCCATTGAGCGTATTACTTCACCAGACGGATTGGGTATGTCTCCCCAGCGCATTACGGTGAGCACCGCGGGGATTGCCAAGATGATCCGCAAACTGGGGGATGATCGGGTAAAATTCAATCTCGCCCTTTCCCTGCATGCCGCTCATGATGAGAAACGAAGCAAGATTATGGACATTAATGAGTCCAATAATCTGGAAACTCTCGCCGAGGCGTTGCGCTATTTTTATGAGCAGACAGGAACACGGGTTACCTTTGAGTACATCATTTTCAAGGATTTCAATGATAGTTTGAAGGACGCCCGTGAGCTCGCCGACTATTCCCGGAATCTTCCGGTTAAAATCAATATCATCGAGTACAACCCCATTGATGGCGGCGACTATGTTCAAGCCGACCGAGAGCGGGTGGATGCCTTTGCCGACTTCCTCGAATCACGGAATTTAGTTGTGAATATTCGTCGGTCACGTGGTAAAGATATCGACGCGGCATGCGGGCAGCTGGCCAATAAGAACGCAGCGTTGCCCGAACCAGCCAAGAAGTAGTTGACAATCAGCGGCTTAAGTTTTTTTTAAGATTTTCTTGCGCAGGCAGTGGAGATGGATATACCTTCGCCCCGTTTTTCAACTATCAATCAACACAACACACACAAAATGAAAAAGTCAATTGTTATCGCTTTCGCTGCCCTGGTTGGCATCGTATCACTGTCTTCTTGCGGCGGTGGATGGACTGAAGAAAACAAGGCCTCTATGAAGGACACTTGCTCCAGCCTGATGACCCTCAGCTACGACGAAGCTGATGCTACTGCAATCTGCGATTGCTACATCACGAAGCTCGTTGAGAAGTACCCAAAGGCTGACTTCACTCCCGAGCAGAACCAAGCTGAAATGGATTCATGTTCAGTAGGATACAAGACGGCCTCTGAAAAGCAAGCTGAAGCTGAAGCTGCCGCTGCTGCTCAAGCTGCTGCTGACAGCCTCGCCGCTGCTGCTGCCGCCGCTCCTGCTGCCAAGTAATCATCAGCACGAACATATTGAAAAGGGTCCCGCACGTCGGGACCTTTTTCATGTATGGCCTTTACGGGGATAAATGGTTTTTACACGGCGGGGATTCCGGGGATCGTATTTAACCCTGACTATGGTTCCCGGCTCATACATAGGACGGTCTTCAGATTGCTCTTCGGCCCGGTAGGACAGGTGAACGCCCTCAGCAGTATGGAATTCAATAATAGGATGGAAGACCCTCTTGCCACCAACGGTGGCTCCCATCCAATTGGTAATCCTGCCTTCTGCCCATTGAGCCCGCCAGCGAAAGCGTAACTCATCAGCGAATTTCCACCAAAGCATAAGCAGAATAACAACGATAACCAGAGTAAAGGGAATCCAGTCGGGCAAGGGTTTATCCATGGAGCAATAGGGGCTTCAATAATACAACAGCCAGAGCGGAGCGAAATTGCTTCTCCCGGTTATCGGTAATTAACTTCACCTTTACCTGAATCGGATGAGAATCCGGGAGGAGATTGGGGCGGGATTGTTAAAGAGCACCATGGAGCAACACGTCACGGGAATTGTCATCCATACCTTGCCCCATTCCGACAGGACATGGGTGAGCCGGATCTTCGTGCGGGGGTTGGGCTTGAGGGTTTTCGCCGTTCGTCCGGGAAGGGCTCAGAAAGGTTCATCTGTGCTATTTCAGCCCCTCAATCGTCTTTCTTTTGCAACGCATGTGGAAAGCACGCGAGGCATTCACCAGCTTTCCCGCCCAGCGCTGGCTGCTGCTAACCAGTACTTGTCCATTGACCCCATCCGCGCAGCAGTTGGGATCTTTTTCGCTGAACTCCTGCACCGCACCCTGGAGGAGGACTATGTCAACGATGAACTCTTTGACTTCCTCTATCACGCCATCGGGCTTGTGGACCAGGAGGATGAGTTGAAAAATATGCCGTTATGGCTGGTGATTTCCCTATGCCGTTACTACGGCTTTGATCCCGCAGCAGACGATCCACGAGCAGTATCGGACCTGTTTCACGGGGCGCAAGATACCCGTTGGCTCGAGCTGGTTGTTTCTGCGGGCTACATGGATATCCGGGCACTGCAGTGGCCCCGTGAGTTCAGGCGTGAGGTACTCGCCGACCTTACCCATTACCTGATGAATCAACTCGGCCATGGGCGGGAAATCCGATCTCTGCCTGTGTTGGTGGACCTGCTTGCCGGTTGACCCTATCTTCGGCCTCCATTCCGGTATGAGATTCTCTGATTGCATTGGTCAGCAAGATGTGTCGCGGCGACTGGCAGCAGCCTACCGGGAAGGCCGCGTAGCGCACGCACAGCTTTTTCTGGGCCCCGAGGGAAGCGGCAATCTGGCCGTGGCTCTCGCCTATGCCCAATTCCTTTTTTGTCCTAACAAGTCGGAGTCCGACTCCTGCGGCGCCTGTCCGACCTGCCGGAAGATGGAAACACTTCAATATGCGGATCTTTTTTTCTCCTATCCGGTTGTGACGGTGAAGGGGCGAAAGGAGCCACCGATATCGGAGGACTATGCCTCTGACTGGCGAGAGACGCTTCTAGGGCAAGGCCCATATTTGGACATTGACCACTGGTTGGGTGAAATTTCAGAAGAGGGAAAGCAAGGTGACTTCACCGTGCGTGAGGCGCTGTCTATCATCCGCAAGATGAATATGAAGGGCTATGAGAGTCCCCTCAAGATCATGATCATCTGGATGGCTGAGCGGATGAAGACCGAAACGGCAAACAAGCTGCTCAAGCTGCTGGAGGAGCCCCCGGAGAACTCCCTCTTTTTTCTCGTGGCCAATCAGTCTGACCAGATGCTGGCAACTGTGATGTCAAGGGTACAGGTCATCCGCGTCAACCGGATCAGTGATGAGGCTATTCTCGACCAACTTGTGGAGCGCGGCGTAAATCCCGAGCGAGCCGCCGCCGTTGCGCATTACTCTGCAGGAAACTGGTGGAGGGCACTCGGTATGGTCGGCGAAGGAGATGACGGCACGGATCTGTTCGAGCGGTTCAGCTCCTGGATGCGCTGCTGTTACAAAGGTATGGTGCCTGAAATCTTCCAGTGGAGCAACGCCACAGCTGAGCTCACCCGCGAGCAGCAAAAGCAGTTTTTGCAATACTCACTGGAGCAAATCAGACAAAATATCGTCCTCAACTACGCAGGGCCAGACCTGACTCGTATGAACGAGGGAGAAAGGGAATTCAGCCGCAGGTTCTCTCCGTTTATCCATGACCTGAATGCCGTTGAACTTATGAACGAGCTGGGAAAGGCCCATCTGGATATCTCTCGCAACGTAAATAGTCGCATTGTGCTGGCAGATCTTTCCCTGAAAGTCAGCAAACTCCTGGCGTCTTCCAATCGCTGAGGAGGAAGGTCGGCTTCACTTACCTTTGGTGGCCATGATTACGCCCCTCCCGTCAGGAGGCAGGCACTTACCGATCAATGAGGAGAAAGGAATATGGGATGTTCATCATGTAGCACAGGAAACGGCCTGCCCGCAGGTTGTAAGAATAATGGGGCTTGTGGCACCTATGGCTGCAATAAACTGGATGTCTTCGACTGGCTTTCGGGTGTTCCACTTCCGGACGGCCAGAAGGCCTTTGATGTGGTAGAGGTGCGCTTCAAGAATAGCCGCAAGGCATTTTACCGGAATGGATCCGGATTTGAGCTTTTTCAGGGTGATGTGGTTGTGGTAGATGCATCTCCCGGCTATGACGTAGGCGTGGTATCGCTTTCCGGAGAGCTGGTGCGCATTCAGATGCGCAAGCGCGAGATCAAGGACAACTACGAGGTCAAGAAAGTCCTGCGCAAAGCGGGGCCTGAGGAGATTGCCCGCTGGCAGGAAGCGAGGCTGCTTGAAAAGGAGACCATGATGAGGGCCCGGGAAATTGCGCGCTCGCTGAATCTGCAGATGAAGATCAGCGATGTGGAATACCAGGGTGACAAGAGCAAGGCCACGTTTTTCTACACAGCTGATGACCGCGTGGACTTTCGCGAATTGATCCGCCGGTATGCGGAGACTTTTCGCGTGAAGGTGGAGATGAGGCAAATCGGTCTTCGCGTGGAAGCCGGTCGCCTTGGAGGTATCGGATCATGCGGGCGTGAGTTGTGCTGCTCCACCTGGCTCACGGATTTTCGCGCGGTGTCCACCAGCGCCGCACGCTATCAGCAGCTTTCACTGAACCCGGCCAAACTCGCGGGGCAATGCGGCAAGCTTAAGTGCTGCCTGAATTACGAACTGGATCAGTATGTAGAAGCGCTCAGGGGACTGCCTCCGTCCAACGTGAGACTTAAACTGCCCAAAGGCATCGCCATTCACCTGAAGACGGATATTTTCAAGAGGCAGATGTATTACATCTACGATAATCAGCCCGGAGAGTCGCCCTTTGCGCTTTCAGTAGATGCCGTGCGCGAAATAATAGAGAAGAATAAGCGCGGGGAGGAAATTGGTGACCTGGGCGAATACTACGCTCCGGAAGAGCCCGTGAAAGAAATGGATTTTGCTGAAGTCGTGGGCCAGGACAGTCTCACTCGTTTTGATAAGCGAAAGAGGCCATCAGGCCGCTCGGGCCGCAATCAGCCCAGGGATTCCAGAAGCAAGCCGGAAGTGCGGAAGGAGAAAGGTGCAGGGTCGTCCGGCAACCGTCAACCGGGTAATCAGCCCGGACGCGGAAACCAACCGGCGCGCGGAAAGGCAGGACCCGGACAGAGCGGACAGCAGAGCGGCGGTCAGCAAAGAGGTGAGTCTCGTCCACCTCGCAACAGTCCCCGGGGTCCGCGCCGGGATAAACCTGGGGGAAGCGAAAGAGGCAATGATGGAGGTGCGGCATGAGGACAGCGGGCTTTATAGCCTTAGCGTTCGCGGCAGGATTGCTGTTGCCGGGTTGCGATGACAAACTGGCGTTTGAAGAGTCGGCACCCTTGGATAATGCGCGGTGGAGCGCCGACCGTGCCGTCCAATTTGAGTTCGACATGGAGGATACCGTTGTGCTGCACAACCTCTATGTCACGATCCGCAATGGAGAGGAGTATCCTTACAGCAATCTCTATCTCTTTGTTGAACTAGAGTTTCCCAACGGTAAGAGCGCGACAGATACACTGGATTGTCCCCTCGCAGATGCCGCAGGTAACTGGAATGGATCGGGGCTGGGGGATATCTACGACCATCGGATTCTCTATCGCCCAAGAATTCAGTTTCCCATTAGCGGCCATTACCGGGTATCTATCCGACAGGCTATGCGCGAGGAAGAGCTACCGGGGATATACGATGTTGGTTTTCGCGTTGCCCGGGCTTACTGACCTTCAATGATCTTGTAGAGCTCGCTCAGATTGGGCTGAAGGATAATCTCAATTCTCCTGTTCCGGGCCTTGTCAGCCGGATTGACCGGATGAAACTCGCTTCGTCCTGCAGCAGTAAGGAGAGAGGGTTTGATGCTGCTGCTGGCCACCATGATCTTGATCACTTCGGTGGCGCGCAGAACACTCAACTCCCAGTTATCGCGAGGAACGGATGACGAGTTGATCTTATCGGTATCCGTGTGGCCCTCCACGATGATTTCCATGTCCGCTTCGTTCTCAATAGCTTTAGCCAGATCTACCAAGGCCTTGCGGCCGTTCGGATCTACCGTGGTGGATCCGGACGCAAACAGGAGTTTGGCCTCCATGCTGACGTAGACCTTGCCATCTTTTTCGGTAACCGTAAGCCCTTTGTCGCGGAAACCCAAAAGGGCCTGCTGTACCTTTTCCCGGAGGGCCTCGGAGGCCGCCTTCTGGGCGCTGAGCAGGGCCTCCAGCTCCTGAAGACGCACCTCGCGGTCCTGCAGTTTGGCTGTGGCCTCGTCAACCGCGGCTTGTTTGGCATCTACCGTCTTTTCTAAGGCGCGCAGAGCATCCTCACGGGCCAGAAGTGCTTCCTGCGCTTTGTTCAGATCCGCCAGCAACTTCTTGTTTTCCTCCGAAGCAAATTGCAGCATCTGACTGTTCTTGTTGCTCAGGATATCATTCAGTTCATTGATTTTATCGTATTGAGAGCGAAGCTGACGGTATGATTTTCCGATCTGGGTAGTATCGGCCTGTAGTTTTTCAATCTCCTTGTTTCGCACCTCCAGATTGGCTTTACTCTCAGCAAGGGCGGACTGAAGCTGCTCGTTTCTGGCCTTCAGGCTGGTGTTCTCGGCCTCGGCAGATTCCTTGCGGACCTCCATTTCGGCATACTTGCGCTGGGGCACGCATGATGGGAGTGTGCAGAGGAGAAGGGCCGTTGTCAGGAGGATAATGGTACGCATCGCAATGGTATTTTCAGGGTTAAAGATGGATCGTGGAATTACCCCGGGAGTTGCTCTTCGGAAAATCTTTCAGCCCTGAATTGAGGATATCCATGTCTGAATTTCTTCCAACTGAAGGGCCGGAATGTCCAGCTTGTTCTTCTTGCGGTATCCGTTAAGCACCTGGTGGATTGCAGTGGGCTTCGCAGCGGCGAGCTTTTCGGGGGATTCATATCCCGCCTTGATGATGTGAGCCACCCAGTCGCGGGGAACTCCAGCGTCCTCAAAAGCTGAGAGGTTGGGCCCTGTTTCCCTGCGCTCAGGTCGCATTTGCGGGAAGAACAAGACTTCCTGAATGGTGGTATTCCCGGTCAGGAGCATCACAAGCCGGTCCACGCCAATGCCCATACCTGATGTGGGAGGCATACCGTATTCCAATGCGCGGATGAAGTCATGGTCGATGTACATGGCCTCATCATCGCCACGCTCCATCAGGCGTAGCTGCTCCTCGAACCTGCCAAGCTGGTCTATGGGGTCGTTCAGTTCGCTGTAAGCATTGGCTAACTCCTTGCCATTCACCATGAGTTCGAAGCGCTCGGTAAGCTCCGGATTATTGCGGTGCCGCTTGCAAAGAGGCGACATTTCGACGGGATAGTCAGTGATGAATGTGGGCTGGATGTACTTCCCTTCGGCCGTTGCACCGAAGATTTCGTCAATCAGTTTGCCTCTGCCCATCGCAGGGTTGACTTCAATGCCCAGTGAGATGCAAAATGCACGGAGCTCATCCTCCGTCTTACCGGTAATGTCAAGCCCCGTGTGCTCGAATATGGCTTCCGTCATGGTGACGCGCCGGAATGGTCTGCGGAAGTCGAGCGTGTTGTCCCCAATCCGGACCTCAGTGGTACCAAGTACCCTGAGGCAAATGGTCTCGAGCATTTCTTCCGTGAAGTCCATCATCCACAGATAATCCTGATAGGCCACATAGATCTCCATCACGGTAAACTCAGGATTGTGCGTGCGATCCATCCCCTCATTCCGAAAATTGCGGCTGAACTCATACACCCCGTGAAAACCGCCCACAATAAGTCTCTTGAGGTAGAGCTCATTGGCAATGCGCAGGTACATGGGTATGTCAAGGGAATTATGGTGGGTGATGAACGGCCTTGCTGCTGCTCCGCCGGGGATCGGCTGCAGCACAGGAGTTTCCACTTCAAGGTATCCGCGGGAATTGAAAAATTCTCGCATAGCCTGGATGATGGCAGTGCGCCGGATGAATGTTTCACGCACGCGGTCATTCACGACCAGGTCAACGTAGCGCATGCGGAACCGCAACTCGGGGTCGGAGAAGGCATCATGGGACACTCCATCGGCATCCACCTTTACCGCAGGAAGAGGCTTGATGGACTTTGCGAGGACTGTGAGCTGATCCACGTTTACGGAGATTTCGCCCATCCGGGTGATGAACAGCACGCCTTCGGCACCAATAAAGTCTCCGTTGTGCAACAGGTGCTTGACGACGTTGTTGTAAAAGGATTTGTCTTCGCCGGGACAAAGCTGATCCACATTCATATACACCTGAACCTTGCCAGTATGGTCGTGCAGGTCGGCAAAAGAAGCCTTACCCATAACGCGCTGGTTCATGAAACGGCCGGCGATGCGCACGCGCATTCCTTCCTGGTAGCCTTCCCGCACCTGGGCTGTGGTATGGGTAACTTGATAGGCGGATGCAGGAAATGGATCAATCCCGAGATGGCGGAGCTTGTCCAGGGCTTCGCGCCGGACCGATTCCTCTGCGGATAATGCTGGGTTCATGGGGCGAAGTTAATCTTGTCTAATGGCTCGGCGATATCCCGAATATCCGTTCGGCTACTCGTCGCGATGACCAGCGAGCACAATGACAAATTCTCCACGCGGTTCATGGCTGGTGAAATGGGCAATCAGTTCACGGAGGGTACCGCGGATGGTTTCTTCAAATTTCTTGGAGAGTTCCCGGCTTACACTGCACGCGCGCTCTTGACCGCAATGGACCTCGAGCTGGGACAGGGTTTTGAGCAGGCGGTGCGGTGACTCGTACATAACGGTTGTGCGGCGCTCGGATGCAATAGCCTTGATGCGGGTTTCGCGGCCCTTTTTGTGGGGCAGGAATCCCTCGAAAGCAAATCGCTCGCACGGTAGGCCACTAAGGACCAAAGCGGGGAGGATAGCGCTAGGTCCGGGCAGGCATTCGACCTGTATGCCAGCGTTCAGGCAAGCTCGTACGAGAAGAAAGCCAGGGTCTGAGATACCCGGCATTCCTGCGTCTGATACGAGTGCGCAGCTTTGCGAGGACCGGATATGGCTAAGAATAGTGTCGAGCCGCTGGTGCTCATTGTGCTGGTGATAAGCGATCAGGGGGCGATCGGATCCGATATGCTGAAGAAGCTTTCTGGATTCGCGGGTGTCCTCGCAGTAAATCGTGTCAGCCGTTCGGAGCACTTCAGCGGCCCGGGGGGTGAGGTCTCCGAGGTTGCCAATGGGGGTGGGAACCACCACGAGCTTCATGGCTGGTGCCTGCGCTGCACGAGTTCGAGGAAATCCTGTGTCACCTGCGATTCATCATTCCACTCATACCGTGAGCGAAGGTTGTCGAGTGTCTTGAGCGCATCTTCACGGGAAGCCGTGTTGAGCCGGTCAATGGTGACTTCGTAATCCTGATTGTTTCCCTTAAATAATTCGCGGGAAAACTGAAACCGCTGATTGAGTGTAATGGCACGCTTAAGGTCGCTGATGGGGGAAGATTCGAGCTTGCGGGCGAGTGTCTCCTGAGTGGGGATATTCCTGCTCAGACGCTCGTTGAGGCTTTCAGCGGGAGTTACAGGCGGAGCTGGTGCACCGGCGGGCGGCATCACAGCCGGCAGAGCCTCGGGTTCTTCGGCCCGTGTGATCTCATCAATGGCATCAATCAGGGAAACCTGTTTTACAGTTGCTGGTGCTTCTTGCTGGGGAATCGGCGTGGGTAAACGGAAGCTGATGGACTGCGTTTCCTTCGGTTGCTCCTCTTGCCGTTCTTCACGGATCTCGCAGTCATAGGCGCGGTGACGGAGGATCACGATTCGCTCGTACAGCTCACGGGCTGTCTCCGTGAGCTCTTCCAACTCGTGCGTTTTCAGTGAGCCATTGGCCAGGCGACTTGCGGCATCGTGAAGGCCTGCGGCCAGTTCCTGGATGGACTTGAAGCGGTCAGATGCATTCATGGTGCGGTAGTTTCAGAGTCAAATGTATTGGCAGGGCTGATCAGCTAAACTTCCCACAGTATAGGTTATCAACGACTATCCATTCAATTTCGTGCGTTCTGCCTTGGTCATACTTTTCCAGACGAGCTCATAGCTGTGGTCAACCAGCCCGAGGATAAAGGAATCATCCAGTGATCCATCGAGTTCAATGGTATTCCAGTGGACTTTGCTCATGTGGTAGCCAGGGCGTATGGCTGGATAAGCCTCACGCAGTTGAATGGCTTGCTCGGGGTCACATTTGAGGTTGATCGAACGGAAGCGGTCGATGTCGCAAAGGGCAAACATGCGCGTGCCAACCTTGAAGACCAGGGTGGTTTCGTCAAACGGCAGGTGCTCCGAGGTGTGCGGCTTGGAAAGGCAGTACTCCCGAAAGGTGACAATGTCCATGGATTAGTCGTAGGCCGCACAGGGCACGTGACCGCGCTCGCCATCAGAGCAGGCCCGGAAGCCCAAGGTGATTTCGTGTGATCCCGATTGACCGAAGCGCATCCGCGAAAGCGTGAGGTCGTAAGCGTAGATAACAGTGACATAACGGATCATATCCAGCTTGAGCAAGGCGGAGAAGCCATTGCCACTGCGCACTCCCATTCCCATCGCAATTCTTTGGCGATACTCGAACATTGCCTGGCCTTCTATGGAGGCCCGGCTGCGACCCACGTAGTTCAGGAGCACAGCGGGCTTAAAGGTGAGGTCCTCAGACATTGTATAGGCAGCCCCGTAGGTTAAAGTCATGTGGCTTCGCAGGGTATTGGGCTGCAGGTCACCTATGGATGACTGCCTGACTTGTCTCATCGAAAAGCCAAAGAAGCGGGTGGACTTGTAGAGCCAAAATCCCATGCTGATCTGGGGAAATACAAACTCGTTGATCGAGTTGGTAATGGCCGGATCATTGAGCTGGTTTTCGAGTAGCATTTTCCCGAAGTCAATTTTATTCTGAGAAAACCCGACCCCAACGCCGGATGATAAGGTATAGCCTTTGGAAAGCCTTAGGTGAAACGCGTAGTTCACATGCAGGCTGGTGTAGCTGAAAGGGCCAGCGGCATCGTTTTCGACATATCCACCCAAACCGTGAAAATAATTGCGCTTGACACCCAGTTTCCCATGGGCGAGAGCAAAGGCCGTGCGCGGTGCACCATCGAGTCCAGTCCATTGCTGACGGTATCCTACCCGCATTTCGAGACAGGGAGTGAAGCCAGTTACCGCAGGGTTGTAGTTGATGTAGTTATACGTGAAATAGGAAAAATGAGGAAGCTGTTGCGCCCGGATTCCGGGGGAAGTGATGCACGCAAGAGCGGCGGTGAGGATCAGGATGCGCAGTTTCATCGGAGGATGGATACCACTCCGGTCAGTGGCGGAATCTCGACATCCGGATCATTGAGTTCAATCACGTAGTAATAGGCTCCGGCAGGCAGGAACTTACCTCTGTTGGTGCCATCCCATTGGCTGCCGTAGCCGAGGGAGTTAAAGATCTTCTGGCCCCAGCGGTCGTATACATTGACATTGGCGGCTTCGAATTGCTCAATGCCGTTGATTTGCCAGGAATCGTTTATACCGTCACCATTGGGGGTAAAGGCGTTGAAGATGACTACAGGAGGACCCACAGTGACCGTCACCTCATCCTGCACGGTGCATTCGCCAATGGTCGTTGTGACCTCATAGGTAGTCGTTTCTTCTGGTATGGCTGTGCTTGCCGGGGAGGTGTAGTCTTCCACCGATGGAGCGGGAGACCAGACATATCCTTCACCGGAGGATGCTCCGCTGGCACTCAGCTCGGTAGTTTCGCCGAGTGTAATCAGAAAGGGGTCCACAGTGGCCACCACATCCACGGAGCTGCCACCGATATCGACCCCGAAGGTGCATGGTCCATAGAGCGGATCGTGATCGGAGCCGATGATGATGAGGAACTCGGATTCAGTTGGCAGGTTCTGGAATACATAAAGTTCCTCTTGTGCTGAGCCGAGGCACGCTGTAGCTGCAGTGTATGAGGTTTGATCACAGGGATCGGCGAACTGAGCGAGCTGCACCACGATGATGAAGATGGAGTCAGGGCCCAAAAAGCTGTCGCAGTCGCCGGGGGTAATCGTAACATTGAGTGCTGATGGGGTGTACGTTCCTGTCGTGATGGAATAGAATTGGGTCATTTGAGCGCTGAAACAGTCAAATGACACTGGATTCGAATAGAGGCTGTCTTCAGGGAGGGGTGCGTCGGCACATAACACATTGTCCTGGGCCGACGAGCAGTCCTGGGACCAAGCCCCTGGAGTCCCTGTAATCAGGGTTACCAAGGTGATGATTATGGCTTTCGGGTTGATTCTCACATATTCCTCCGAAGCGAATATGGCGAGGATGGTGGCTATCAACCTGTATGGGGGCATAGGATGTTTGAACACTCCGATGTGAAGCATTCAACGGATGAAACGATTTCTGCGAAAAGAATGTTTCGGTGGCTCAGGCAAATTCGACGAGTACCGCATTCTTTTCCACGGCATTGCCCTGTCGCGCCCCCAACCGGCGGATAATTCCGTCAGCAGGGCTTTTGATGACATTTTCCATCTTCATGGCCTCCAGGATGATCAGCGGCTCATCCCGAAGGACCTGTTGTCCCTCCGTAACCAGCACTTGAAGCACGAGTCCGGGCATCGGGGCCTTGACCTCGCGCTGCCCTGCCACCACGCTACCTTCCATGCCCAAGCTGGCCAGTAGTTCGTCAATGGGCTCGCGAAGCACGATTTCCATTTCCGAACCATTCACCATGAGGCCGACCGTTTTGGTCTCCCTGTTGATGTGCAGGACCTCTACATTCCAGGACCGGCTTCCTACCAGCAGGTGCAGGTGGCGGTCATTTTGGAGGATATCGACGCGGTGCACAGCCCCGTCGATCTCTACCTCGGTGAAGTTATTTCGGAATACCACGGTGCGTGAAGAACCGGAAGTGGAGGTGGCGCGGATCATGAACTGATCGGGTTGGGGGACGAAGCTAAGTAAATTTGACGCAATGGCAGGCCTTTACATCCATATCCCCTTCTGCAGGAGGGCTTGTCACTACTGCGATTTTCATTTTTCAACCCAGTCAGGCTATGTTGCGGATATGGTGGGGTCGATGATCCGCGAACTGCAGTTGCGGAAGGATTACCTCGGCGGAGAGCCGCTTTCCACGCTTTACTTCGGCGGAGGCACGCCGAGTCTCCTGCATCCGGATGATGTGCGGAGGATGATTGAATGGGCTGTCCAGCTTTTCGGGATCAAGGTGGATCCCGAAATCACGCTGGAGGCCAATCCGGAAGACCTGACTCAGGTGTATCTGAATGAATTGAGGCTCACAGGAGTGAACAGGTTGAGTGTGGGCGTGCAATCGTTCCTTGACGATGAGTTGCGGGCACTGAACAGAGGCCATTCCTCCTCTCAGGCGGCTGATTCCATCAAGCGGGCCCAGGATATGGGTTTTGAGAATATCACCCTGGACCTGATGTACGCGCTACCCAATTCTGATGAAAGCCGATGGAGGTATTCCATGAACCGCGCTATATCCTTACAGGTGCCTCATATAAGCGCTTACTGCCTCACCATCGAGCCGGGCACCTACTTCGGGCATCTGGCGAAAAGGGCTAAGGTGAATTTTCCCGAGGATCCTGTGGCAGCAGCTCAGTACACCATGCTGTGTGAATGCATGCGGGAGGCGGGATATGAGCATTACGAAGTTTCCAATTTTAGCCTGCCCGGAAAATCGAGCCGGCATAATTCGGGTTACTGGCGGGGCTCGGCTTATATGGGAATAGGGCCTTCTGCTCATTCTTATGACGGTACTTCGCGGCAGTGGAATGTGGCGAATAATCATACTTACATGAAGGGGGTAGCCGTCGGGCGCGGATATTTCGAACGGGAAGAGCTGACGCCAGAAGACCGCCACAACGAATACCTGATCACCGGGCTTCGCACGGCCCAAGGCATCAGCCTCCAGCGATTGTGGGAGATGGCTTCGCCGGATGTTTCCGGCAAGTGGAGCGTTGCACTGGATGAATGGATGCAACAAGGGCTGCTGCACGCGAATGGTGACGCCCTTACGCTCAGCGAAGCCGGTATGCTGGTGGCGGATCGCCTTATCACACGACTTATGATCTGAAGCAATGGAAGTACACGTAGAAATCGCGGGCCAAAAGTATTCTGCTGACCTTCACAGGGCACTGGATTTATCCATCAGTATTCGTAAAGGCGGCGTAAAGGCGTGGTATGTGGAAGATCCGGATATGGAACCTGTTCGCTATGACTCGTTCATCGGCTCCGTGAGCGAAGGAGGAAAAGTCAACTTCCGTGCGATTCGCTTCAATCCTCATGGCCACGGAACACATACGGAATGCCTGGGTCATATCACCCCGGAGGTGCACTCGGTGAATCGCCTGCTGGGCACATGGTTTTTCACGGCCCGACTGGTAACGATTACGCCCATACTTCAGGATTCCGATCGCATAATCACACGCGATCAGGTGCTCTCTCTGATTGATGGAACGGCACCGGAAGCGCTGATTATACGAACGCTCCCGAATGACAGGGCAAAGCAATCGGCTGTTTATTCCGCCACGAATTTTCCCTACATCGCAGTGGAGGCCATGGAAGAACTGGTGAGTTGGGGGATACGTCACTTATTGATTGATCTGCCCAGTGTAGACCGTGAGGAAGATGGCGGATTACTGGCGGCGCACAGAGCGTTTTGGAGAGAGCATTCCGGTCGGATGGATTGCACCATTACGGAGTTGATTTACGTTCCCGATGAAATCCTCGACGGCTGGTACCTGCTTAATTTGCAGGTAGCGCCAATAGAGAATGATGCGTCCCCGTCGCGGCCGGTTGTTTTCCCGTTACATCGCCTTCAGGATGCGGTGGGCAAGGAAAAGTAGAAGGAAGCGCCTCGTCCTTCACGACTCTTGAACCACACATGTCCACCCGACAGCTCAATGATGTTCTTGACCATGGCTAGCCCGAGCCCGGTTCCCGTGGACTTGGTGGTGAAATTGGGCACAAACAGGCGTGGGCGATAATGTTCCGGAATGCCGACGCCATTGTCTTGTACACGCACAACAAGGTAGGTCTTGCACTGGCGGATGGAAATATCGACGCATCCAACGCTACCAGGCTGAATGGCCTGTATAGCATTCGCAAGGAGGTTATTGAACACGCGCACCATCTGGTCGCGATCAGCCAGTACCACGGGCTGGTTGATCAGATAGGTGCGCAGGGTGATGGTCACACTCGATTCTGTGCCGAAGGATTCAACCACTCCCGCGGCCAGTGCAGGAAGGTCAATGCGAGCTACAAGGGCACGGGGCATCTTGGCGAAATGTGAGAACTCGTCTGCAATGCGGGTGAGTGTATCAATTTGCTCGGTCATCGATGCGCAAAAGCGCTCCAGTTTCTGATCAAAATGTTCGGGATTATCTTTCCAACTGCGCTCGAGGTGCTGCAACCTCAGCTTCATGGGCGTGAGGGGATTTTTGATTTCATGAGCGACCTGACGAGCCATTTCGCGCCATGCAGATTCGCGTTCCTGACGTGCAAGTGTGGCTGCGCTGCGTTCAAGTTCGGAGAGCATGCGGTTGTATTCATCCACGAGCTTCCCGATTTCATTTCGGCCTTTCCATGATATCGGTTCATTGCGCTTGCCGAGCTCGATGTCCTTGAGGCGCTCGGCGATGATCTGGATGGGGCGGGAGATATAGGAGGAAACAGTGTAAGCAGCGATGGATGCAAGCAGGAAGAGCAGCACATAGCTCTGCCCGAGTTCAGCAATGAAACTCCAGACATCCTTGGACTCTGTATCCGAGCGGTCATATGCGACACAGGTAATGGCGATGGGCTTGCCAATGATGTCTTTGAAATACCAGTAGGCCACTGTATAGTCTTCAAGGGTATGTGACTGGTCAATGACGGCGCGGTCGCTTCCGGAGCTGAGTTGCTTGAGGATGGTGTAGTTCACGCGATGAGACAGACGAAGTGAGTCTAGTCGCTCGGTCTTGGAGGAAGTGATATAGTCACCCTTCAGATCGTAAATCGCAATGAACAGATTGTGTACATCGGAAAGCTCGTAGAGCTTAGCGTTCATTTCTATACCAACACTATCAGGAGGGATGAATCCGCCAGATTGCTCGAGGAAGTAGTCCATTGAGGCGCGAATGGATTTTTCCTTCCGCTCAAACCGGAGCACGTTATAGCGCTCGTTTTGTTCATAGTGGTCATAATATGCGATACCACCGGACACAAGAAATGAGAGCAGCAACATGGCGATCATTGCCAGGAAGATGCTAGTCCGAAGAGATGGCCGCAATATCCGGAACTTCACGGGGGGAATTTGGAGATACCTGAATCAAATATCATGCTGCTCAAAGAAAAAAGCCTCCGGGAGAGGAGGCTTGTTTGCGGAAACCAGCGGGTTGTCCTTATCCTTTCAGCGCCTCTGCACCGGCCACAATCTCAAGGATTTCGCCGGTGATGGCGGCCTGCCGGGCTTTATTGTAGGTGAGTTTCAGTTCCTTGACAAGTTCACCAGCATTATCGGTGGCCTTGTGCATGGCGGTCATGCGGGCTCCATGTTCAGCAGCCAGGCTATCCAGCAGAGCCTTAAAAACCTGGATCTTCAGTGAGCGCGGAATCAGTTCGTTGAGAATTTGCTCTTTATCCGGCTCGTATATGTAGTCCACGCGAGAAGCCTGGACTCCGGCAGGTGGCACGACCGGTAAGAAGGTCTCAGTTTGAAGGACCTGAACGGCAGCATTCTTGAACCGGTTATATACGAGAATCACCTTGTCCCACTTGCCATCAGCATACTGTTTCATCAACTCGGCAGCAATCCCGGAGGCATTCTGAAAGGTCAGTTGATCGAAGATCGTATATGGGTTATCACCGAATCCCTCGGCTGTGTGGAGAGGAGATTTCTTATACAGATCGAATGCTTTTTTGCCCAGCGAGAGGACTTTGACATTCGATCCGCTGTAGGTGGTGCGAACGAGATTGCGCACTTCCTTCAATACGTTGTTGTTGAATCCGCCGCAGAGTCCGCGGTTGGAGGTAATGGCTACGATGAGCACATTTCTTACTTCACGCTGCTGGGAATACACGCCTTCTGAAGCATCCAGCGAACCACTCAGGTTGGAGAGGATCTCATTCAGCTTCTGGGCATATGGCCGCATACGGGTAATCGCATCCTGAGCGCGCTTGAGCTTAGCTGCAGACACCATCTTCATGGCAGAAGTGATCTGCATGGTGGAATTCACCGAGACAATGCGCGTGCGTATTTCCTTCAGGTTGGGCATGATGCGAAGTCCGTCGGATTAGTATTTCGCGGTTATTTCCTTGGCTACTTGCTCCAGCACGGTAGTGATTTCCTCGCCAATATTGCCTTTGCGGATTTGGTCGAGGGTATCGCGGTGCTTGGTATCCAGATAAGCCAGGAATTCTTCCTCAACTTTCTTAATTTGGTTGACTGGCACGCGGGACAGCAGACCTTTGGTACCACAGTAGATCATCGCGACTTGCTTCTCCACGGTCATCGGGGAGTTTTGGCCTTGCTTGAGGATTTCCACGTTGCGCCGGCCTTTCTCCAGAACGAATTTGGTTGCCTCATCGAGATCTGATCCGAACTTGGCAAAGGCTTCGAGTTCGCGGAATTGGGCCTGATCCAGTTTGAGTGTACCGGCGACCTTTTTCATGGATTTGATCTGGGCAGATCCACCCACGCGGCTTACGGAGATACCTACGTTGATAGCAGGACGTACACCCGCGTTGAAGAGATTGGACTCGAGGAAGATTTGTCCGTCCGTGATGGAGATAACGTTAGTTGGGATATAAGCAGATACGTCGCCTGCCTGAGTTTCGATGATTGGCAGCGCAGTGAGTGATCCTCCTCCCTTCACGCGGCCGCGGAGGCTATCGGGAAGGTCATTCATCTTCTCTGCCACGCTTTGCGTTTCATTCACCTTGGCAGCGCGCTCGAGCAGGCGGCTGTGCAGGTAAAATACGTCGCCAGGATAGGCTTCGCGTCCGGGCGGTCGGCGAAGCAGAAGGGATACCTCGCGGTAGGCCACGGCCTGCTTGGAGAGGTCATCATACACGATCAGCGCCGGGCGGCCTGTATCGCGGAAGTATTCACCGATGGCGCATCCTGCGAAGGGTGCGTAGAATTGCAGAGGCGCGGGGTCAGATGCTGTGGCGGCCACCACAACTGTGTAAGCCAGAGCTCCATTGTCCTCCAGCGTCTTCACGGTAGCAGCGATGGTAGAACCCTTCTGTCCGCAGGCCACATAGATGCAGAACACAGGTTCGCCCTTATCAAAGAATTCGCGTTGGTTGATGATGGTGTCGATGGCCACTGTGGTCTTGCCGGTCTGGCGGTCACCGATGATGAGTTCGCGTTGTCCGCGGCCGATGGGGATCATGGCATCGATCGCCTTGATGCCGGTTTGGAGAGGTTCTTTAACAGGCTGACGGTATATGACGCCAGGGGCTTTGCGCTCCAGGGGCATTTCGAAAAGTTCACCGCCAATGGGGCCTTTGCCGTCAATGGGTTCGCCGAGCGTATTCACGACGCGGCCTACCATTTGCTCGCCCACTTTTACAGAGGCGATACGTCCGGTGCGCTTTACGCTTGCACCTTCCTTGAGCTCTCCGGATGGCCCGAGTAGTACGGCCCCCACGTTGTCCTCCTCGAGGTTGAGGGCAATGCCCCGCACGCCGCTCTCGAATTCAATCAGTTCACCTGACTGGACATTGGAAAGGCCATAAATACGGGCGATGCCGTCACCTACCTGGAGGATAGTTCCTACCTCCTGAAGTTCGGCTTCGGTCTTAAATCCTGCGAGTTGCTCGCGGAGGATCGCTGAAATTTCTGCGGGTTTTACTTCTGCCATGGTTGTGTTCTTTTTCCCGGTCAGAGCTCGGGGATATACGGGTTTTCAGAAAAATCCCTGCGGAGATTTCTGAGGTTAGTCAAAACGGAGGTATCAATCTGGTGATCACCGACCTTGAGCACAAATCCACCAATGAGCCCGGGATCTACCTTTTCTTCCAGTTCAATGGTGCCGGGCGCCAGCGATGATACTTTGGCAATAATGGCTGCGCGGCTTTGCTCGTCGAGGGGCGCTGCCGATATTACGCTGGCTGGGGTGATGTGCTTGTGCTGCTTCATCTGTGCGATGAATGATTCTGCAATCTCCGGCAGCATGGACTCCCTTCCCTTGTTGGTGAGGAGGACCATGAACGCCATCGTGGTCGGATTGACCAATGCGCCAAAGAGCTTGCTCAGGGCTGCATTCTTCTTGTCCGACTTGATGACGGGACTTTCCAGAAATATCCGCAGGTCACGGCTCGACCGCACCGTCTGGTGCACGAGCTTCATATCCTCATAAACGCGGTCAGCCTCATTGCGCTCTACACACAGGTTGAGCAGCGACTTGGCATAACGCGAGGATATCCGGATTCCCTTCATTGTCCTTAATTCTTGCTGAATTCACCAGTGAGTGCCTGATTGAGCGCTTTTTGACGGTCGCCGTCGCTGAGTTTTTCGCGCACCAGCTTTTCAGCGATCTCGATAGAGAGTTGGGCGACCTGATTCTTCAGATCTGCGATGGCTGCCTTCTTCTGGTTGTCGATTTCCTGCCGTGCCGAGCTGATCATCCGATCGGCTTCATTCTGAGCGCGTTGCTGGGCTTCAGTTCGCATCTTCTCACCTACGGCTTTCGCTTCGCGAAGGATGACATCGCGTTCTTCGCGCGCCTGGCGCAGCAACTCTTCATTGCCGGCCTGCAGACGTGCCATTTCCTCGCGTGCCCGGTCGGCTTCGCGGATGGCGTTCGCAATGCCTTCTTCGCGTTCTTTGAGCGATTGGACAATGGGACCCCACGCCAGCTTCCTTAGCAGGAAGAGGACGATCAGAAATGAAATGGTAGCCCAAGCTACCGTTCCAATGGATACACTCAGCAAGCCTTCCATGGATGCAGTTTGTGGTTAGTTGCGAAAGATTATCCGAGGGCCACGAGCAGGCACACGATCACGCCGAAGAGGGCAACCCCTTCTACGAGAGCTGCAGCCACGATCATGTTCGCGCGCAGATCACCAAGTGATTCGGGCTGGCGGGCCATGGCCTCAAGCGCAGAGCCACCAATACGTCCTACACCGATGCCAGCTCCGATAGCGGCAAGACCGGCACCAATACCAGCAAGACCCTGGTTCATCATGGTGTCCAACAGTACAGTCAGAAATTCCATTGTTGTTTGTTTTTATTGTGTGTTAATGAGATGCGTGTGAAGGCTCTTCGTGATGGTGGTGCTCCTGGGTGGCATCACCGAAGTAGATGGCCGCCAGCAATGTGAACACGTATGCCTGAAGAAAGGCCACAAGGAGCTCGATGAAGAACATAAAAACCATGAAGAGCACGGCCCCGGCTCCTACACCGTATCCAAGCGCTGCACTGTTCTGACCGAAAAGGATGATCAGTCCGACAAACGCGAGGATGATGATGTGACCCGCTGTGATATTTGCCGTTAAACGAATCATCAATACAGCAGGCTTCATGAAGATGCTCAGAATCTCGATCGGAACGAGGATAACCTTGATCGGCAGCGGGACTCCGGGAGGCCATACGATGTGACCCCAGTAATGCGCATTGCCACTCACCGTGGTGATGATGAATACCAGTGTGGCCAGAACGATAGTGACACTCATGGTGCCCGTAACATTAAAGCCACCGATAAACGGAATCAATCCGAGAAGGTTGGAAATCCAGATAAAGAAAAATACGGTGAGCAGAAAGGGTACATAGCGATCGGCCTTGCGTTCCCCGATGGACGGGATGGCTATATCGTTGCGCACGAACAGAATGAAGGGCTCGATCATATTCTGAAGGCCCGAGGGAGCCTGACCCTTCCTGCGCAAGTAGGATTTGGCTATGCTTCGGAACAGCAGAATCATGATGCACACCACCAGGAGCATACCAAACACGGTTTTCGTGATGGAGAAATCAATCGGATGGTCGTGAGAAGCGTGTTCTTCTTCCCCATGAGGAACATCGCCGTGGCCCGGAGTCATGTTGGCAAGACTATCAGGAGCAGGATGCGCCGCATGCGCAGAATCGGAAGAATGCGCCACGTGTTCGTTGTGGTTGTGACCACCTCCAGCGAGGGTAATAACCTCGTGGTGGTTTTCATAAGTCACACCGGAAGAAGCAGTGTAAGGCTTGAACAGAAGCTCCCCGTGCTCATTGGTGCCATTCCAAAACTTCGATGAGGAGAAAACATCGAGGTGACCATCATGCAAGAGGATGACAGGAAGCGGAATATAGAGGTCGCCAATGATGTGGATTTGATGTGCATCACTGATGTGGTGCATGATCA
Organism: Flavobacteriales bacterium; assembly: GCA_947456965.1. GTDB lineage: Bacteria > Bacteroidota > Bacteroidia > Flavobacteriales_D > Sanyastnellaceae > CANGTU01. The sequence goes on from CANGTU010000019.1 coordinate 30,023, forward strand.
TATCGCCTGGGCTGAATTTTTCACCATCCCCTTCACCACCGCTGGCCTGAACCGGAAAAACCAGCGCAAAGAACAAGGCAAGCAAACAGGCCATGCGCAATGCGGGTCGGAATGGAGCGGGCTGGATAGGTGTCAACGTCATGAAATAACCCCTGAAAAATTCGCGGCAAAAGTATAGCGACATAGCCCTTCAGGCGGCACGATGGAGAAATTTTCTTAAAAAGACCTGAAAACGCCGGCTTGCAGCTCTTGCGTTCAGCGCTGCGGCGTGTCTTCCTCGCCGGTTATGCGGAGGTATCGCACCAGCAGGATCGTAAAGGCGACATAGATGATAAACGTGCCTAAGGCCACAGGGACCTTTTGCATCTTGAAGTTGTAGATATACACGCCAAGAAAGGAGGCGGTAAGGAGCAGTTTGGTGGTGACGGCAGCCATAAAGGCCGTCACGAAGCGCTGAGCGCTGCGGGCCGATGCCTTGAGCACGTTGGCATACAGGGCGGCCGTCAGGATAGCAAAACCAAAGGGGACATAGTACATCACTGTGGGCACCACCATAGCAGTGAGAGCGTTCAGAAAGAACACTACGAGAGCAAGTCCTGCCGCAAGCAGGAAGGCAACAGGGGCAAAACGGGAAACGGGTTTCATTGTCGGTTCAGATCACGGATGGCGAGGTACATGGCAACCCCCACAGAGAGCAGGGAAAGGGTGAGCGTCCACAGGTGCATCCTGTTGGGAAAACGCTCATCGAGCGACAGGCCTGCCCAAACGCCCAGTCCGATGGTCACCGCCATCTGAGTGGCCATGCCAGCATACCTGATGAAGCCATCAGATCGCGGCGGCTTCGGCGGCTTCTCCGACACGGGCTCCATCTTTCTTGATCTCCTTCACTTTAGCGCCCATGTTGCAGGCACCTGTGAATACGGCGCCTGGCTCGATGGCCAGCTTATCGGTCAGGATATCTCCTTCCACGCGTGATGTTCCCTTGAGTGAGAGCAGTTGTTGCACATTGATCTTGCCCTTGATCAGGCCTTCCACTTCGGCATTCTGGCAGTGTACAGTTCCCTCCAGCTTGCCGGCTGGGCCAATCACCAGGCGTCCCTTGGTGTTGAGGTTGCCCTTGAAGGTTCCGTCAATACGGATGTTGCTTTCGCAGCGGATTTCACCCTCTATAGAGGTGCCTTCCACCACACGGTTGATTGCGAGATCGGGCGCGGCGTCATTGGTTCTTGCCATGGATTTATGGTTTTTGTTAAACATGGGTCAATAGTTCTCATCGTAGAATTCGATGTACGCATCCAGGTTCTTGGTCTTGAATAACTGGATGTAGTTGCTTTTGGAAATCAGGTAGGTGCTGTAACCGGCGGAGTTAATGCTGCCCAGACGATTGGTGTTGCCGACAAAGGCGTCGAGGTACTGGCGGGCTTCAGGCACGGTCTTGAAGGGTTTGACAATCATCATGTGCGTATTCTTATCCAGCAAGTTGTTGGTCACCTTCAGCGCCGCACTGGCGTAATATTCCGAGTTATAGTCGGTAACTTGCGCCTTGATATTATTCACGTTGACTCCCTGAGTGGGCAGCACCAGCAGGAAGTAGTGCTCCATTTCCGGGTTAAAGGTAAAAAGGCCATCCGTTTTGGATTCGGGAGGGGTCTCACCGCCGTCACCTTCATTTCCGTTATCCGGCTGCTGACCTGATGAGCCCCCTTCGTTGCGGGTGGCAGCCAGTAGCTCCTTGCTGCGCTCGGCTTCCGGGGTGCCCGCACATTTATCCACAACCAACTGAAGCTCTCCGAGGTATTTTTCCTTCAATCCGTACGAGGCCTCGGTATAGCCTACGCATACAGCCCGCAGCAACCTGTACTTGCATATCAGATGATTGTCTGGCTGGCCATCGATCACCTGGTTGCAAGCACTGATAGCCTGGGCATAATTGCGTGAAGTATAAAAACCATAAGCTGACTCGTAGCCAGCGCGCTCCTCCGTTTCTTTCACATCCTTGATGTCGAGGTATTCGGGATTGTCCACGAGAATAGCCCAATCCGTTCCGGGATAGAGTGACTTGATTTGTTCGCCCCAATACCGGGAGTCACAGGTCTCGCAGAATGGGTTCTTTCGGTAGTTCGACAATTGCTCCTTGCTCAACCAGGTGCGGAACAGGAGGTAATGAGCGACGGGGTGAAAATCACTCGTTTCTATGTTCCGGATCAACTGCTCCCAGGAGTCTATGGCGTTATCCTCGTCATCGAGTTTTTCCTTGTAGATGACGCCAGCCATGTAGTAGGCCTCAGTCACTTCTTCTCTGGCCGCCTCCACCTTTTGGTTGTCACCACAAGGAAGATTGGCCATCAGTTCCTCGATGCTGGGCACATAGTATTTATCCTTGACCTCGGTGCCCGCCTCAGTTTCCGCTTCCTGTTCCACCTGGGATTCATCCGGGGAGTTCATATCCAGAGTGAACCGGGATTGCAGACGCCAGTTGTCTTTCAGCGGCCGGGTTCCCCAGTAATCGCGGAAGGCCTCTGCCCCTTTTTCGCGCTGTGACTCGTTGTACACCCAGAATGAGCCGGTTGGCTCATTGGTTTGTGCGTCTTGGGCAGCTCGTGCTGCACGCTCCTCATCTTCTTGTTTCTTGCGCGCCATCTCCTCTTCGAGTGCTTTGCGCGCGCGACGCACGGCCTTATTGAGTTCTGCCTCGCTGAGATCGCATAGCTGGAGCAAACTATCATTGAGGACGATGGTATTGAGGTAGCCTATGAGCTCCGTCAGACTCTCTGCCCTTGCTTTGATCTCCTTGTATCGTGGGTGCTTTTCGTCAATCTTCCGGAAGGTACTATCGTAATTGATCTGCGCCTCTGCGTATTGGCGCTGGTCAAAGTAGAGATCGGCCAGTCGAAGGAAGGTCTTCGCCTTTTGCTTGTTATTGCCGGCAGAAGCTTCAATGGATTGCTCAAAATACGCAATGGCAGCCGGCCTGTTCTGCTCTTCCAGCTCAATCTCGCCCAAAGCGAAGTAAATCTGATCGCGATAGCCGATGTTCTTCTCATCTTTCAGAAGCTTCATCAGCTCCTTGCGGATCTCTTCGCCGCTTCCTCCGCGACGGCTGAATGAAAGGGCCTTGTTGATGCGGGCATAAAACTCGAGTTCGTAAGGCGGTCTGGACCGGATCACGGCATCGTATTCGCGCAGGGCTTCGGATGACTTGTTAAGGCGCTGGTAAACCTGCGCAAGGATGAAGTGCGGACGGGCGCGATCGCGTTTTTTGCTGATGTGCTTCAGGGCAGTCTCCAGCTTTTCTGCAGCTTCATTGAGTTTGCCCTGTTGGATGTAGTTATCGGCCATCACCAGGTAGTAGTCAGCCTGGATGGATTCTTTCATCTCTTCTGTGGGAGCGACCCGGTTGAGGGCTTGATTGGCCTTGCTGTAATCGCCCCGGGCTATGCATGACCGGGCAAGCCAGGTAGTGCTGATCACCTGGGTTTCCTCTTCCTTGTACTTCCTGGCTACGTATTGAAAGAGTTCTTCGGCTTTGTAGTAGTTGCGCTTGTAGAAGTAGGACTGCCCGATGAGGAGGTAGTTTTCATCGATCCACTTGTTCTGCTTAGGCCGCTTCTTGCCTTTCTTCGGCTCGACCGTGATGGTATGCCGGGCAATGACCTTTTCACATTTCTCTATGGCACGTTCCATCTCAGGAAAGGCTTCGCGGGCAGTTTCCTCGGTTCCGTAAATGAACACTGGCAGGAGCTGGTCATAGTCTTCTACGTGAGCCAGCTGAATTTTTTCTACCCCCTTCTTTACGCTCTCGCCTGCGTTGAAATGGCCGTTGAAGTGGGCAGTCGTGTTGTGATAAACCCGGTAGCTGAAGCCGTCTTTGGTAGTGGAGCAGGCATGGAAAGACAACCCCGTGATCAGCAGGGCCGCGACATGGCGCGCGATCATGGCAGGCTGTCGGTTTGACATAAAGAGGCCCTCCCTAACATAGGGCCGGCTAATTTATTTTATTTTCAGCGTTTTCTTTGCAGAAACCTGAAATGCTGACCGATGGAAAGGAAGAAGGGAAAGAAGAGGCTCATGAAGAAGCTCCGAAGCCGGTTTCGGCTTACGGTGCTCAATGAGAACACGTTCGAGGAGCAATTCTCCTACTCACTGACGCCCATGAACGTGATTATCATGTTCGGCGGTCTCCTGCTTGTATTCGGTAGTCTGATCTACCTGCTGGTGGCTTTCACGCCCCTTAAGGCCTATGTCATTCCCGACTTCACGGATTATACGTACCGCGAAGATGCCCGCAGGGCCCGCATAGAGGTGGACAGCCTCCTTGGAGTTATTCAGCAGCAGGAGCGCTACCTGAGTGATCTGGGCTACGTGCTTCGGGGCGAAACTCCGCCGGATGTTTCCGATACCACCTCGCGGCAAGCTACGGAGGCCGATCTGAATTATGCCATCAGCGAAGAGGACAGTCTGCTTCGTCAGCAAGTGGCTTACCAGGACCGGTATGAACTGGAAGCAGAAAGTACACGAGAAGTAGGTAAGGCCATGGTGCTGCTCATGAAGCCCGTCAATGGCACGGTTTCCAATGCATTCAATGCGCGGGAAGGCCATTATGGTGTGGACCTTATTGCTCAGGAGAATGAGCCAGTGAAGGCCGTGCTCGATGGCACCGTCATTCTTTCTTCCTTCACCGCCGATGGCGGCAACGTGATCCAGATACAGCACACCAACAATCTGGTTTCAGTATACAAGCATAACAGCGCCCTGCTGAAGAAGGAAGGGGACTACGTAAAAGCCGGACAATCCATTGCATTCATTGGCAATTCAGGGGACCACAGCGAGGGTCCTCATCTCCACTTTGAAATCTGGCAGAACGGCGTGCCGGCAGATCCGGAAGCATTTATGTCATTTGGTAAATAAATGCGATATCCCTTACCACGGGGGACTTATGGCGGTTAAAAGGCGGATCGCAGACCGGCCTCTCAGTCCTCCACGTAAATCTCGAAATCTGTCAGGGCAACGAATTGCTCGATCCGTTCGTTGATTTCTTCCTTGGTCAGCTCGAGCAGACGTTCGGGACCAAACTTCTCACACGTAAATGAAGCCATGGCACTGCCCACAATTACCGCGCGCTTCATATTCTCGAACGAGATGTTCTGCGTCTGAGCGAGGTAGCCGACAAAGCCACCGGCAAACGTATCTCCCGCGCCCGTGGGATCGGCAACATCTTCCAGCGGAAGCGCCGGAGCAAAGAAGATGTTGTGCTGGTCAAACAACAGGGCACCGTGCTCACCCTTCTTGATGATGAGATAGCGCGGGCCCATGCTCAGGATCTTCCGGGCAGCGCGCACAAGCGAGTATTCTCCTGCGAGCTGACGTGCTTCTTCATCATTAATGGTGATCACATCCACCTTGGCGATTACAGCCTTCAACTCATCGAGCGCTGTATCCATCCAGTAGTTCATGGTGTCGAGAACCACGAGACGCGGGCGTTCCGGTATCTGCTCAATCACCCGCATCTGAACCGCCGGGGCCAGATTGCCGAGCATCAGGAAGTCCGTGGCGGAGTAGTCAGCCGGAACTTCCGGTGAAAAGGCAGCCAGCACATTCAGCTCAGTGGCGAGCGTGTCACGGCTGTTCAGGTCATAATGGTACTTACCGGACCAGAAGAAGGACTTCTCACCTTGCCGCACCTGCAGGCCTTCGAGGTCAATGCCTCGCCGTTCCATCTCGCTGAGAAAGGCCTGAGGGAAGTCATCACCGATCACGGAGATCAGCCCGACAGGCCGCACAAAGTGCGCAGCGGTGAGGGTGATGTACGTCGCTGCCCCACCCACTACACGATCACGGCGGTCAAACGGAGTTTCTATGGAATCAAAGGCAACAGTGCCTACAGCAACGAGTTTCATTAAAAAAATTTGGCCAAAGATATTGTAGCAAGCGGGCTTGGCTCGTAATATTGCAACCCTTTTTAAGGCGCCAAGCCACCTTGTGATCACGTGTTCACTCCGCACCAGACGGGGGACTCGAGAATAAGAGGAGGTTCCGGGTGGAGCCGTCAGATGACGGACGACCCGGAATAGTTTTACTCCCTAGTAGCTCAGTCGGTTAGAGCACATGACTGTTAATCATGGGGTCGCTGGTTCGAGCCCAGCCTGGGGAGCTAAGCCACCGCACATGCGGTGGCTTTTTGTTTGTTTTCTGCAGCCTCCCGGCGTCTCCATGCCGTTGAACGTCTGTTTGCTAAATTGGTCCTGAATGCCATTCCGTATCCTGCATATTGCTTCATGGTATCCCCACCGCAGGGATCCGCTCGAGGGCGGCTTCATTGCGGATCGGATCAGTGGTCTTGCCCCCTATGCAGAGAATCACATCGTACACATGCAGCTCAAGAGAACGAGCGGACGGATCATCTTCTCCAGGACTACCGGTGATCGGTATTCCGGACTAATTCTCGAGGCGCCGTTCTTGCGCTGGAGGTGGCTGGAAGCCTGGTCACCCTCAATGCTCTTGCGGGACCTGACGAGCTTGGATCTGCACTCGTTTGATCTCGTGGTTGTGCATGTGGCTTATCCCCTGCTGGTGCATTTCAGGAAAATTCGCCCAAGGATACCCGTTCCGGTTATCCTCAGCGAGCATTGGTCTGCCTACCGGATGCAGTTCAACCTGCCCACGGGCCATGCTGCTCTGGAGCGCATGAAGGGCATGCTGAATGGCGTGGATGGGCTGATTGTGGTTTCTCAGGTGCTTCGGCGTGATATGACGTCCTTCTTCGGCGTGCTGCCTGCAACGTTTGTTGTTCCGAACGCCGTGCGGGAAGATCTTTTTCGGTATCGCGGAAGTGGCCGACGGCACGGCGCTCTGGCAGTAAACCGGTGGACCGATATCAAGCAGCCGATGATCTTGCTGGAGGCCTGGCGCATCTTTTTGCACGGCCATCCTGGTGAAATGCTCACCATCGCAGGCGACGGTCCTCGGCTCAAGGAGATGCGTCAATGGGTCGTCAGCCGAGGCCTGTCCTCATCCGTTCGTTTTACGGGGGCATTGCAGCCATCAGAGGTGGCGAGACTCATGCAGGACGCACATCTGCTCGTCGTGTCTTCCAGACATGAAACATTTTCATTATCGGCCGCAGAGGCCTTGATGTGCGGAACACCGGTCGTTTCAACCCCGCTGGAGGTGGCCAGGGAATGGTGCAGCGAAGAGGATTGCATGGTGGCATCCGGCCCAACAGCATCCGACCTTGCTCGCGCCATGTCCGTGGCCTTCGTTCGTGAGTGGGATCGCAGTGCCATGTCTGCCAGGGCAGCGGAGCGTTTTGCGTCTTCACACTGTCACGCCGGCTATTGGGAGGTCCTGCGCACATTTATCCAAAACTGATCATGCACATCCTCCTGGTCGCATTCGAATATCCTCCGCTGAATACGGGCGGCGCCAGGCGTCCGCAGCGCTTGCGTAAAGGCCTGACCGCCCGGGGTCACCGGGTCACGGTGTGGACGGCTGACTATCGGCAATCGGCCCTATACACCATTTGTGATACTGGCATGCCGTCAGTTGATGATGAGGTGAAGCGCATACCGATGCAGGGTGAGGATCTGGTGTTCAGGATTCAGCGCACTGGATACACCGCAGCTTCCGATGGCTATTGGCGGCTTTGGAAAAGGTCACTCCGCAAGGCCTGGGAGGAACTGCTGCGAGCAGATGATCGTCCTGATGTCATTCTGCTTACTCTTCCGCCCTTCAGCCTGTTCCGTTTCGCGAGATGGGTGAAGAACGAGTCTTCGATTCCCCTCGTGGTTGACCTGCGTGACCATTGGAGCCTTTGGATGATGACTCCTTATGCATCGCGCCTGCACGCCCGGATCATCAGGATGCGCGAGCGCGAGTTGCTCACATGGGCCGATGGCGTGGTGGTGGTTACACCCGTGATGAAGCGCGATCTTCAGGCCATCCACCCGGGCCTTGTGCCGGAGCATGTGCAGGTCGTGACCAATGCGATGGAAAAGCTACCTGAGCAAACTTCTGCCGATCTTCCGTCGCGAATCCGGATCGGATACCTCGGGGCGTTCTATTACTTCCCGCAAGTGGCCATGGAGGCAGCAAAGCCGTGGTACCTAAGGGCTCCTCATCGCTGGTTTCTGTATTCGCCTCGACGCGAAGACTGGAAGTACCGGAGTCCCTGGTATTTCTTCCGCATCGTTCATGAACTTTTCAGTCAACATCCTGAGTGGGCTGGCCGCATCGAGCTTCAATTCGCCGGCCGCAAGCCTGCCTGGTTTGATCAAATGGTAGAGGAATGGTCGCTCGGCGGGCAGGTGGTGCATTGGGGACAACTCGATGCATCAGCCGCTTTGCGGATGCAGGACGCTTGCAGTATCCTGCTCATCACATCCGTGAAAGTGGAAGGGGGAGATGATTATTGCATCGCCGGAAAGACCTTTGAATTCCTTTCATCCGGCAAGCGAATTATTGGTTGTGTGACCCGGGGCGCCCAGCGGGATGTGCTGGAGGAAAGCGGCATGGCGTTGTGTATTGACCCCGACGATCCTGCTGGCGCTGCTGAACGGCTTCACAACTGGCTGCTGGCCAAGGCGCCGTGCTCACCTCAGCCGCAGGTAATTGCCCGCTATGCTCTGGCCGCCGTAGCGGAAGATATGGAACATGCGCTGGTGAAGGCAATATCCTCGTGTCGGGGCGCTGGCGGCTCCTGACTGGGGCTTATTTTCGAAGCCCCAAACAAAAATCCCCATGAGAAGCAATCATGAAATAGACTACCGCATCTTCGGAGAGGAGATGCAATGTGTGGAAATTGAACTCGATCCACAGGAAACCGTGATCGCGGAGTCCGGGGCATTTATGTATATGGACGATGGCATCTCGATGCAAACGGTATTCGGTGATGGATCTGAATCGGGCGGGGGATTCTTAGGCAAGCTGATGGGCGCTGGGAAGCGTCTGCTGACTGGCGAAAGTTTGTTCATGACCACCTTTACCCACACCGCCGGAGGAAAGGCACGCGTGGCTTTTGCCTCACCCTATCCTGGCAAAATCATTCCACTTGACTTGCAGCAATTGGGAGGCAAGGTAGTTTGCCAGAAGGACGCCTTTCTCTGTGCTGCGAAGGGTGTAAGCGTCGGAATTCAGTTCCAGCGCCGGCTCGGCACCGGGCTGTTCGGAGGTGAGGGGTTCATCATGCAGAAACTCGAGGGCGATGGATTGGCTTTCTGTCATGCCGGTGGTCACATCATAGAACGTGAACTTCGTCCGGGGGAGTCGCTGCGCATTGATACGGGTTGTGTGGTGGCCTACACAAAAGATATAGACTTCGATGTGCAGTTTGTTGGCGGCATCAGAAACACCATTTTTGGCGGTGAAGGGGTCTTCTTTGCTGTGCTGAGAGGACCGGGTAAGGTATGGCTGCAAACGCTCCCGATCTCGCGGCTCGCCTCGCGGATTCTCCAGTATTCAACCGGTAACCGGAAGGAAGAGGGCAGCATCCTGGGAGGGTTGGGCAATCTTCTGGATGGAGATGGCCGGTAAGACAAGCGCATGACGATACCCACCATTTCACTGGCGGAAGCATGGTCAGGCAGCACATCTTCGCCACGCCTCTGGATCGATGTGCGCAGCCCGGGTGAGTATGCAGCCGGACATATTCCCGGAGCGATCAATATTCCTCTGCTCAACAACGAAGAGCGGGCTGAGGTCGGAACCATCTACAAGCAACATGGCCGGGACTCAGCTGTGGATGCCGGCTTTCGGCTGACCGGCGGAAAATTCGCCCGATATGTTCAGGAAGCGCGGGAGGCTTGCAGTGATCGTGAGGCTATTGTGTATTGCTGGAGAGGTGGACTCCGCAGTGCGATCATGTCCTGGATCTTCAGCCTTTCCGGAATGCACATTCACCAACTGTCAGGCGGTTACAAAGCCTGGAGGAACGAATGTCTCAGACTCTTTGCCCACCCGTTTCAGATCCTGCTCCTGTCGGGAATGACCGGTTGCGGAAAGACGGCTATCCTCCGTCAACTCGAACAGATGGGCGAGCAGATCCTGGATCTTGAGAAATGGGCGAGTCACAAGGGATCGAGCTTCGGAGCGCTCGGTCAGCCAGAGCAACCTACACAAGAACATTTTGAGAATTTGCTGGGCTTCGGGCTGATGAACAGCAATGATCAAAGAAGGCTCTGGATCGAAGATGAAAGCCGCTTCATCGGAAAACTTCGCATTCCCGATGCACTGCTGCGTCAGATGGCACGAGCCCCTGAACTCGAAGTTTGCTGCACGCAGGAGGAGAGGATAGCGCGTATCCTGCATGAATACGGGGCCTTTCCGGCTGAACAGCTCTCCGAGCGCACAGTAGCCCTGAGCCGGCGTATAGGTGGTGAGCAGGTCAAGTCGGCGCTAAAGCGCCTTCATGAAGGTGACCTGCAATCATGGGTCGGAATCCTGCTGGATTATTACGATAAGACCTACCTCTATACCCGCTGCCGCAGAAGAAAGGATTTTCCCGAAGGAGTCGTGCTGACGGCACAAGTAGGGGGTGATGACGATCAATCCGCGCGCACCATCCGGTTCGTCGCACAACAATTTGAATAAACATGAACGAGGAGATCCGGCTGACTGAATGGAGCAAGGGATCGGGATGTGGTTGCAAGATTGCCCCCGCAGCCCTGCGGGAGATGCTCGCCGATGTGCGAAGCACGGACTCATTCAGCCGCTTGATCGTGGGGAATGAACAGAGTGATGATGCTGCCGTTTGGGAGTTGGACAATGGACAATGCCTGATCAGTACCGTTGATTTTTTCACGCCAGTCGTGGATGATGCCGAACGCTTCGGGGCCATAGCCGCTGCCAATGCGCTGTCGGATGTGTATGCGATGGGTGGCCGGCCCGTGATGGCTATCGCTATTCTCGGATGGCCGGTGGAGAAGATCCCGCCATCGGTTGCCGCACAGGTCTTGCGCGGAGCGAGGGATTTATGCGCCCGGGCGGGCATCCCCATGGCCGGCGGGCACAGCATTGAAGCCCCTGAGCCATTCTTCGGGCTATCCGTGAATGGCCTGATCGATCAGCCGCATATCCGCCGCAATACCGGAGCAAAGGCTGGAGATCTTCTGTTTCTCACCAAACCGATCGGAAGCGGACTCATTTCTGCCGCGCGCAAGCGGGGAATAGCTACACCGGACATGATCGCCGAATCAGAGTACTGGATGTCAGAACTCAATACTCCGGGCATGGCATTCAGCCGTCTGGATGGGGTTCATGCCATGACTGATATCACCGGCTTTGGTTTGCTGGGCCATTTGATGGAGATGCTCGGTGAAGGGCCTTTGTCGGCTGAGCTTCAGGCATCCGCCTGGCCTTTGATGGCAGGAGCAGAAGACCTGGTCGCCCAAATGGTTTATCCTGACATGACCATGAAGACCTTTCAGACCATAGCGCCAGAATGTGCTCCGCTCGATGCACGGAAGCTGCTCGTGGGATGTGACCCTCAGACCAGCGGAGGCCTGCTGGTGGCCGTTGACCCAGCTGCTGAGGAGGAGTTCAGAGAACTTACAAGAACTCTTGGCCTTCCGGATTTTGTTCGTCAGCCAATCGGGTGCATCATTGCATCATCCAAACACCGCATAACGGTGCTGTGATCTGATGAAGGACATGAATACGAAGCGCGCGGCGCCGCGCCATGATTTACTCTCTTTTGATGTACTCAATGCCATCATGCTGGAGCGCCTTGGCAATGCCACATTTTATGTGGGCAGGCGCTGGTCTTTTCTGAAGATTTTCCAGCACGCCCTGAGCAATGCGTCCAACCGACAAGACATCAAGTTACTTCAGGTGAACTGGTCTCTCCCGGTGCTGGTCATGACGGCAAGGGAGGTGCTGAGGTCTTTTCGAGGAAAGCGTCTCTCCAGGCCAGCGCTGAAGCCAGTGGTACTGATTGATCCGGGCCGTTCAGTGATCATCAATGGGAGGGTGGAGCCAGTATATCTGGGTCGCATTATCGAGGTCATCGGAAGAGAACGGGTGTCTGTCATCACGAGCCGCAAGGAGGGAATCCCGTATAGCGATCATGAGCGTTCAGCGCTGGCGGGTTCTCCAGGAATCCCGGACCGGAATGAGCGGGAGATGATTGCGGAGCTCTGCTCAGCATACCGCAGAGCTCGAAAAGAAGGTCATTTCAGCGCCTACGAGCTGGAGCACTTATCTTCAACTATGGAGGTTTTTTTGTGCGAATTCCGCTATTGGTATGGCATCTTTAAGGGACAGGACATCCGACGGTGCATCTTCACCTCCCACTACCACAATGAGGGGCTGGTGGCGGCTTGCAATCTGCTGGGCATCACCTGCGAAGAGCTACAGCACGGGCTCATTGCGCGAAATGACCTCTACAATGTTTATCCTCAGGCCTATGTCCGTGGAATGGAGAACGCCTTTTTCCCCGATGTCCTTTACGTGTATGGGGAGTACTGGAAGAGGCTGCTGCTGTCGGGCTGCGAGCATCCGGATGAGAAGATTGTGGTAGCAGGAAACTATCTCCTCGGGAGCGATCCTGATGAGGGGAAACCGGGGGCAAAGCAAAATACCATTCTGGTATGCAGCCAGAAGAAAATGGCCTCAACCTATGAGCAGATTGTCTCGGTGTTGCGCCAGGTTCTCCATGCACACAGGGACTGGTCACTTCTCATCCGCCTGCATCCGCTGGAGGATCAACCCGCCCGGTATCACGCCATGACTGGAGACCGCATCAGGATATGCCCGAAGGAAATGAGCCTGGCTGATTGTTTGCGCGTTTCGAAGATTCAGGTCAGCGTGTACAGCACAACCTTCTTCGATGCCCTTGGATTCAATGTTGTCAATTTTGCCGTCAACGCAACTGGCTTTGAGCGTTATGTGTCTGAAATGGTGGAGGATGGCGTGGCCTTTCCCATGTCCCTGACCGATGACCCTGTGGCCCGCTACGAAGCCATCATACGGGAAGATGCTCGCCTTCCCGAACGCCTCGATGTGTATGCCCCGTTCCGCCCGGAAGTTTTTGCCTGAACCGGATCTTTCGCATGTTGCAGGGACACTGGGAATCAATTACTTTAGCAAGGCCTTTAGGCATCAATCTTCTGATAAATTGCGACCCATGACTAGAATTCTCGCTCTCCTGATGCTGATGGTATGTGGAGTTTCCATCTATTCCGGTGCACAGACCGCTGCTACCAATGCAGTGCTGCTGCCCGATGTTACGATGTGGAACAACAATTCGCCCACGACCTACAACCATTGTCTGAACAGCGTCCCTGCTCAGTCGCCTTTCAGCGGAGGTGGGGCAATGACTGATGTGGCCTGGTTCCGGTTTACGGTTCCGGCTACGCTGTCAAGTCAGCCAGTGGTGACCTCCTCGGTAAGAATTCAGGTAGTTCCCACCGGTTTTGATGCCTTGGTGGAATACTTCTCCGGAACTGCGGCAGCTCCCGTTTTCCGGCAGTTCATCAACGGGTCAGGCAGCGGAATCCAAGAGATTCTTCGCACGGACTGGACCATAAACGCCATTGTGCCGGGTACAGAGTATTTCGTTCGGGTGAGTTCAGTTACGGATATTCCGTCTGGTTGCTTTACCATCGGGGTGCAGTACTATCCCGGGGTCTATGTGCGCAACGGATGGCATCCTTACCCCAATGGACAGATACCACTTGTCGGCTATGATTATAACGAGTTCGTGCGGAGAAATGTGGACTCCTTCCAGGGCGTCAACTTCAACGCTAATGTGCAGGGAACTCGGTTCAGGTTGGTGGATTCTGCTCTTCCGTCCGGAAGTCCAGGCTGTATGGTGGAAGTGAATGGTGTGGTCAGTACGGCCGCTCTGACTTCGTTTCCCTGTGTGTGTTACGGCATCACATTCAACGTCTTTATTCAGGTCCGTATGGATGGTGTCTGGACTGGTGAATCGCTGGTCAGACAATTGATTATGCGTCCATACGCCCAAGCGGCTCCCACCATATCCACTTTGCCCGCCGGCACGTGTACAACCATTTCCAACACCGGATTTATTCAGTGCAGTTTTGTGACATCCTCCACGTTATTCGAGTGGGAGTTTTGCACAGCCGGACTTCCCTGCTTCACGGTCATGGGCCCTGCGCCAGGCAATACTCAATTGTTCCTGAGTCAGGCCACTTGCCTCAAGTTCGGCAGAACTTACAACGTCAGGGTGCGAGCGCAGGTTTGTAGCCAGTGGACCGCGTGGAGTGTCGCGAGATGCCTCACCGTGCCGCAGATTCCTTTTGCCGTTATCGTGAATTGTCCGGCCAATACCATCGGCAACTCGACGGTATTGATTTCTAATTTCCTGAACAACATCAATCAGTATACCTGGCTCTTTACGCCCATACAGGCCGGATCACCGATGCTTCCTATTGGCCCAGCCATTCTGGTGACCACGCCCAATAATACGGTTCCGGTAAATCAGTCCATTCCCAATGGGGTGTATCGTGTGCAGGTGAAGCCGCGAACCACTACCTGTAATTTCACTCAGGAGGGCGAGTATGGCCCATGGTGCATCATCTACAAGAATGTGTCCTATCAGGGGCAGGGCATGATCCTGGAAGAAGAGCCGGATCCTGGTCGCCTGGAAGCTAACGTGCTCAAAACCGAGCTGGAATATTTCGATTATGTGGCCAATAAGCCTATTGATGTCATCACCCTGGCCGGTCGTAATGGAGATGAATGGGTCTTCTCGGTACTTACAGGAGGCAAGGATGGCAGTGGTATGCTGGGAATCATGAATGCATCGGGCCAATTGATTACGGAGCAGGAAGTGCGCTATACGGCAGAAGATCCGCGAGTAGGGATAATATTACCTCCTGACTTTGGTGCAGGCATCTACTTCATCACGTTTCGCGGTGATCAGGGTGACGGCGCTATCCGCGTTTTTCTTGAGTAATCATTCGGGAAACTCAAGATTCTGTTGAGCGGGGAGCAGAGTGAAACTCTTTCTGTGATGTGAGCTGGCTCCATGCTTACGAATGGCAAGGCGGTGTTCGCTGGTGGGATAGCCTTTGTTTCTGTTCCAGTTGTAGTGAGGAAATTCGCCATGCAGGGTTTCCATCATGGCGTCGCGGTGTGTTTTCGCAAGAACCGATGCAGCTGCTATATGAGCATACTGGCTGTCGCCTTGAACAATGCAGCTGTGTTCCACATTCCCGTAGCTCACAAACCGGTTGCCATCCACCGCGATGAAGCCGGGTTGAGGCATGAGTTGACTTAGCGCACGGTGCATAGCCAGAAAGGAGGCGCGCAGGATATTGATCTCATCAATTTCCGCGGGTGAGACCAGGCCAACAGCCCATGCCACAGCGCTGGTCTCGATCACGGGGCGGAGCAGCTCTCGCTGCCGGTGATTCAGTTTCTTGCTGTCATTAAGTAAAGGATGGTGGAAGCCTGCGGGCAGAATAACAGCTGCCGCTACAACGGGTCCGGCCAGACATCCTCGGCCTGCCTCATCGCAGCCGGCTTCCAGAGGATGTTGGGATAGGGCGGCGAGGAGGCGGGGCTTCATGTCCGGGTGCGCAGGATGCTCTGCCAAAGTAAGTCTGCCGAGTGATCCCAGGAAAATGCCCCGGCACGCTCGAGCCCTGACCGGATAAGCCGGTCGCGCAAGCCCTCGTCAAAGGCGAGCGCGGCCATTCCCCGGGCGATATCGGACGGGTCAAAAGGATCAGCCAGTAATGCGGCACCGGCGGCCACTTCTTCCATAGCTGTGCCACGCGAAGTGAGCACAGGGACTCCACACGCAAAAGCCTCGAGCACTGGAATTCCGAAACCTTCATAATAGCTCATGAAGGTTAGTCCGCATGCCGCTCCCATCACCTTAGCCGTTCCGTGGCCTTCCACACGGCCCACAAGCACCACCCGGTCGCGGTGCCTCATCCGGCGGAGTGCGGCGGTGATTTCACCACCCATCCAGAATACTTCTCCGGCAATAACGAGCCGGTGATCTGTTGAGTGCTCGGAGAGAAACTGGTCGAAGGCCTCCAAAAGCCGCGGCACATTTTTTCGCGGATGGAGGGAACCAAGAAACAGGAAATAGGGCGCCCCCGCTGTCAGCTCATCACGGACTGCCTGCACTTCTGCGGAATGAAGCACAGCGAAACCCTGAGCTATCGCATTGGGAATAATATCTACCGAACCCGCATCCAGACCATACGCTGAGGCTAACTCACTCCGGCTGAAGGAGCTTACTGTGGCGAGGCGAGTGGCTACCGGCACCAACTGACGAGTAATCGTATTGAGGTAGTTCGAGTATGTACCAGGCAGATCATGGGGATAGTGGAAAAAGTTGATGTCGTGGATGACCACAAGCTGCGGGCAGGGACAATGAAGTGAGCCGAGCCCGTCAGGCGAAAGGAAAACATCAGCCCCGATGCTGCGAAGCAGCCGGGGAATGGACCATTCCAGCCAGATTCTGAAAAGCCAGGGCCGACGAGCCGGAGGCCATACTCGGTGGCATACTACATTGGAGATCCCCTGAAATTCCCGGGGTGGTGTACGGTCAAAGAGGAGGTGAAAGGTCGTATCCGGATGGCTCTGAAATAATCGGGTGACCGTTTCATAGGTAAACCTCCCTATACCGTCCAGTTTGTGCGGAAGCAGCAGTCGGGCATTTATGGCGATGCGCATCAGGATAAAAAAAAAGCCACACCCGTGTGTGGCCTAAACTATATCGTGTCCAGTTACAGGCGAACGATTCCTTTGTGACGACGCTCGTCGGAAACACTCAGCTTCTTGCGGCCCTTGCGGCGGCGGGAAGAGAGAACAGCCCGCCCTTTAACAGTAGACATGCGCTTGCGAAATCCATGCTTATTGCGGCGCTTGGTATTGGAGGGCTGGTAGGTCCGTTTCATAACGCTTTCTCGATGAGCTGATTATACACTTTTTCCGAAAACAGGACGGCAAATATACGTCCTTTTGCCATTTCCACAAGTAAGCGTGCATTTTTTCGGATGTCCGGTGGTATGGCATCACGGCGGGATGGCTCGGATGCTGTTATTTGCATGAGTGGAGCTTCCTCTTGTTTCTGTCATCATGCCCGCCCGCAATGCCGGGTCGTTCATCCGTGAGGCCATCGGATCAATGCTCGCTCAGACCTGGCCGCACTGGGAGCTGATTGTCGTGGAGAACGGATCCACCGACCGCACAGGAGAGGTGATTGCCTCCTTCCATGACCCCCGGATCCGGCACCTGCATTCGCCCATAACAGGATTGTGCCATGCCCGCAACCTCGGGCTCGCAAAGGCGCGCGGGTCGCTCCTGTGTTTTCTGGATGCGGATGACCGGCTGCCACACAGGAGTATCGAGGCACGGGCCACCCGCCTGATGGCGGATCCTCAGCTTCGCTTCGTGGATGGTATCGTCGAGACTTATGATGAGCGCATGGAACGAGTCAGGAGGATTTGGAGGCCTTCGTTCCGTGGTATTCCCTTTCTTGAAATGGGCAAGATCAACCCCGGCTGTTTCAGTGCCATCAGCTGGATGATCCGGAGATCAGAGGATCTCGTGATGGAGTTCGATACGTCCTGGACGCACCTCGAAGACCGGGTGTTTTTTCTTTCTATAGCCCATGCCGGGGCCTACGATTTTGTTGAGGAGCCCTGCTACCACATCCGCAGGCGCGCCGGCTCCCTTATGTCGGAACATGGATATATGGAAGGGGCCTTTCGCAGATATCTGGCACGCGTGAGAGAGCGCGATATCCTGTCGGCCGACCAATGGAAGGCAGAGCGGCGTTACTTCCATCGCATGTTTGCCCGTGCATACGCCCGCGAAGGCCATCTGGCTCGTGCTATCGGTCACGCGTGGTCATGGCTCAATATCCGGAGATGAAACCGAGCAGCATCCTGTTTATCACCTCCTGGAGTGCAGATGACCCCCTTCTGCAGAGCTATGTATTGCCTTATATCAAGATGATCCGTGAACTCACTGGCAGAGATACGCGCATGTTTCTGCTCACCTGGGACCGCGCAGAGCAGTCGGAATCTTTCGATGTGCAGAGGTGGAAAGGTCAGCTCCAGGATCTCGGGGTATGCCATTGGTCAATTCCTTACCGAAGGTTCGGTTGGAGAGCCGCTGCGGGATATGTGGGCTCAGTCCTTCGGCTGGCCCTCCTCGCCCGGAAAGAGCGGATTGAAGTCCTGCACCCCTTTGCTCCTGCCGCCTCGGCTATGGCGGCTATGCTTCGTCTTACGCGGAAGTCCGGATTGGTAGTGGATAGCTGGGAGCCGCATGCGGACGCTATGGTGGAAACCGGCACCTGGACGAAGGCCTCCGCTGCCTACCGCATCCTGTCAGCTGCAGAGCGCTGGGTAGCGCACCATGCGGATGTGCTGCTGGCGGCCTCTCCAGCGATGGAAGATTTTGCCCGTTCGAAGTGGGGTGAGATCCGGGGCAGGATACTGGTGCGTCCGGCCTGCGTGGATCTTGATGCTTTTGATCCGGATCGCTTCGACAGGGGGCTGCTTCGCGCGGAGCGGGGATTCGCTCCAGATGATTTGATTTGTGTGGTGGTTTCCCGTTTTGGCGGACTGTATCTCTCTCATGAAGCCTTCCGCTTCTTCTCTTTGGCCGAACGCACATTCGGATCTTCATTTCGTCTTCTCCTGCTTTCGGCTGCACCTCGGGAGTCCGTGATACAATGGGCCGCTTCTGCGGGACTTTCTTTGCAATGCATCACCCAGGTACACGTGGCTCATCACCAAGTACCCTCATGGCTTGCTATGGGCGATTTTGCGTTCAATCCGCAGAAGCCGGTGAGGTCCAAGAGATACGGTGCTCCGGTGAAGGATGCGGAGTACTGGGCTATGGGATTGCCTCTGGTCATCTTGCCAGATATCAGCGATGATTCTGCGATCACCGCGAAAGAAGAAGCAGGCGTAGTTCTCGAGTCACTTTCGGACGAGGCAATGTCAAAGGGCCTGCTGCGCCTCTCTGCTATCCTGGCCTCCAGAAAGCGGCCTGATATGCGGATCCGGGGAGTTGCAGAGAAGTACCGGTCACCGCAGAAGGCGAAGGATGTATACAGGATGGTCTATTTCAAAGACCAAGATCTTCCCGCGTGATGAATTGCCGGAATCCTGCGTCTACCTTGCGGACAACAAAAAAGGCCTTGCCCTTCACGAAGCCGCGGCCGGTGACTTCAAACTTTTCCTTGAACATGAGGGTGAATACATTTCCCAGCAGGGCATCGATGCTGTTCATGGAAGAATGGATGGCCAACGGTTGGGTGGAGCGTGATTTTCGCGGAATGGTGAGTGCCTGGTTGAGGGTGATGGAGCCCAGGCTCTTACCTTCCAGAAAAACCTCTATATCACTCTCGGTCAGATGAATCTTGTACCAGTTCGGGTTTTCAATATCAATCCAGACATGGAGATCAAGGCCATCCGCTCCGAACGAAACGAACTGTATATCCGTGACTTCATGCACCACTACTTCCTTATAGGGAGCGCAGCCCAGGAATGCCCAAGCGATGATCAGGACGAGGGCGGGACGAATCATGCACGGGCAAAATAGTGGAAGAACAGCGGAATAGTGCGGATTCCCTGAAAGTAGTTGAATACACCATAATGCTCATTGGGCGAATGCAGCGCATCGGAGTCCAGTCCAAATCCCATGAGTACGCTTTTGGCATTCAGCTCCTGTTCAAACAGAGCTACGATCGGAATGGAGCCGCCTCCGCGGGTGGGGATGGGTTTTTTACCATAGGTCTCTTGCATCGCCTTACTCGCAGCGATATAAGCCTTGGAATCGGTGGGGGTAACCACTGGTTCTCCGCCATGGTGTGGGCGAACCTCCACCTTGACGCTAGCAGGAGCGATATTCCTAAAGTGTGCGGCGAAGAGTTCAGTGATTTTTTCGGTTGACTGATTGGGGACCAAGCGCATGGATATCTTGGCGAAAGCCTTGGAGGGCAGAACGGTCTTGGACCCCTCGCCGGTGTAGCCACCCCAGATTCCATTGCAATCGAGTGTTGGGCGGATGCCTGTGCGCTCAATGGTGGTGAAGCCCGCTTCACCGCGAACATCATCAATACCGAGGTCTTTTTTGTAAGCCTCCAGATCAAACGGCGCTTTGTTCAGCTCTGCACGTTCACTTTCTGACAGCACTTGCACATCATCGTAGAAGCCGGGAATAGTGATGCGCCCTGCATCATCATGCATACTGGCAATCATGCGGGCGAGAATGTTGATCGGGTTGGCCACAGCGCCTCCATAAACACCGGAGTGAAGGTCGCGGTTGGGACCAGTTACTTCTACTTCTACATAGCTGAGTCCCCGAAGCCCGCAGTCAATACTCGGCTGGTCATTGGCAATAACGGAGGTGTCGGAAATGAGTATGACGTCGCAGGCCAGCCGCGCGCGGTTAGCCTTCACAAAGGTTCCGAGGTTGTTGCTCCCCACTTCTTCCTCACCCTCGATCATGAACTTAATATTGCACGGCACACCACCGGTGGCCATCATGGCCTCGAATGCTTTCACGTGCATGTAAAACTGTCCTTTGTCGTCGCAGGCTCCACGCGCAAAAATGGCCCCGTCCGGATGTATATCCGTCTTGCGGATAACCGGTTCGAAAGGAGGAGAGTGCCAGAGATCCAGGGGATCGGGAGGCTGCACATCATAGTGGCCGTAAACCAATACAGTTGGCAGGGATGGATCCACCATTTTTTCACCGTATACAATGGGATGTCCGGCAGTGGGGCAAATTTCAACCCGATCAGCACCAGCCTCGCGGAGCTTTTCAGCCGTGGCTTCGGCCATGCGCTTCATGTCACCGGCATGGGCGGGATTGGCGCTGACACTTGGGATGCGCAGGAGGTCGAGCAATTCCTGCAGGAAGCGGTCCTTATTGGCCTCAATGTAGGAGTGGGTTGTCATGGTTTCATTCGCTTGTTAGGGGTGCCAAGATAGTTCCGGAAACGAAGAGCACCTTTACATTTGCCGCCCATGGCCGGAATTTCATTGGACAACACCGAGATCGCTTTTCGGAGTAAGTCGGATCGTGAGTTGCGCCGCGCCTGCCGGCTGTTCTGGCTGTTGAGTTATCCCGCATTGGTGCGTGTCGGAAGCGTGCTCACCCGGCTGGCTCTGGCGATTCATTTTCCCATTGGCTGGATAATTCGCCGAAATATTTTCGCTCACTTCTGTGGCGGTGAGAATATCCCGGAATGCTCAGGTACGACGCAATCGCTCCAAGCTTTTGGCATAGGTACTATTCTGGATTATTCTGTAGAGGGCAAAGATGCTGAAGATGACCTCGATGGCACGTGCGAGGAAATCTGCCGTACGATCCGCACGGCCCATGGCCGTGAGGATATTCCATTTTGTGTTTTCAAGGTCACGGGTATTGCCCGGTTCGCTTTGCTGGAGAAAGTAAACGCACACGTACCATTGGATGCGGCAGAAAACGAAGA
>CANGTU010000020.1 GCA_947456965.1 Flavobacteriales bacterium
CTGTCACAACTCCCGCCATCCCCCTTAACTCCGCACTTGAAGCTGCACTCCTGCCCAACGAAGAGAAAGTAGCAGGCAAAGTGGCAGAGTTATTGAAATTCTGAAAACCATATCCATTTGAGGCCATGAAATACGCGTCAATCCTCCTCGCCCTGCTGATATGGCCATTGGCTTGCGTTTTCGCACAAACCCCATTCGAGGGAGTCATCCGTACTACCGTCAAACTGGTTCAGGCTCCACCGGAACTTCAGGGAATGGAGAATGCACTCGGGCAGCATATGACGACCTATGTGAAAGGCAATAAAAGTCGTGTGGAGCAAACCAGCATCTCGGGTAATAACATCATCATCACGGACAGGGAGAGCCGTCAGGTCGTTATGCTGCTCGACATGATGGGGCAAAAAATTGCGATGACCCTTGCGATGACCGAGGATTATCCCGGCCAAGGGGTCAACCTGACGGAGTTCGAATATGCGGGCCAGCCCATCCGGATGACAGGTGAAATTCGGAACATTTCAGGTTACTCGTGCGAAAAGGGAATTCTGAACTTGGATGATAACATCAGCACTGAGTGCTGGTTTGCTCGGGCATTTCCCTTCAGCGGTTTATTTGACAAGCGATTACCCGGGATGCCCATGCAATACACCATTCTTCAGGATAAGGTGCACATGGAATTCACCCTCTCAGAAATCCGCGAAGAGGTACTGGATCCTTCGATCTTTACCATTCCTGATGAGTATACCGTGAAAACGTCCGAGGAGATGATGCAGTTTATGCCGCTCATGCAAGGAGGACCAGATGGTGAGTAAACCGCGTGCTGAGCGGCTTCGCTCATGGCTTGCCCGGTATGGCTTTTTGCTGGTGCTGGCCGCAGGCATCGGCTACTGGTATTTCCGCTATATGGTGGTGCATGAAATTGCATGGAGCGATCAGGCAGTGATCACTCCCGATGGGCGCCACCTGCCGGCCGAAGAAGCCCTGCAGTTTCCCTGTGTCGTGCATTTCTATGCCTCATGGTGCGGACCATGTGTGGCTGAACTCCCGAAGCTGTCCGGATTCGCCGCCTCCCACCGGCATATCCGCATTTACCTGATCACAGATGATTCAGCTGAAAAGGCACAACGTGTAAGTGAGGCCTTTGGACTCGATGTGCTGCGTGCAGATGATCTGGATGATTTTGGTGTACACACCATTCCGGTGACTTATTTCTACGACAAGCGCCACGAGCAGGTCATGGCCACCCAAGGGGCCGTGGCCTGGGATAATCATTCTGCTACCCAACCCATAGAAAACCTGTTTTCACAATAAGAACAAATCATGAGTCAATCATTTGAAGGCACTTCCCGCATCACCGTGATCCTCGATGGTCAGGAAACTCAATTTAACCTGGATACTTCGGGCGAGACCATCCTGAATGCTGCACTCGATCAGGGCCTCGATGCCCCTTACTCCTGCAAAGGAGGAATCTGTACGACTTGCCAGGGCAAAGTATTGAATGGCTCTGTGCGCATGGAACAAAACCACGCACTTACTCCCCGCGAAATTGAAAAAGGATTTGTGCTCGTATGCCAGTCACACCCCACTTCGGAAGAGGTGACCATCACATGGGATATCTGAAGTATATGCTGCTGGTCCTGCCCGATGGAACAACATGGCATTCAATTCACCCATGATTAGCCGCTGCGCATAGATGAGGTCACCTGGCTTCTCAGAAGCATTGCGGCCAGCTCAGGCTGCTGATCTGCATCAGTTGCGCTGCACTGGGCTCCGAAAAGTCCGTACCTTTCGATACGCGGAAAGAAAAGGCGCTATCTCCCACAATGGGAAGTCCACTCTTCCCGTTTGAAAAAGTCATATGGAAATGAGAGGGATGTATCCATACACTTGAATCATGATAAATCTGCGATCCATACAAACCGCCTGCGTGGCGGGAGTATTTCTGGCTGCAGGGCTTGGGGCCTGCAAACACGATATACCCGAGCCGGTAGTTGAAGATCCCGGAGGAAATGGCACCACCCAGCCGTGTGATCCCGGAACGGTCTACTTTCAGAATGATATCCTGCCCTTTCTCATCGCCAACTGCGCTCAGGCGGATTGTCATGATCAGGCAGCTCCGCAGGAAGGTATTGGATTATATAGTTACAGCTCGGTTATGGCTTCCGGTATTGTCTCGCCCGGCAGTCCTTCATCAAGCGAATTGTACGATGTCATTACCGAGGATAATCCAAATAGTGTAATGCCTCCTCCATCTTCCGGAATAGTGCTCAATTCTGATCAGATCAGCATGATCAGTACGTGGATCAGTCAGGGAGCCCAGAATAACAGCTGTGTTGCGGATTGTGACCCCAATCAGTTTACCTTCAGTGCAGTGATTGCTCCCATGATACAAACCCATTGTCAGGGATGTCATTCCGGCGCTTCGCCTGATGGCGGGCTTTCCCTCACCAATTTCTCCCAGATCAGCGCTTCGGCCTTGAATGGTTCGCTCATGGCCGGACTTACAGGTACGCAAGGTATCCCGCTGATGCCCTACAATACGTCAGGCCTCAGTGCCTGCCAGATTCAACAAGTACAGAACTGGATTGATGCCGGTGCACCCAACAACTGATGTTCAGCATGAAACTACGCATCCTTTTCACCTCCACAATTCTTGCGGGAATGGTCGCATTGGGCGGTTGCTACTACGATGTGGAGTCGGAACTTTATCCCGGCGGATCTCCCTGCAATCCCAATGAATTCACATTTTCCGGAAGGGTCCAGCCAATCGTGCAACAGTACTGCCTGCCTTGCCACAGCCAGGCTCAGGGATCCGGCGGAATCGTATTGGAAGGATTTGTAAACATCCGGAACGCTGCCGTGAATGGCTCACTGCTCTGCACCATCCGCCATGATTCCGGATGCTCACCTATGCCAAAGAACAGCGCCAAACTAAGTGACTGCGACATCAATGCCATTCAGGATTGGGTAGATGCAGGAGCGCTCGAAAACTAAGCCCCATGAAGAAGAAAATTCTGCTCACACTTCTCATAGCCGCCGCCGTGGCAGGGGCGTACGGCATTTATCTGTGGAATAAGCCCAAAAGAACTGCAAGTGATGAAGAGGCTGCCGCATCTCTGACTGCTGCTGAACTCTACTCCAGCTTCGCCACAGACGCAACCGGAGCCAATGCTCTATATCTGGACAAGGTGATTGAAGTGCGCGGTACGGTTTCTGACATCGCCCTGAACGCCGATGGTATTGCTACCCTCACACTCGAAACAGATGACCCCATGGCGGCCGTCATGTGCACCTATGCGCCAGATGCCGCTAACACCGCGACAATCGGAAAGCAAATCCTGCTTCACGGCATCTGCTCAGGGATGCAGGGTGACCTTATGCCTTCGGTCGTGCTCTCACAATGTTCGGAACCTCAATAAATCCAGAAAAATCAAGTCCATGAAAAACCTTTTTTTCCTTTTCGCTGCGCTCCTCGGCTTTTCTACAGCCACATGCGCACAGAAGTACTTCACGCGAACAGCGCACATCGACTTCTACTCCCATACATCCATTGAAGACATCAAAGCTGAAAACAACTCCGGTACGCTGGTGATTGATGCGGCTACAGGACAAATTGAAGTCGCCTGTACCATCAAGGCCTTCGAATTTGAAAAGGCCCTCATGCAGGAGCACTTCAATGAGAATTACATGGAGAGCAATACCTACCCAAACGCTACTTTCAAGGGTAAGCTCGAGAATATCTCGTCCATCAACTTCACCAAACCGGGAAGCTATACCACCAAGGCCACAGGGACGCTGACGATGCACGGTGTTGAACAAGCGGTATCTGTTCCAGTGACCATTACCGTGGAAGGTGACAAGATCACGGGGGAAACCCGCTTTGTCGTGAACCCCAACGACTATAAGATCAATATACCGGGACCCGTGAAGGGCAAAATTTCAGAAGCCATCGAGGTCAAAGTGAAGGCCAATCTGGCTCAACTCAAAAAATAGGATTGCTGATGAAGCGTTTTCTTTTTGTTCTGCTCCTCGCGGCAGCCGGAGTTCCTATCCGGGCTCAGGATGAGGGTGAAGATCTGCTCTCCCTTTTAGGTGATGAAGAAACGACGGACTATGCTACCGCGTCATTCAAAACTACCCGGATCATCAACCTTCACTCCGTTGAGCAGGCAGCCGGCGGAGTGCTTGATTTCCGGATCTCTCATCGCTTCGGATTTATCAATACCGGAGTCTATGAGATGTTCGGACTTGATGGGGCCACCATCCGGATTGGAATGGAGTATGGCATTAATGACCGCATCATGTTGGGAGCCGGACGTTCCAGTTTCAATAAGACCTACGATGCTTTTACCAAGGTGAAGATCCTCCGCCAGAGCTCCGGGAAACGAACCATGCCAATCAGTTTGTCGTGGTTCAGTTCCATCACCGTGAATACCCTGAAGTGGCAGTTTCCTGAACGGGAGAATCATTTTACATCACGGCTTCAATACGCGCACCAGCTGCTTATCGCCCGCAAATTCAACGAACGACTCTCGCTCCAGTTGAGCCCCACCCTGATTCACCGCAACCTTGTCTCGGTGCCGGAAGAAGCACATGATGTGATTGCCTTCGGCGGAGGCGGTCGCTTCAAAGTGACCAAGCGATCCAGTATCAATGCGGAATATATATACGTGCTGCCCGACCAATTGCTACCCATGTACCACAACAGCTTCTCGGTGGGTATGGATATCGAGACCGGGGGGCACGTGTTTCAGCTCCATTGTACCAACAGTACTTCCATGGTGGAAACGGGCTTTGTGTCGGAAACGGTCGGCGATTGGATGGAAGGCGATATTCATTTCGGATTCAACATCTCCCGCGTGTTTACTGTTAAGCAGCGCAAGCGGCCGGCTGAATAAGGGCTACAGCCAGTCAGTCAACGCCCATGTACTTGTGAGTCTGCAGCGAAATGCGCCACTGCGGATGCTTTCTTACATAGTCGAAGATGATTGGAGTATGCTGCTCGCGCTTGCTCCATTCGGGCTGAAGATAGAGGGCGGCACCTTCGTTCAATCCCTCCCTGAAGCCCTCGGCCCATGGGATATCCGATGGGTGAAAGATCACGACCTTGAGCTCGTCAGCGCGCCGCAGAAGTTCCGGTAAGGGCTTCTTGAATTTCTTTGGTGAAAAAGTCACCCAATCCCACTCTCCGGTAAGCGCATACACCCCGCTGGTCTCAATGTGGGTGCGCATTCCTCTGGAATGCAGTGATCGCGTGAGTGCTGTCAGATCATGCATGGCAGGCTCACCACCGGTGACCACCACAATCGGCGCTCCTGAATCAACAGCGAGGCGCGTAAGTTCATCTATACTGATCTGTGGATGCGCCGAAACATCCCAGGATTCCTTGACATCACACCACGTACAACCCACATCACAGCCAGCCAGACGGATGAAGTAAGCCGGCGTCCCCGTATACGCACCCTCTCCCTGTACGGTATAGAAATGCTCCATGACCGGAAGTATCGGGGTTTCACTCATACTGCAAAAGTAAAGGGGCAACCGGGGAGAATAGCGAAAGCCCACACAACAGATATTGTTTCCGGCTGACAGGACATGGATGGAAATCGCCTCGCCTGGCCTGGCGTCCGCAGTCTTTGTACCTCATCAGAGGTCTTCCGAAAGGAGCCTCAACTCCCCGGGAATGTTCCGTCCTGCGCTGCATATGCAACCGGACCCGACCGGGCTACCTGGGAATGTAACCCGTGAGGGACCATTCCCGACTCAACGAAGCGTGCTGGTTTCCGATAACTTCTTCAGTCAACCTGATTCAACACCCTCATGTGGGCCTTCTGAATCCGACGGCCGTCCGCCGCCGGGGGATTTCGCAACTCGCGGCTGCTTGATCCCGCAACCCCTCTTAACGAATCGGATTGCTTTCGAAAAATGGCACTTCCCGCAGGGAAAAGCAAACCCCAGACGAGCGCATTATCCACGGCTTGTCCACCCTGGATATGCACATTTGTTCACAACCTGATCAGGCGTCATCCTTTCCACTTTCTCCCACAAACCAGTCCTTTTTGCTCCTGAACAATACATTGAAGGTGGTGAGGGATCCGTAGATACGCGTAATGTATTGCTGAAGGTCAATCTTCTCCGATTCGCTAAGCCCCTTGTGGGCATTGATCTTCTGCTCCATCACGCGAAGGCGGTCACGAAGCATGACAACCTTATGGAAAAAGTTTTCGAGGGGAATTTCTTTCGCCTTCAGACTGGAGTCCCCAGGCTGGAGCAGCATCGTCCCGCCTTCCCAGCGATCTCCCAACTCTACGATATCGGTCACCTCGTAATACTGGTCAAAGACGTTTCGAACGGCCTCCACGACATCCTCCAACTGCACTACCTGACTTCCTGCAGGCCCCGGCTGAAGCAAGGTAAATCCCTCATAGGCCTTGCCTATCTCCTTTTCACCATGCTCCCGGAAGAAGATTTTATACCTGTGCTCATCCATGCCAAACACGACTCCTTCTCCATGCAATGGATGGCGCAATAATGTACCTACTGCATATTCCATAGGATTCTTTTTTTTCGAAAAATACGTGGATCAGGGAATGACAACACCATGCAGATCGTAGTGGTCAGCATCTTCAATTCGCACCTGCACGAAGTCGCCAATTCGCAGATAGCCATCCGGCGCTGTGATGATCACTTCATTGTCCACTTCCGGTGAATCGTATTCGGTGCGGCCTACCCAGGTGTCACCCTCGACGCGGTCTGCGAGCACGCGATACTCATGGCCGATTCTGGATTGGTTGTGCTGGAGGGAAATCTCAGACTGGGCCTCCATGATGCGGCTGGCGCGCTCTTTCTTGACTTCATCGGGCACATCATCCTCACTGAGATATGCATGGGTGTTTTCCTCATGTGAATAGGTAAACACTCCCAGCCGGTCAAAACGCTTTTCTGAAACCCACGCCAGCATTTCCTCAAAGTCCTGTTCTGTCTCCCCCGGATAACCGCAGATGAGTGTAGTGCGCAGTGCAATGCCCGGCACGCGATCCCGAATAGCGTCAATCAACTCATCCGTTTTCTCTCTCGTAATACCACGCCGCATGGCCTTCAACATCCGGGTAGTGGCGTGCTGGAGCGGCATGTCGAGGTAATTGCAGATATTCGGACGCTCGCGCATCACATCCAGCACCTCCATCGGAAATCCTGAGGGAAAGGCATACTGCAGCCGGATCCAGTCTAATCCGTCGACATCCGAGAGCCGCCGGAGCAAATCGGGCAATTTCCTGTCCCGGTAGATATCCAGTCCGTAATAAGTCAGGTCCTGTGCAATGAGGATAAGTTCCCGTGTACCGTTGCGGACAAGCGACCTGGCCTGCGACTCCAGATCATCCATAGGCGTGCTCACATGCTTTCCGCGCATGAGGGGTATGGCACAAAAAGAACAGGGACGGTCGCAGCCCTCACTGATCTTAAAATAGGCATAATGGGATGGGGTGGTCAACAGCCGCTCGCCCATCAGCTCATGCTTGTAGTCGGCCTTCAGTGTTTTCAGCAACCGGGGAAGTTCACGCGTCCCGAAAAAGGCGTCCACTTCGGGGATATCGCGCTCCAGTTCGGGCTTGTATCGCTCGCTCAGGCAACCGGTGACATACAGCTTGTCCACTCGTCCACGCTGCTTCTCCCCAGCCCATGCGAGGATAGTCTGGATGGACTCTTCCTTGGCATTGTCAATGAAGCCGCAGGTATTGATAATAACTATCTCAGCATCCTGCTGCTCCGACTCATGCTCCACGTCAAACCGGTTGGCCCGGAGCTGAGCCATCATCACCTCACTGTCGAAGATATTCTTGGCACAGCCGAGCGTGACCACATTGACTTTGTTCTTTTTGAGTGTCCGGACTTTCATACCCAGGGCTATTTCTGCGCACTACCAAAGAGTGAATCCACAAACTCAAATCGGTTGAACACCTGCAGATCGCCGGGCTTTTCGCCCACTCCGATGTACTTGACGGGGATATGAAGCTGATCGGATATCCCGATCACCACTCCTCCGCGTGCAGTGCCATCGATCTTGGTAATGGCCAGGGCATTGACCTCCGTGGCTGCGGTGAACTGTCTTGCTTGCTCAAATGCATTCTGTCCGGTAGATCCATCGAGCACAAGCAGGACCTCTTGCGGAGCATCGGGCACGACCTTCTGCATGACACGACGAATCTTGGTCAGCTCATTCATCAGTCCGACTTTGTTGTGCAAGCGTCCTGCTGTATCCACCAGCACCACATCAGCGCCTTGCGCTACGGCCGACTGCAGGGTATCAAACGCTACTGAGGCCGGGTCTGCGCCCATGCCCTGTGATACTACCGGTACGCCGGCGCGCTCGCCCCAGATTCCGATCTGATCCACCGCAGCGGCGCGGAAGGTGTCAGCAGCCCCCAGCACGACCTTCTTACCCTGACGGGCGAGTTGCCAGGCCAGCTTACCGATGGTCGTGGTCTTGCCTACGCCATTGACACCCACCACCATGATCACGTAAGGTTTGGATCCCGACGGAATATGAATGTCTTCTCCCTCCTCGCCTGAATGGGAAACGAGCAGAGCTGCAATCTCCTCGCGAAGCAAGCCCTGGAGCTCAGCAGCACCGAGGTACTTATCACGCGATACGCGTTCCTCAATCCGGCGAATGATCTTGAGGGTGGTCTCTACTCCCACATCCGATGAAATCAGGATCTCTTCGAGATGATCGAGCACCTCTTCATCCACCCGGCTCTTGCCAGCAATGGCCTTGGTGATACGCGACAGAAAGCCTGACCGGGTCTTTTCAAGGCCCTGATCGAGACTTTCCTTCTTCTCAGAGGAAAAGAAACGCTTGAAGAAACTCATAGTCGCAGTTTGAGTTGAAAATCATCCGGCCTCATGTGCCGTAACAAAAAAGGCTTCCCCGGAGGAAAGCCTTGGTCCCGCATAATCGTTCAGATCAACCCTTGGAAAACCACTCGGCGATCTTGTCGTTGTGCACGATTTCTTCTTTGAAAGTGTAAGCACCGGTTTTCGGTGACTTCACCATTTTGATGACCTTGGTGTGGTTCTTACCACCTCCGGTCTGCAGGGTCGCTACTACCTTCTTTGCCATGGTGCTCCAGTATTACTTGATTTCTTTGTGTACAGTCATTTTCTTCAGGATCGGGTTGTACTTCTTCAGCTCGATCCGGTCAGGCGTATTCTTACGGTTCTTCTGGGTGATGTAGCGGCTGGTGCCGGGCTTGCCCGACTCCTTATGCTCCGTGCACTCGAGAATCACCTGCACGCGGTTTCCTTTCTTTGCCATGGTAGTCCGAAAAATGGACGGCAAATGTAGGTACAATTCCCGAATTTCCAGACGATTCCTCCATTTTTTCCCGCAACGACCTTTTCCGGTCTCGTCAAACTCAAAGCCGACGCGCCTTTCCATTAACCCGGAGATGTTCATAATAGCCAGCAGGGCCGGCCGTTCTCCTATGGCCTCCGGATACCTTTGAAACTGTCGAAAACCAACCCTGAATTGGCCAGAAACACGTTGAAATCCGCAGCGGAAGATCCTCTGCAGGACGAGCCGGTATCGCGCAAGCAGTCATCCTCCGGCTCCGGCCGGCCGTCGGGCCGTTGGGCTTTTGTGCGCGATCAGCGCGTGCAGCGAATTGCGGGCATGTTCATCACCGCCTTCTCCATCTTCCTCTTTGCCGCCTGCGTTTCTTATCTCTTCTCCGGTGGAAAAGACCAGTATCTGGTTCTCTCAGAATCTCCGCAGGATGCCGGCGATGTGCTCTACGCCAACTGGATGGGAAAGATGGGAGCGCATCTCGCCCATTTTTTCATGTATAACTACCTCGGCGTAGGCGCATTCTTTATGTGCCTCGTGCTCTTTCTCTGGGGGATTCATGTCGCTTTTCGCAAATGGCTCCTGGCGCCGGGGCGAACCATTCGCCTTTCCATTCTCGGAGCGCTCTATTTCCCCCTGCTCATCGGATTCATCTTTCACCATGTGGAGCCCTTGCCGCAGCCCCATATTGTACTCGACTGCAACGATCGGTTTGTGGGTGGCTATGGTGTAATAGCCACCCAGTGGTGCCATTTCACGCTCGGGTGGACGGGCACATTGCTCGGACTGCTGCTCGTGGCGCTGGCCTTTCTGGTATTCAACTTCAACCATCAGGCAGAGGCCTTCTGGGCGCGTCTGGGCGAATGGTGGGCCGCGAGAAAAGACCTGATCCGACCGGATGAAGATGAACTCAACGAGAAGGGACTCGAACGACCAGAGCCGGTGGAAAAAACCGAAACGACCGTGAGGGTGTCTCCTGCCCTGCGAAACGAATGGCTCGGAGACCAGGAACCGGAGCCTGAGGAAACGGAGGACCCCGAAGTGATGGCCGTGGCCGAGGTGGCGCCCGCTCACCCAGTAGAATTATCCGCACCAGCCGCGGTTACTCCTGCCGCCTCGGCATCATCAACGCTTCTCGGTCTGGGCGACCTGAGTGATCTCGGAATGGAACTGGAAGGACCAGCGGAAGAACAGGAACTTAGTGGAGCGGAAATCGAAGAGCGACTGCAGGACATGGGAGAATATGACCCCACCCTCGACCTGTCCAAATATGTATTCCCGCCACTGGACCTGCTCAAGCCACATGGGGGCAACGGCCCGCAAATCACCAAGGAAGAACTCGAAGAGAACAAAAACAGAATCGTAGAAACGCTCAACCACTACAAGATCGAAATCTCCAAGATCAAAGCGAGCATCGGCCCCACCGTGACGCTCTATGAGATCGTGCCGGCACCGGGCGTGAGGATTTCCCGAATCAAGAGCCTCGAAGATGATATCGCGTTGAGTCTGGCCGCTCTCGGTATCCGCATCATCGCCCCTATACCAGGCAGGGGAACCATCGGCATCGAAGTGCCCAACTCGCGCCCCGATGTGGTGTCCATGCGCTCACTCATTGCCTCCGAAAAATTCCAGCATGCTGATATGGAACTTCCCGTGGTGCTGGGTAAAACAATCTCCAACGAGATCTTCGTGGCCGACCTCTCCAAAATGCCTCACCTGCTTATGGCGGGTGCTACCGGGCAGGGAAAGTCGGTAGGGCTGAACGCGATCTTGGTCTCGCTGCTCTATAAAAAACACCCATCGCAGATCAAGTTTGTGCTCGTGGATCCAAAGAAGGTGGAACTGACCCTCTTCAACAAGATTGAACGGCACTACCTCGCCAAGCTTCCGGATGAAGAAAAATCCATCATCACCGACACCACCAAGGTGGTCAAAACACTGAATTCACTCTGCGTGGAAATGGATGAGCGCTACGGATTGCTCGAGGAAGCACAGTGCCGCACCATCAAGGAATACAACGCCAAGTTCATTAAGCGACGTCTCAATCCGGAAAAAGGACACCGGTTTCTGCCCTATATCGTACTTGTGGTAGATGAGTTTGCTGACCTCATCATGACCGCAGGGCGGGAGGTAGAAACACCGATCGCACGACTGGCACAGCTGGCCCGTGCTATTGGTATTCACCTGATCATCGCTACCCAGCGCCCTTCCGTGAACATCATCACCGGACTGATCAAGGCCAACTTCCCGGCTCGTATTGCGTTCCGGGTGACCTCCAAAATTGACTCCCGCACCATCCTCGACTCGGGAGGTGCCGACCAACTCATCGGCCGTGGTGACCTGCTCTACTCCACCGGAAATGACCTCATCCGAATCCAGTGCGGATTCGTCGATACACCGGAAGTGGAAGAAATCACAGAATTCATCGGCAGCCAGCAGGGCTATCCCAGCGCCTTCCTCCTGCCGGAAGTCATGGACGAAAGCGGGCTCGACACCACTAACTTTGCAAGCGGTGAACGAGATGACTTGTTTGAGGAAGCGGCACGCATCGTCGTGCTTTCTCAACAAGGTTCAACCTCACTCGTCCAGCGAAAACTGAAGCTGGGATACAATCGGGCAGGCCGTCTCATCGACCAGCTTGAGGCCGCAGGTGTCATCGGTCCATTCGAGGGCAGCAAGGCCCGGAAGGTGCTGATACCCGATGAAGCAAGTTTGGAACAGTTCTTGAAAAACGGACAGGCTTAACGCACGATACAACGCAAATGAAATCACTCAGCCTCATCTTCGCCACATGCGCGATTTTCTTTTCTGCCTCAGCAGACGCTCAGACTTCCAAAGAAATTCTCGATAAGCTCTCCACCAAAGCCAAGGGCTGGAAGACCATTTCTGCCGACTTCACCTCTAACCTGGTGGACAAAAAAGCCAATATCAACCGCAAGCAAGATGGATCCATCAAAGTCAAGGGTCAGAAATACAACCTGAATCTGCCCGACTACGTTGTGATCTGCGATGGTAAAACGCTTTGGAGCTACGATAAGAAAGGCAATGTGGTCACCATCGACGACCTTGCCGACGTGAAGGATGGCTCTTTTGATCCCTCAGAAATGTTTACCATCTGGGAAAAAGATTTCCGTCATGAGATGAAGAACCCGAATGCTTCCGTGAACGGAACGGAGGTTTACGAAATCGCGCTCTATCCAAATAACCCAAAGGACAAACCCTACCATACGCTGACTATGTACGTAGACAAGGCCAAAATGGAGGTGTCCAAGGTGGTGGTAAAAACCCGCGAAAACTCCGAAATCACCTACACGGTGAGAAACTTCAAAACGGGTTCTGAGTTTCCGGACACTGACTTCCTCTTCAACAAGGCGAAGTATCCGGGCGTGGAAGAGGTCGATAATCGACTCTGATCAACCACCTATCCAATTCATTCCTTTCCTGAAGAGCGCCAGCGAGCGCTCTTCTTCGCTTCCTGCAGCGGGCTTGTGATTGTATATCCACGACGCGTGTAATGGCAGACTCATCAAGATGGACTCCACACGTCCGCCGGTCTCGAGCCCAAACCTTGTCCCCTTGTCATACACCAGGTTGAACTCGACGTAACGTCCCCTGCGAATCAACTGCCATTGCTTGTTCTCCGCCGTCCACTCCTTCACCTTCTGCTCACGTACCAGCGGCAGATAAGCCGGCAGAAAAGCCCGGCCCACGGAGCGGGTGAACTGCATCAATTCATCGAAGGTGCCTGCCTCTCCTGGTCGCAGGTAGTCGTAAAATATTCCACCCACTCCTCTGGTCTCGCCGCGGTGAGGGATATAGAAATAATCATCAGCTGCTTCCTTGAAACGCGCGTAGGCATCTGAACGGTAACTATCGCAAACCTCTCGAAGAACACCATGGAAGGCGCGCACCTGATCCTCCACGACATAGACCGGCGTAAGGTCAATGCCCCCGCCAAACCACGCATCGCCTTGATCGCTCTCGAAGTAGCGGATATTGGCATGGATAATCGGTACAAATGGATTTTCCGGATGGATAACAATCGATACGCCCGTTGCAAAAAACCGCTTGGCGCCCGGTGTGATATGCGGGCCGAGAAACGATGGAAGCTCGCCCTCAACAGCTGAGAAATTGACACCTCCCTTCTCGAAGACTGAGCCCTGAGCTATGACCCGGCTCCTTCCACCACCACCGCTGTGATGTGACCATAGATCCTCAGCAAACCGGGCTCCTCCATCCTCGCCCTCAAGCCCGGCACAAATCTCATCCTGAACTGACCGCATAAAGGCCTCTACCTCCTGCCTGTTTTCCATCTCCTACTTATTCATCTGATATAGTTCGAACTCCTGCGTCCCGACAACAGCAAAGTACCGGTTCTCAAACCCGGCATCCTCTCCCGTGCGAACGTAATTAAATCCCGCACCCACGCATGCATCGCACGTCCATTCGCCGAAGTGATTCGGAAAGGCCCTGCCAAACTGCATGAGTCCGGTGCCGTAGTACACCAGCATCGAATATCCGAGAAAGGCATACTCATCAGGCTCACTCCTGAACCGCTTCCTGAAAGCTTCCACAAAGCGAATCACGGCCGGATTGCGGTAGTCCATAAAGACCGCCTTGGGATAACGGATCTGATATTTATTGCGCATTGCGGACTCAATGATGCTGTTGTTTTCCCACTCCTCTGTGCCGTACACGATGGTGTTGGACGACTGCAAATCACGAAACATAGTAGTAAGCAGCAGACGGTCAGCCGAAGGCACAACAAGAATGTTAACTCCAGTTGAACCGAGCATCTTCGAAATTCCGGAAATGCTCCTGTTTTGAATTACAAACTCATTCACCGAGTCACCCCGCTCACGAAAGTAAGCTCCGCGAAAGGCCTGAATGCGCTTGAGGTCTTCCACGTCATTGGTCGTGCAGAGGATCACGCGATCGTCCTTGTGCCTCGAAGCGATGAAGGTTCCCATTCCTTCCCACATCGTGATCTCACTAGGGTAAGCCTTCGACATATTGACTGAGCCGAGCAGGACCTTGTTGGCTTGAGGCACAGGACAAACGACATGAGGACCCTTGGTGGATGACCATACAGCTACTTCGTGCAGGGGATCCCGGAACGCGGGACCAATCAGGACATCCATGTTCTTCATTTCACTTTTCATGACCAGCATCTGCGCCTGATCCTTGCTGTCGGCCACATCATAGCTATAAAGATCGCCGCGAAAACCCATCGCCTTGAGCGTATCGGCTCCTAGCAGTGCACCCCTGTACATCTGAAACGCAACGGCCTGCAGGCGCTTCTCGCGGGTGGTTAGCCCGATGGTATCTGTGGGCTCCGACAAGAATGGCAAGGCCAGTCCAATCTGGTAGGAATCCTCAAGTCCTCCGATGAGTGAAAGCGGTGCGAACGGCTGTGAACCATCGAGCGGTGTGCGATCCGATGGCTCGGGCTCAAGCGGCATGGAGCGCTGCGGAATCTGGATGATCTGACCCACACGCAATGCCTCTGTCAAGCCCGGATTGGCATTCATGATTGCATCTACAGGCACTTTGTACTGGACGGAGATGGCGTATAGGGTCTCTCCTGCAATCACGGTATGTTTCTTCATGGTGCCGGATTCCGCAGCAGGAGCAGGAGCAGGCACAGCGGGCTTAGCCACGGGAATGCGCAGAATTTGTCCCCGCTGAACTCCCTGATCAGCCCCTGGATTAGCTTCAGCAATATCATTGGGATCTACGTTATAGAACCGGGCAATGCTGAATAACGTCTCCCGCTTCTGTACCTCATGATTGATGAAGCCGCTGGCATCGGGCGCAACAAGGATCGTCACCCTGGCGCGGCACTGATCAACAGGAAGCCGGAGCATCTGCCCCTCCCGGATTCCAGCATCACTGCCGGGATTGGATGCCACAAGCACCTGAACATCACATCCGTAATTGCGGGCTATAGCATACGGTGTTTCGCCCTTCACCACCTGATGGAGGTAATACCTCTTGCCATCCACCACTTCAATGGGAGCCGATACCTGCGCCCTTAGCCTGCATGCGGGAAGCGAAATGAGGAGCAGCGACAGGGCAGCGCTCACAAGGACTGAGGTTATGCCTGGAATCGGTGCCATGAATTGCGTGCGAAACTTCATTCCCATTCTATTGTGGCCGGGGGCTTTGAACTGATGTCATACACGACCCGGTTAATTCCTTTCACCTTGTTGATGATATCATTACTTACCTGAGCGAGGAACTCATGTGGCAAACGACTCCAGTCGGCAGTCATGCCATCCGTGCTGTTCACCGCCCGAAGTGCCACGGCCTGCTCATAGGTGCGCTCATCTCCCATAACACCCACACTCTGGACAGGAAGGAGAATCGCTCCCGCCTGCCACACCTCGTCATACAATCCGTGTGCCCGGAGTGACTGAATCCAGATGGCATCTACTTCCTGAAGCAACTGAACTTTCTGCGGCGTAATGTCCCCGAGGATCCGGATGCCGAGTCCGGGACCTGGAAAGGGATGGCGCCCGAGAATAGCAGGATCAATCTCCAGCGCACGACCTACTCGGCGCACCTCATCCTTGAAAAGCAGGCGAAGAGGCTCCACCACCTTCAGCTTCATGTATTCGGGTAATCCCCCCACATTGTGGTGACTCTTGATCGTAGCCGATGGCCCACCGGTGGCGCTCACCGACTCAATCACATCCGGGTAAATCGTTCCCTGTCCGAGCCAGCGGGCATCCTTTTCCTTCCTCGACTCCACATCAAAAACATCGATGAAGGTCTTGCCAATGGCCTTGCGCTTGGCTTCGGGATCCGTTAGTCCATCCAGCGCTGCATAGAATTGAGCGGAAGCATCTACGCCTTTTACGTTGAGACCCATGTGCCGGTAGCTGTGCAACACTTCCTCATACTCTCCCTTGCGGAGAAGCCCATTATCCACGAAGATGCAATGGAGATCAGGCCCAATAGCCCGGTGAATGAGCACCGCTGCCACCGTGGAATCCACGCCTCCGCTCAGCCCCATGATTACGAGATCTCTTCCCAGCTCCTGCTTCAATCGGGACACGGTTTCATCAATGAATGAAGCAGGCGTCCAGTCCTGCCGGCAGCCGCAGATTTCAACAGCAAAATTTTCCAGCAGCCGCTTGCCATCGGTGGTGTGATATACCTCCGGATGGAACTGTACTCCAAATGTGGATTGTCCGGTAATCTCGTAACCCGCGCACTTCACATCTGGCGTGGAACAGATCAGTGCGCATCCAGGCCCCGGGTCGAGGATGGTATCCCCGTGCGACATCCAGACCTGCGATTGAAGCGGTATGCCCGCCAGCAGACGGCTTGATGAATTCACTTGCTGCAGCAGGGCGCGGCCATACTCCCGGTGCGTGCTGCGCACCACCTGACCACCGCGCAGATGAGCTATGAGCTGAGCTCCATAGCAAATACCCAACACAGGAAGCTTGCCGAGATAGGCATCGAGCACAGGAAGGGGCGCACTCTCCTGGTGAACGGAATAAGGACTTCCGGAAAGAATCACTCCCCGTACACCTGGCCCGGGCTCGGGAGCCTTATTCCATGGATGTATCTCACAGTAGATATTGAGTTCCCTGATCCTCCGGGCAATGAGCTGTGTGACCTGTGACCCGAAGTCAAGAATGAGGATCGACTCGTGCATGCCCACAAAAGTAATCAGGGAGGAAGGGGCCGGGCCCGAGCATTCTTCTTTACTTCGTGACGGATGAAAAATGTGTGGACGTTCCTCGCGGGCCCTGCTCTATTTGCGCTGATATGGCTCGGCAATCCGCTCGAACTCGCCTCGGATGCGGCGGCCGTATGCGGTGCCGTGGCCTGGATGCTCACCTGGTGGATCAGCGAGACTGTACCCATGCCGGTCACCAGCTTGCTGCCTATCCTCTTGTTTCCGTCGCTCGGCATCATGAGTCTGGAAGACTCCTGCGCTCCCTATGGCGACAAGTATGTATTCCTCTTCCTCGGTGGCTTTGTGCTGGCTCTGGCCCTCGAAAAGTGGAACCTCCATCGACGCCTCGCCCTGAACATCATTCACCGCACGGGCACCGGTGCCGACCGCATAGTATTCGGCTTCCTGCTGGCCTCTTTTGCCATCAGCATGTGGATCAGCAATACCGCCACTGCCCTCATGATGTTCCCGATCGCCAGCTCGGTCGTGAACCTGCTTGTGGACCTGCCCGATGACAAGCTCAGCCTGGGCCACCGCAATTTCTCCACAAGCGTATTTCTGGCCATTGCCTACGGCTCCAGCATCGGAGGTATAGCCACCCTTGTAGGCAGCCCGCCCAACGCCATGATGGCCGGTATTCTCGAAGAAAATCACCAGACTGAAGTGACCTTCACCACCTGGCTATCCATCGGTTTGCCCTTTGCTCTCGTGCTTATGCTGCTTTGCTGGGTGGTGCTGGTGAAATGGATTTTCCCCAGCCGGCTTGGCGCATTTCCCCTCGGACGAGAGGTGATTCGGGGCCAGCTGGATGCCCTTGGAGGATGGTCCTATACCGAGCGACTCATCTTCGGTGTTTTCACAGTGACCGCACTCATGTGGATCTTCCAGGCCCAGCTCAGCCGGCTTTTTGCCCCGATGGAATGGACAGATGTGAATATTGCCGTGCTCGCAGCAGTGGCCCTTTTCATCATCCCGGCCCGAAGGCAACAGCTTCAGCCCATCCTGGAGTGGAGTGATACCAGCCGGCTTCCCTGGGGTATTCTGCTTATGTTCGGCGGTGGCCTCAGCCTGGCACGCGCCTTCAGGGAGTCAGGCCTCGTGGAAGAAATTGCCGGAGCTATTGGCACGCTGGACACCAACAACCTGATCGCACTGGTTGTGGTTCTATGCCTCACCGGACTCATCCTCACGGCGCTCATGAGCAACCTCGCCATGGTGAACATCTTCGTACCTGTGGTGGCCGCTCTGGCCATATCCCTCGGAGAATCGCCGGAATGGTTTGCCATACCTGTGACCATCGCAGCAAGCTGCGATTTTATGTTCCCCATGAGCACTCCTCCCAATGCGATTGCCTATGGCAGCGGCCTGATCAGAAGCCGCGACATGTTCAAGGCCGGACTGGTACTCGACCTGCTGTCCCTGGCATTGCTCGCCGGGCTGGCATGGATCATCCTGCGCTTTTGATTCCCATCAGCAGTTGAAATGAATCCCATTGCGTTATTGGCCCGTTGAGAAACCCGGTTACCACTGTGAAACTCATGTCATCCACACGGAACAGAGTTGCCTGTTTGCAGAATCAGGGAGGATATTCATTGGGAATAGCCGGAAGGGCTTTAGCAAGCCGGCCCCATCCCAAAACCCCGGATATACAGCCGGTGGACGGGCGCCTCTAACCCTGTTCCTTCAGCATCAGCTTGGTGAACTGGTACCCTAACCCAACGAAAAGGGCCTTGCTCCCTTATGCTTGCGAGCCCGGCAGGAATCGAACCTGCGACCAACTGCTTAGAAGGCAGTTGCTCTATCCTCTGAGCTACGGGCCCCCGAAAAAAAAGGACTCAAGATGGCTTGAATCCTTTCACTCGTGTCGTCGGGGTGGCAGGATTCGAACCTGCGACCTCCTGCTCCCAAAGCAGGCGCGATAGCCGGGCTACGCTACACCCCGATCTTCCTGTCGGAAAATGCGGCCGCAAAGGTAGCGCATACAGGGCCGTTCCCGGGTGAAAATCGCATCCAATGTTTCTCGATGTATTTCAGCCAAATAAAGAACCCGCCTCGGCGGGTTCGCGCATCTGCGGATTGCGGAGAGGGGGGGATTCGAACCCCCGGTACCAGTTACCCAGTACGACAGTTTAGCAAACTGTTGGTTTCAGCCACTCACCCACCTCTCCAGAAGTGTACTTGCTGAAATGGAGGCGGCAAATGTAGTAAGAATGTGCCATCCGCCCCATGGTACTCAACCATCGCGAACTCAACGGGAAATATCCGGACGCCGCCGGCCGTCCATCCCCGTAAATCCTGCATGTCATGAAACGCACCACGCTCATCTTCGCATCTGTCGGGCTCTTCCTGCTTCATGCAGCCATGAACCTGAAAGAAGATTCTACCGATCTCCTCACAGCGATCCGCCAGGAGCAGGTCAGCGTAAAGGCGATATCCACCGGGAAAAATGCAGATGAGTGGGTGACGGTAAACATCCGCAACCTGACGGAGCAACCCCATCGACTTACCATTCCATCCGGAGTGGTGTTCAACACGGTGGACGAGCAGAATCAGGAAATTCTGGTGACGCGACCCTCCAACATTGTCGCGCAGGCCTCACAATCTGCTTCAACGCATGCCTTGAGATGAACTCCGCACCTTCGCGGCATCTCTGCTGGGTGTTCCTGTACCCACGTGTGAGGTGGACCATGGCTATGAGCTGAATACTCCATTGGGATACGCCCCGAAATCCCACAAGGGCTCAATGGCATACCTGATTCCCCGACCAGAGAAGGCTGCACTCGTCATCATTGACCCTGATGGCAATGCGGTTGAAACCTTCTATCGCGACAGGCAGATGTACCCCGGAAGCTACGTCCTGCGCTTTTCATACACCTCGGTTTTCATGCCCCAGGGAAAGTATCTGGTTAAACTCATAGTGAACGGCCAGGATAAAAGCACCGTGAGCATCACCCTTTGACTACCATTCACGAAGGGCGGCAAACAGCTTATGAATGGGGAGCCCCATGACGTTGAAATAAGATCCCTCAATACGATCGATCGCGATATAGCCAATCATCTCCTGCGCTCCATAAGCCCCGGCTTTATCGAAAGGTCGGCACGTATCTACGTAATGCCGGATGAGCTCATCACCGAGAGGTACAAACGACACGTGTGTAGCATCGAAGAATGAATGCGTGCGGCTGCGGGATGAAAGACAAACCGCCGTGTACACCGTATGCGTGCGGCCTGAAAGCTCCCGCAGCATATCCATGGCCTCGTTTTCATCAGCAGGCTTATTGAGTACATGGTCATTTACCCAAACTACTGTATCTGCTGTAATCACGAGTTCATCATCCTGCATAGTGTCGGCAAAGGCATCTGCCTTGAGTTTAGCGAGATAAAGCGGAATCTCCTCGCCGCGGAGGTGCGGTGGAAACTGCTCATTCACCTCCCGCGTGCGCACGTCAAAGGGTACGCCCAATCCTTCGAGTAACTGGACCCTGCGGGGAGACTTCGAGGCCAGCACCAGGCGAGTATCACGGAGATTAGGAAATAGCATGGCGCCGAAATTAGGTCGGCCCGGTCGCATGGCCACTACTTTTGCGCTGTGATGCAAGCAGGCAACCGCCAGGCTGTGGTGAAGAAGAATCAGGTGATCGATATCCGCATCACCGATCTCGCCTTTGGCGGCACCGGCGTGGGCAAGATCAACACGCCCGAAGGCGAATTTGCCGTATTCGTTGAAAATACCATACCCGGGCAGCTCGTGCGAGCGCGGGTTACTAAGAATGCCCGCCGGTTCGCAGAATGTCGGCTTCTCGAAATCATTGAACGATCGCCAGAGGAAACCGAAATCCCCTACCAATCCATTCCGGGTGCACCCTATGCCACCTGGCCTATGGAAAGGCAACGCGAAGCCAAGCGACGCACTGCCCTCGAAGTGTATCGCCGCATTGGCAAGGTATACGACATTGAGCAGCGCATGGAAGTCTTCATCGAATCACCCCGGTCTTGGCACTACCGGAACAAGATGGAGTATAGCTTCTCCGCTATTCGCCATGACCTCGCAACAGGGCAAGAGCTGGACGACTTTGCCCTTGGTTTTAAGCATCGAGGTACGTGGTGGATGGTCGAGAATCTCGACAGCGAATCCGGACTATTCGACGCCATCCTGGAAAACCGTATGAAGGACATCAGGGCCTGGTGCATCTCATCCGGGCTGCCCGCCTGGCATCCTCCCCGCCATACCGGATTTTACCGCCACCTCGTGGTGCGCAAGAGCATCGCCCGTGACCAGCTTCTGGTAAATCTCGTAACGAGTGATCAGGGGCTTGAACACTTTTCGCCCAAAGCATTTGTGGACTTATGCAGGCAGTTGCTGGGCGATCGCCTGGCAGGCGTCCTTCACACCATCAACCGCGATACCGGCGACCGCGTGGATCCTCTCAATGGTTATACGTCACTGCTTTTCGGACAGTCACTTATCGAAGAAGACATTCTGGGCCTGCGTTTTGAAATCACCATGACCAGTTTCTTCCAGACCAATCCGGAGTGCGCGGCTATCCTCTACCGCCGCGTGATTGACGAGGTGACCTCCGAAGGCCGAAAACCCGGCGTCGTCCTCGATCTGTTCTGCGGCACAGGAACCATCAGCCAGCTCATTGCCCGGCACACGGGCGAAGAAGTAGTGGGTGTAGACATCGTTGAATCTGCCATTGCCGATGCACGTCAGAATGCCCTGCGAAACGGCATTTCCAACGTTTCATTCCATGCAGCAGATGCTGGTAAGTTCCTGACCAACCATCCGGAATACCGCGAACGCATTTCCGTCATTGTGCTGGACCCGCCTCGGGGTGGAATCTCCCCCAAAACGCTCAGGCAAGTCATTGCCCTGAACGCCCCCCGCATCGTTTACATCTCCTGCAATCCCGCCACACAGGCGCGCGATCATCTTGAACTGGAGCTCGCCGGATACGCCCTTCTGCGCATCTCCCTCGTAGATCAGTTTCCTCATACAGCCCACCTCGAGGCCGTCGCGCTGTATGAAAAAAAATCACAGCCATGAATGCGCCGCTCGATGAATCCTACTGGAGCAGCCGCTGGGCTCATCAGCAAACCAGCTGGGATATCGGATATCCATCCACACCTCTCACCAGCTATATCAACGCACTCTGTGATCATGAACTGCGAATCCTGATACCCGGAGCGGGCAATGGCTATGAGGCCGAGTACCTCTGGAAGCGGGGATTCAGCCGGACCTGGCTGCTGGATATCTCGCACCATCCTCTCCAGCAGTTCGCATCCCGCAATCCAGATTTTCCACTGGATCAACTCATCCACGACGACTTCTTCGAGCACCGGGGTACCTATGATCTGATCCTGGAGCAGACCTTCTTTTGCGCGCTTGACCCCGCACTTCGGGGACATTATGCACAGCATATGCATGAACTGCTCGCCCCGCGAGGTCGACTGGCCGGTGTCCTCTTCTCCTTTCCGCTCACCACAGAAGGCCCGCCTTTCGGCGGATCTGAAAAAGAATACCGCGAGCGATTCAGCCCCCTGTTCGAATTGCTCAGGTTGGAACCTTGCTCCGACTCCATCCCACCACGCGCAGGGCGGGAACTCCTTATTGAACTGGAAAAAATGGGATAACTTTGACTCATGACAAAGGAGCGCACACTGATCCTCGATGCCACGCAAATCGAACAGAAAATTGTGCGGATGGCCCACGAAATCCATGAGCGCAATTACCTGGAAAAAGAACTCTACATCGTTGGCGTAGCGGGCGATGGAAACGAACTCGCACGCAGACTGGCAGCGCACCTCTCCGAACTAGGGCGCACAAAAATCCTGCTCCGTGAAGTCACGCTGGACAAGCAACGCCCCAATGCTGCCACCACCACATACAGTGATCAGCTCTCCGAGCTTTCAAATAAGGCCGTGGTGCTGGTTGACGATGTGCTCAACTCCGGACGCACACTCATTTACGCTTCACGCATATTGCTCGATGCCCAGCCCAGATCACTCGCCATCGCTACCCTGATTGACCGCTTCCACCGGCGCTTTCCGATCAGAGCCGACTACGTAGGACTGACCTTGTCTACTAACCTGAAGGAACACGTCAGTGTGGAACTTCAAGGTCCTGCAGGCGCTGTCTACCTTCAGTGAGCCGAGGTGCTATGCAAGGATAGTTGCTTCGCGAAATCTT
This sequence comes from Flavobacteriales bacterium, assembly GCA_947456965.1. Lineage (GTDB taxonomy): Bacteria > Bacteroidota > Bacteroidia > Flavobacteriales_D > Sanyastnellaceae > CANGTU01. Next base: position 23,227 of record CANGTU010000020.1, read on the forward strand.
CAGGCGACTCCTCCTCCCGCCAAATCCGATGACTCTCCAGGTAACGCGATTCTCGGCTGTGCAAATGAGCGCGAACAAATGAATCCAGCTCTCGCCCGTCGAGACCCGAGAGAAGAGGCCGGGAAGCATTGTCCGCTGCCAGCCGCCTCACCAGTTCCTGTTCATGTACCTGCAGGTAAACCGTAGTTCCCGACTCTTGCATCAACTTCATATTGTCGTGATGCATGGGAGTGCCACCACCCGTAGCCATCACCCCATAAGCTCCAGAATCACACCATTCCCGAAGGGCGTCACTCTCCGCCATACGGAAGGCCTCCTCCCCTGAATGAGTGAACCAATCGACCAGGCTGCGGCGCGTGCTCCCAGCCACCCACTCATCAAGATCCACGAAAGGAAGATTGAGCAATCCAGCCAAAGCACGGCCTCTCGTAGTCTTGCCTGAACCCATGTAGCCGATCAGAAAGATGCGCCGTGAAGCAATTGTGTCATTTGATTTCACGCAGATGTGCCGAAACGTCGGCAGACGTTGAAAGTTTCAGCCAAAATAACAGAAAGCTCTGTTTGGCTTCAGAGTTGACCGCACGGTGACGTTAACCCAACAGCTATGGATTTCTCCAAGTTTACACTCAAATCGCAGGAAGCGATTCAGCACGCACAACAAGCAGCTCTTTCCAGAGGTCACGGTGCCATTGAAAATGCACACCTGCTCACTGGAATGTTGGAGGTTGATGAGCACGTTGCTCCTTATCTCCTTAAGAAACTGAATGTGCACATACCCGTATTCACGAAAGCACTCGAGAAGATACTCGAGAGCATGCCGCGTGTATCTGGCGGACAGTTTCACCTCTCATCCGAGGCCAACATCACCCTGAACCGCGCCATGAACTCCCTGAAGGAATTCGGCGATGAATTCGTGACGGTGGAGCACCTGCTGATGGGAATAAGCGAAAGCAAAGATGCCGTGGGCCAACTGCTCCGCGACAATGGTGCCTCCTTGAAAGAACTGCGCAAAGCAATTGTCGAGTTGCGCAAAGGCCAGCGTGCCACCTCATCCACACAGGAAGAAACCTACAATGCCCTCGAGAAATACGCCAAAAACCTGAACAAACTCGCACGCGAAGGCAAACTGGACCCCGTCATCGGCCGGGATGATGAAATCCGTCGGGTGGTGCAGATTCTCTCCCGCCGCACGAAGAACAACCCCATCCTCATCGGAGAGCCGGGTGTAGGTAAGACCGCAATAGCGGAGGGCATTGCACATCGGATGATCAATGGAGATGTGCCCGAGAACCTGCACGACAAGACCATTTTCAGTCTGGACATGGGAGCCCTCGTAGCCGGCGCTAAGTACAAGGGCGAGTTTGAAGAGCGCCTGAAAAGCGTGGTGAAGGAGGTGCAGGAGTCCAATGGACAACTCATCCTCTTCATAGATGAAATCCATACCCTCGTGGGCGCAGGAGGAGGAGAAGGAGCTATGGACGCAGCTAATATTCTCAAGCCAGCCCTCGCCCGCGGTGAACTCAGGGCAATTGGCGCCACAACCCTGAATGAATACCAGAAGTACTTCGAGAAAGATAAGGCACTGGAACGACGCTTTCAGAAAGTAATGGTAGAAGAGCCCGACCGGGATGACGCCATCTCCATCCTGCGAGGACTGAAGGAAAAATACGAAACCCACCACAAGGTGCAGATAAAGGATGACGCCATCATCGCTGCTGTGGAACTCTCCCAGCGGTACATCACGGATCGCTTTCTCCCCGACAAGGCGATTGACCTCATCGATGAAGCTGCCTCCAAGCTCAGGATGGAAATCAACTCCAAGCCTCAGGAACTGGACGAGATTGATCGCCGGATCATGCAACTCGAGATTGAGCGCGAGGCCATCAAGCGAGAAAATAATGAGCCCAGGCTTGCCGAATTAAACCGGGAGCTCGCCGAACTGAACGAACGCAGAAATAGTCTGGCCGCGCGTTGGAAAGCCGAGAAGGACGTGGTGGAAGGCATCCAGGCCGCCAAGAAGGAAATCGAGAACCTGAAGACGCAAGCCGAGCAAGCCGAGCGCGAAGGAAACTACGGACTCGTGGCTGAGATTCGATACGGACGCATGCAGGAGCAACAGCAGCGTATAGAAGAAGGAAAAGCCCGTCTGCACGAACTACAGGCCGATTCGAAAATGGTCAAGGAAGAGGTGGATCCTGAAGAAATCGCCGACGTAGTTTCGCGGTGGACTGGTGTACCGGTTACCCGGCTGGTGGAAAGCGAACGGGCCAAACTTCTGCGGCTGGAGGAAGAACTCGGTAAGCGCGTGGTGGGACAACACGAAGCCATTGTTGCTGTGAGCGACGCCGTTCGGCGCAACCGCGCCGGCCTGTCGGACGATAAGCGACCCATCGGTTCTTTCATTTTCCTGGGAACAACAGGCGTCGGTAAAACCGAATTGGCCAAGGCTCTGAGTGAGTTTCTGTTCAATGATGAGAATGCCATGACACGGATCGATATGAGCGAATACCAGGAGAGGCATGCGGTGAGCAGGCTTGTGGGAGCGCCCCCGGGCTATGTGGGCTACGAAGAAGGCGGACAACTTACCGAAGCAGTGCGCAGAAAGCCATACTCCGTGGTGCTGCTTGATGAAATTGAAAAAGCACATCCTGATGTGTTCAATATCCTCTTGCAGGTATTGGATGACGGAAGGCTCACCGACTCCAAGGGGCGTGTGGTGAATTTCAAGAATACCATCGTGATCATGACCAGCAATATGGGATCACAGCTCATTCAGGATGCCTATGAACGAGCCAAAGATCCTGATGACCAGAATCTCTTTGAGCGCACGAAGGATGAGGTGATGGAAGTGGTCAAGAGCTCCCTCCGTCCGGAATTCCTCAACCGTGTGGATGAAGTCATCATGTTCACTCCGCTGCACCGCAATCAGATTCATAGTATTGTGAAGCTCCAGCTACGCCTGCTGAGCGACCGGCTAGAAAAGACCGATATCCACCTGGTTATCACCCCCGATGCCCTCGCCTACCTGGCCAACAAGGGCTATGATCCCCAGTTTGGAGCGAGACCCGTGAAGCGAGTCATCCAGAAGGAAGTCATGAACCAACTCTCCCGCTATATCCTCGCCGGCAAACTGGATAAAAGCGAACCCGTTGTACTCGATGTATTCGATGGAGAAATCGTATTCCGCAAAAAAATCGACAAAGAAGAACTCATCGAGGTAAATCACTGATCAACGCAAACCCAGGGTGAAAATAGAAAAATGATTTTCATCTTTCTGATTATCAGTTGACTAAAATATATTTCAGGATTTTCATCTTTCGGTGAAACCCTTTGGGCCAACTATGCGTTAGAGGAGTGTAGAATGTTTCATTCGGTTTTTGATTAATTGGTAACAGGAGTCGGCTTGGTAACCCGCCTCGCAAAAAGCTTCGCCCCGGAAACGTCCGGGGCTTTTTGCTTTCAGGCGTGTCCAATCATCTGATTCAAGATTTTGAAGTGTGGAGATTTGAAGCCATGAAATAGCCCCCTTCACCCCCGGACAAGATTAGTATTCATTTTAACTAATCATGTCAGAGCCAGAAAAACCGAAGGTCCTCCGGACCAAAAAAGTGAAATTGCGGATCATGGAGGAGTGCCAGAAGCACGGTGTTGTGGTGGGCTGCAAGAAGTATGGTATTTACCCTGCGATCTGTTATAACTGGGTTCGCAAGTTCAAGAGTATGGGGGCAGAAGGCCTTCAGCATGGTATGACCAAGGAGTACCTGAAGGAAATCCGACGCCTGGAACGTGAGCATGCTCGCCTGAAGGATCCGGTCGTTCAGAAGGAACTCGAGTCATCGATGAAGGACGAACTTTTAAGAAAAAAGTACGGTCCGAAGAAGCCCGGCAAATCGTAGTGCGTCATACAAGCAGACGCAAGGGAAAGACAGGCACAAGGCAGTTTGCAGCTTTCCGCTTAACCAATGCCACTCAGCCACTTTCCTCCCTTGAAATGGACATCAAGCAGTTTTGGTTGATCGCCGAACGGCGGGCAGTGTGCGTCATTACCGTGATCGACACCTTCACGCGGGAAGTGCTGGGGTACTGCAAGGGGTATTCACTGAAAGCAACTGATGTGAAAGCGCATGGGACCGCATCGTTGAGGAACATCTGGAGCCGGCAGGGATGGCCACAAGTGAGGTGGTCATTGAGATCAGGGCCGACAACGGGCCGCAGTTTGTTGCCGGGCTTGTCAGGACATATTTCAGGGAGAACGGGGTGAGCCATGTCTTCACAAAGCCCTCTACACCACAAGAAAATGGTCATATTGAGAGCTTCCACGGCATTATGGTCAGTAGTATGGGAAACATGTTTTTCCGCATTACGGAGTTCGATGATCGTCTGGAGAAATTCTACAAGACCTGCAACCATGCACGTGCCCATACCGCCAACAAAGGCCTGCCACCGGAGAGGTTCCGTAAAGCATGGGAGGCCGATCTGGTGATTACTTGCTATGACAATCGCAGACCGACAATGATCAATGAGAACTACATCAGCAAACCGCGAAATGGTCCGGTAATTAAGGGGGGGGGGCAAGACAGAGAGATGGGTAAGCCATTGAGATGGGCAAGGCTGTTAGGAATCCGAAAAACGTAACCCTTCCGGAATTACTCCCGTAAGAGAGACTGTTTTGGTGAGGACCAAAACACTTCTCTCTTCCAGAGTAGTTAAGGTTAATTAAGGTTAAGCATAGAACAGCCCGGAGAAACGTCTCCGGGCTGTCCTGTTTGAAGCCTTAGATGGATAGTCCGGCTTTAGCTTCCGGACCTATTTATGCTTTTGCAACTGGCTCTTCCGGACACCATATCCGAAATAAATCAGGATACCGATGATCATCCAGACCAGAGCCACTTTGAGTGTATTCGCATCGAGGGAGATGATCATCCCGCCACACACCAGTACGCCGAGAATGGGTACCAGCGGAACGAGTGGTGCCTTGAAGGGGCGCTTCAGGGCTGGCTCATTGCGTCGGAGCATCCAAACCCCAAGACTCACCAGAACGAAGGCAAACAAGGTACCGAAGGAGGTTAGGTCACCGGCTACGCTTCCCGGCACAAAAGCCGCGAATAGCCCCACGAAAATGAAGAGGATCCAGTTGGACTTATACGGTGTGCGGAAGCGCGGATGAAGGTCGGAGAAGACGGATGGGAACAGGCCATCCCGCGACATAGAGAAGAATACGCGACTCTGCCCCATGAGCATGACCAGAATGACGGATGAGAAGCCCGCCAGAATCGCCACCGTCACGGATGTCGCGAGCCAGCCATAGCCGGACATGTGCGCCTGAATAGCGTATGCCACGGAAGCCTCCTTGCCAGCTGTCTTGAACTCGGTCCAGTTCGCCACACCCGTGAGAACATGTGCAAACAGCACATACAACACGGTGCAGATCACCAGAGAGCCGAGAATGCCTATCGGCATATCCCGATTCGGGTTCTTGGCCTCCTGAGCAGCAGTGGATACGGCATCAAAGCCAATGAAGGCGAAGAAGACGATTGCTGCCCCCCCCAAAACTCCACCCCAACCCCATTCGAAGATGCCTTCGTGACCCGCGGTTCCCTCCGGAATGAGATAAGGCGTGTAGTTGCTGGAATCGATGAACTGGAATCCGACAACAATGAAGATGAGAACGATTGCCACCTTGATGAATACGATAACCGCATTGACGATGGCGCTCTCCTGCGTACCGCGGATGAGCAACAACGTGAGGGCAAGCAGAATCAGCAGCGCAGGCGCATTGATGATTCCGTTGGTGATGTGTGCGGTGTTCTGGATGGATTCCGGAAGCTTGGTGTACAGCTCCTCGCTGAGGGTGAGCGTGCCATTGCGAAGCGCAAGCGTATTGTCGTTGATCGCGAGCAATGCCGCATTAGCCGACTCCCCGGTGAACTCAATGAGTCGCTCAAACGGCGAGTGGCACCACTCATAGGGTATTCGCATCCCAATGAGGTTATTCAGGTATTCACTCCAGGCAATCGATACAGTAGCCGCGCCCAGCGCGTATTCCATGATCAGCGCCCAACCGATAATCCAGGCCACCAGTTCCCCCATAGTGACGTAGGCATACGTGTAGGCGCTTCCTGCGATGGGGAACATGGATGCAAACTCTGCGTAGCACAATCCAGCAAAAGCACAGCCGATGGCAGCCACTACGAACGATAAGGTCACCGCCGGACCGGCAGCTTCTGCAGATGCGGCGGCAGTGCGCACAAACAGGCCAGCGCCTATTATGGCACCGATGCCGAGGAGAACAAGATTAAATGCCCCGAGGGATCGCTTTAGTCCTCCCTTCTCCCCTTCAGATTCCTGCAGCAGCAGTTGAAGAGGCTTCTTAGTCCAGATATTCGCCATACATATTAGTTTCAGGTCATGAAGCGCGGCACAATAATAAGACGGAACGCGCTACGCGCTCATTTCTTCTTTCCCTTGGGATTGGCGGGCTGCGGTGCTGTGGTTACTGGCGAAGCCGGAGCCGATACTTCGACTTTCAGCTTATCCCGAAGCCGGATGGTGGGAACTGCGAAGCCGATGCCCTCAATGCCGTAGCCCACATACTTGGCGCTCACAATCCCGATCAGCGTGCCATCCTTCGACACGAGGGCGCCGCCACTGTTGCCGCCATTGACTTTGGCATCCGTCTGGATCAGCGAGACTCCCTCGTATTCGCGGGTGCCGCTCACGATGCCCCTGCTTACCGACTGGGCAAGCAGGGTATCAGCCGGTGTGCCAATCACAAAAACGGTTTCACCGAGCTCTGCTTCGCGGTATGAAACCGGCAAGTGCCTGAGCCCGCTTTGCTCGGCCTTAAGCAATGCCAGATCACAATCAGGATGCTTACGCACCACTCGGGCAGCTGTTTCTCTGCCATCCATAAACTTGACTCTCACCTCTTCTGACTGTTCCACTACATGAAAGTTAGTCACCAGATAGCCATCGGCAGAAATCACACAGGCGCTTCCATGGCCGTCATCCGTGATGATGGTAGCCACTGCCTCTCGCCAGTCGTTCACCTTCGAAGATGGTGCGGATGATGTGAAAGATATCGGATCCAGCAAGTTCTCATCCACGAAATCGAATCCACCTCCGAAGGTGACCTTGGCCTTGACCTCTTCAGATGCGAGAAATTCGTGCACCAAGGCGTGCAGCATCAGGTCAACCTCGTCGTAAAGACCTTCAGCCCCAGGCAGGGCATCGCTCTCCTTAAAGAGCGTTTCCTTAATCAACGTTTTGCCGTAGTGCGAACGCAACTCAAAGTCGACGCTCATTTCCACATAACCGGCAGTATAGCCGGTCACCCGTTTGGGTTTGATCAGGTCAAAATGGATCTCCTGCACCGTGACCCAAAGTTTAAGCGAATTGCGGTAGTCCGGCAGAAAGTGCTCCGTGGTATCCAGGTAGTCCAGCTCCACGAGGTAGGATGTGACCTGTTCCTCCATCTCGTTGCTGAACTCGATAAATTGTTTTTCATTGGTCAGGTTGCGAGAGGTGCGCCCTTTGCGCCGCATCGACTCGCTGGAATAAACCGATTCGGTGAGATCTCCTTCCTCAAGTTCAACTACAGCGAGATCCACGGTGAGGTATTTTCCTCCCTCCGGTCGTTTAGCTTCCTGGACTGATTTCTTATCCTCCAGCAGGACAGTGTTCACCTGAGCCTCGGCTGAACCGGCGGTCAGGATGAATGCAGCCAGGAAGGCAGCAGTTACGTTGCGCATACTCAGTTGATATATTGAATCTTGAGACGTTGAAGGATATCGGCAGACGAAACGGCGAAGGACAATCCCTCGATACCATGTCCGGTATATTTCTCATTCACCAGTCCGATGAGCTCACCTTTCTGGTTGATCAGCGGACTGCCATTGGCACCCCGGCTTATCTTCACATCAGTCTGGAGAAATACCACACCATTTTCAGTTCGCTCGGCACTGATGATACCGGTGGTCAGGCTTTGCGACAGTTTCCGGCTGACGGGCGTTCCTACGGAAAACACTTCATCACCGATCTGGTGAGAGCGGTCCGCCAACGGACGCAGGAAGGCGGTGCCTGACGTATCTGCTTTCAGCAGGACTGTATTCGTGTAGGGATCGGCACGCAGCACCTGGGCTGGGTGGATGCGTCCATTTGAAAACTGAACATTTATTTTTTCCTTTTGCCCCACAATCCGGTAGGTGCATAGGATGTGACCTTCGGGCGAGATCACACATCCGCTTGCGTGTGCATTCTTGTTGATAAGGGTCACCTGACTCTTCACGATTTCTTCTTTTCGGGAAATGGTCTTGTTACCTCCCCCTGGAAGATCAATCCGGTCGAGCTGATCAAAAACACGTTGCTGAACACCTGCCAATTGCTGCTGCAGTTCCTGAAATCCCGGATCATCCGTCAGGATGATGATAGCGTGATACATCGCATCCTCAAAACTATCGGAATAGCCCTCACCCGTGTTGCTGAATACCTGAGACTCTCCGGTCACAGAATGCGTGTAGAGCTCCCGGCCAAAAATATCACGCACGATCCAGTCCATTTCAAGCACGCGACGGTGACAGATACCGCTCACTTCATGGATCACGAACTCCTTCATTCTCGCATCCAGCAGCAAATGCTTTTCATACTCCGCGAAGAGACTGGGAGACGATGCCTGATAGCCCAGTTCGCTCAGGATGTTATCCACCCGATCTTCAATAACCAGGGTATCCACACGATCGCGGTCCAGCGGTGGAACGCGTTTGCCGGAAGATGCCTTCACGAATTGCTTCCCCTTGTCATATTGCACTTCGTACTGCTCCTCCACGGCCAGGGTGTCCAGACTGGGGTGGGCCCACAGACGAAAGGATGGCGTGGAATTCATCTTCAGTTTTTCCATCTCACCGATCACCAGCGTCTTCTTGTGCCGCTTATTGGCTGCCATGCAGTCGATGGCAAAAATGGCTGCATACGGTGCAAAAACCTCCGGTTCAGAAGGGCCCACTGCAATGGCCGAAACCATCAGGGAACCGCTTACGAGCAGAGCCGGATTGATCTGCGACGGGAAAAGCAACTCGGACCTGGTGCGGTGGCCGTAGCGGTATGCGGTCACGACTACCGGTCTCTTGCGCCACACGAAAAGTTTATCACCTTCTATAACGGACTGTCCGTTAATAAACACGGAGGCATTGGTTGTCATCGATGTTGCCGAAACGGTTTGCATAGGAAACCATACAGCACATCCCGATAGCAGGAGCAACAATCCAAGCAGAACAGGAAATACAAATCGATTCATCCGACTCATTATTTAGTTGAAATCAATATTCAGACGTTCGTAGATATAGCCCGCAGGAACAGCAAAACCGACACCTTCCACCACAGATCCGAATGCCTTGGAACTCACCACACCGATGAATTTTCCGGAGGCGCTGACGAGCGCACCGCCGCTATTGCCAGGGCTCACATTTGCATCGGTCTGGATGTAATCCCGTCCATGGGCCTGCCGCACTGCACTCACAATACCACGGGTAATGGTTTGCCCGAGCGCAGCGTCAGCCGGTGTTCCGATCGCCAACACGGGCTCACCCAGAGCCGGATTATAGCTGCGTTCTGGCCTGAGGCAGCTCAGCCCGGTTTCCTCAATCTTCAGCAATGCCAGATCACATACCGGATCTGTACGCAATACGGTAGCCCGATGCGTCTTTCCGCTATTCAGCTCAACCATGAGGGTATCGCCTTGACCGTCGCCGCTCACGTGGTAGTTGGTGACGATATAGCCATCGGGTGAAATAATGCATCCGCTGCCATGGGCCTCGCCCCGCTTGATGGTGACGCAGGCAGATCGCTGAGCGGAAAGGGTTGAAGGAACACTACCCGGACGGATGCTGATGATCTCTCGCTGGCCGATGGCAGCAAGCTCATCCTTTCGTTCGTTGAGTTTCTTCCGGAAATCTTCATCCCGAAGGAGCAGTACCATGGCCTCCTCCAGCGCATCCTCGAAGATGGAGCTAGGGAGATAGCCGAGGAGTGAGGAGGATGTGTTTTCCATGTAGTACAATGCACCCATGCGGGCAGGCATCGGATTGCTTACACTCTTGAAGGATTGTTCCGTCACAACGCCGTCGAAATAATCGCGGATCACCCACCGGGTGCGCACAATCATGACTCCATAGCCGCCCGCCGAATATTCCGTGAGTTCAATGGACTCAACAACCGCCGAAATGCGCAGCTCGCTGGAATAATCCGTGAAGAACTCCTCGTCATCCTGATTCGATTCATCGAGCATCTTCATGCGATTAAAAATCTCCTTCAGGATGCTCGCCTCGCCCTGATTCTGACTCTCGAACGCATCGGAGCTGGAACGGTCAAACAGGGCCTTATCCGGCGACTTCGCGGCCCGGAGTTCATTCTCGTAGCGTTTGAGCCGGATTGCCCCTTTGGGGATGTCAAAACTCAGGCTTCCCGGAGAGAGCGTGTGCATAAGATCCTTGACAACCGGATAGGGATCCAGCGCATCAATGGAGAATCCATTCCGGACCAGTTCGGGCGAGCCGGTGGCCACAACGCTTCTGGGGCGGTGGCCCTCCTTGGTGGCCCGGAGCAATTTGGATGTGCCGCTCTTCAGAGGAATGGAGCCTGAAACAACGCGGCCATCTTTATCCGTAATCTCTGCTCCTTCAGTTTCGCAGGAAACCCGCACTGTTTGGGCATGAACGCCGGCAAATAAAAGGGTAAAAAAAAGGGTAAAAAGGAATATCAGTCGTGGGAACATAGGCGGTCAAAGGTTAGCACTTCCGGCCCTGCTTCGCTGCGTTCAGGCTGCTCGCTTCATAAGGCTGTCCAACACAACAGCCTCATTACATATAGCCTCCGGCGCGATGAAAACCCGGATTTGAGGCGTAAATATACCAAGCAAGCAGGAATTGCCCAAGGCGAGGTTGAACAATGGCACTGACTCCGTGTTATTTCTCCGCCTGATTAACCGGGTATCTGCGCATGACACTTCCCAACTCTCCGCTCATGATTTCCATTGATGAAATGGGTGATGAGCATGTAATGACCTCGGTGGATACTCCGCTGCGTCCGGACGCCTTCGACATGGGCGATGAAGAAAAAATGGAGCGGATCGCTCATCACTTCCGCGCTATCATGGAGACCCTTGGTCTTGACCTGTCCGATGACAGTCTTGCAGGAACGCCCAAGCGCGTGGCCAAGATGTATGTCCGCGAAATCTTCAGCGGACTTGATCCTGCGAATAAGCCAGAGATCCGGTTGTTTGAGAACAAATACCAATACCGGGAGATGCTCGTGGAGAAGAACATCACATTTTTCTCTAATTGTGAGCATCACTTTGTACCCATTATCGGCAAGGCCCATATTGCCTATATCTCGTCCGGTAAGGTGATCGGTCTTTCCAAGCTCAACAGGATCGTGGAATACTACGCTCGTCGCCCTCAGGTTCAGGAGCGGCTGACCATGCAGATTGCCCAGGCGCTCGGCGAGGCGCTCGGCACGGATGATGTTGCTGTGCTCATCGATGCTGAGCATCTGTGTGTGAGCAGCCGCGGTGTGCGCGACGTGAACAGCAGTACCGTGACCAGCCATTACTCCGGTCGGTTTGAAGACGAGGCCGTGCGCCGCGAGTTCCTCGCGCACATCGATCGGCGCGATTGACTTTCCGCTTTATCTTGGTAGCATGATTCACCGGGAAACCGTCCAGGTGGCTGCGTTGCTCACCGCGTCATGGATGTTGCTTTACGCGTGTTCGCGTCCGGACGATGAATCAGGTGCGCCCCGTGATCCTGAGTACTACGCCGGTGGTCTGAATACCACATGGGAGTCAGGCCCTCAGGCTTACCGCATTCCCTCTCCTTATCTTGGGGCTGCAGCGCTGGCGGACCACCAGTCAGGAGATTTTCTCTTTCACTCTGCGTTCGAAGAGCAAAGCGGGCTTGGCCCCCTGTTCATCCAGAGCAGTTGCGAATCATGCCACCGGATGAATGGCAGGTCGCATCCGCCTTTTGACAAGGGCGACAACAGCACGGGTTTTCTCCTTCGACTTAGTCTGGCTGGTGAAAGCGAGTTCGGCGGACCGCTGGGGGTTCCTGGTTTTGGCACTCAGCTTCAGACGGAAGGCGCAGGTGGCAATGCGGCGGAGGGGCGATTCATTGTGCTCTTTGATAATGTGCCGGTGACTTATCCGGATGGCACGGTCACCACACTCCGCCAGCCCTACTACACGTTCTTTGATACATATCAGGAACTGCCCGCCGATCTCCTCCGCTCCGGGCGCAATGCTCCGGCGCTTATCGGACTTGGCCTGCTGGAGGCCATTCCTGAAGAAGACATCCTGGCTCTGGAAGATCCGTCGGATGCCGATGAGGACTACATTTCAGGAATTGCCAACAGAGTCTGGAATCCGGAAACAGGCCTGCCGGGTATCGGAAGGTTTGGCTGGAAGGCCGGCACAGCATCCCTCATTCAGCAAACGGCAGATGCCTTCCATCAGGACATGGGCATCACCTCGGAGACCTTGTTTCCTGTTGAGGCCTGCATTGGTCAATCCAATTGCGCAGGAACTTCCGGGACGCCTGATGTGAGTTTGGAGGCGGTGCGCCTCACGGCCTTTTATCTGAAGACGCTGGCTGTGCCCGCGCGCCGGGGACTGGATCGTCCGGAGGTTCAGCGGGGCAAGCAGCTCTTTCATTCCATCGGCTGCGCCGGATGCCACGTACCCGAGTGGAAAACGGGGTTATCATCTTTGCACGTGCTCTCCAGTCAGACCATTTATCCATACACGGACCTGCTGATCCATGACCTCGGCGAAGGCCTGGGCGATGGAAGGCCGGAGTATCTGGCGAGTGCCAACGACTGGCGGACTCAACCATTGTGGGGTATCGGACTGGCCGAATTGGTCAATCCCGATGGTACGTATTTGCACGATGGCCGGGCGCGTACCCTGGAAGAAGCCATCCTTTGGCATGGCGGCGAAGCGCTCTGGAGCCGCAATGACTTTATGGCCCTGTCAGCTGAAGATCGCGATGCTGTGATTGCCTTCCTGAGGTCCTTATAGCCGCACTGTTACAGCCCCTGGTCCTTTCCGTTCGGGAGCCATGGGCACATTCCCGTAGCTTTGCCGCATGGCACTCATTGAAGAAATGGACAAGTCAGGCAATTGGCTCTTCCGCTGGAGGAGTTTTCTTCCTCTTGTATTGTATGCAGCGGCAGCGTTGGTGATCGTGCTGGAATCCGACCGCGATATGCCATTGTTCGATCCGGCGTGGGCGGCAGTATGCCTGGGTGTTTCAATGCTCGGACAAGCCATACGTGTGATTACGATCGGGTACACACCCAAGGGTACATCAGGACGCAACACCAAGGAAGGTCAGGTGGCCGAAGTGCTCAATACCAAGGGCATTTACTCCACCGTTCGCCATCCGCTCTATCTGGGCAATTTCTTTATGTGGATGGGCATCATCCTCTACGTGGGTAACTGGTGGTTTGCTTTGGTATGCGCGCTGTTGTTCTGGCTCTACTATGAGCGCATCATGTTTGCAGAAGAATATTTTCTCCGCGGGAAGTTCGGGCAGGTTTATCTGGACTGGTCATCGCGCACACCGGCATTCTGGCCGTCAATCGGAAACTGGCAATCAGCCGGCTGGCATTTCTCTGTGCGCAATGTGCTCAAACGCGAATACAGTGGTTTTTTTGCTGTGTTTCTGTCGTTTGCCCTGTTGGATGCCATGAAGAATGTGATCCACACTGGTTACTCCGGTTGGATTTCGTTGCTTCATCCCTTCTGGATGTGGGGCCTTGCGGGCGCTGCCCTGGTGTTCATCTTGCTCCGCACCCTGAAAAAGGGCACTGGCTTGCTCAATGAGCGGGAACGGGAGTACGTCTGAGTGCTGCTGAATCAGGCGTCAATTTTCGCATACTTGGCGTTCGCCTCGATGAATGCACGGCGCGGTGGCACATCGTCTCCCATGAGCATGGAGAAGATATGGTCACATTGGGCTGCATTCTCAATGGTCACCCGGCGAAGTGTGCGCTTTTCAGGATTCATGGTGGTTTCCCAAAGTTGCTCGGCATTCATCTCACCGAGACCCTTATAGCGTTGAACGTTCACGCTGCTTTCCTGTCCAGCCCCTCTCATCTCAGCAATAAGGGCATCCCGTTGTTCCTCATTCCATGCATATTCACTCTTACTTCCTTTCTTCACGAGGTAAAGGGGAGGCGTAGCGATATAAATATACCCCTGCTCAATCAGCTCTTTCATATGCCGGAAGAAGAAGGTCAGGATAAGTGTTTCGATGTGTGATCCGTCGACATCGGCATCGCACATGATCACCACTTTGTGGTACCGGAGCCGCGACAGGTTGAGAGCCTTGCTGTCCTCTTCCGTTCCGATAAATACACCGAGGGCGGTATAGATATTCTTAATCTCCTCGTTTTCCAGGATCTTGTGGTGCATGGCCTTCTCCACGTTCAGGATCTTACCGCGGAGCGGCAGGATGGCCTGAAAGGTGCGGTCGCGGCCCTGCTTGGCTGTTCCGCCCGCTGAATCTCCTTCCACAAGGAAGAGCTCCGACTTGAAGGGATCCTTCTCTGAGCAGTCAGCGAGCTTGCCGGGTAATCCTCCACCCGTTCCCACGCCTTTGCGCTGAACCATTTCCCGGGCTTTACGCGCAGCGACTCGGGCCTGAGCGGCCAGAATAACTTTGTTCACAATCTGGCGGGCATCGGCGGGATGTTCTTCCAGGTAAGCCTCCAGCATTTCGCTCACAACCTGGCTCACCGGGGCCACTGCTTCCTTGTTGCCCAGCTTCGTCTTGGTCTGTCCTTCAAACTGCGGTTCGGCCACCTTGACTGAAACCACTGCAGTGAGGCCTTCCCGGAAGTCATCACCGGAAATTTCGAGTTTGAGCTTTTCCAGCATGCCGCTTTTTTCGGCGTAGTTCTTCAGCGTTGAGGTGAGTCCGCGGCGAAATCCCTGAAGGTGAGTACCACCTTCGTGGGTATTGATATTATTGACGTACGAGTGGATGTTCTCGTTGTAGGAATCGTTGTAAGTCATAGCCACCTCCACAGGTATTTCCCCGTCGGTGCGTTCCATGTGAATGACCTTCTGGATGATGGGAACGCGGCTTTCGTCGATGTACCGGACAAACTCCACCAGCCCCTGTTCGCTGAAGAATGTATCCGAACGGCCGTTGCCTTCCTCATCGGGATTGCGGACGTCGGAAAGGGTGAGCCGGATTCCTTTATTCAGGTAAGCCAGTTCGCGGAGCCTGCCCGCGAGTGTCTCATAGGAATACTCCAGTGTATCGAAGATGGAGCCATCCGGCTTGAAGGTTACCGTAGTACCTCGGCGGGTAGTTGCTCCTTCCTCACGCACAGGGAAGAGGGGCTTTCCGATGCTGTATTCCTGAACCCAGATTTTACCATCGCGGTGCACTTCAGCACGCAGGTGGGTGCTCAGTGCATTCACGCAGGATACTCCAACGCCGTGCAAGCCGCCGGACACCTTGTATGAACCCTTATCGAATTTACCCCCGGCTCCTATTTTGGTCATGACCACCTGAAGGGCGCTGACGCCCTCCTTTTTGTGCATATCCACGGGGATACCCCGGCCATTATCCATGACCGTTATCGAATTATCGGCATTGATGGTAACGGAGATCGTGTCGCAGTAGCCGGCCAGCGCCTCATCAATGGAGTTATCCACGACCTCGTACACGAGGTGATGAAGTCCCCGGGTGCCAATGTCCCCGATGTACATGGCGGGGCGCATGCGGACGTGTTCCATGCCTTCCAGGCTCTGGATATTCTCGGCTGTGTAATTAGAAGTAGCGGGCTTCGAAGGATCGCTCATAACAGAAGTTTCTTCCACGGAATTGTCGGGTTGTCAGATCGTTTGTTCAGGCCATTAAAAAAGGCCGTCGAAACAGCCTTTTTCAAGTGAGAACAAATGTAGTTCAACCCTGCGCCAATCGCGCAAATAACCAGGCGCAGGCGAGTGGATTTTTGTTAACAATTCGCCCCCATTCCCGGGGTGGCCTGGGATGCCTTCCCGGCCGGTCAGAAGGCGTAGGTCACGCCCATCAGCCCGAGGAATCGCTGGTTATTGAATGCATTCCAACGCTGGTACCTGGATGCCAGGGCGTTATGCAATTGCACCCAGCCACTCAGGCGCTTATTGTAGCGGTATTCCACTTTCAGATTGGCATCTGCAAAGGCATTGAGCTCGATGTGGTAGGTGCCGTCTGCCTGGGCCATCAATCCATCCACTTCGACATTGGATCTCGCCCATCGACGACCGAGGTAGAACACTTCAATCCCTGCGATGAATTTGTCGCTCAGGTTGTACTCTCCGCTTGCGGTGACCTTGATTCCGGGCTGGTGCCATGCCTGGGCCTCACGGCCGGTGGAGTACCGGAAATAGTCACCCCGGAGGTTGGCCTTCCATTTTTGTCCGCCGGATACGGCGAGCTCTCCATGCACGTTGAGGGCGCGCAGGTCATCGTATACCACTGTGAATTGATTACCCACGGAATAGATGGAGTCATTCACGAAATAGGCGAAGTTGTTCCAGGTGTGATGGTTTACCCCGACATGGTAAGAAACGGCGCGGGAAATAGCGCCACCGACTCCTCCGTAAAGCTCCAGCTTGTTATTTCGGTTGCGCAGTTCGGGGAAGGTGATCACAAATGGATTCTCGCGATACAATCCAAGGTAGGTAGTAGGTTCGGTGCTTCCCCTCACTCCGGCATAGGGCACCACAATACCATCAAAGAGGTTGTAACTCACTTCAGCCAGCGGATAGAAGTGAAAGGGATTATCGGCGCGGCCCTCGAGGTAAAAGCCCATTCCCACCTTGGCGCGCAGGTCGCGCCAGACGGTCTGGGCGGTGGGCACCAGACGGATGACGGAGTTATCCCAGGTCCTCGCCCGGATATCGCCTTCGCCGGCTGCTATTGCCCCCTCCTGATCGAGATCCGGGCCTCTGAAGTTGAAGTTGTTGTAGTTGAGTCCAAACTCAAGCCCAAACAACTCGCTCTTGAGCAATCGGCTTCCCCGGGCGGCAAAATCGATGTTGGTTTCCCTGCCGTCATAGAGATCTGCGGTTCCCCTGAAACCGAGGTCAAAGGAGTAGTTGTAGTCGGCTGAATCGCGGTTGAACGTGGTATATCCCACGGTGCCTCCGAAGGTGTTCACCCGCTGCCTCAGACTGTCCATGGCGAGCCGGGCATCGGTTGTGTTGAATTGCGTATTGTCAAAGCCGTACCAGTGAGCCATATTGCGCTCCCAGCTTGCTGAGCCGCTGATCATAGACTTGCGGAGGAAGTATTTTCCCCATAGCTCGGCCTTGTTGTCGGAGAAATGGTCATCAATCGTGTCCTCATCATTGGGAGTTACCCCCCCGGCGCTGGATAAATGCTGGTAATGGACTCCCCATTCTCCCTTCTTCGACCGGCCATCGGTGTAGTAGGCGTCCACCAGCGGAGTGAAGTAGGAGCCGTATCCTGCCTTGACATACCCGCGGTAGAGTCTGGTGAGTTTCTCATCCACATGGATTCGAGCGGGCTCGATCATAGCTGGCTCGATGGTAGCCACCTTACGCGTGGGCAGCGTGGTGTATCGGATAGTGGTCATTTCTGACGCCTGCTCGCGGATTACAGCATCACTGGATAGCTTGCTGGCATCCCGCAGGAAGAGTCGGAGCACTCCCTCGAATTCAGCACTCTGGGTAAGAACCGTATCGCGCTGCGCTGCGGCCGGACAGGCGAGCAGGAGGAGCGCCGAGATGGCGCTGACACATGCAGGCCACACGGTCCGGGATAGGATCGCTTTCATATCAGTTTCCGAGGTCAATTTCTATGGGTTGATTTCCGCTGTTCCCGCGGTTGGGATTCTCAAGGGCATTGAGCGCCTGAATGCGGGCATCGGCTTCCGTGCGCACCCATGATTCCTGCACATTGGCCAGGATGGCTTCGAGGGTGGCCCGGGCCTGGAAGTAGTCCTTCATGCCTACATACACATCACTCAGCAGCAGGAATGATCTGTACTTCCATTCCTCAAACGCACTGAAGCGCTCAATGAGCTGGAAAATTTCTGTTTCTGACTTCTTGTACTCCTGCATGTCATGGTAAATGAATGCCGTGTAATACTTGGCTTCAGCTCCCTGTATTCCCCCTTTTCCTGTGACCTGACTCAAGTCGGCCAGCGCATCGGCATAGGCCTTTTGGTCCATGCGCACTCGTCCGCGCCAGAGGTGAGCAGTGGTGCGTATATCATCTGGCGTGCTGCTGTTGCTGATGACTTTATCGGCATAACCGGCCGCCTCCACTTTCTGTCCGAGGAAGTAGTGGCATCTCATCAGCCCGACCTGTCCTTCAAGCACGTTGGATTTAAGCACTGCTGTTTGCTCCAGGCGCTCATAATGGTCCAGTGCAGCGGCGTAGTCTTTTTTATTAAACGTAATGGTAGCGGCGGTGCGCAGCGCATCCTCGGTGTAGTCGTTGACGGGTTGTGCTATCACAAAGGAGTAGCGGGATAGAGCCTGATCCATCTGTCCTGCGCGAAAGTGACATTCGGCGAGTAGGTAGTTGGCCTCCACTGCATGATAAGCCTGGCTGAACTGCCTGAGGTAAGCTTCCAGCTTCTGTATGGCCAGGGCGCAGTTACCGGCATAGGCGGGGTCGGATGCCTTCGCGAATACATCGTCCTCTATATCCTTGTCGGTGACATTCAGGATGGCCATGTTCCTGATCTGCTTCTGGAATTCCGGATCCTCGATCAGGGTGCTCCTGACGATGAATACGGCATCTTCCAGAGCCTTATCATTGGGATAGGTGATGTACAGCCGGTTCCACGTCTCCCGGACCTGAGCTACATCGCCTTGCTTTACATAGATCAGGCACAAATCCACCAGCGAGCGCTTAGCGTAGTTGGTGGCAGTGTGCTTATTCAGGATGTCCTGATAATACGAGCGGGCTTCCTCAATCCGGTCAGTTGCCAGGTATGATCGGGCCAGTTCGTACTTGGCATCGGCCTCGAACTTCGAGTTGGGCATGTCGGCCAGCAGATTTTTCAGCACCCACGCTTTCTTTTCCGGCTGGCTGTTGTATCCGTAGGCCATGGCCTTCTGATACATGGCGTAATCTTTATTGGCCTGCGAGGCGTTCGCCACCCGGTCATAGTACTCGATGGCCTGGCTGTAGGATTTGGTCACGAAAAAACAATCAGCCACCCTGAGCCAGGCATCATGCAACTTGCGGGTATCCTTCTGTGCGGGTGATTCCGTGTATTTCCGGAATGCCGTGTTGGCATTGGCGTATATCCCTTGGGCGATTTCATAGATACCCTCATTGCTCGCCAGCTTAAAGTAGGCATATCCGAGTCCGTAGTTCCCCAGAGCGTAGTAAGGACCGGCGTAGCCACCGGCTTCTGTGAGGAATGAAATATACCGGTCGCGTGCCTTGCCATAATCGCCGAGGTTATAGGCAATCTCAGCTTTCCAGAAGCGTGCTTCGGCAGTAAGCTGGGGGTTCACCGGGTAAGTAAAAACCTTGTCAAAAAAATCCTCAGCCTTCTTGTAGGCGGCGCTTTGGTAAAGTTCCACGCCCCGGTTGTATGCGACGATCTGGTAGGCCTCCTTCACATTATTGTCCTTGTTGCGAATGAGGTCAAGTGATGCCAGTGCCTTTTCATAATTGCGCGTCTTCATGTACACATTGAGCAGGAACTCGTAGGCCTCATCGCGCCGCGGACTGTCCGGATATTCCGCAAGGTATTTTTCGAAAGCCGAGATGGCCTCGTGGAAGGGATTGTAAGAGAGTTCAAAGGCGAGTTTGGCATAGTTGAACAGCGCATCTTCCCGAACCTCACGGTTGAATGCCATAGCACTGGCCGAGCTGAATGCCGAGCGGGCATATTCCTTCTGACCGAGCCGCAGGTAGCAGTCCCCCACGTTGTAGGTGGATAACTGTCCGAGCTCATCCTGATCGCCGGCCGAACGGCTGAACGCATCGATGGCTTTCTGAAACGATCCTGTGCGGTAATAAGTAAATCCAAGCTGGTAATAGTCTTCCCGGGCGATTGCCACTTTCTCCATGCCCGTGTGGTAGGCTTCGAGATAGGGCAGCGCCTCGGCATATTTTTCCCGGATGAAATAAGCATCACCAATCAGCCGGGCGATTTCGGGGCCTCGGCGCGTCTCACTCGTCGTGGCCAGGTCGAGCGCGGCAGGCGCATACGCCAGCAGCTCATCATATTTCTTCTGCTTGTAATAGATCTGTGTGATGTAGTAGGGCACAACGGGGCTGAACCGGGAATCAGATTCCAGTTTGCGGAATCCTGCAAGGGCTGTTTCGAAGTCCTTTTCCTCATAGGCAATGTGGCTGTAGTAATAGGTTGCTGCGAGTGCATATTCGCTCTGGCTGTCCTTGACTTCGAAGAAGTCCTGACGGGCACCTCGATAGTCTCCTTTTTCAAAGGAAGACTGACCGCGTTTGAAGAAAAAGGCCGTGCGGTCTTTGGGTGAGAGTTCCTTTACATCCACATACTCAAACCATTCAAGGGCCTTGCGGTAGTTCTTGCTCTTATGGTAAAATGATCCCAGTTCGAAGTAGACTTGTTGCTTCCACGGAGAATCCGGGTGATCGCGCACAAAGCGCTGCAGGATATACTCTGCATCCTTGTGCTGCAGGTAGAGCGCCGAGATGCCGCGGTAGTACTCCGCATTGATGCGCAGGGCATTCTTCGGATCCCGCTCGAGAGCTATGAACTCCTCAAACCGGAACTTAGCCGGCACATATTTCTCATGTCCGAAGAGCTCAATACCCTCACGGTAGATGCGGGAAATATCGGATAGCGCATAAGGTTCCTGGCCGGCGGCAGACAAGGTGAGAATGCCAAGGAAAAGACCCAGGCTCCGGAGCTTGATGGTTTTCATGAGTGAACGCATTTTACCAGCCGTGAAGGTAGAATCGGGCCAAAACCTGCTGTCTGCCGCCAACGCAACTTGCAAACGACAGATTGTGGAGATGTGTGCTCCATTTGCGCCCGTGTTCCGGTACTTTTATTGGCATGAAACTGCCATCAGCGGCCCAAACGAGGGAATGGGATGCCTTTACTATGGCCCATGAGCCTGTCGCATCCATCGACCTCATGGAGCGCGCTGCTGCCGGATGCACCGATCTGCTGCTGCGGCAATACGGCGGAAATCCGTTCTGTGTGATCTGCGGAACAGGAAATAACGGTGGTGATGGTCTGGCTATCGCCCGGATGCTTTTTCGTGCCGGAGCCCTTGTGCGCGTTTTCCTGGCCGGTGACCCTGCCACCGGCAGTGCGGATTTCCTCACCAATTACGGGCGCCTGCTGGACATGGGTGTGAATATGGCTGTGATAAGCGAGGCCCAGCCCTGGCCTGAAATCAAGCCCAGGGAAGTGTGTGTGGACGCGCTCCTGGGAACCGGCATCAACCGTCCGGTGAGAGGCTGGCTGGCCAGGTTGATCCGGCATATTAATGCAAGCAATGCCCTTATCGTGAGTATCGACGTGCCTTCGGGGTTTCGTCCTGATCTTTTCGAATTGCAGGAAGGGGCCATCATTGAGGCCACGGAGACGATCACCTTTCAGCGCCCGTTGCCCGCACTGCTGTTTGAGGAGCACGCTGCGTATGCGGGCAACATGACGGTGCTGGACATCGGCCTCCATCCCGGCTACCTCGGGCAGATTGAAACAGAGCTGCAGTACCTCACCCAGGAAGAAGCGGATCAGTGGATTCCTCGCAGGAAGCGTTTCGGGCACAAAAATTCATTTGGACACGTGCAAATCATGGCCGGCAGTAAGGGCAAGATGGGAGCGGCCATTCTTTCGGCCTCGGCTGCCATGCATGCAGGTGCAGGATTGATTACAGCCTCCATTCCGGCGTGCGGATATGAGATCTTCCAGATAGCCATACCGGAGGCCATGTGTATCAGTGATGAGGGAACTGACGCCCTGTCGGGCGCTCAGATCATCGACCGCGCCACAGTGCTGGCCATGGGTCCGGGACTGGGCACCTCGCCCGAAACAGCGCTGCTTGTTGAGCGGATTTTACGCGACTGCCGGATACCCCTTGTGTGCGATGCGGATGCCCTGAACCTAATAGCCCGGTCCGAACTGCTAAGCCGCATTCCGAAAGGCTCAGTGCTCACACCCCACCCGGGGGAGTTTGACCGGCTTTTCGGCTATCACAAGAATCATCTGGAGCGTTACCAGATGTTGAGGAGAAAATCCGCGGAGCTCGGTATTCACATTGTGCTGAAGGGAGCCTATACCTGTGTGGCGACTGCGCAGGGAGAAACGTGGATCAATTTCTCCGGAAATGCTGGTATGGCGACCGCGGGCAGCGGTGATGTGCTCACCGGGATTATCGCCGCCTTCATGGCCCGGGGTATGGAACCTTCCAGAGCTGCCATTGCGGGCGTTTACGTGCACGGGCATTCTGGCGATCTCGCGGCGAGCCGGAAAACCAACGAGAACCTGCTGGCGAGTGATCTGATCGAGTTACTGCCTGACGCCATGCGCACAATCCGTGGAGCGGCATCTGGCTGATCACCAATTCACTTCTCCCTTTCCTTCCCTCACTACCACCGGCTCGCCTGAAGTGAGGTCAACAACGGTTGAAGCCACCAGTCCGCAGGACCCCGAAGCCACCACGATATCGGCCTTATCCTGCCATTCATCATAGATCACTTCCGGATCGGTAGGGTACTCCATCATCTCATCGCGGTCATGAAGCGAGGTGGTGATGATCGGGCAGCCGAGAGCCTCCACAATAGCGCGGGGCACCGGATGGTCGGGTACGCGTATCCCGATGGTCTTCCGGTTACCGGGAAAATGGCGGGGGATATTTCCGCCGGAATCGAGAATAAACGTGTAAGGCCCGGGTAACAGACGCTTCAGCAGCCGGAATGAGGGATTGCTGATTTGTTTAGCGTAGTCAGACAAATGAGTCAGGTCACTGCAAATGATGGCAAAGCGCGCCTTCTCCGGTTTCAAATTCTTGAGCCTGGCCAGTTTCTCAATACCCCGGGCCGATTCCAGCGAGCAACCTACACTATACACTGTGTCGGTAGGATAAACAACAATACCATCCTGCCGGAGCGCTTCTGCAATGCGGGCTACCTTGCGGCTGTCGATATTATCAGGAAGGAGCTCGATGAGCATGGGTCAGCGTGATGCATCAGCGGCCTTGCGGTGGTCGGCGAGAAACTGCGCCAGTCCATGATCCGTGAGGGGATGCTTCAGCAGGGCGAGGATAGCACTGAGCGGGCCCGTCATGACATCAGCACCGATTTCCGCACATTGAATAATATGCATCGGATGGCGGACTGAGGCCGCCAGGATCTCCGTATTAAAGCCATAGTTGTCATAGATCAGCCGGATCTGCTCGATGAGCTGCACGCCATCCGTGCTCACGTCATCCAACCGGCCGATAAACGGTGACACGTAGCTTGCGCCAGCCTTGGCGGCCAGGAGGGCCTGACCGGCCGAGAATACCAACGTGCAGTTCGTGCGGATTCCCTTATCGCTGAAGTAGCGGATGGCCTTTACCCCTTCCTTGATCATCGGGACCTTGACCACTATATTGGCATGCAGTGCCGCAAGCGCCTCCCCTTCCCGGATAATGCCGTCATAGTCGGTCGCAATCACCTCAGCACTCACGTCGCCATCAACGCAAATCTCACAGATATCTACGTAATGCTTCATCACCCTGTCATGGCCGCTGATGCCCTCCTTGGCCATCAGACTGGGGTTCGTGGTTACTCCATCGAGGATTCCCAGGTCTTGGGCTTCGCGTATCTGCTCGAGGTTGGCGGTATCAATAAAGAATTTCATGGGGTATTATTTGCGGAACAAAAGTAATTCCCTCACAACGGAACAAGCTGATTGTCACTCACCACTTCTTCACATATCACGAGCAATGGCCATGATTCGCCAATACCATTCTGATATATGGAATGAAGAACTGCGGACAGATTTGCAGCGAGCGCCGTAAATTTGCTCCCTTATGCCGAACCCCTTCTGGAGAGTTACATTTCAGATCATGGTGAGCGCTCTGGCGCTTATCATAGGTGATTATCTGATGGACGGAGTGCGTTTTGATCAAACGTGGGTGGCATTGATCACCGCCGTGGTCATTGCCTTGCTCAATGCTTTTTTGAAGCCGGTACTCGTGGTGCTCACTATTCCTGCCACCATTTTCACCTTTGGGCTCTTTCTGCTTGTGATCAACGCAGTCATCCTGCTGATTGCACGTGAGATCGTTCCTGGATTTCACATCGCCGGATTCTGGACTGCAATCCTGCTCGCTCTGCTGATTTCATTTATGAATACCTTGCTCGGGGGGAATATCAAGGTGCGGGCTGGTCATTTCGATAACCATGAAGGTTAGATGAATCTTCCCGGACTCACCCGGCATGGGGTTCAGGTCAACTGAGACTTCCTTTATCCTGTGAAGTCGTTAACTCTCCAACCCAAATTACAACCAGGAGGTTGAGAACGCCGGCCCCAGATCGTCTCTACCATAAAAACTCCAATTTACATCGAGCCATTGGCCTCTTTTTCATTGCCCGGGGGTACGATGACAATCGGGATCCGTTCACGTATGCCAGGCCGCATCCCCCTCGCACTGCAGGGACCATTAATCCCTCTTCATTACCGACTATGCTCCGGAAATCAACAAGCCGACTCTTGCGTGAGCATGGGCTAAGGCGCGACACTACACCAGAATATCACACAAGCACCCTATTCACTACATTAAAAAAACAGGATAAACCCTGATATTGCACCCATCAAAACAGGAGAAAAGCCTCGCAGTTTCGCCCGGATTCTACTCTCTTCCGGACTGAGGGCTTCTGTGCGCCCGGTGAACGTAGCCTGAAGCTGCGCCAAATGCTCCAGTTCCTTATCGGTAAAAAGTGGTATTCCCTGCAATGGACCGGAAATCAGCGACACATTGAAGTCCGCGGAAATTTCACGCTCATCAATTTCCTTCTGAAAGCACTCCTCCGGGTCTATGGGAAAGAGCATCTTATGGGAAAGACTTACTTCGTATTTCGTTGCCTTTCCCGCACCGGAAGCAACAATCCAATTTTTATCGAGTAATGTCCGGATCGCGCGATTTTCAGTGGCATACCCCCATTTCTCTCCGGTCCCCTTATGAATTTCCTTCGACGAACATCGGGGATGACTCCGGATAAAGTCGATCAGTGCAGTGTGTATTTCCTGAGTCTTCTGAGCCATTATTCCCCATTTGCGGCTCACGAAGGTGCGGATTGTGGCTCAAAACTCATTCAGAATGGGCTCAATGAGGCTCGAAATGAGCCGCAAATGGTTTTTGTTGCGGACAATAACCCAAGCAGCAGCTATGTTAGCCTCAATCGTAAAGCCACATGCCCCATGAGGAAAGTACTGATATTCGGCACATTTCTGCTGGTTGCTTTCACCATGAATAAGCGAGAGCTACGCCTTCATTTGCACCGCCAAAAGTGGATTTCCTATGCAGCTCTTACCTTGGGCGCATTGAGCCTGATATTAGCCCTGATTATTGGAATCGGTGTCCTCCTTACCCTGGATTTGAGTGGGAATATTTCGTAAACAAGAAGAAATGCGTATTGGTGATGCCATGACACCGCACGTGCACAAAGCGCCTGACTCCAGCCACTCCATGAAACCCGGATTTCGGAAGGCAATCCTGCGACTGCATTTTATCGCCTTGACGGCAGCTGTCGCAAATGCGCTATTCAAAGCGTTCACAACCTACAGCCTCGGGAGGAATATCGAATTTGGTGTGGAAATGCTGACTGCAATCAGCGGACTGACGTTGTTCGTGATGTTCCTCAATCCGTTTAAAAAGATCAATCTCTACTTCTCGGTGTATGCAATTGCTGCGCTCCTCCTGATGGCAGGACTGCTCATTCGCGGTATGTTTTGGGGAGTGGTTTTGTCTGTGCTTCTGTTTCTTGTGCTGCCTGACGACACCGAAATTGAATCCGACGGAATTGTCATTTCCACAGCATTTCAGGGATTGATGGCTTCTTGCTGCACCTATCAGGTAAAAGAACGAAAGCTACTCCTGTTTGAAAAGGACCATGGGACATGGGATATGCAGGCAGAAGGTCCGGTTGATTTTAAACACGTGACAATCCATTCCGCTGAAGACGAAATAAAAATTACCTATTCCACCCATTCTGCCCCGGGAGTGATTCAGACAAAGACATTTAAAAAACAGTAGCGGACAGACAAGGCTTCGCAGCAGGCGGAGGTGACCTCCTCCCTTTAAATCGAAGCATACAAAATTTGAGAATCAGGCTTGTTTGATTAATTTTAAAAAACCAATTCAAGCTATAAAACCTCATTTATCCCACTAACGCATGAAAAAGACAATCCTTTTTATAGTGACCATGTTCGCAGTGACGACATTGGAAGCACAGACAGGTTATGACAATATCGAACCTTTCGATGTGCATCTGAAAGGTTGGGCGCAGGTTGAGCTAAATGGAAAGTTCGGTTTTATCGACAAAAACGGCGTCGAGGTTGTGATGCCTGTGTACGACCACATTGAACCGTTTGACATATACAAGAAAGGCTGGGCGCTGGTTACACTGAACGGAAAGCTGGGGTTCATCGACAGGAATGGTGTCGAAGTCGTGAAGCCTGTATATGACCACATTGAACCGTTCGGCATCTACAAAAAAGGGTGGGCACAAGTAAAACTTAACGGCAAGTTTGGCTTCATCGACAAGAACGGTGTGGAAATCGTGAATCCGGTTTGATGCACACATTGAACTGTCCGGCGCGACTCTTACACCACCGTTCCTGCAGTAATCAAAGATTGATTCGCAAACCCTTATTGAAAGGAGAATGACCTCCTTCTCCACCCTTCACACTCCTTGGTGGAAATCTGATTCGATTCCATTCCGCATTTCCACCAACCCGAAGATCCCCCCGGTGGAAATCGCACAAGAACTTCTTCCCAATTTCCACCGAACAGAAAAACCCCTTGGTGGAAATTTCAATCAAACTATTTTTGAATTTCCACCAGACTGTCTTAAATCGCTGCATGTAAAGGATTTACCATGACCGAAACGATCCGCAAAACCCTGGGCGACAGTTTGAGCGAGACGGCGAGCTTGCTCCTCCTCTCCACTTCCATGGTGGGAGCCATTGAACAGCGGGCAAAGTTTCCCGGCGACGAAGCGAGCACGCTGATTCAATTGCTGAATGAACAGATCAAAGCACGCCTTGCGCAAAAACCCGGAAGAGCGGAACTGAAAGCGCTGTATTGTCCGCCCGCCAGTCCGAGTGCAGAGATTGAAGCCACCCTGGCCAAATACCAGAAAAAACTCCTCACCCTCCGCAAAAGGGAACAGAAACTTCTGCAGCAGCTGGACGCCCTACTCGACTCCATTTATATCGGAGAAACCCTGTCCATCCCCGATTCCATTTCCCACGCCCCGCAC
>CANGTU010000021.1 GCA_947456965.1 Flavobacteriales bacterium
AAAGGGTGATGGTATCATGAGTCGGGAATATGAACCGGATATTCCAGCGAGTCAGGAGTGAATTGAACTTCTCAATGAAGTCAGGGGTATTTATATAGTAGTCATCTTCGTCGTAATGAGCGCTGTCATAAAGGAAGGAGGCATGATCAGATTTTCCGGAAGCTCCAAATAGGTCAACATGCAGATTGTGCCGGAGGGAATGAAAGATCTCAATGGCAATTTCAGATCCGCCAGGAAATATGAGCACGTTTTGCCTTTCCGGCAGCTCGGTTGACGTTGGAAATATCTTATTGTGCTGACTCAAGCCTTCTTGTCCTGTTGTATAAAGTCGTATTCATGGAGCATATTCATCGTCCTTTCTTTTCCGCAATACATGAGCACGTCAATGACTGAAAGAAATGGGATGAATGCACTGTTTCCCTGATCGTAAGGGATATTTCTGGCTTTAAGAAATTTCAAGCTCAATCCGGCATCCGCGAAAGTCGTTTCAGAGTACAATTCCAGTCCTCCTATGGGATTGATGTATTCTGTGGCATGCAGTGCCTGGCAGATACTGATTACCCGCGACTCCGACTTCAATGTGTGATCTGCATGGATAGCAGATGATTCAATAAGCCTGGTTGGGATGCCGAGATGGTTTTTGATCAGATGAATGCTATTCAGAATAAAAGCAAACAAATTCATGCTGTCATGCTTAATACATGATTCTACCAGCGGGAAGGTTTCTTTGAATCCGACTGCTTTGCGATAAGCTTGCTGGATGCGATTGAGCATTTTGGCTCTATCCTGAGGCCAGCTATCGGAGAGCTTTCGCTCTGAGATGTGCAAGTAATCCGAATCTTTCTTTAGGGGTATTGTGATGTAGTCTTCTTGATTGTTTAACAGGATCCGGTTACGGTTGATCCAGCCCTTTTTTGTGTATTCAATAGTGTCGTACACCACAAATACATCCACGCTGTTCATCAGTTGAAAGTAGCCGATGTAAGGCATGAAGTAGGGCTGCATAATGGCTGCTTTCATTGCGGACAAAGGGAGTTTATAGTGCTCGCAATGAGCATCTGATCGTCCTCCTTCAGCCCCACAAACAGGGGCAGACAAAGGATTCGGGATGCAGCAGATTCGGAAACGGGTGTATGGGTTGATGCGGTCAGATAAGGCAACTGGTTGAGGGACGGGTAGAAGTACCTTCTTGGATATATGCCCATGGTTTCAAGACTGGACATCACGCTGAGCAGTGCGGACTCATCGGCAAACAGCAGAGGGTAGTAGCTGTAATTCCATTCAAGCCCCTCTCTGAGTTGGATAAACTTTACCGATGCATGACGCAAAAGGTCATGATAGGTGCCAACGAGTTTTTTGCGTTCATCGAGGATGGTATCCATGTATTTCAGCACAGCAAGACCCATGGCCGCCTGCAGTTCGGATATTTTTCCATTTATTCCTACTGCCTTGAAGGTTGTGGGCGTGAGGTGTCCGAAGTTGTGACTGAAATAAATCCGGTCATACATCTCCTGATCACGGCAGAATGCAGCTCCTCCTTCTGCGGTATGAAAAATTTTGGTAGCATGGAAACTGCAGGTACTGATATCACCGTAATTGAAGATGGATTGTCCGCGGTATTTTACCCCAAAACAATGGGCAGCATCATAGATGACATAGATCCCATGCTTCCGTGCGATTTGTCCGATACGTTCCACATCGCAGGCATTCCCGAACACATGGGTCGCCAGAATGGCACGGGTGGCGGGCGTAATGGCGGCCTCTATCAGATCCGGATCGATGGTCAGATAGTCAGGCTCCACATCTACAAATACGGGATTGCATTTTTGCCATAGAATGGCCGTTGTGGTGGCGACGTAGCTGAATGGGGTGGTGATTACATCCCCGCCGTCAGCCAGCAAGTGAATCGCTATCTGGATAGGTACTGTTCCATTATTCATAACCACGAAGTGGTCGGCTCCCAGATACGATTTCAACTCGGATTCAAGCTGCAGAAGCAATGCTCCCCGATTGGTGAGCAGTTGCGTGTTCCAGACTCCCCGCAGCAATTCCTGATACTCTTCCTGAGGCGGGAGAAATGTTTTTGTAACAGGTATCATGTGCTGCAAATCAGTCTGTAGCGGTTTCTATATCGGTTCACCCTGAGTTGGAACATCCACTGCCTTTTCAATTTTCCACGGCAAGGTCATCGGTCGTATTAGGCCGGGGAATTTGCCCAGCCATGCACCTTTTCTCTTCTTCTCCACGCCCTCAATGGACATGACATCTTTGACGAAAATCAATCCGCGTTCTCCGCGCTCTACAATCATGACATCCAGGGCGTATATGTTGTCGTTTAACATATTGGCCGGGATCGTGCATATAAAAGCATAATGTCCGGGTTCTACCGGAGTGCCGTGGGAGCAGGCCTGGAAAATGAGGCTGCCATCTGGCGTATTGAAGAAGACATTCGCAGAGATGAGCTCGTGATGGACTTCACTTCTGATACTGACTTTGAGCGTCAGATCGGAGTCAATCTCAAACATGCCCTGATTTCCGTTATCACTGCATTCGAGGGATTCCAGTGTGATTCCTTTTTCAGCTACGCCAATGGTGCGCGCGGATTGGTTGACACTGGATTTACTGTAATTCTGAACGACGGAATCAATATCGCCCTGCAAGGCAATCTCGCCGTTCTGAAGCAATATTCCGGTGCGGCAAAGCGACTTGACGGCAATCATATTATGGCTGACGAAGATGACCGTGCGTCCCTCACCGCGCACATCTTTCATTTTACCCAGGCACTTTTTCTGAAATTCTGCATCACCCACAGCAAGCACTTCATCCACGATCAGAATCTCAGGCTCAAGGTGAGCGGCTACTGCAAAGGCGAGGCGCACATACATTCCGCTTGAGTAGCGTTTCACCGGTGTGCCGATGTACCGCTCTACTCCGCTGAAGGCGATGATCTCATCGAGTTTGGCATCGATCTCGCGCTTGCGCATGCCGAGAATGGCGCCGTTGAGGTAGATGTTTTCTTTACCGGTAAGCTCGGGGTGAAAGCCAGTGCCTACTTCGAGCAAACTGGCAACGCGCCCGCGGATTTTAATGCGTCCTGTCGTGGGACTCGTAACGCGGCTGAGAATCTTGAGCAGCGTGCTTTTACCCGCTCCATTCTTTCCGATGATACCCACTGAATCTCCCTGTTCGATCCTGAAGTTGATGTTTTTCAGGCTGTACACGATATCGCTTGTTCCTGCAACTGAGCGGTCATTGGTTTCTCCGATTTTGAGAAACGGATCTTCTTTTCCGCGCACTCGCGCCACCCACCGCTCAAGGTCGCGGCTCAGCGTTCCTGTCCCGATTTCACCGAGATGATAGAGCTTGGAAACCTGTTCGGCCTGTATGGCAGTGGACATAATCAGACTGTATCTACGAATTTTTTCTCAACCCGATTGAAGATCACCATACCGAACAGCAGGATGATGGTGGTAATGCCCATGCTGTAGGTCAGATAGGACCAACTGAATAATCCTTCACCAAAAAAGCCGTATCGGATGCCTTCAATAACCGGCGCCATGGGATTCCACTGCATGATGCCTCGAGCAGCTTCCGGTAAGGTGGACAGCGGATAAATGACTGGTGTAGCGTACATGAATAGCTGAACGCCAAAGGTGATGAGAAAGGCCAGATCGCGGTACTTGGTGGTGGCTGCACTGATGATCATGCCCAGCCCAAGCCCCAATCCGGCCATAATGGCCACCATCAGAGGAAAGAGGAGGATATGGGCGCTGATCCCGGGATGATAATCCCGGGCAATGATGTAATAAGCTAACATGATGAAAAAAAGGAGCAGCTGTACCCCGAACTTGAGCAGGTTGCTCAACACTATGCTGAGTGGCATGATGAGGCGAGGGAAGTAGACTTTTCCAAAGATGCCGGCATTGTCCTTGAACACCGTGCTGGTCTTCGTCAGGCATTCCGCAAAGTAATTCCAGGTAACGATACCGGCCATGTAAAACAAGGGCTGAGGTATAGTATCACCTGTATCAATCTTCGCGAGCCGTCCGAATATAAAGGTGAAGGTAATCGTAGTGATCAGCGGCTGAAGGAAGAACCAGGCGGGTCCGAGGATGGTCTGCTTGTAGAAGCTGACAAAATCGCGCCTCACGAGCAGATAGAGCAGGTCCCGGTAGTGCCATACATCCCTCAGGTTTAACCTGAAGGGTGACTGGCTCGGCTCAATCACCAGGTCCCAGTGTTCATTCTTCGTGCTCATCAACGTAAATCAAGTTCCGGAAAAGGTCTGAATATCACGCAGCGCAAAGGTAATCACGAGTTCCATTCACGCGAGGAACGTATACTTCCTTCGGCCAATTCGTTGATTTTACGCTCCAGAGACCATCTTTGTACCCACCGAATGGGACTTTCCCTGAGTACCGATAATCTGTCTGAATGCCTGCTTCACGCGACACCTGCCTGCTCTTCACCAAGCAGTTTCCCTTTGGTATTCAAGAGAATTACCTCTTCAACGAGTTGGATGCGCTCCTTGCCGGCTTCAAGAGGGTGGTCTTGATTCCGCTGGATGAGCATGAGTATAATCCAGCGGATAACAGAATGCCGGCCATGGAAGGCCTGGAGCTCCTCCACCTCAACCGCCTTCCTGCTCCTGGTATTTCGCGCATGGCCCGGGAGCGCGCGGTGATGGCTGTATTGCTGGCTGAGTGGACTTCAAGCCGCGAGCGGGGCATGATGTTCCGTCGTCGAAAGGTGCTGGCGGCTATCCTGCGGCACCTGTACCGCAATGCATATGCACTGAACATGTGGATGCGGTCAGAGGGCCTGACGCCCGATAACGCCATCTGCTATCATTACTGGTTCCACAATAGCCTGGTGCTCACATGGCTCATGGAGACTTATGCCGGTGGAATTCATTTGCCCCAGGTGGCCCGGGCCCACTCTGGTGATCTGTACCATCGCGACTGGAATGTGATTCAGGGCAGCAAGGGCATTCACATTCCGCTTGAGCAACTGAAGTGGAAGCAGGCCGACCGGGTCTTCACTATCTCCGACCATGGATATCAGTTTGTTCAGCGCACGTTTCCGCAGTACGCGAGGCGCACAGCAGTGGCCCGGCTAGGGGTGCGCGACCATGGATTCGCTCCGCGTGATCCCGTCTCCGGCATGCGCACCCTGGTGACCTGCTCTTTGCTTAGTCCGAATAAACGACTCCATGAGTTGCCGGCCATCCTCGCGCATGTACACCAGCCCATCCGCTGGGTTCACTTCGGTGAGGGAAGCGAACTGAAAAAGCAGCATATCGCGGATGAATTGAGTCGTCTTGCGCCTCATCACCGCGTGGAATTTGCAGGCCGGCTGCCCAATCATGAGGTGATTGCATTCTACCGGAGCCATGAGGTGGATCTGATCGTCAACCTCAGCCGGGCGGAGGGTATACCAGTGGCCCTCATGGAAGCAGCTTCCTTTGGAGTGCCTATGCTGGCTACCGCTACCGTGGGCAATCCGGAGATCGTCAATAACGTCAACGGAATCCTCATACCGGTCGAGTTTCGTCACGGAGACGTGGCCGCACGTATCAATGCCTTGCTGGATGATACGGAAGCATGGAAGGCCTGCTCGCTGGCGGCCCGAAGAACATTTGAAATGGCCTATCACGCGGGAAACAATTATGCTGTCTTCACGCGGATGCTCAAAGAATTTGAAGCCGACTGAATATCTGGTTGGTGTATTTCATACACTTTCTTTTCTTTGCCCGTCCGGACACCGGCACGGGCAGCTTGCTGCGATGTAGATTCGCGTCCGCCAAACCGTTTTGACATGATCAGATATCTGCATACCGACCCCTGGAGGATTATTCAGAAAGGCTTTAACCCGAAGCACCAGCGCAGCTCAGAGAGTATTTTCAGCATTGGCAACGGACGCTTTGGTCAGCGTGCCAATCATGAAGAATCCTACAGCGGCGAAACCTTACAGGGCAGCTATGTAGCCGGAGTGTACTATCCGGACAAGACCCGGGTGGGTTGGTGGAAAAATGGGTATCCGGAGTATTTCGCCAAGGTGCTGAACAGCACCAACTGGATTGGAATCCGGGTTTGGGTAGATGGTGCAGAGCTCGATCTGGCGTCTTGCCAACTGATCGATTTTTACCGGGAGCTTGACATGCGTCGAGGTCTGCTCACCCGGCGGTTCAGTGCTATCATTGGAGATGGTAAGCAAGTGGATGTTGAGGCCATGCGCTTCTGCTCCATGTCGCGCGATGCACAGGCGGCTATCCGTTATTCCGTAACGCCGGTCAACTTCAGTGGTGTGGTCCGCTTTGAGTCCTGCCTTGATGGTGATGTCAGGAACCATGATGCCAATTATGACGAACGCTTCTGGGCTCCTGTTGATCAGTGGGCGGAAGCGTCTTCAGGTGGTGTAGTGACGCGCACCCGGAAAACGGAGTTCGAGCTGGCAGTGGCCATGACCCATACACTGAACAGGGAATCGGTTTGGGAGGCCTTCACAAGTCAGGCTCGTGCGGCTTGTGCGACTGAAGTACGTGTCCCCAACGGCCATTCCGCAGTTCTGCATAAGTATGTGGGCATCGTGAGTTCGCTTCACGCGCCCGCTGCTCAGGCAGGAGAGGAGGCCATACGCGAATCTCTCGCTGCCCGTGACACGGGCTTCGAGGCCATGCGAGAAGAGCATGAGGCCCGGTGGGCCAGCATATGGTCCACGGTGGATATCCGCATTGACGGAGATCCCGAAGCTCAGCAAGCCATTCGCTTCAATATCTTCCAGCTCAATCAGACTTACACGGGGGAGGACGCACGACTCAATATCGGTCCGAAGGGATTTACCGGAGAGAAGTATGGCGGAAGTACCTATTGGGATACCGAGGCCTATTGCCTTCCGTTCTACATGAGCACAAAGCCCCAGCAGGTAGCCCGACAGCTGCTGATCTACCGTTACCAGCACTTGCAACAGGCGATTGAAAATGCCCGGAAGTTGGGCTTCACCGGTGGGGCGGCACTTTATCCCATGGTCACCATGAACGGGGAGGAGTGTCATAACGAGTGGGAAATTACCTTCGAGGAAATTCATCGCAATGGCGCTATCGCCTATGCCATCTGGAACTACATCCGCTATACGGGCGACCACCGTTACCTGTGTGAATTCGGGCTTGATGTGCTGATCGGCATAGCTCGGTTCTGGTCGCAACGTGTGAATTACAGCGAGCCCAGGAAGGGCTATGTGATCCTCGGCGTAACCGGGCCGAATGAATACGAGAACAACGTCAACAACAACTGGTACACCAATTACATCGCCACGTGGTGCCTGAAGTGGTGTATAGAGGCGCTGGATTACGTGAAGACGCATGACCCGAAGGCCTTTGCGGAAAAGGCACTCCGCTATGAGCTGAACGAGGAGGAAGAGCGCACTCGGTGGATGGATATCATCTCCCGCATGTACTTCCCTGTACTGGAAGGCACAGATGTCTTCCTGCAGCAGGATGGCTTCATGGATAAGGAGCAACTCACGGCAGCTGACCTCGATCCGTTGGAGCGCCCGATCAACCAGCACTGGAGCTGGGACCGCATCCTGCGCAGTGTGTTCATCAAGCAGGCAGATGTGCTTCAAGGCCTCTACTTCTTCGAAGATGATTTCTCGGCTGCTCAGCTCAAGGCCAACTTCGACTTCTACGAGCCGCGAACAGTTCATGAATCGTCCCTTTCACCCTGTGTGCACGCTATTCTCGCCGCACGACTCGGATATGAAGAAAAGGCATACGAGATGTACATGCGCACCAGTCGCCTCGACCTGGACGACTACAACCATGAGGCCCATGAGGGTCTGCATATTACATCCATGGCGGGAACATGGATGGCTGTGGTGCAGGGATTCGGCGGAATGCGCGTGCAGGATAACCAGCTCTTATTCTCACCAATGCTTCCCGCCCGGTGGGAGGCCTATCAGTTTAGGGTATTGTTCCGCGGACAGGTGTACACGGTGTTTGTAGATCGCACGGGACACCGGGTGGAGGTGGGGAGCTGATCGTGATCCGGTAAGTGATTAGCTTGCACAACGCAACCGCACAGCGCATCACCACCGAAAACAGGGCTGCGCAGTGGTTTACTGATCATGAAGAAACAGGCAATCATCATTGGAGCCGGAATAGCCGGCCTCGCCACATCGGTGCGGCTCGCTGCCAAGGGCTGGAAGGTGACCGTTATGGAATCTTCGGATGGTCCTGGCGGTAAACTGCGCGAGCGAGTACTGGGCGGGTATAGGTTTGATCTTGGACCGAGTTTATTCACTCTGCCCGATTTGGTGGATGAGTTGTTTCGGCTATGCGGAGAGGAACCTGCCAGTCATTTCCGCTACAAGCGTCTGGATACCATTTGCCATTACTTCTGGAATGATGGCACCCGCTTTCACGCGTCTGCTGATGCTGATGAGCTGGCCCGGGAACTGGCATCTCATTTTGGCGAAGACGAGGATGCGGTGCGCCGCTACGCGCGGAAATCGGGTTACGTCTATGAGCGCACGGCCCCCGTATTTCTCCATCAATCGCTCCATCGGCTGAAATGGTTGTCGGGTCCCGTATGGAAGGGAATCGCTTCAATGCCTTTTCTGCCTTTTCGTGGCACGCTGGACCTGCTCAACAGGCGCTCATTCCGCCATCCGAAAACGGTACAGTTCTTCAACCGATTTGCCACTTATAACGGCAGCGACCCGTATCAGGCGCCTGCTATGATGATGCTGATTCCACATCTCGAGCAGGGGATAGGTGCTTACCTTCCTGAGCAGGGAATGGGCGCAATATCCTCTTCGATCCATGCGCTGGCCAGTCGCATGGGAGTGGAGTTCCGGTTTTCAGAGCCGGTCACCTCTATACTCCGGGAGAATGGTGCAGTGCAGGGGGTAGAAACAGCCCGTGGCCGCTATTTGGCACCTGTTGTGGTCAGCAATGCAGATATGCACCCCACCTATCGGTTGCTGCTGGAGGGGGACTCTGCACCGGAGCGTTTACTGGCGCAGGAAAAATCTTCCTCAGCGCTCATCTTTTACTGGGGAATCCGGAGGTCGTTTCCTGAACTCGGGGTACACAACATCTTCTTTGCAGAAGACTACCAAGCGGAGTTTGATGCTATTTTCCGGCAACGAGTGAGCTACAGTGATCCCACTATTTATGTCAATATCACCTCGAAGGAAGTAGAAGGAGATGCGCCCTCCGGATGCGAGAACTGGTTTGTGATGATCAATGTGCCGCACCAGTCGGGCCAGGATTGGAATGCCTTCAGACATGAGTCACGCAGCGTCATGCTGAAGAAGCTTTCACATGCACTTGGTACGGATATCGCATCGCTGATTGAGGTGGAAGACTACCTTGATCCGGTGCTCATCGAGACGCGGACATCGTCATACCTCGGAGCACTTTATGGCAATGCTTCCAATAGTCCGTTTGCGGCCTTCCTCCGCCATGCCAATGAATCCACCATGTATCGCGGATTGTATTTCTGCGGAGGAAGTGTGCACCCCGGTGGTGGCATACCTTTGTGCTTATTTGGTGCTCGTATTACTGCTGAACTCATCACCCGACGCTATCCATGAATGTACTTGTCAGATACCGCTATTGGGTTATCGCATGGCTGGTATTGGTTCACGTTTCAGGTGCAGTTGGCCTTCTTCTGGCCCCGGATTTCTTTCTGGCTTTTACTCCTTTCAATCTTCTCCTTTCTGCTGCTTTAGTGGTGGCTTCCCATGAGCGCTCCAGTTGGGTTCTGCCCGTTGGATTTCTGGGCGCTGCTTTTGCGGGATGGTTTGTGGAGGTGGTTGGCGTAAATACCACCTACATTTTTGGTGACTACCTGTACGGCTCTTCCTTTGGTTTTCAGTGCGTGGGTGTACCGCTGCTCATTGGATTGAACTGGGCTGTGCTCGTGCTTGCCGGTCTGCAGGTGGCCCGTCACCACTTGCTCATCCAGAGTCGCTGGCTGGCGGCCTTAAGTGTTTCGGGAATGTTGCTCGCGCTTGACCTGCTGATGGAAGGGGTGGCGCCCAGATTGGATTTCTGGACATTCTACCAGGGTGCTAGTCCCATGACCTATCCTGGAATTCACAACTTTGTCGGCTGGCTGGTTACAGGATTTGTCATTGCGTTCATTGCACATCCTTATCTCTCACGGGGAGTGAATCGCATGGCGCTCTTCTACCTCGTGCTGCAGGGCGTGTTCTTCATCATTCTCAACGCGTTATTCCTGATTTTTTGATCATCGCATCCCGGAGGATACTGATCGCTCATCAGTGACAGTGCTTACGCTGCAACTCTTCGCATTCGGATCCGTAATTGGTGGTGAAATCAAGATCAATAGCATGTTGAAGATCATCGCAGGCCTTGGATGTTTTGTTCAAAGCGATATACACCAATGCCCTGTTCCGGAAAGCGTATGAATTGGTTGGATACATTTCCATGGACTTTTCAATATCCTTCATTGCATCCTTGTATTGTCCCATACAGTAATAAACATATCCCCGGTTGTTGTACAGGATTCCCTCTTTCGGGGCCAGTTCTATGGCCTTGTTGCTCATCTTCAAAGCTTCCTGAAATCTGCCGAGTTTTCCGTACTGAAATGCAAGGTTGGCGTATCCCCCCAGAAATGTAGAATCGAGTTCAATCACCTTGTTGAGGTAGATAAGGGCCTCTTCCTGACGGTTGAGCTCATCGAGGAGGGTGCCGAGGTTATTCACAACACCAATGTCGGTGGAGTCAATATGGTAGGCGGCCATGAGGTCATCATAAGCCAAATCGAAACGGCGAACGAGCTGGTAAGTGGTGGATCTGTTGAGGTGCACGGCCTTGAGCACTTTGTCGGAACCCGCCTCGTTGAGTGCGACCTGGAAATCGGCAAGCGCTCCATCGTAAATCCCGGCACTGGTCAGAAGCACGCCTCGGTGTATCCTGTACATCGGATGGGTTTCGTCCTTTTCAACAGCGCTTGTATAATCTCTCCATGCATTCTCCAGGTCTTCGAGAGCATAATGAATATCTCCCCGGTGCAAGTAGAGGTCACCGGAGTCGGGATATTGCTCGATGCCTTTGTTGATGACCGAGAGCGCTCCCCGGTGATTACCCTGTTCGAATAATGCTGTACTCTGATCGATGATTTCTGCGGTCTGCGCTGACAACACCCAGGGCAGAGTGGCGAGCAAGATTAGGATAAAGGTCTTCATAAAGCTAAATTAACCAAAGCCTGACTTGGGAGCAAGAAAAAGACCCGCCGGGGCGGGTCTTCGAATCAGGCGATGCTGAGTTTTTTCTCCAGATCTTCGAGGTACTTCCGGAAGTGCTTATCGGTTTCCTGCAGGTTATTGACCGTACGGCAGGCATGCAGCACAGTAGCATGATCTTTACCTCCGCAGTGAGCTCCTATACTCGCCAGACTGCTCTTCGTCATTTTCTTGGCGAAGTACATGGCAATCTGCCGGGCTTGTACAATCTCGCGCTTGCGGGTCTTGCTCTTGAGCAATTCAATGGGAAGGTCAAAGTAGTCGCATACGACCTTCTGGATATAGTCTATACTTACTTCGCGCGCGGTGTTCTTGACGAACTTGTCAATCATCTGCCTGGCCAGATCGAGGTTGATCGACTTTTTATTGAGGGATGACTGGGCAATCAGAGAGATGAGTGCCCCCTCGAGCTCACGCACATTGGTGGTGATGGAGTAGGCCAGGTACTCGACCACATCATCCGGCAGCTCAATACCATCGGAATACATCTTCTTGCGCAGAATGGCAATACGGGTTTCCAGGGAGGGCACCTGAAGGTCCGCACTGAGCCCCCACTTGAAGCGAGAGAGCAGGCGCTGTTCCATACCCTGCATTTCTACAGGCGGCTTGTCGCTGGTCAGGATAATCTGCTTACCCGTCTGATGCAGGTGATTGAAAATGTGAAAGAAAACATCCTGGGTGCGTTCCTTGCCACTGAAGAACTGGACGTCATCAATAATCAGGACGTCGATCATCTGATAGAAATGCGAGAAGTCA
This sequence comes from Flavobacteriales bacterium, assembly GCA_947456965.1. Taxonomy (GTDB): domain Bacteria; phylum Bacteroidota; class Bacteroidia; order Flavobacteriales_D; family Sanyastnellaceae; genus CANGTU01. Next base: position 12,031 of record CANGTU010000021.1, read on the forward strand.
TTTACCGTGTTGTTTTTGACTGCGTCAATGAACTGGTGGGTGAACTTCTCGGAACTCACATAGAGGACGGTTTTGTCCGGAAACTTGCTCTTGATCTCAAGCCCGATGGCATGCGCCAGATGGGTTTTCCCCAATCCAACACCACCATAGATGAGCAGCGGATTGAACGCTGTACCACCTGGCTTACCGGCAACGGCAAAGCCGGCACTGCGGGCCAGCCGGTTGCTCTCCCCCTCGACGAAGTTATCAAACGAGTAATTGGGGTTCAGGTTGGAGTCAATGTTCAGCTTGCGGAGACCCGGAATGATAAAAGGATTCTTGATGGGGGTCTCACCGAGGTCGAGCGGCATGCTCACCGGAGGATTTTTAATGGCCTTCCGATTGCTGGTAGGTACCTTAATCGTATAGGGGTTTGCGCTATTCAGGTTATTCTCCATAATAATGGAGTACTCCAGGCGACCTTCCGTTCCGAGCTCTTTCCGGATGATCTTCTTCAGCAGCGTGACGTAGTGCTCCTCCAACCACTCGTAGAAGAACTGGGAGGGGACCTGGATAGTCAGCACACTATCCTCCAACTTCACCGCCTTGATGGGCTCAAACCAGGTTTTGAACCCTTGCGGGCTCACATTGTCTTTGATGACAGCAAGGCAATTTTGCCATACCTGATTATAGTCCTTCTTCATAGAGTAAGTCTGGTTAACGGTACTAAGTCTTTAACTAAGGCCGGGCGGACACGAATGTAAGTGAACGCTGAACTCGCGGCGACAAATGAAGAACGAAAAAAGTGAAAAAAAAAAGTTCTCCCCCCTTGACATGAAGCAATTTTTGACACGTCTGCAAGAAGTCTGAAAGCCGCGACTGTTGCGAATTCCGGCTAGTGCGGGATAATTACACGAAGTCATGTCGGCTAAGATCGTCACCTACACTACGTTAGACATCAGATGGTCATTTTAGGGGTATAAAATTCAGTTATTCGGGCTTTGGTTTTTCCCGTTTTGTTTGTATCATGCCATCCATGCTAAAGAAGAGTACCGTAATCCGCGTGCGTTATGCGGAGACCGACAGGATGGGCTATGTCTATTACGGGAATTATGCCGCGTATTTCGAGGTAGCCCGGGTTGAGCTGTTGCGTGCTGCGGGTATCACGTATCGGTCACTGGAGGATGAGGGCATACTGCTTCCCGTGATTTCCTATGAGATTAAATTCCTCCTGCCTGCACTTTATGATGATGAACTGATGGTGGTGAGCACCATTCCGGAAGCGCCGACCGCACGCATTCGCTTCCAATACGAAACGCGCCGGGATGGTGAGCTGCTGAATACAGCCTCTACAGATCTGGCGTTTGTGAGCCGCTCAGGCGGACGACCCATGCGCTGTCCGCCGCATGTGCTGGAGGCGCTCCTCCGGGCATGGTCCTGATCATTCGTCTACAAGGATCAACCGGCCCGTGCTTAGCTCCTGCCGGCTTACCTGAGCAGGATTGCCATAAGCATATACGTTTCCATTCAGCCGCACAAGTGCAAAGAGGTAATCGCTGCAACGCACTTGCACATCCTGAATGGAGGAGTTGTTCACATAGGCGCTATGGCTGAAAAGAGCCGAGGCATCCAGCAATCCCACGCCTTGCGAAAAAAGATGGATGGTGCCAGTGCTGCCGGTAAGCGTGACATCACAAACTCCGGTGTGGGTGAATATGCTGGCTGAATCGTTGTCGAGACGCACAAAAATACGGCCGGCGGCTTGCCGGTTTTCCAGTTTGAAATAGGCAGAGCGTATCGTACCAGTGGTGCGCAAATCTCCGGTTGAATAGTTCTGAACATCGGGAAATGATGGGGCATATATTCTGACCACTATGCGCTGTTTGAATGAGCGTACGAAGTTGCATGTGTTTTCATTGCGTACGAGCAGTTGACCATCCTCTATTGTCGTGGTGATTTTACCAATCAGATTCTCCGGTGCTGTGATTTCGATCCGGTACAGGGAGTCTTCTGCTAACTCATAGTGAATGTAGTCGCGAAGTTCTATCCGGTTGAATGTGCCGGGCTCACGCACTTCAGTGGCTTCTGATCCGGCGCGTTTGAAGCAATCTGGTGCGCTTTCCTTATTGCAGGATGCCAGTGCGATGATCAGGAGCAGGACACGAATGGCGTTCATGGATCAAAGGGTATAGCCGAATCCGAACTCGCTGTGGTCGGCCTTGGCAAAATGGGTTTTGAGCATCAGGTGCAGGAACCAGTGCGAGCTTACCTCATAGCGAAGTCCGAAGCGATGGTAGAGCAGGCCGTTCTCTTTCCATGCATCACGCACATAAACGCCCTGCTGCATAGCAAAGCGCAGTCGATTGAAGTGCAGGTTATATCCCACCATCAAACCGGCCTGCACCTGATCGGTGAATGCGGGGGGTGTGCCATCGCGGTTTTCAAACTGCCTTCTCAAGGCATGCTTGTAAAAAAGATCTACTCCTCCGCTGAACGATGCTTTCCATGAATGACGACGCTGTATCCATGCGGAAACTACACCCACTCCCTGTTTGGGGTAGGTGAGGGGTGGAACTTCCTGAATGCCTCCGGTGACGGCGAGTTGAACCGTCCAGCGGCGAAGAGAGTCAGTGGACGCAGTTTCGGTGTTCCTGAAGGAATCTCGCTGCCGAAGCCAGCCGGCCTGTAGAAACAAGGCCACATTATTGGTGCCGAGATTGGGCAACTGAAATGCACCATTGGAATAATGGGTGATGCGCACGCCGCTGCGAATGGAAACTTTATTCGTGCGAACCACTTCGGCCGTCCACCCAAGAAGCAGTGCCGCATTGATATGCGAACCCAGCACGTCGGCCTGTCTGTTGCTTTCGAGATCCCATGTGCGGGTGGTGTAGCCAGGTCCGATACCGATCAGGAGCACGTGACGGAATGTGCCTTTCGGCCTGGTTTCGCGGTTGATGGTGAGATTGGCGATATAACAGGCGCCTATCTGGTTGCCGAGCTGACGTGCATTACCGGTGTAATTAAAGAAAAGATCGATGCCTGTTTCAGGAAAGTTGTAGAGAACGTGCCACGGCTTCTGTCCATGGGTGGGACGGATAATCTGGATGAATCCTCCTATTGAGTGTCCTTGCTGCAGATGTTTCATCTGATCACGGTGAGCCGCAATAAACCCTCCTTGCAGGGCCACGTGGAGATCCAGATCACCGGCAAACGGTTTCCGCCGGTTCAAGGTATCCTGTGCAGCACCAGTGGTCCACAAAGCACTCAACATGATCAGGATCCGGACAGGATTCATGGCAGGTAAAGATAGGAGTCAGCAGTCATCTGATCAGGCCGTCGACAACTGCTGCCATACCGGCCACACTGGCTTCTTTCGAGTACAAGCGACGCGCCCGCTGCGCAGCATATTCACCGGTGCTTCGGGCGAGTTCGGGTGACTCCAGATAACGCATGCAGCATTGGCTGAGTTCGTCAGCATTTCCCGGCTCATAAAGGAGGCCAGCATGACCATGCTCGAGTAGCTCAGGGGTGCCGCTGCTGTTCGTGCCTGCAATGGGCAGCCCAAAGTGCATCGCCTCGATCGTAACGGTGCCAAATGTTTCACCTCTGCTGGTCAGCAGAAAGAGGTCAAGCGCTGCATACCATTCGTGGATGCGGTCGGAGTGAGGAATAAAATGGACGTGATCCTGAAGGTCAAGTTGGTGCACATGCCTTCTGAGCATGCGTTCATAGTCATTGCCTTCATTGCGGGTGCTTGATCCTGCGATGATCAGGTGCATCCCGGGATAGCGGGCATGCAGCAGATGCAGTGCCCGGATGGCACACAGCTGGTCTTTCAGGGGATCCAGGCGCCCGAAGACACCGGCTACCGTGCCTCCCGGTGGAATGTTCCATGAACTGCGCACCTGATCGCGGGAACTGCGGTCCACGAGGATATCACTTCCCAGCGGGATGACACGGATTCTTGCTGCAGGAAAATGGGTTTGTGTGCGCACCTGTTCCGCGAGAAAGTCAAGTGTGCTCACCCAGATATCAATAGCCCGAAAGCGGAAGGCGTGAAACGGATCGCGCTTGGAGATGCCAAACTGCATGGCCTGCTGGTAGATCAGTTTGATTTTTCCCATGGCAAAGCGTCGGGCCCAGCCGAGCACATCCATATCGCGGGTATCCCGGAACCAAACCACATGCATGCCATCAGCCCGGAACATGCGGCTTATCTGAATGGCAGCGGAGAGATCGAGGTACTTGCGGTTGCGCCGAATCTTACGAAGGGGAATGCCCGTGCGTACCGCAGCATCATGAAGCGGAGTTCCTGCAGGGGTATAGATGCACACCTGATAGCCCGCATCCTGCATCCACCGGGCATACCGAAGCGTATTGATCTCCAGCCCACCCCAACTGAGTGAACTGCAGTAGAACGCAATGCGGGTGTCCTTGCGGTTCACGTGCATCAGTCTTCATATACATCGAGCAACATGAGCGCCTCGGAGAGTTCGCCAAGGGTCTTCATGTCATTCTGCCGGCGGGCAATTCCCTTACCACTCTGGTACACTTCGATGGCCTCAGTCGACTTGCCTTTTTCTTCGAGAAATTTACCCAGTTGGTAGTAGCTCGCGAGGTAGTCCGGATTTTCACGGACTATCTGCCGGAGGATGCTGATGGCTCGCGCAAGGTCTCCTTGTTTATGGTGTTCCAGAGCGGCGGCGTAATGCAGGAAACTATCGCGTGGATTGGTTTCCAGCATATGTTCAATCATTTTAAGTCGTTCAGAAATCATATGAAGGGTGGTGGTTTGAAGGTTCTGAAGCGTGGCAAAGGTACGGTCCGAAGGTGTGCTTCGGCACAGGCAGTATGACACGCTGTTATGACCAGCATGATACCTGGCTTCAAGGCTTGTAGTAGGAGAATGCTTCAGGCATGAATTCCTGAAGGGTAGCTATCCTGGTCTCATCGCAGGGATGGGTGCTCAGGAGGGCGGGTGGGGAAGGTCCTCCCACTTTTGACATACGCTCCCAAAAGCCAATGCTGGCGCGCGGATCATAGCCGGCAAGGGCCATGAAGACGAGTCCGAGCTTATCGGCTTCCGTCTCATGCGCGCGGCTGAACGCCAGCATGCCGAGTGTGGACCCCAAGCCAAAGGACTGAAGGAAGAGTTCACGTGCAAGTGCCGGATCATCCTGCATAACAGAACCGATGGTGGCTCCGGCTACATTTACCAGCAGGGCCTGACTCATGCGCTCGTTGCCGTGCCGGGCTATGGCATGCGCAATCTCATGGCCCATGATCACAGCCAGGCCCGCATCATCTCCGGATACGGGAAGGATACCGGTGTATACTACGACTTGTCCGCCCGGCATGCACCACGCATTCACCGAAGGGTCATCTACGACATTGAACTCCCAACGGAAACCCTGGGTGCGGCGTGATAATCCCTGATCGCTCAAGTATTTTTCAGTAGCCGCACGAATGCGATCACCGATGATCCGTACTTGTTCTACACGGTCGTCATAGTCAGGCAGAACATCATTCTGGGTGAGAAAATCGGAGTAGGCCTGCGTACTCATGGAGATCATTTCCGATTCTCCTACAAGGTTGAGCTGGCGGCGATTCGTAACGGGTACACGCGCACAGCCGACTATGATCACCATTAGGATACCGATCGCCAGATGGTGCTTCCGGATTTTCATGTCGGAAGGCTTCAGACCGTTTGCTCGATGGCAGCTGTGAGTCCTCGGTCGAGCAATGCGGTGCACATCGGCTCCAGGTCGTCGAATGTGCCATTCTTGACCGCGCATTTTCCCTTGTAGTGAACAATCAGCGCGCATTGCTCGGCCTGCAGCGGGTCATGCCGGCAAATGCTGACGAGACTCTCGATGACAAAATCAAAGGTGTTCACATCATCATTGAATAAAATCAGTTGATGTTCCTCTGCTGTCAGGAGGTCTTCAAGCGTGAGTTCTTCGGATTGTGTAGAGAAATTCATGGTCATTTCAGTCGGGTGGTAAATTTACACTTTCCCGGCTTATGTGTCAATGGCTGATATAACGGACGCGCAGGTGCGAAGAAATTGATCCCCGAACCGGCACCTCCTTGACTGCCGATCCTGCACTCTCTCTGAACTGCTCAGATCGCACGTGCTGTGGGTCGGGAACGCTGCGGTTGGGAAGAAATGGGATAATCGCCTGGCTACGTGAAGTATAGGTGGGTATATCCGGGGCGCAGGATGTCAATATTGCAGCCTGAAGGGTTTTCAATTTTGTGCTCAAAAGACCAACTTTCGCAGAATGAATGGCAAAGCCAAAATACTGGTGGTGGATGACGACCCGGTTGTGCTCACCGCACTGGATGTGATTCTCACAGAGTTCGGACATCAATTGGTAGCAGCCGTGGACAATGCCATGGATGCAGTCGTAGCGTTCACGCTGCATCATCCGGACATTGTGATTTGTGATATCCAGATCAAGGGAGCTACCAATGGGGTGGAACTTGTTCGCCGGTTAAATGAGATTCGCAAGGCGCCTGTGTTATTCCTCACGGCTTACCACAGTGAAGAAACCTTCAACGAGGCCAAGGTGGTGGCCCCTCTCGCCTTTATTTCCAAGCCGATTGACCGGGGTGCTCTCGAACGCGCCGTGGCGCTGGCGGTAGAACATGCCCGTGAAACCATCGGATTTTCTGTGAATGCGCTGCCTGTGGATGATTGCCTGTACACCAGGGTGGGCAATAAACTCAAGAAGATCTATATCCGCGAAATCGAATATGTGGAGGTAGATGGCAAGTACTCGGCGATATGCATAGGTCAACGGCTGATCAACTGCAAGATTTCCCTGAAGGAACTCATGGAAAAGCTGCCAGGACAGAAGTTTGTGCAGATCAACCGGAACACCCTCATCAACCTCGAAATGGTGGAGGACATCGACCTCGGGATGATGAACGTGAAGATGCCATCATCGGCCATGCCCATTTCCAGAACATACAAGGATAATCTGCTCAAGCGCATTCAGCTGATCTAGCAGTTTTCCCCATGCTCCCCCGTCCGGCATTTCTTGCCGCCGGCCATCCTGTTCACTGGCATTCACATCATCTCCTGTCTATTTTTGCGCGAAACTGCAACCGCATGATGAAGTGTTTCGCCTTCCTGGCCTTCGTGTGTCTGGGATCTTCATTGACTGCCCAAATCACAGGGCCCTGGCAAGATAAGTTTCGTCAACTGGGCCCTGAGCTGTCCACACCGAATACCTACCGCACGGCAAGCGGAGCCCCGGGTCATGAATACTGGCAGCAACGGGTTGACTATACCATGAATATCCGTCTGGATGATGCGATGCAGCGCATCTACGGAGAAGAGACCATTACCTACTACAACAACTCACCTGACCAGCTGACGTACTTGTGGCTCCAACTCGATCAAAACTACCTCCACAAGGATAGCGACAGCTGGACTGCGGAACAGGACAAGATGGCTGAGTCCATGTCGCTCAACGATCTGACAGATCTCGAGCCATGGTTCGATGGCGGATTTAAGATTGATTACGTCCAGGACGCAGGGGGCAAGGACCTGCCACACGTGATCAACAAGACAATGATGCGCGTGGACTTGCCTCAGGCTCTGAAGCCTGGCTCAACCTATGTGTTCAGGATCAAGTGGTGGTATAATGTCAATGACCGGATGCGCCTGGGTGGAAGAAGTGGTTATGAGTATTTCGAAGGCGATCAGAATTATCTCTACACGATAGCTCAGTTCTATCCCCGACTGGTAGCCTACATGGATTATTCCGGATGGCAGCACAAACAGTTTCTGGGATCCGGTGAATTCACCCTTGATTTTGGAAACTACACCGTGAACCTGACCGTTCCTGCTGATCATATTGTGGCGGCCACAGGTGTGCTTCAGAATCCTAAGAACGTGCTCTCACCCGAACAGGTGAAGCGCCTTGAGCAGGCTCGCACAGCCAGCGAGCCGATTTTTGTGGTGACTCCTGAAGAGGCTCTGGCCAATGAGAAGAAGACCGGGAAGGGAGAGAAGACCTGGACGTTCAAGGCCACCGACGTGCGCGACTTTGCCTTTGCATCGTCCCGCAAGTTTATCTGGGACGCAATGGGTGTGCCCATCGGCGACAAACGTCCGCTGGCCATGAGTTTTTACCCCCGGGAAGGGAATCCCCTGTGGGAGCAATACAGCACCAAGGCCGTGGCTCATACGCTGCGCGTGTATAGCAGACATACCATTGATTACCCATATCCAGTGGCCATATCCGTCCACGCCAACCGAATCGGTATGGAGTATCCGATGATCTGCTTCAATGGAGGTCGCCCGGAGCCTGACGGTACGTATAGCGAACGCACTAAGTATAGCATGATCACGGTGATCATCCATGAAGTGGGTCATAACTTTTTCCCTATGATCATCAATAGCGATGAGCGTCAGTGGAGCTGGATGGACGAGGGACTCAATACCTTCTGTCAGTATCTCGCGGAGAAGGAATGGGATGCCGCCTACCCATCATGGCGCGGTCCGGCCCGCAATATTGTAGATTATATGAAGGGTGACAAGAACACGATGTCCCCCATCATGACCAACAGTGAAAGCATCTATCAGTTTGGCAACAATGCCTACGGAAAACCCGCCACGGCTCTCAACATTCTGAGGGAAACAATCATGGGCCGCGAACTCTTCGACTATGCATTCAAGGAGTACAGCCGGCGCTGGGCATTCCGGCATCCAACACCGGATGATTTCTTCCGCACTATGGAGGATGCCAGCGCAGTGGATCTCGACTGGTTTTGGCGGGGCTGGTTCTATGGAACAGACCACTGCGATATGGCTCTCAAAGAGGTCAGATTATTTGAACTGAATACCAAAGATCCGGAGATTGAAAAGGCTGTCAAGCGGGAGAAGAAGGAAGGAGAGGCGCCCAGTGTAACTCAGATCCGGGATAAGGCAGAAGGCGTCCGGACGATCGTGGAAACCGATCCCGAAACCCGCGACTTTTATAACAGTTACGATCCGTTAGCCGTCACTCCTGAGGAGCTCGAGGCCTATCGCGCCTGGGTATCCACGCTTACCCCAGAGGAAGCTGCTTTGCTCCGTTCCGGCAAGAAGTACTATCAGCTCACCTTTGAGAATACCGGCGGACTTATCATGCCTCTGATCGTGCAATTCACCTTTGAGGACGGTACATCTGAGATACGCCGCATTCCGGCAGAGATATGGAGAAGGTCAGAGCAGACCGTGACCAAGGTCTTCGCACTCGACCGGGAAGCTCAGGAGATCATTCTGGATCCTTATCTGGAAACAGCAGATGTGGATCTGAATAATAACTTCTGGCCGCCGAGGCAGATACCCACGCGCTTCGAACTTTTCAAGGAGAAGAAACAGCGCACCGAGGAAAACCCTATGCAGCGTGCCCGGAAGGGCCAGCAATAGCGGCAGATACGTCAGGCAGAAGAGACCGGAAACAGATGGATTGTTTTCATTAGGCTAACATGAGGACGTCATGACTTAATGATGAAGAAGGGAAGTGTTAAAACACCATTAACACAGGAGTAAGGGTGCAGGGATTCATTTGCCACGAATCCAACAACAAACAAACCCATGAACAAACTCCACGTACTCCCCGCGATGCTGATTGCTGCTTTGGTCGCCCTCTCTTCCTGCAACAAGGATGAAGAAGAGACCGATCCCACACCTACACCCACACCCTCCGGAACGGTGGTGGTCAACCAGAACATTTCCCAAAATACCACCTGGACCAGTAATAATGTATACCAACTCGGCGGACGTATTACGGTCCTGAGTGGTGCAACCCTGACCATTGAGCCGGGTACCATCATCAAGGGTGAGGCCGGTACCGGCGCTAACGCCACGGCCCTCCTTATAGCCCGAGGTGGAAAGTTGGTCGCCGATGGTACTGCTGAGGCTCCCATCATCTTTACCTCTGTAGCTGACGAAATCAAGCCGGCAGACATCGACGCCGGAAACTTCGGCAGTCCAAACCTGGATCCTACTGTCAATGGCCTCTGGGGTGGTGTCATCATCCTGGGCCGCGCACCGATATCAGCTTCCAGCAATAACGGTGACGTATCTGAGGTACAGATAGAGGGTATTCCTACATCGGACTCCAATGGCCTCTATGGCGGAAACGAAGCGGCTGACAACAGTGGCACCATCCGCTATGTATCCATTCGGCATGGTGGTGCTAACATCGGAGCCGGTAATGAAATCAACGGACTGACACTCGGTGGGGTCGGCTCCGGAACGATCATCGAGCATGTGGAGGTCGTCGCTAATCAGGATGACGGCATCGAGTGGTTCGGCGGTACAGTGAATGTTTCCAATGTCGTGGTTTGGAATGCTGGTGATGATGCCATTGATACCGATCAGTCATGGGATGGTACACTGAACAACTTCGTGGTTGTGGCCGCCACCGGTCACTCCTTCGAACTCGATGGCCCTGAGGGCTCTTACCAGGCTGGACAAACAATCCAGAACGGCACAGTGGTTGCCTCGGCCGGCGGACGCGTATGCGAGGATCTGATCAATGTGGATAACAATTCCATCGTTGATCTGTCGAATATTCACTTCACCGCTATCGTGGAAGGTCAGCGCCTGAACAATGTTACCGCAGCCGGTGTGACCTTTACGAATATCACCTTCGATGTAGAACCTGCCAACCTCGGCACTTATGTGAACGGTGCGGTTCCTGCGGGAATCACCGCAGGTGGAAGCAGCCAGGCCAATACCTCTGTACTGGGGTGGACGTGGGCTGCGCAGTCCGGAGGTCTGGATGGTTTGTAACGCTTAACGCGCACATAACATCGCTTTTACACCTCATAAACAAGAAATTAAGACAAAGGGACATCCGGCGTAGCGCCGGGTGTCTCTTGTATTTTATAACCCTGTATAAACCCGCCACATGAAATCTATCCTTGCTGCACTCCTGTGTTGGATCAGTGCGTCAGCAATCGCCCAGAACGGCACTATCCGGGGCACGGTCATCGATGATGCCAGCGGTGAAACGATTGTAGGGGCATACGCCATCATCCCCGGTACTTCGTATGGCACCATGACTGACCTCGACGGACAGTTCAATCTATCTGTACCGCCGGGTACCTACACTCTTCAGATCAATTACATCTCATACGCAAGCATGAGTATTGAAGGAGTGGTGGTCAGGTTCGGAGAGGTCACCCTGCTGGAAAATATCCGGATGAAGGAAAGCAGCGTACAGCTCGTTACTGTGGTTGTCACCGCAGAAGCTGTTCGAACATCTGAAGTTGCCATCCTCTCCATGAAGAAGAAGTCGGCGGTCATGATGGATGGTATATCATCCGCTCAGATCCGGAAGGCCGGTGATGCCACAGCCGTAGAAGCGGCCAAGCGCGTAACCGGGGTTTCCATTGAAGATGGCAAGTACGTCTATGTGCGTGGGTTGGGCGACCGGTATTCCAAAACCACATTGAACCAGGTGGATATTCCCGGTCTCGATCCCGACCGCAACAGCTTGCAGATGGACATCTTTCCCACGAACCTCATTGACAATATCGTGGTGAGCAAGAATTTCATGGCTGAACTTCCAGCGGATTTCACCGGCGGATTGCTCAATGTCGAAACCAAGGACTTTCCCGAAAAGAAGATATTCAATGTTTCAATCGGGGTGTCCTTCAACCCTCAGATGCACTTTAATTCCGACTTTCTGACCTACGAAGGAGGAGCTACCGACTTTCTCGGATTTGATGATGGCACTCGTGCACTTCCCGGACTTGCGAGATCGCAAGCCATGCCTACTCCTTTCAGTGGAGCCAGCCCGGATGAAGTCAACCGTTTTGTGAGGAGCTTCAATCCGCAACTGGGTGCGCGCCGTCAGATGAGTTTCCTCGACTATAGCGCGGGTATTTCTTTCGGCAACCAAAAAGTACTGGGCAGCGATGACGATCCCGAGTCAACACGCCCACGCCTGGGCTATATCTTTTCTGCTTCGTACCGCACCGATTATAAGTTTTATGACGATGTCATCTACGGAGAATATCAGCGGGAAATAGATCCTGATATCACAGAGCTTCGGTATGCCACTATTCAGCAAGGACAACTGGGCGAGCGCAACGTGCTCGTTGGATTGCTCGGTGGTGTGGCTTACAAGACTCAGTTCAATAAGATACGATTGACAGCTATGCGACTTCAGAATGGTGAGAGCCGGGCCGGACAGTTTCGCATTGACAACGATGGAGCTGCCGTAGGTCAATCAGGATACATCGCAGAATCTGACAACCTGGAATACAATCAGCGCTCACTCTCCAACCTGCTGCTGCATGGATCACACGTGCTCCGGGATTCCGGATGGGAAATAGATTGGCGTATTTCTCCTACAATCAGCACATCTGACGATCCTGATATCCGCCGCACGGCCTTCACCCTTACTGCAGTAGATACATCATTCATAGCGGGTGCGGGGGGTAATCCATCTCGGATCTGGCGCTCACTTAGTGAAGTAAATGCGGTGGCCAAGGTTGACGCAGTGCGTAATTACCGCTTTCGGGGTCGCGAAGCCCGGTTCAAAACAGGCTTCAACCAACTTTACAAGGCAAGGGAATATGAGATTCTGTTTTTCGATATTCAGTTCTTTGGAGGTCAGTCCTGGCCGACCAATGACCCCAACCTTGTGCTGAGCCCCGAGTATATTTTCCCTAATAGCCCCAACCGGATCTACTACCAGAGCGGCAATCCCAACCCCAACCCCAATGCATACGAGTCCAATGCCACCAACACGGCATTCTACGTAAGCAATGAAATGAACCTGACTTCCCGGCTAAGGACTGTTCTCGGTCTGCGGGCGGAGTACTTCGTGCAGCGCCACACCGGAAGGGATCAGCGATATGCGAGCGGCGACTTCGTCAATGGCCGCCGGCTCGATAATGAGAAAGTACTGGAAGCACTCGACCTGTTTCCCTCTGTCAACTTCATCTATTCGGCTACCGAGGAACAGAATGTCCGGTTTTCCTATACGCGGACCATCGCACGGCCTTCATTCAAAGAGCTGTCGTACGCGCAAATTCTCGACCCCATCACGAACAGGATCTTCAATGGGAGTCTTTTTACCTACTCCGATTGGGACGGTAATCTGACTGAAACGCGCATTGACAACCTCGACCTCCGGTGGGAGCTATTTCAGGAGCGCGGACAGATCTTCTCCGTCAGTGCCTTCTTCAAGCGATTTGATAACCCCATCGAATTGGTGCGTATTCCGGAGCAACAAACGAGCACAGAATTTCAGCCCCGTAACGTGGGTGACGGTATGCTAGCGGGCATAGAACTGGAGGTACGCAAGTCACTCGGCTTTATCACCCCTGCTCTGGAGAATCTCAGCGTGAATTCCAATATCACGATCGTGCATTCTCAGATTGACATGACTGACCGGGAATTCAACGCACGTAAGCTATTTGAGAAGACCGGCCAGACGGTAACCAATACGCGACAGATGGCAGGACAATCGCCCGTGGTTGTGAATGCCGGGCTCCTGTATACCGCTGATAGTCTGGGTATAGAAGCCGGACTCTTTTACAATGTCAAAGGCCGCACGCTCTATATCGTGGGCTCTGGTCTTTACTCCGATGTCTTCTTTGAGCCTTTTCACAGCTTGAACCTCAGCTTTAGCAAGAAGCTGGGTAAAAACCGGAACTCAGCTATTGATTTCCGGGTGAACAATATCCTGGCTGATCGCATCGAAACCTTCTATCAGTCGTTTGATGCCTCACCGCAGCCTTTCAGCAGCATCAACCCAGGAAGGGCGTTCAGCATCGGATTTTCGCACAGCTTTTAGGGGTCCAACAGCCCCATGAACAGAGGAAAGAACTGCCATGCGGCGGTTCTTTCTGCTATTTAACTCCCATTATGGCTCTCCAAGCAGGAGGAGCATCAGCGCGGAAATACTCAGTACAACACCAATCCAGTTGAGCCGGCTGAGCCGCTCCCGAAAGAACAGCATGGCTGCAGCAGCGCCGATGATGACCACACTGAGGTTATTTACAGGAAGAAGTGATGAGCGGGGAAGGAGACCGCTGTCGTAGGCATTCACGAGAAAGTAAATAGAACCGAAGTTAACAAGCCCTAAACCGATACCGGCCACCGCTTCCCGCATTCTTAACTCCCGAATACCTGTGAACTGTCTGATCACCAACAGCACAGCACCAGTAATGCCTGCAGTGAAAAATGAGAGGGAAGAAAAGAGGGTGAGTTGATTATCATCTTCGACCTCCTTCGAAAGCCAGGCGATGCCGAAGTCGATCACCGTGCTGCCCAGCAGAATGAGTATGGGCCATACGAGCAGCCGGCGGTCGAAGGTGACCTGACCACCCCGGACGGAGGAGCACACCACTCCACCAACAGCGAGCAGGATGGCCAGCCCGCGCACCGGACCAAGCGTTTCTGCGGGATCAGCCCAGGCAAACAACAGTGCCGCGAGGGCCAATGACATTTTCGATGCGATGGTGCTCACGGCAACGCCCACGCGTTGGGCAGTCATGGCCATCAGGTAGAAGATGGCAATGAAGACAACCCCCAGGCATAATCCGCCTGTGGTCCAAACCGGGGCCTTCAGTGCCGCCTCCAGCGCTGCCGGCTTATCGGGCACCAGCAGAAATCCCAGGCTGAATGCCGTGAGGTAATTGAATACAATAGCAGGGAAGATGCGTACATCCAATTGCTGGTACCATTTAAAGAGCAGGTAGATTCCCGCATTGGTCAGGATAGAAAAGATCAGGAAGGTCATGCAGGAGGATAGAAATAGTCAATTTGATCAGGACCGCAAGATTCCTGAAAATACGGAGACCCGGGGAGAAGAGGAGCCGGTAGTCCGCCGTGAAGGAGTGCGGGTGATTGAATGACACGCGCTTCATCCCAAAGGCCCGCTTCAATGAACGACCTCAGCGTTTTGGCCCCGCCCTCGACCAGCACGGACTGGATTCCATGTCCATACATTTCTTCTGCCCATCCTCCGGCATCGTCTGAGCGGAGCACAAAGGAGGGCGTGTCATCGCGGAATAGTCGCAGATTGCCGGGGAGAACCCCTTCCGGATCAATGGCCAGCCGCACAGGATTGGGGCCCTGCACATGACGCACGGTGAGGTAAGGATTATCGGTCATGGCCGTGCGTGTGCCCACAAGAATGGCCTGCTCTTGTGCGCGCCAGAGATGAACCAGCCGCGAGGCAGGAGCACTGCTGATGGGATGTGATCCGCGATCATGCGGGCCTCGCAGCTTGTCCATGAAGCCATCCGCTGATTGAGCCCATTTGAGGATGATATAGGGACGCCGTTTCTTCCAGTACGTAAAGAAGCGGCGATTGAGGTATTCACCTTCGTCAGAAAGGATGCCCGTGATGACTTCCACCCCGGCAGCCCGAAGTCGTTCTATTCCGCGTCCGCTTACCTCCGGAAAGGGGTCTGTGTTGGCGATGATCACACGCTTCACTTTAGATACGATCAAAAGGTCAGCGCACGGCGGGGTCCGGCCATGATGCGTGCAGGGCTCGAGGTTTACATACACCGTGGCGTCTTCAAGGAGGGCTTCATTGGTGATACTGCGGATGGCTTCCACTTCTGCATGCGGACCTCCGGCTTTCTGATGGAATCCCTCACCGATGATGGCGTCATGGGCCACGATCACACAACCCACCAGCGGATTGGGGTAAGTGCCGCCAAGGCCGTGGACCGCGAGCTGGAAACAGCGCTGCATGTATTTCCTATGTGGATTCACAGCGGTGAATATAGCGGGTAAGCCGGCAGTGTGATCAGCGCAGCAAGGTGATATAACCGCTGTCTTGTCCGCTGCTCTCCGACTTGCGAATAATGGTATAGTAATACGTTCCGGTTGGTGCGTCTTCTCCACTGGCAATTCGGCCGTGCCATTTGAGTTCCGGACGGTCCAGCCGAATCACTTCGGTGCCCCAACGATTGAAGATGATGACTTTGTCCACATCCTTTCCAAAGGCACCGAAATCCACGTGGTCATTGCGGCCATCTGCGTTGGGAGTAAACACGTTTACATACGCTTCCTCGCAAGATATATCAGCAATGTAAAGGTCATCTGTTCCAATACAGCCTGCTGAATTCATTACCTGCAACTGGTACCAACCGGTGTCAGGTAGTGCGATGTACTGAATGGTATCACCGGTACTCCACCAATAACTGATCATGCCATCCGGCCCATTGAGAAACGGTTCCATGTTTTCGCAGGCCACCTGCACATTATCCAGAAATCCGGATGGAAGAGGCTCGGCATCCACATTGACGGCTTCGATGAGCGGATTGCAGGAGAGCCCGGTGATTTCGCCCTGATAAATTCCTGAAGTGGCTGGGCTTACAGTAATCGAAAGGCTGTTGTCAGCAATGAGCTGGCCGTCGGGGAGTGTCCAGAAATATCCCGCAGCACCCGCCACATCGGGCAAAGTGAGCGAAAGTAAACTCCCATCGCACCATGGTCCGGGTTCAGAGGTCTCAGGAGTCAGTATATCCGGCGCATTGAATGAAAGCGTGTAGACGACTTCAAGCGGCGGGCACCAAGGTGATTCATAGTTGAAGGTGTATTCGCCTTCATCATCCGTTTGAAGGGGGGATATGGCCAGCTCATTTCCGGGGCTCATTTCACCATTGGGCATACTCCAATACCCTGTCTCTGATGGCATAATGGCATTGATCCACCAACTTCCTCCCTCACATGCAGTTTCGGGTGCTTCTAATGAAATATCATTCACCGTGGGTTGGAGGTCAATGAGTATTTCTAAAGGCAAACTCGGGCATTCGGAGCCCACCGCGAAAGCATAGATGTAATCGTCACTCACCGGGTTTTCGATGTCAAAAGAAAGTCCATTACCTGCAACAGGAGATCCGTCAGGCGAGTAGGACCAGAACACGGGATAAACAGAAGTGACTTCAGCCGTTATGGCCAAACCGGAGCAGGCGTGCAGGAGGTTATCACCTGCGGGAGGAGCAGTGAAGATGTAGCTGACCTGGACTTCATCTTCAGCTGTGCAACCAAAGCCATTGATTCCTGTGAGGGTGTAATTACCCGGCTCGCTGATCATCGCTTGCGGTGTATTGGATGCGCCGGTTGACCATGTCCAGTTGGGTGCATTGGTATTTGCACTGAGCATGATGGAGTCACCCGGACACATTTCAAGCGCCGTAAATTCAATACTTGCACTTACCGGTGAGTTGGTGATTTCTACGCTTTGTGAATAGGTATTGCCGCAGGAAGAAATCGTGATGGTGTATTCACCCGCTTCAGTGACCGTCTGGGTGTCTGAAAAGCCGAAGAGTGGCGCAGACCATTGCCACTCAGCAAACGTGTTGTTGAGCAGACTCAGTGTGACGCTCCCTGTCATGCAAAGATCTGTGGCAGGAAGCACCACCAGCTGAGGCGTCGTGTATTCCAGTGTTTCCACGAAATCCGATTCCAGTGTGCAACCGTCTTCATCCGTCACCCGGCAGAAGTAATATCCCGGTGTGCTGACCTCGCAGGTTTGTTCCGTGCTGATGACATTGCCCAATGGGCCAATCCATTCATACGCGATGCCAGGTGTAACACTGAGCATCACGCTGCCTCCGGGACATACCACTGGTGGATCGGGGTCGGTAGTGATTTCCGGAAGAGGCTTGGTGGGCACGTTTACATAGCTGGAGCTATACACCGTGCAAAACGCGTCTTCGAGCTGCGACTGCAACAGGTAAGTTCCTGCTGTCCACCACCAGGAACCATTGCCTTCACCGTTCTCACCAACTCCTGACCAGCTCAGCGATCCTTCTGAATTCAATGTTACAAGGAGGGAGTCGCCCGGACATAGCGGATAGATGTCGCTTATGTCGATGACCGGAGGAACGAGTTCGGATATGACGACATACACCTGGATGGTGTCTTCACCATACACGGTATCATCCGGACACAGATCGCGATCAAGAAAGGCCTCGCCATAGAATGCATGCCAACCTGAAGCCGTAGGCGCATAGCTCACAGAAGGACTGGAAGAGTTGAAGTTTTGTCCGTTGATGTGGCCTGTAATGGTGGATTGAATGGTCCACTGCGGTTGGTTGAGCGCATCTTCGAAGGAAAACTCAATGGGCCCGTATGGCGGACAATAGAAAATGGTATCTCCCTCAAAGTACTCGTTGTTGGCGTATTCAATACTGAATACGGGAGCAAGAGTGTCCAGCGGAATAATGACAAACGCATCTGGATTGTTGGTGCCGCCGCAGCCATTCGGAGCGGTCCATATCAATTGTATCTGCGTATTGGAAGGAAGCGAAATTTCCTGCGCAGAAAATGTTTCTCCCGTTTGAGGTAAGAACCATTCATAGCTGTTCTCAAATGATTCTGTTACGGTATACGTGAGGCTGTCTCCGCCGCACAAGGTGAGACTCGGATTGCACGAAGCGGGTGCACCGTTTATTGAAATCTGCGGACATTGGGATGGAAGCAATTCAATGTACAGGCTGTCCGCAAATGAACCGCAACCATCTGCACGCGATCCGGTGAGCCAGACAAGCTGTGATTGATACACAGTTCTCCCGGGTGAAGGATTTCCGTTGTCCCACGTCCAGCTGTATTCAGGCCCGATATATCCGGGAGTGCCGGTGTTGGTGTGAAAATAGACGGTTCTGCTGGTTGCGCATGACTGCATGCTTTCTGTGTCTTCCTTCCAGCCTCCTTCCGCAGGGTATTCAGTAATTACCGGAAGTACAGGCGTATGGTCACATTCCGTCAATAAAGGAGGACGTGAATAAATATCGAAGTGGTGTGCTGATAACGATACCGGTGAAGCAATGAACATATCCTGACCATCATTCCCTTGCACAGAAAGCACACTTCCGTATGAATAGGAATTGCAGTAGGCGTCATAGGTGGGGATCTGATAGCTGGCGCCCAAAAATGAGTCGTTTTCGACCACATGGTTTTGATCGCTCCATTCCGCATCTTCGGACCAGGGCATGTGAAAGAACTTCCGAAAACTCCCTGCTATCGCTGGCTTGTCTGCAATCGTGCACCCGATTCCCCAGCACAGGTCATCGCCCGGACCGCCGTATTGTCTGCTCCAGGTGTGTGCACCGTCATTTTCGATGCGTGAAACAAATACATCGTGATAACCCGCGCTGTGGAAGTAACCTTCTCCCAGTGCATCTTCCATGGAGGTGAGCACACAGGCAAACATGCCCGTCATGTAACACTCGCCCGAAGGACCGATGGTGGTTTTTCTTCCGGTGATTGCATTGGCACTTCCGAGTGAATGACTCCACTGAAACGAGCCGCCGGTGTGAAAGCGCAGCAGAAATGCCTGCTGCAAATAGGAGGAGGGAAGGAGGGTGGAACCCATCGCAGTAATCACCGCAAGTGTTCCGAAGTTGTTTCCCGTGATGTACAACGCATTGTCAGTACCGACTTCTGCATCGTAGCACTGCACCAGCCCGCCGCTGAGGGTATTGAACCAGGTTTCATCACCGCTTGCTGAAAGGGAAAACACCATTCCCGACTCATCGGCTGAATTGGTGTGGGTATCATCAATGGTGAGCTGCTGACTGAATTTTCCGCAGCCATATACCGCACCGCTATTGTCTATGGTGACATCGAGCACATTCACATCATAGGATGAAGTGAGTTGTTTCACCCATTGCCATGTGCCGTTTGCACTGAGTACAGCAACGAACCCGTCAAAGCTCGAGTCGCTGCTGCCTGGCAGGTCTGGAGCGGTGTAGCTGAACGGACCGAATTGTGCGGTTTCCCGGAAGTTGCCGCTGATCACCACTTGCCCCAAGCTGTTTACATCGATCCCATGAGGATAGTCGTTGCCCGGGCCACCGCATGTAATGGCCCATTGAACTTGTCCGGCAGCACTGACGCTTAGTACAAATATGTCCAGAGAGTCACCGTTGGCCGTGAGTGTATAACTGCCGAACTGCGCAGTGCCCGCGTAGTAACCGATGGCCAGCGAATTGCCGTTTGAGCCGGCCGCCACGGCAGTAATGCGGTCACTTTGTGTGCCGCCCGCGCTCATTCGCCACAGCGAAGTTCCTGCAGAGGTCAGTCGTTCGAGGTAAGCATCGGATTGTCCGGCGGTGGTAAGTGTGCCGTTGAATGTGTTCAGCGTGCCCCCGAAATATCCTCCTGCGAGTAAGTCGCCATTGGCAAAGTGATCGAGGTCGAGCAGTCCTGCCTGATTCGGGGTCGTGCGCTTTTGCAGCCAATTTGCCTGGGCATGACCCAGAAAAGGACTGAGCAAAAACACGATCAGGCTAAGGCGAAGCATCGTGCAATATACCTTTTTTCATGAATTTTCCCTACAGCAGTTTTTCTTTTCGTTGGGTAAATCATGTGATAAACAATGGCATAAACACTTTAACACAAATTTTAAGTACTATGTATGACAAGTAACCATGTAACAAACATATCTTTGCCTCGTCTTTTAGTCGGTGATGCCTTTTACTATAAAAAACATAAAACCAGTTTTGTCATGAAAACACACATGTGGATGAAGTCAGCCGCCCTGCTCACTCTCTTTGTTCTGGGCGTATACACCGCAGCGCTTGCTGCAGCCATCGGAAACCATGCAGCAGCTGCTCCGGTGAACCACCCTGCTGAACCTGTTGCGGAGTCGCGCAACCGGCATGAGGAAGCCCTGCTCCGGTATATTCGCTCACACATTGGATTTCCCGAATTTCTGATCCGGGAGGAATCGGGTACCCTGGCTAAGGTCATGGTGGAAGTATCCCCTGACGGGCAGTTGGAGGTGATGCATGTCGAGGCTGCTGACGAGCGAGTCACCGACTACATCAGCCGGAAGCTCAATGGCCTTCAGCTCACTCCCTTTGAATGGGCCTGGGGACGCACCTATCATTTTGCGCTTCAGTTCCGCTTCATTAAATCCTGATCTACCCGAAAACCATCCATCCATGGACATCGAAAATGCCAAAGCCCAGATGAGGAAAGGGGTGCTCGAGTTTTGCATCCTCTCAGTCCTCCAGCGCGGCGAGGCGTATCCATCCGACATAATGGTCGAGCTCAAGAAAGGGCGACTCATCGTGGTGGAAGGAACGCTCTATCCGCTGCTCACACGCCTTAAGAACGATGGTCTGCTCACCTACCGGTGGGAAGAAAGCACTCAGGGCCCGCCCCGGAAGTACTATTCCATCACTGAAAACGGAAAGATTTTCCTCAAGGAACTCCAGAAGACCTGGGATGAGCTTGCACACGCTGTAAAACAAACGACTAAACCCCAAAGCCATGAATAAAACCGTCACCGTGAACCTCGGCGGAACCACCTTCAACATTGAGGAGGAGGCCTTCGTCATCCTGAAAAGTTACCTCGATCGCATCCAGATCAACTTCGTAGGCGACCCTGGAGAGTCCGAGATTATGCAGGATATCGAAATACGGCTGGCAGAGCTCTTCACCGAGCGGCTGGATGAGCGGCGCAATGTGGTGGTGCGACAGCACGTAGAAGAGGTCATCGCCGTGATGGGGAAGCCTGAGGACTACTCCATGGAAGGATCCACCGCAGCGGATGCCTCTGAGGCGGATAATGTACGTCACAAGCGTCGCAGAGTATTTCGTGATGCCGATGATAAAATTGTTGCGGGTGTATGCTCCGGTCTCAGTTACTACCTGGGCTGGGATCCCATTCTCCTGCGGGCCGGATTCCTGCTCTTCGGATTGATCAGCGGGGGAACGGCCTTTATCGCATACCTCGTCATCTGGGCCATTGTTCCCGAAGCCCGAACCACGGCAGAAAAGCTTCAGATGCGCGGTGAGCCCGTTAATGTGGACAGCATCAGCCGCTTTGTGAATACCGAGGCCAGGAAAGCCGCCGACAGCGTGAACAAATGGGCCAACAAAGGCTTCCCGACAGGTATGCGCCCTGCGGCGGCCTCTCGGGCTATCAGCGGAGCAGGCAAGGCGCTGGTCAAGATCGCTGCTATTTTAATGATCTTCTACGGCTTCGCCATGTTCATGGTTGTCCTCTCGGTCGTCGTATTTGCCGATTTCACCGTACTGGGTGATTCTCAGATTCCATTTGAGACACTTCAGCAATTGGTGTTCAGGGATTCTGGTCACTTCTGGCTGCTGAGCTCAGGCGCTCTGCTCATGATTCTTGTCCCCTCGGTCGCTCTGCTCTACACGGGCTTCAGGCTGCTCTTCGGGTCTCCTCGCAGGATCCGAGGGCTGGGCTGGACTCTTGCCGGAATGTTCTTCGCAGGTATGATCATGGCCTCCCTTGGTGGCCTCTACCTGGGGCGCGAATTCTCAGAGGATGCCGAGATGAAGGAAATGCGCGAACTGGAAATTGGTCCGGCCGACACCTTGGTGGTAAATATTCTTCCCGACTCGATCTTCACAGGTCGCGGTGACTTCGAGCATGATGACTTTCTTGATCTGGTTCACATGGATGAAGAGTTGAACTACTACGGCAGTCCGCTTACGCTGGAATTTGAAGAGTCGGCCACGAGTTCATACGCCTTGCGCATTGAGCGGGAATCCAACGGGCCGGGCAACCGACGAGCGGGCCAACTGGTTTCCAATATCAGCTATTCCTGGTCACTGGAGGGCGACACGCTCAACCTCCAATCGTGGTTCACGACGCCGGCGGCTGATCCCTTTCGCGGACAGGAAGTCGAGGTCACCGTGCTGGTGCCCAAGGGGCGTCAGGTTCGCTTCGGTAAGAACACGCAGTCCATTTGCTGGACATGCCCTCCCGCAGACGAAGTGAGGATGATGTGGAATAATGAATGGCTGATATCGGGCCCGGTTGTGGACCCCGCAAAGCGCCAGACATCTCCAGCCGATACGAGCAGGATAATCATCGAATGAACCATCCGGCAGATATGCATAACAGACGCATGAAAAAGGGCGGCCATTGCCGCCCTTTTCCACTAAACCTTAACCAAAGGGATAAACCCTTTTATGCGTTTTTCCACAGAGTCCTGATGCCAGAAGCATCAAGCGGAAAAACCGGATACAAAGGTCTTTCGCATGATACTCACGTAAATTCAAGATTTTGTTAATGGTTTCACAGAATGTGTTAAAGGCCCTGACAGCTCAATGGCTGCACCTTTCACCGGAGCTGTATTTTCGCGCAATGAAAGTGAAGATGCGTGGGATCCTGGGAGGCACCGTGGCGTTCCTTCTGGTTACAGGCTGTGGTGATCAAAAGTCCACACCGGATGATGCGGCTCCTGCCAATCCATATGAACAGATCAGTGCTGTATACCGGGACACTTTGCCCTGCGAAGGTTGCAAGGGGATTCTTACTGACCTGACGCTTTATCCCGACAGCACGTTTGCAATGCGTGAACGTTACCTTGGTTCTGACCGTAAGCGTGGAGTGGGCTCATATGGCAGATTTCTCTTAGAGGACTCCGGTCGTCTGCGCCTTGAAGCTCTCCACGGCCAGTGGGTGCGGTATTACCAGCCGGGTGATGGACATCTGCTGATGCTCGATGAGCAGGGTAAACCCTTTGATTCCACGGTGGATTATACACTGGAACGCACCGAGGAGAAGGTGGATACGGCTGGCTTCCGCAACGCGGTCTCCGCCGGCACTGGCGCGCCGGGCATTGTATATCGTGAAACGGCCCGGGGCGAGGCCATCGTGGATGAGTCATTTATCCGCTCCTCTGGCGAACCCTTGCGTGCAATCGTAGCGTTTTACTCCCTTGCTCATGATACACCTTGCAAAACTGGTGTATGCCCCATACCTGCTGCCCTGGGAATGGATGATGCCGGAGTACGATCCATGGTGTCCAGGTGGCTTGCGGGTAACGAAAAGGTGGATGACGTGCTCACCACGAAACTTCGCTCAGGTAAGCTGAAGTTGCTGCATGTGTTCCAGTCCGCCGGAGAATACCGCGTATCCAGTGTGGTGGAAAACTCAGCAGGCTCGGTTCGCCGTGATGATGTTTTCCGGGAGGAAAAAGGCAGGTTGATCTGGGTATCTTCAGCAGAGGGGAAAGTTTCCCATTCCAGTGCAGCGCGGAATCCATCGCGGCCTGCTGAATATCAGCAAGGAGGCAAGCAGGTGATCGATCCGAAACGCATTCGAGAAAAGCCCAAAAAAGGGTCTGATGGTAAATAGTCATGCCAACTGCACGCACATCCTTCTTACTGTCATCGGAGCCCTTGGACGAATCGGTTGCGGGGCTTTTCCTGCGCTCTACGAATTCAGGTGCCGAGGTCCTTTTTCAGGGTGTAGCGCGCCGCAATACCAGCGATCGTACTGTGCTGCATCTGGTTTTTGAGGCCTATGAACCCATGGTCCTCAAGGAGTGGGATGCCATGACTGAAAAAGCATTTTCGCAATGGGATCTCCACCGCATCCTCGTGCATCACCGCACGGGATGGGTCATGCCAGGTGAGGTGGCCGTGATGGTAGCTGTAGCTGCCAGGCACCGGGCACCGGCCTTCGAGGCCTGCACATGGCTTATGGACGAATTGAAACGCACCGTGCCTATCTGGAAGAAGGAAGTGTTTTCCGACGGCTCACAATGGGTGAATCCTCACCCCTGATTATCCGCCACTCACAGGCGGAATAAGCGCTACTTCATCACCATCCTCCAGCTGTACGGTGTCCTCTGCATAGCCCTGATTAACGGCAATGGCATAGGTTATGGATTCAGGCCAACCTGAGAATACCCGGGGAAACTGCGTACGAAGCTGACCCACCGTGGCCGGGCCGCGCAGCTCCATCTCGATTTCCCTGGCGCCGGTGATGTCTCGAATCAATCCAAAGGAAAGCAGCCTGATTTTCACGCGTGACGGATAAGGAGTTGTATACCCGCAAAGATGAGGATGCCGGAGGTAATCCAACGAATCCAGGTCCGCGGCAGCAGTTGAACCGAGAGCCGCGATCCTATAAGACCGCCGGCCAGCGCACCCACCGCCGGTATCCATCCCTGTTCCGTCCATGCCCACGATCCGGAAGCGTGAAGCCCTGCTAGTCCGGCCGCTGAATTCAAAGCGATATACAGCGATGTAGTAGCGGCAATATTCCGCTCATCGCCCCAATGCACGAAGTAGAGGATGGGCGACAAATAGATGCCTCCTCCTATTCCGGTTATCCCGGCCAGCAGGCCGAAGCATGCTGCAGCTGGATAAACGATCCAGAAGGGCCAGATGGCGCGAGCTGCGCCTTTACGAACCAAGCCCGAAAGCACCACCACAATGGCCGCCAGTATGAGGCATGCACCGAGCAGGAGCGATAGTTCGCGCTGGGAAAGTGGAATTGACCCTCCAAGCCAGGCCAGCGGCAAACTGCACGTCAGCAATGCCCAGAGTTTCCAATCGCGGTAATAACCGGCTACACTGTATTGGAGGGAAGAAAGCAAGGTGACACCTCCGTTGCACACAAGCGCCAGCGTGCGCAGCGCTCCAGGCGGGAGGGAGGTTTGCGACAGCAGGGCGATGTACAGGCTACCTCCACCGAAGCCTGCTGAACTATATACCAGCGCTACGAGAAAAAAAAGAGTAGCCAACTGCCAATCCATAGTGCAAGTATAGCCCGAGGATATACTTTCTGCCCGGAAGCCACCTGTCCTGGCATGATTTACTCCTGTCGGCTTAGCTGAAGTCCGACTTCCATCACAAGGGGTACTTCCTCAATACCCATGGCTGGATAGATGCGGTAGTGATAAGCTCCGTGCAAGGGATACTCTTTCTTGTCGGTCAGCGTCGTTGTAAGATCGATGATGTCAAATCCCTTTTCGCCATTCAAACTACCATCCGGATTGCGAACGAGAATCTCTACATCTCGACGGGCACTGCGGTTGTCGGGGCTTATTTCTTCCACCCGCAGAAGCATGCGCTCGTAAGGAAAACCTGATGCACAGCGAAAGGTGAGTTCAAACAGGTATGGGGCCTTATTGTCGCGTATATCCATGACCAATTCGATGGTGTCTTCCGCCTTCCATATATAGTCCTCAGAGAACTTGTAACGCTCGACATACTTCATATGAGATGTACACGAGGAGATCGTGATGGCGAGCATAAAGGCGGCGCAGAGCGCTGTAAATTCAAGGGTTCTATTTGTACGCATCATAAGAACAGGGCTGATGATCTGATCGCGATCATGAGGTAAAAATAACTGAACAGGTCTTTCGGCCACAGCTTAAGCTCAACGTCATGGCCGACCCGGTGCCTGAATGGTGTGCTCCCAAAGTAATTTACCCGCAGCGTTGAAACAACTGAGAACCGCTCTCCTCTCTTCTTTTCCTCCTTTGAAGTCGATGGTGCAGAAGTTGCGCTCTGCCGCCAACGTGCCGGGAACCCGCAGTGTGTTCTCTTCTTTCGTATTATCATAAGGGGAGCTGGTAAGGGGAGATGATGTGAGGTCATATACGCGCACACTTTCGGTGATCTCCATTGTGCTGAGTTCAGTACAGTGGCGGTCGCCGCTCAGAAAGATGACTCCGCGGATATTGTTTTCACCAATGAGCTTCAGCAGGCGGCTACGCTCTTCCGCATAGTTGGCGTAGTTTTCAAAACGGGCTACGGGATTCAGCACTTGTCCGCCGATAGCCACCAGCTTGAATGGCGCCCGGCTTTCCTTGAGCGACTGGATCAGCCAATTGATCTGCTCTTCACCGAGCAGGGTGGGGGACACTCCCTTCACGAAGTGAGCCACGCGGTGGTAACGATTATCAAGCAGAAAGAAATCCACGTCGCTGTAACTGTATCGTGTGGTGATTCCCCGGCCACCTTCCACCGAGGGCACACCGGTCGTAGGATTAGCCCAGAATGTGTCAAATACATCGAGTGCTTCGTTCTTCAAAATGAAATTACCCGTGCCGTCATTTGGCCCGAAGTCGTGGTCATCCCAAACAGCGAGGTGGGCGCATGCGGGCAGGAGCGTCTGTAACTCAGGTGTGGAGCGGGTATGTATGTAACGTCTGACCATTCCAGCGCGGGAGTCCCAGTCACCTTCGCGGAAGTAAACATGATCTCCGAGCCAGAGCATCACGTCCGGGTCCGCCAATGCGATGGATGAAAAAATGCCGTAATCGCCTCCATAAGGCTTACCGGGTCTGTCTTGAGGTTCATCGTTGATATAAACGCAGCTGCCCAGAGCCAGACGAAAATCAGGGGCTTGTGTGCGCCATTGCCACAAGGGCTGCGTGGTGAAGTTCCATGTTCTTTCAGGTTCGGCGGCAATGTGGTACGTGTAAACAGTGCCCGGTTGCAAATCACTCAGGCAGGCAATGGCGGTATTGCCGTTGCTCTCTTCAGGGAGGAGCATTTGGGTGAACCGGATTTCGGGCGCCTGATTGGACCAGTATACAAGCTGTTGCTTGCCGGGACTGAACTGAAACCAGATTTTCGCGTCACGCAGATGAACTGCTCCGAGCATAGGGCCTGCAATAACTTGTCCCAGACCGGAAGAGCTGCAAGCGATCCAGAGTAGAAGGGATAGGATGATGCGGTTCATGTGCGTGGCGATGTCCAAAGAGATTCGAGGATATGGGTAGTGGCCTGCCAGTCGAAGTGACGCAGTATGGCAGCTCGTCCGGCTTTACCACGAGACCGGCATTCATCTTCATTGCGGAGCAATCGCACGGCCTCTGAGGCAAGGTCAGCGGGCTCATCGGCTATAACCAGGCATTCCCGGGCTTCCGGGGGCATGGCCTGGGCTGCCAGCGTAGTGGTCAGACAAGGCAACTCCATACTCATGGCCTCAAGCAGTTTGTTTTGCAGTCCACTGCCAATACGCATCGGGGCAATGAAGATTCTGGATCTCCGGTACGCGTCGCGCATGTCGTCGAGCCAACCGGTAACTTCGACCTGAGGACTTTGAAGTGCGCGAACCGCTGCGGTAGGGTTGGCACCGGCGATGCGGAGCCGAACGTCGGGAATTTCCCGTGCGATCATCGGCAGAATATCGCGGGCGAGAAGCACGGCGCCGTTTACATTCGGCGGGTAACTCATATTCCCGGTAAACACGAGTTCAGTATCCTTTATTGGCTGAGCATCGGGTGCAAACCATGCGGCATCTGCTCCGTTGGGTACCACTGTGATCGTGTGCTGTGCGGGATGGTAGATGAGCTGTCTGTCCTGCTCGCTGATGATGGTATGGTGGTCGAAGTATTCGAAGATGAGGTTCTCATAGGCCACCATGCGGCGCGCTTCTTCCCGGATGAACGGGCGCAGGAACCAGGGCGCTATCTCGGCGCGTCTGCGTAATCCGGCATTGAGTGCATCCATGTAGTCGAGCGTTTTCGGATAGGCGTAAAGATGCTTGACGTATTCAGAGCAACGCACCAGCTGGCAATAGATTTGGTCGGGTCCAAAAGAGTCAATGGCTCCTTTCACCTCGCGTCTCGCTCCCGCCTGCAGGAAATAGTGGACTTGAAAAGGGCGGTCAGAGAACAAGGCGCGAAGCATTCTCAAAGCAATGAGCGACTTGCGCAGCGGGATGATACGAAGGTGGGCTACCATAGCCGAAAGCACCTCTTTCGCTCGCGAATCAACGGGCTGATCGGTCAGGCAACACAAGTACACCTCATGCTTTTTGGAGAGCTCGCGCACCTGGTGAAAGGCGCGAAGCTTATCTCCTTTCTCGAGGGGATAGGGAACGCGAGAGAGGAGGACGAAGACCTTCATTTCCCCAACAGTTCCTTGTAGAAGTCTACGAGATCAGATGTAATCCTGCGATTGTCAAAACGAGACTCTACCAACAGCCGGCCGGATTGCCCCAGACGTCTGGCCAGACTGGGATCGGACATGAGTTTGTCCACCGCCCGAACCCATTCCGCGGGTGAATCGGCAATCAGGATGTTCTCCCCATCTGAGCAATCGATTCCCTCCGCTCCGATGGACGTACTGATGATGGCCCGACCGAGCGCTAATCCTTCAATGATTTTCACCCGAATACCTCCGCCAGAAAGCAGAGGTACGATCATCACGGAATAGGAGTTCATGAAGGCCGCAGAATCGGGCACCTCGCCCACCGCGATGACCTGAGGCGGTAAGTTGTGGCCTATTTCTTCTGGCATATTCCGCCCGCCGAGATAGAGTTTCAGATCGGGATGGCGCTCATGGATGCGAGGCCATACGGTATCCAGAAACCAGATTACTCCTTCCAGATTGGGGCTCCAGTCCATCGCCCCGAGATGAAACAAAGCGAGTCCGGAGGTACCTTCATCAGGCCGGTAGTCTGACGGGCGGATTCCAAACGGGATGTTACGAATGGGCTGTCGAACACCCAGTTTTCTGAACCGCCTCATGTCGTTGCCACTGATGGCAGCAATGCCATTGACCTCATCCAGCGCCTTGAGTTCATACTCGCGCAACCGGTTGGTGAGATACTTCAGATAGGCCTTGCGGGCAATGTTGCGTGTACCGCTGGTAATTTTTTCCCAGATAACAAACTCCAGGTTATGCGACCTCAGTACCACGGGGGCTTTGCTGTGCCTCCTGATCACTGCGAGGTAGGGTGTCATGAAGAGGCTCTCGAGGTGGATGATATCAAATTTTTCTTTCGAAAGCACCTCCATGATCTTGCGATCCATATCCGGACTGAAAAACCGGCTGATGTTGTAGGAATCGGATGTCATGAAGTTGGCAAAGGCATCCATGACATTAAGCCTGGTATCTACGAATATGCCCTCGATACGGGTTTTTTTGACGTAGTCCTGCGGCATAAGGTCCGGTCGGAAATCGTGCTTATGGGTGAAAATGGTCAACACCTTCACCTTATGTCCTGCCTCCATCAACCCCTGTGTGATGTTGTTCATGGCGATGCATCCGCCGTCGAGGGCAGGCAATGGGGGCTTGAGGCAGAGCTGCAGAATTTTCATGCGGCTGTCTTGGCTTTCAGTCGGGTCCAGCGGCTAATATCTAAAAACCGGAGGACTCGCAGGTAGGTGTCGCGGTCGAATAGAACGGCCTCGCGGGAGGCTTTCCATGTGAGCCAAATGCTTAAGGGGAACATCATCAGGGTGGACATCCACATGCCCATCCATAATTCCACGATGCCACCCTTGGCCATTTTTTCTCCGGCCATGGTCATGAGCTGATACACGATGAAAAGGCACAGTGCAATGACCGTGGGCAATCCGAGACCGCCTTTGCGGATAATCGCGCCCAAAGGTGCTCCTATGAAAAAGAGCACCAGGCAGGCAGCTCCCAGGATGAGCTTGCGGTGCCATTCCACTTTGTGGCGGCGGATAAAGCGGTCGCGACTCTCCAGCTCATCCATGCTGCGCATAACCTGCTCGCGGGAGCGGCGGGTGGCTTCTCGGGCTGCCGATATGGCCTGGGTGCGCTCGGCTTGAGTGAGCGACTCCATGAACCATTCCTCGTCCGGCGACTCCGGCCTGGCGATAGCACCAGCCTCCCGCAGACGCTGCATAGCGAGCATGCCTCCCTCATATAAAATGCTGTCCCGCTGCACCTCCAGACTATCAATGGTCCTGCTGAGCTGAGGAATGGTCATCATCTCGTAGCTGTTGCGGAAGACTTCCTCTTGATCACCACTGATGGCAAATGAACTCAGATCAAGCCGAAGTACCATCTCTTCAAATCTCCCCCGCACCATCGGATGCCGCCGGTCCTTGCGCCTGGGCTCTTCCATCTCGTCGTAGGTCACGCCATCCCGCATGGTCAGGACCAGAAACCGCCCGTCGTCGGTCTGACTCATGTTGCCCTGACGGGCGCGGATCACGGTGCGGTTGCCGCGCTCATGACCCCGGTGGTCGTAGATCAGAATATCCTTCATCGCACCGGACGTGGCCTCCTTTTCCATAACCCGGATCGAAATGCCCTCAATGCCATTGTAGAACACGCCGCTCTCAAGGTTGAGGGCCGGCCGCTGCTGCACAATGCTGTACAGAAGCGACCGGAATTTGAGGTTGGCAATCGGCCAGATATTATTGGCGAAGATGAAGGCAGAAATGGAGAGGATGACGGTGAAGACCACGAGTGGACGCATGATCCGGAAGAGGGATGAACCGGAACTCTTCATGGCCGTAAGCTCATTGTTCTCTGACAGGGCACCGAAGGTCATGATGCTGCTCATCAGAATGGCCAATGGCAAGGCCATGTTCACAATACGCGCGGATGCATACACCAGCAGACGAAGGATAACAGAGACTTCTAAACCTTTGCCCATCAGGTCATCTACATACAGCCAGATGAACTGCATCTCGAAGATGAACATGGCCACCAGAAAGGTGATCACAAACGGACCGAGATACGACCGCAGCAGGAGGATGGACAGCTTGTGGAGGCGCATGCGTGCGGGTGTAAAGGTAAACCCCGGGCCGGGGATTTCCCGGAGAGGAGATGGAATGGCGCTCTCCACAGTAGGGTAATGAAGCAGGGCTTGGTAAAAGTCCGGGAATCGCCGTGGATTAGTGCAGCGTCGCCATGGCGCTGTGCTATATTGGCGCCACCAAAACCAAACCTGTAAAGCTTAACGTTGTATGAAGTCACTCCTTTCCGGGCTGGGCCTTGCGCTCGCGCTTTTGTGCTCCGCACCTCTCTTCGCACAGGACTCCCCTCCAGGTTACACTATGCTCAGTGCAGATCTCGATGCATTGGAGACCCTGGATGCGCCCACGTTTGTTTTCGAGGAACTGATGGCCGACGCCGAGGCCCGGGATAAGCGGGGCGGTCTGTCCGTATACGGCAAAATCGGAGAGCTCCCCGTTAGTGCTGATGACCATGGACAATGGACCGTTATGGCCAATGGCGACCGGATCTGGCAACTGAGGTTCCGTTCAGCGGGCGCGAAAGCGGTGAATGTGTTTTTCAACCGACTCTTCATTCCGGAAGGCGCATCGCTGTTTCTTTACAGCGCCGACCGCTCCTGGTTTGAAGGTCCTTATACCTCCGAGGAGAACAGTGCACATGGTATCTTCCAGACTGCTGAGGTCTTCGGCGATGAGGCGATTCTGGAGTATTATGAGCCGGCATCGGTGATCAGCCGCCCGTCCCTTCATATCCGGGGATTCGGACACTTCTTCCGGTTTATCCATGACTATCGTGATGAGCTTCGCGGTGGTAGCGGTTCCTGTCAGGTAGATGTCAACTGTCTGGAAGGTTCCAACTTCGTCCCGGAACGTCAGGCCGTGGTTCGCCTCAGCATTCCCGCCGGACAGGATGTTGGACTTTGCACCGGCACACTGGTGAACAACACGAACAGGGACTGCAAGAACTATATTCTGACGGCTTACCACTGCACCATTGACTCCGACGACTCCGATTTGCTCGGGCTTTCTGCACGATTCAACTTCCAGCGTGCCAACTGTGGCAGTGGTCTCGCTCCCAGCACCCAGCAGCGCGTGGGGGCGTTTCAGCGCGCCAACTCCAACGACAATGGCGGCGTGACGGGATCGGACTTCGCTCTGCTGGAGTTGGAAGACGCTATTCCCGCGAACTACGTACCGTTTTATGCCGGATGGGATGTGGGAGGTGCTGTGCCGGCATCGGGCGGTGGCTTCCGGGTGAAGAGTATTCACCATCCTTCAGGCGATGTGAAGAAGATATCTACTGCCAACAGCGTTGTGAGCAGTACATGGGTGCAGGCCTCCAATGCGCACTGGCGCGTGGAGTGGATGCAGACTCAGACGAACTGGGGCGTGACGGAAGGAGGATCCTCGGGTTCGCCCATTTTCGATATCAATAAGCGGATCATCGGTACTCTCACAGGAGGCGGCTCATTCTGTGATACGCCAACTGCTGATGATTTTTACGGCAAAATGGATCGCCACTGGACTGGTAATCCCAATCCGGCCAATCAGAAGCTGAAGGTGTGGCTGGATCCGGGAAATACCGGTGCGCAAACGCTTAACGGCTCTTTCGTTGATCCTAATGTGCCCGGTCAACCATGCGGGGGAACGGCAGCTAACCTCGAGGAATTCGAATATGAAGACTTCAGGATCTTTCCATCACTGGCCACTGACCGGTTGTCCATCTCGACTTCTATCTGGGACAGCGTGAAGGAAGTGCGCATTTTCGGTGCCGATGGTTCTCTGGTAGATACAATCCGCCTCTCCGGTACTATCACGCCGGTGGATGTTCAGCGCCTGGCTTCCGGGATTTACTACGTGTCGTTCATTCACTTCTCAGGATCCCACGTTACCCAGAAGTTTTCGGTGATCCGATGAGCTCTTGCTGATGTCATCCATTCTCATGGAACAGGGGTGGAAGGAGCGGCTCGATGCCGCCCTTTCCACCCCTTCGTTTGAGCGTCTCTCAGCCTACGTTCGGGAGGAGTATCAGTCCCAAACCTGTTATCCTCCCGCTCATCAGGTTTTTGCAGCGTTCGATCATTGTCCCTTTGACCGCGTCCGCGCGGTGATTCTCGGTCAAGATCCCTACCATGGCCCCGGACAGGCTCACGGGCTTTGTTTTTCTGTGAATGATGGCGTTCCGCTTCCTCCTTCGCTGCGAAACATCTTCAAGGAGATTGCTGACGATATCGGTAAGCCCGTGCCTGCTTCGGGCAATCTCACGCGCTGGGCAGATCAGGGTGTGCTTCTGCTCAATGCAGTGCTCACCGTGCGCGCAGGTCAGGCGGCATCACACCAGAAGAGAGGATGGGAAGACTTCACGGATGAAGTCATCCGGCAAGTAAGTGAGCATCACGAGCATGTGGTTTTTATGCTCTGGGGAAATTATGCCATCCGGAAGGGACACTGGATTGATTCATCGCGCCATCTGGTCCTCACTTCAGCTCATCCATCACCGCTCTCTGTCCATCAGGGCTTTTCAGGTAACAAGCATTTTTCGAAATCCAATGAATATCTGACGCGGCACGGCTACACGGCTATTGATTGGTGAATCAGCGCTTGAGGTGGAAATAACCTTCTCGTGTTTCTTCGAGTCCCCCGCCACAGGCACTTGAATAGCGGGCGATGTAACAATACACCCCCTCAGCGGCATCACGTCCGTTCCAGCCAAAAGAGCCGCGGTTTCCTTCAAAGACTATTCCGCCCCATCGGTTGTAAACAGTGACCTCATAGCTGGAGAAAAAGTCCCGGAGATTCACGCCTGGATAGTCACGCAGGAAAGGCGACCATGTGCCGTTTTTCTCATCGCCATTCGGAGTGAAAATGTTGGGGAAGGTGATGGAACTGAGATCGATATTGATGTCATCGGACGCCATCACCTCTACCGGAAAAAACGCGCTGCATCCGTTGCCTGTGTTCGTAATCTGAAGTTCATACAAGCCTTCCTCGCTTACAACTGGCTGCAGCAGGTCTGTGGCCGAAACAAAAGCCCCATCGGTGGTGGTCCAGCTGGCGGTATAGGATCCTTCGGTGAGCACGCTGATGTTACTGATGGTAATTTGAGGCTGAAGACACGTGAGGGTGTCCTGTATGCCAATAGTGGCGACGGGAATGGTAAAATCAGCATCCACATTCAGCGTATCTGTACCTACACATCCGTTGGTCGCATCGGTGACTGTGTAGACAAATAATCCGGCAGCGTTGATGACGGGGGTATTCGTGGCTGCGCCGGATAGAAAAGTCCCGCCATTGAAGCCGGTCCATTGTACTGTTGCATCCGGAGTGCCGGGAGCCCCCAGCAGTTGAATCTCCGGATGGGCGCAGGTGAGGAGCGTGTCGGCACCAGCAAAAGGCTGGGGTATATCCTGGTTGTCCACCACAAGGACCTGAGTCACAGCTGTGCAAACGTCCAGCGCCGTGGCAGTTACGGTGTACCAGGCCGGAGTGCTCGTGGAGAATGAGGCCTCATCAGTCGGACCTGCAATTTCCCCGTCTGTCGTGCTCCATGAATACGAGGTGAACGGAAAATTGGAGGAAGCTGAAACTGAAACGATCGGGTTGATGCAGGTGAGCTCCAGGGCAGGAGGTGCAGTTACCTGAAGGGAATCTACCTGCACGGTGATATCGGCATCCACATTGTTTCCGCAGAGGTCAGTGAACTGCACGTTGTATGTGGTGGTAGCAGGCGGATTGGCTACAGGTGTGGCCGAGGTAGGATCACTCAGAAAGTCGGCGGGTGTCCAGGTGTAGGTGCCGTCCAGCGATGCACCGGCGCTGAGAACGGCGGTGGCGCCCGGACAGATCAGAACCTGGTCGCCCACGTTGAGGATGTTCTCCTGCAGACAAACCGTCTGGTTGTTGAATGCGCCGCCGGTGGCTGCGGTAAAGCCCCAGTACACCAGATTCTCGCCGCCGAATACCGAATTGATCAGGTCCACTTGGGTCTGCAACCGGAAATTGCAGTCGAAAAAGACCTGCATCACTTGCGAGGCGGGATTCCAGTTAATCTGCACAACGTGGTCCTCTCCGTCTTCGGTGTTCTGGCTGAAGGGGTCCATCTGCACTGGCCCGGCCAGCTGGAAAGGTGAGTTGTGGCTGATGTTGCCATCCCGGTGAATGGCGATATGATCAAATCCGGGATCATTGTATTCACCGTTTTGCCAGGTGTCAAACTCCACACCCAGTGATGTGCCGAAATCAAGGTAACCCATTCCGCCACCGTTGGTTCCGATGGCCGACGTGCCCACGGTTTGGAGTACGAAGCAGATGCCGTCAGCCCCTGTACCGTCAATGCTCCCGAGATTCATCCGAAACTGGATATCAAAGGGCTGCGTCAGGTCGATCTGATCGCTGTACCATACGGTGCCATTCTGGTTGTTTGACGCCTCGGTCAGCCGGTAGCAATCATCACCGAGGAATTCCGCATCGCCGTTCAGGAAGTAAGTCTGCGCGAATGCACCAGAAACGAATCCCGGCAGGATGAATGCAGACAAAGTGTACTTTATACACGTATTCATAAACCGAAGATAGGCAAGATGGAAATGGGAACCAGCAAATCGCTGGTGTCACGCCTCTGATCTTATGGCGATATTCAGCCGGACTCTCAGTTTCCTGTTGACCAGACGAAGGCCCGTGACCAGGCATAGAATGCATCAATATCTTTTTCGTTTTCCTTTAACCACTTGTCCACGTCACTGTCGCCAGAGGTAGCAAATACGATGTGTGAAAATACCTCGATGAAATTTTTCTCCTTCATCTCCAGGTAGTACGGAACATAGTAGCTCCAGTAAAATCCATGGTTCCCGTTTTTTGCCTCCCCCAAGGAAGCACACATCGTATTCATTTTCCGGATGAATTTCTCCACTTCGCTGTGCTTCTTGAACTTTTTGTCATAATCCAGCGCCGCCTCCATTGTAAGAATCAGATCTGTGCTTGAAAAGTCATTTGCACTGACTTGACCATCGGTTTTTTCGCGCGGAAGCTTGCTTGCATCGATGTTGACACTCACGGATTTTTTTCCGGTCTGCTCAACATTCTCACCCAGGGCATCCTTCAGCATCTGAAGATTTTCCTTGGCCCTGTTGGATTGAGGTTCGATAACGAAGAATCTGCCAAAAACCAGGAGTGCCGGAATGCGCCTATCCTTTACCAGTAGTGTCCTCGCGAGTGCATTCTGAGAGCCGGGGTGTCGGGGATTCAGTGAAGCAGATTTCTCGAAGCAACTGATTGCATCGTCTATTCTTCCCATGCTGGTCAGTGTGATGCCCTTGTTGAAATGCAGCATGTAGAAGTCCGGGAATTCTATTATTCCACGCTCATACATCTCTAAAGCCTTATCCGTCTGCTTCAATCCATCGTATGCATTTCCGGCCGTCACATAGACCATTCCAAGAGACTTGGCGCCCGGATGCAGCTTCAACGCCCGTTCACATAGTCCAATGGATTCCTCGTATTGCTGAAGCGCGAGCAAGGACATGGCTTTCTCAGCCAGCGCGAGAAGATTGTCCTGATCCAGTTGCAGCGCCTGATCATACTTCCTGATCGCGCCGGCAAAATCGCCTTTATCGTGGTCTGCAATACCCTCTTCTACCCATTTTTCTGCTTGTTCCTTTTGTTGGCCTGCGAGGATATTGCAGCAAAAAACGAGAACCAGCAGGATGAAAATTTTATTCATGGATTTCGATAAATGATGATAAATGGAATAGTTGGCTCCTTGCATAAGCGTGGATTCATCTGGTAGTCCATCAAACGGATTATTCAGCCATCGACGAATAATCCAATTGTGATTGATCTGTGGGATTCTTATCCAACGCCGCAGCCCGGTATCTGGGATGGGTAATGAGCTTCCGGCCTCCGTTATTGCCTGAGGATGGGCGTTGCCTCCTGCACTCCCTCAATCCGGAGGTAATATACGCCCTGCGACAGCGCTTCGAAATCGATCACCGTGCGAGCTGACACTTTGCCGCCGGCTATTTCCCTTCCGAGGGCATCTGTAAGCTGGTAAGGTTTGCCCATGGTAGCTGAATTGGCTTCCACAATGGCAAAGGAGGCAGTGGGGTTGGGATACACACGCACCGGAGCTGTTTCAGACTCCGTGACTTGCATCGCGGTGGTAGGGGCATACACGCGAATGGTGTTGCCTCCGCAAGCGGCGGCCAACCCGTTGGGGGCGATACATACGCCTGAGGTGTTGGTGTTGATCAGCTCGTCAGACCAGATCTGATTCAGGGATAAGTCGTACGCGTACAGTCCGTTCACGCCGGATGTAGCGTAGATCATATCATTGGCGGTGGCTGACAGCCGTGGCGAGAAAAATCCCGTGGTTGTAAGGGGCAGGGACGTGTTCATGATCTGTCCGTTCGAAGGATTCAGCCGGATGATCTTTCCATCCGATGGTGCATAAACAGACCCGTCAGAACCCATGCACATCGTGCTGAATGAGCAATTACCGGTAATGGGTGTCTGCCAGAGCACGGTGAGCTGGGAACCGCTGTCTGAAACAGCGGCTATATTATCCTCTGTGAGATGCACGTAAACAATCCCATCAAGGCCTACCATAAGTGGTGATTGGGCTACATTGCCTCCGAACGTGAGGTCGGGCACAAGCACGCTGTACAAACGCTCGCCAGTTTCCAGGTCAATAGCCCATACATAGGACATTCCGAAATTTTGCTCGAGCACATAGCCGGTATTCGTTTCCAGATTAAGCGCCATTTCGCCGCTTCCTGATGCCATCGGTACGGTTTCGGTTTCCCAGATCATTTCACCCGTAGCAGGATTGATCTTATAGGTTTTGAAGAATCCGTAGATGTAGAAATTACCCTCTGCATCGAAAGTACCTGACTCGGTGATGTAGGCTCCCGAAGTTACATTGGACTCCCACAGGGTGGAGCCATCCGTGACGTCGAGGGCAAACAGCGCATCTTCCATGCTTTCGGTGTAGGCCACTACATACAACCGGCCATCGTGGAGGCCGACAGGCAGCGAGCGACCTGTATTGCCTGTCACATCCACGGTCCACAGCAAATCACCAGTGGTGAGGTCATAGCATACCACGGGCGCGTAGGTGAGACTTTGAAAGCGCATGACCACGAGGTAGTTGTTCTCGATATACATGGGCGCTCCAAAGGCACCGAAAGAGTTCGTTTCCCAAAGCACGCTGTCCGTTACGGGGCCATA
>CANGTU010000022.1 GCA_947456965.1 Flavobacteriales bacterium
AGCTGGTTCCGGTGTATCTCGGCAACGGTTGGTGGGAATTTACAGCCTATGGCAATCCGGAAGAGTATCCCATGTGGTGGACTATTGATAACGGCGAACCCGTTGCTGCTACCTGGGTGTACATGGTGCAGCTGGAACCCGGTACCCATGTGATCTGCGCAACGATCGAACCGGAATCGTGTCCCGAACCTGTCTCCGATTGCATCGAAGTGCTGGAGGAAGGCGACAGCGATTGCACAGTAGTGATGCTGGGCATGGACTCTTATGTGCTCGAAGGCGGTCCCAATTTCATCGAATGGACCATTTATGATGCGAGCGATAATCCGGTGTCCGAAGGCTCGTCACAATACTCCAACAACGATCCGTTCTATGATTTTTCGGTGTGCCTGGATGATGGTTGCTATACTCTGGTAGCCTGCGGCGGTATTCCGTTCACTGATTCCAATTTTGACTTTTTCATCGGCGAAACGGCCGAGCTGATCTGGATGGAGTACTCCAATGAAACCGGTGAGTGCATGGGTATGATTGCCTATTTCTCCGTGAATTCCGATTGCGGTGAACAGGAATGTACTCAAAATGAAATCGAACTCTCGATCAGTGGTCAGTTTGAAAATCCAAATACGATTGACCTGATTGAACTGGCTCTTTCTCTGGATGGAATAGAGCTGGACAATGATGAGATACCACTTTCGGCGGATGTCACAGGAAGTTTTACTTTCTGCGTGCCCGATGGTTGTTATCAAGTCGAGCTATCCTCAGCTACTCCGGTTTTGGCCGAAATCATCTCAATAACTGCATCGGTGAACGGAGAGCCTGTGGATGTGGAAGAGATCCTGCAAGGTGCCACCTCGCTTGAATTCCAGATAGGCGCCGGAGTGGACTGCACAGATGGAGTCGGCAACCTCACAGCTGGTGAGTTGTTACTTTACCCGAATCCCGCCCGCGATGTCCTTACCGTTCAGTGGTCATCTACTGAAGTGGAATTGCTTACCATCTGCGATGGCGCGGGCAGAATCGTGATGCAACAGAGCCTCAACAGCCCTGTACAGCAGATCAATCTGAACGAATTGGCCTCTGGTATGTACGTCGTGCGGACAGGCAATCTCACCCATCCGCTCCTCATTATTCGTTAACCTGAAAAATAGTGCAATACGGAATCGGCTGTCCTTCGGGGATGGCCTTTTCTTTTATCGCTTACCGCTATCTTCGCCCCCATGAATTATGCTCGTCTGAATATCCTTGGCGGCTGGCTGGTTTTTCTGGTCACTACGGTCGTGTATACCCTCACTCTCGAGCCCACTATGCCCTTCTGGGACTGCGGTGAGTTCATCGC
Source organism: Flavobacteriales bacterium (assembly GCA_947456965.1). Lineage (GTDB taxonomy): Bacteria > Bacteroidota > Bacteroidia > Flavobacteriales_D > Sanyastnellaceae > CANGTU01. Next base: position 1,334 of record CANGTU010000022.1, read on the forward strand.
ATCGGCCAATCGGCTGGAAGTGGGACATCCCCCGGGAGCGCCGTTTTTTATGCTGATCGCCCGGGTATTCTCTGCATTCGCCTCCCCGGAGAAGGTGCCATACATGGTCAATTTCCTTTCTGCGATTTGCTCGGCTGCCACGGTTATGTTTCTCTTCTGGTCCATTACCCACATGGCTAAGAAGATTGCTGACCGGGCAGGTGAAATCAACGCCGGTCGTATCGCCGCTATTTTGGGTAGCGGCCTGATCGGATCCCTGGCCTACACCTTCAGCGATACGTTCTGGTTCAGCGGTGTGGAAGGTGAGGTGTATGCCATGTCATCCCTTTTTACCGCGGCGGTATTCTGGGCTATTCTGAAATGGGAGTCCGTAGCCGACCAGGGCAATGAGCTTCGCTGGATCGTGCTTATCGCCTACCTGATGGGCCTCTCCATCGGTGTTCACTTGCTTAACCTGCTTGCTATACCAGCCATCTGTTTTGTATATTATTTCAAACGGTACGAGGTGACCCGAAAGGGGGTGATCTTCACGGGATTGGTATCTCTCGCTCTGCTGGCACTGATCCAGACCGGTATCATCATCTGGTTTGTTCAGCTCGCGGGGTTCTTTGAACGGACATTCGTCAACAGTTTCGGCCTGCCGTTCAACAGCGGCGCACTTTTTTACGCCGTCATCGTCATTTCCGGTATTGTGCTCGGATTGCGCTGGACTAAAAGGAAAAATATGGTGGCAGCAAATACTCTGCTGCTGGGCATTACCGCAGCGATCATCGGCTACACCAGTTTCGCTACCATCGTGGTGCGTTCAAGAGCGAATCCTCCAATGGACGAAAACAATCCAGAAAACCTCTTCGCGCTGCTGTCCTACCTGAATCGTGAGCAGTATGGCGATCGTCCCTTACTTGCTGGCCAATACTTCAATACTCCGGAAGATCCGGATGAGCCCTATACGGATGGCGGCAAGGTTTGGGTAAAGTCATATAGTGTGCGCGAGGATAATATGAAGGGCAAACTCGTGCTTTCCTGCAGGGAACGCTACGAGGCGGAACAATACGTGTCAGAGAACTCCGGCCGCAAGCTGAAGATCGTGAACGAGTACATAGAGAGTGGGGAGAAAAAGGATGCAGTGGTGAACTACGACCAACGATTCACCACCGTGTTTCCGCGCATGTACAGCAGCCAGGCAAACCATGTCCGCGAATACAAGCAATGGAGTAACTACAAGAACTGGAATTCACCAAAAGGCAAAACCAAGATTTCGGAGCTCGAAAAGACGATCAGTAATCTGGAAAGCGAGCAACAGCAGATTTCAAACTACCTCACTCGCCGGCGCGAACAGCTTTCCGGAGATGATATCGAGCAGCTCGAACGGCGCTACAAAACCAACGAACGTGTTCTTAACAAAAGGTATGCTGAGGCCATGCCAAGCAAGGCCGAGGACCTTCGCTTCTTTGTGAACTACCAGATCGGATGGATGTACGGGCGCTACTTCATGTGGAATTTCTCTGGCCGTCAGGATGATGCTCAGGGACATGGTGATTTTCTGGATGGTAACTGGCTCACCGGTGTCAAATGGTTGGATGAGGCCCGCCTGGGCAATATGGAGGCCCTTCCTGAGATTGAACGCAATAACCGTGGAAGGAATGACTACTACATGTTGCCTCTGATACTCGGAATTATCGGTCTGGTGTTTCAGGCATCTCGCCACCTGAAGGATTTTAGTGTGGTGGGTATGCTGTTTCTCCTCACAGGACTGGCTATCGTCGTATACCTCAACCAAACCCCATTGCAACCGAGGGAGCGTGACTACGCATACGCCGGATCGTTCTATGCCTTCACCATCTGGATTGGACTCGGCGTATACGCTCTCTACTATGTGGCTACCTCGGTATCATTGAAGCAGGTAGCCATCATCGGAGCAATGGCGGTAGGCGGCTCACTCGCCCTCTATCTCCTTGAAGGCGCTCTGGCTCAGGAAGGTGAGGCTGCGGTGCTTGGTTCCTCTCTTCTTTATATGTCGGTGGTGGGCACAGGCGTCATGATGGTGTGCGGGCTTATCGGACTGATGAAGGGGGAGTCATTGGTCAAGGGTGCACTGGTAACCGCTATGGCCCTCCCGGTTCCGATGATCATGGCCAATCAGGGCTGGGATGACCATAACAGGTCAAACCGCCGCACGGGTATTGACATGGCGAATAATTACCTCAAATCGCTGCAGCCCGGTGCCATCATTTTTACCAATGGGGATAATGACACCTTCCCCCTCTGGTATGCGCAGGAAGTGGAGGAGGTGCGCCGGGATGTCCGGGTGTGTAACCTTTCTCTGCTCAACACCGACTGGTACATTGACCAGATGAAACGGAAGGCATACGATAGTGAGCCGGTCCCATTTACCATCCGGGAGCAGAAGTACCGCCAGGGAACGCGGGATGTGCTCTTCATCGATTCCTACGACGAGAATGCTGACTACATGGATCTTCGCGAGGCCCTCAATTATGCCCTCGATGATACCAAGTCCATTCCAAACGGGGACCGGATGGTATCCGTAATGCCTACATACAAATTCAAGCTGAAGGTGGATAGCGCCGCGCTGGAAATGTACCGTCCCTTCCTGCAGGAAGGTGATTCTCTGGTGAGTGAACTCCGGTGGGAGTTTGTCGATGAACGCGGACGCCCAAGGTCATACATCACCAAGGCACAGCTCATGGCTCTTGATCTCATTGCGAATTCCGACTGGACAAGGCCTATCTACTTCGCAGTGACTACAGGCGGAGAGGCGTATCTTGGATTGGAGCGATACTTCCAACTGGAAGGGCTCGCGTATCGCCTCACTCCGATTTTCCACAAGGAAAGTCCTAATCCCAATCTCGATGGCGGGGTTTCTACAGAGATCATGTTCGATAACATGATGAATAAGTTCAAATGGGGCAACATGGACAAGCATCCGATCTATATGGATGAGAATAACCGGCGCATGACGACAAACCTGCGTCTGCAGTTCTCACATCTGGCAGAAAGCCTGATCAGCGAGGGCAAGAAGGATCGTGCACTGGAAGCGCTGAACAAAGCCATGGCTGTGATGCCCGAGTCAACCGTACCCTATGACCAACCGCAGATTATGTGGCACCTCGCAGAACTCTACTACGAAGCTGGTGACTCGCTCGCTGCACTGAACCTGACCCGCCGGCTGGTTGAGCTGAACTACCAGGAGGTGGAGTACTACGAATCACTCGACCCCGCCCGCCAGGGCATAGTGGAACGCGACGTGGCTCTGCGTATCCAAATCAATGACCGACTGATTCAACAGGCAGCACTGGCCTTCCCGGAGAATGAGGAGGTGCAGAAATGGAAGGAGGAGATCGAAACGATGCTCGGCGACTTTGGAATGGAAGCGGAGGAAGCTCCTCGCACACCTAAGAAAGCACCGGAAGTAACGGTAGGCGGCGAAAAGGGTATTGAGCTTACCAAACCGAAATAATCATCCCGCAATGTGCGGAGTGAATCAAGAGCGCAGGGATTGTTCCTTGCGCTCTTTTACATTCCGCATGCGGATGTTGAGGAGTTCAACAACGAGCGAGAACAACAAGGCGATGTAAGAATAGGTCTTGATATTCACACCTTCCGGCAAGTGAAGTACATGGGCATCCTCGAGGGCTTCTAGCACCAGAATGAGCCCGATCACCACGAGGAAAGTCAGTGCGAGCATCTTGATCGTGGGGTACTTCTCGATAAACGTGCTCACGTAAGGCGCAAAGAGTAGCATCACGATCATCGAAATAACCACCGCGATCACCATGACGGGGATGTGGTTGGAAAGCCCCACGGCAGTAATGATCGAATCAAAGGAAAAAACAATATCGATGAACGTAATCTGAAGGATGGCCTGACCCATGGTGAGGGTCTTTTTCTTGGCCGGATCATCCTTGGCTGTCTCCCTGAACTTGTGCACAATTTCCATCACCGTTTTGATGATCAGGAACATCCCTCCGGAAAAGAGAATGATGCCTCTTCCGGTTACCGGAATACTGCCCAGATGGAAGAAGGGATCAACCATCTTGGTGATAAAGGAAATGGTGCTTAACAGAATGATGCGCACCACCAACGCCAGCATGAGCCCGATGAAGCGCGCACGGCCCTGATTCTTACGGCCCGGGATATAGCTGCAGATGATGGCAATGAAGATGATGTTATCAATCCCCAATACAATCTCCATGAGCACCAGGGTCATGAGATCGATAATGCCGCTGACAGATTCAAAAGGGGCCAGAAACTCGTGCATGGGTAGCTGTTGGAAGCCGGCAAAGATAGCAGGCCCGGACAGACTTGGCCTACACACCCGCCAACGGCTAACTTGCAGGCCATGCGCAAACGCGATTCCATCCGCACAACGAGCGTCAGGATTGCAAACCGGGAAGTGCTGCTCCACCCCGGCCGCGTGGTTTTCTTGCCCGATCAGTCGCTGCTCGTATGTTCTGATATCCACGTGGGAAAGACTGATCATTTCCGCCGTCACGGAATACCGGTGCCACGAATGGCCGCCATGGCCAACGCCTGGCGATTGGCCGAGGTGATGGAGTCCCTTGCCCCTTCGCATGTCTTGTTTCTGGGCGACCTCATGCACAGCTCGGCCAATCGGGAATGGGAGGAGTTCGTAGATATGCTCGACCAGTTTCCCGGCCTGAAGCGCACCCTGGTCAAAGGCAACCACGATGTCGAAGGGGAATCTTTCTTTATCCATCATGGCTTTGAGGTTGCTCATGAATGGACGGACGGTTTTTTCCGCTTCGTGCACGTGCCGGAAGCAAAGCCCAAAGAGGGATTTCACACGTTTGCCGGACATCTGCACCCTGCAGTGCGAATGGTGGGACCCGCGCGTCAGAGTTTAAGACTTCCCTGCTTCTGGCTGGGCGAAAACCAATCTATACTGCCTGCCTTTGGTGAATTCACGGGCCATGTACTCGTCCGCCCTTTACCAGGTGACAGGATTTATGTAGTTGCAGAAAATGAGGTGATTGGAGTTACCTGATCGGAATTTCCTTTTCAAGTTTTCCGCTCTTGTAGATGCTTTGCTTGATCAGCTTCCCATTGGTGTCATAATCGGAAAAGGTACCGTGCTCCTTGCCCCGGATGTAGTGCTGCTCCGACTTGAGTTTGCCGTTCTCATGGTAGTACTTCCAGATACCATCCTCCAGGCCGTTCTTGTATGTGCCGGTCCACTGGATCTTGCCACTCGGATAAAAGACTTCCTCGCGGGCCAACGCCTGGGTAGTCGAATTGAAATAAAGCACCACATAAGGCGAGCCGTCAGCATGTTTCCGCATGACCTGACGCACGAAGCCGGGATCCTGACCAGGGGCCTGAACCAGCAGGGCGAGACAAAAACTTATGCAGGCCATCATACCAAATTCTCTTACAGGTTATACTCCGATACGGCCGGAAACTGACATGGGTTACAAATCACAGGACAACAAGCACCTTGAACCTCCCGGTGAAGTTGATCTCCGGCCCGAAGAGACTGCCGTTTTCATCCACCTCCCGAAGCACAAGGCTGAACTGAACGGGTTCTGAGCCACCAAAAATGGCCGGAACTACCTGTACTACCCCCTCAATGGCTTGATACTCCCTGTAAGGCTGGAATATATCATTGTCATTCCGCTCGTAAACACGAGCGCTGAATTCCGAATCTTCATCATCCAGGTTGAGAAGCCCAAAGCCGACATCTTCGGAATCGAGATTCATGCTCAAGGTGTGTGTGAGCTCCTCACCCTCCGCCTGAATATCGGCAGTGATGTAGTAGCGGCGAGAGAAGGCCTCAGTGCTGTCCAGCAGGATATGATTGGCATCCAGCAATTCAAAGGTGCTGCCGCGCCACTTGAGGTTGCCGCAATCGCAGACATAGGGCTGGGGAACATAGTCGTCCGACCTCTTGCATGAGGTTACTGCTGCCAGGGCCAGCACGGCGAGAATGCTCAGGATGGGGCGGATGCGCATAGAGGTCCGTTTTGGGAGCCCGAAAATACGACATTATTCGAAATCAGGGTAGAGCAGATAGCTCCGGCGAATGGTGCGGTAGGCAGCCAGTTCCGCCTTCCAGCTTTCCCGGATTTCAGCCGGTGTCTTACCCTCGGTGACCTGCCGCCGCAGCCGGTCGGTTCCGGCCAGCTTGTCGAAAAAGGAGGGATCACGAATAAATCCCGCTGGATCAGCACTGGCCGCATATAACCCAGTGAGCCAATCGAGGTAGAGCATGCGGGAACTTTTAAAATAGAATGAGCCAAAAGCGGAGAGATGATGCCCTGTGCAGGTCTTGCCTTCATGAGGCGGATCCATGGCTACCCCCTGAATGTCCTTCGGAATAAAGGAATATCGCCCCGTCTGGTTGCCCGGGTAGCCAATACACTGGAAGGGCTGGTCCGTTCCACGACCCACACTCACCACAGTGGCTTCAAAGAAACACAGGGAGGGATAGAGATATACGGATGCCATATTCGGAAGGTTGGGGGAGGGGGCTACAGGCAAATCGTAGAAATCGGCATGGGTGTAACCCTCGCAGGGAATGACTGTAAGTTGGCATGTGAGTCCCCGCTTCAGCCATTTCTCACCGTTGATCATTCCGGCGAGCTCGCCCACAGTGCACCCGTGAACCACGGGAATGGGGTGCATGCCGACAAAAGACCGGTAAGCGGTGTCGAGCACAGGCCCGTCGATGTAGAATCCATTGGGGTTGGGACGATCCAGCACAATAAACGCCTTGCCCTGCTCGGCTGCGGCCTCCATCGCATAGTGCATGGTGCTGATGTAGGTGTAAAAACGCACTCCTACATCCTGGATATCAAAGAGTATAAGGTCCACTTGCGCGAGCTGAGCAGTGGATGGTTTCTTGGTCTTGCCATACAGGGAATACACGGGAAGACCGGTTCGCTGATCCCGGCCATCCTCGATTTTCTCCCCGGCCCCGGCTTGCCCGCGGAACCCGTGCTCCGGCGCAAATACGCACTGTACCGCGACCCCTCGCTTCAGCAAGGTATCCACCAGATGGGAACCACCTACCCGCGAGGTCTGATTGGCAATCACGGCCACACGCTTGTCGCGGAGCAGATGCAAATAAGCCTCCAGCCGCTCCGCTCCAGTGACTATGGTTGTATTGCTTGATCGGCCGGGCTGCATAGCAAGTACCTGTGCCCTGACATCGCAGCGATAACCCACCAGCAGGAGCAGGAACATAAGGGCAGGGAAAGGGGATAGTACCAGCATGCTTTAACGGGGCCAAAGATCAGGCCTGAATACCTTTGGCAAAACAACTCAAGCCTGTGAACCTGCCCGGGTTTATCGCCTCCCGTATGCTCCACCAGGGCGAATCTGCCCGGATGTCTCGCCCCATAGTGCGCATCGCGACCACAGGAGTGGCCGTGGGCATGGTGCTGATGCTGGTATCTATGGCCATCGTGCGAGGCTTCCAGCGGGAGATACGCGACAAGGTCATCGGCTTCGGTTCGCATATTCAGGTCACTCAGGTCGCCGAAGGTCGAACGCAGGAATCGGCCCGGATGCTTGCCGAACCCGAGGTGGCAGAGGCTATTCGTGCTGTGCCAGGGGTCAGTCACGTCCAGTCTTTTGCCGTCAAGCCCGGCATCCTTGAAACGGCTTCCGGACTGCAAGGTGTGGTGGTCAAAGGTGCCGGTCCCGATTTCGACTGGAGCTACCTCCAGTCCGCACTGGAAGAGGGATCAGTATTATCACGCGATTCTTCGGGAATGCCGCAGAAACATATCATGCTCTCGCGGTACATCGCAGATCGGCTCCATACCGGTATCGGCGAAAAGGTCAGTCTCTATTTTATCAATAGTGAATCAGACGCCCGACAACAGAATTTCCTGGTCACGGGGATATACCGCACCGACCTGGAGGACTTCGACCACCAGTATGTGTTCACAGAGCTGGCTTTCATCCAGAAATACTCGGGCTGGGGCCTTGATGCACAAATTTTGGCTGATACATCCTGCACGGGGGGCCTAATGGCTATCGGTGCCCTCGGATTCGGGGGTGACGGTGATTATACGTTCACATGGCCTGAACAGGATTGGACCGGGGAAGGTCCGCACTACGCTGAGCCCTGCACGGATACCTCATTCATGGTCGTGGTAAGCGATCAAAAGGGAACTACTCCCGATACCGCCACGCTGGTCGTGGACTTTCGTGATGACCTGTCGCGCGAGCCATGCCGTTCATTCACCACATCTATCGTGGAAGGCGTGCCAAGCGAACAGAGCTACACCGGGGGATACGAAGTGTCGCTCAATGATTACGACCTCCTCGCCGACGGGGAGCGTCTCATCACTGAGGCGCTGCCGTTCTACCTCACAGCTACCGGGGTCACAAGCCGCAATCCGGACATCTTCGCATGGCTCGAAATGCTGGACCTCAACGTGTATATCATCATCCTGCTGATGATTGTGATTTCAATCATCAACATGACCTCGGCTTTGCTTATCATCATCCTCGAGCGCCAGCGGATGATCGGCTCTTTGAAGGCGTTTGGCATGGCCAACGGTCCGGTCATCGGGATATTCCTGTACCATGCGGCTTTCATTATCGGCCGTGGCCTGTTTTGGGGAAATGTCGCCGGACTTGCTCTTCTGGCACTCCAGCACTACACCGGATTCGTGCAGCTCGATCCGGTCAACTACTACGTGAGCAAAGTCCCGGTTTGGATCGATGGATGGACCGTGGTAGCGCTCAATCTGGGCACCCTGATCATCTGCCTCGTGGCATTGCTTCTTCCAGCGCTATATACCACCCGCATCACCCCCATCCGGTCAATCCGCTTCAGCTGATCGCCGCAGGGGATTTTGACGAACTTCGCACCGCATGAAGTACTACAACAATATCCTGCAGACCATCGGCAATACTCCTCTGGTGAAGCTGAATCGCATCACACGTGATGTTCCGGCACTGGTCCTCGCTAAAATTGAAACCACTAACCCGGGCAATTCGATCAAGGACCGCATGGCCCTGAAGATGATTGAAGACGCCGAGAAGGACGGCCGGCTAAAGCCGGGCGGCACCATCATCGAGGGTACATCGGGTAATACAGGTATGGGCCTGGCTATCGCCTCGGTTATCAAAGGCTACAAGTGTATCTTCACTTCAACAGATAAACAGTCCAAGGAAAAATTCGATGCTCTCCGGGCTTTCGGAGCGGAAGTCATCGTGTGTCCAACCAACGTGGAGCCTGAAGATCCTCGCTCGTATTACAGCGTCTCCTCCCGACTGGTGAATGAAGTGCCCAACTCATGGAAGGCCAACCAGTATGATAATCCGAGTAATGCTCAGGCGCACTATGAATCCACCGGACCGGAGATATGGGAGCAAACTGATGGAAAGATTACGCACCTCGTAGTAGGCGTCGGAACTGGAGGCACCATCTGTGGTACAGGCCGCTACCTGAAAGAGAAGAATCCTGCCATCCAGGTGCTCGGAATTGATACCTATGGGTCTGTGTTCAAGAAGTACAAGGAAACGGGGATTTTCGACAAAAATGAGATCTACCCTTACATCACGGAGGGCATAGGCGAGGACTTCCTTCCGGAGAATGTGGATATGAGTGTGATTGATCATTTTGAGAAGGTGACTGATAAAGACGCGGCCATCATGACGCGCCGCATCGCCCGCGAGGAGGGGATCTTTGTAGGCAACTCAGCCGGGTCAGCCCTTGCCGGACTTCTCCAGATGAAAGACAGATTTAAGGAGGGTGATGTGGTAGTCATTATCTTTCATGATCACGGCACCCGCTATCTGGGCAAAATGTTCAATGATGAGTGGATGCGCGACCGCGGTTTCCTGGTGGAGGAAAAAAAGACTGCACGTGATCTGGTCGCCAGCCACCGCGACCTCAAACTGGTGTGTGTTTCACCTGGTGAGCTGGTGAGCCATGCGCTGGATAAAATGAAGAAGTTCAACATCACCCAGATTCCGGTTCTCGGCGAGGAGGGCTTCGTGGGCGCCGTGGATGAAAGCAGTCTGTTCCGATATCTCATCGATCATCCGGATGCCATGGAAAAACGGATTGATGAAGTGATGATGCCTCCTTTTCCGATGGTAAGGGAAGGGGATTCAATCGAGCACATCTCCAGCCTGATCAGCCGTGAAGTCCCCGCTGTGCTGGTGCAGCTGGATTCGGGTGGCTGCCACATCATCACGCGAAACGATATCATCAAGGCCATCGCCGGCTGAATAGTACCACCTGTCAGCCGCAGTTGTTGCAGTCTTTAACATTTGGCCTATGGCTTAACTGCTAGTTTCGCTTCCTCCCATATGACCAGTTGTATGAAGTCACTTTTCCTGTCTGGAGCTTGTGTGCTCCTCGTTCTTTTCGCTTCTGCATCCCGTGAGCCGAAGTGGATGCGTTATTCCGCCATCTCACCCGATGGAAGCACGATTGCTTTTTCATATCAGGGCGATATCTACCTCGTGCCTTCTGCCGGAGGTAATGCCGTTCCTCTTACGCTGGCTGACGCGTATGACTATATGCCCGTGTGGTCACCTGACGGTGCATCCATCGCTTTTGCTTCTGACCGGCATGGCAATATGGATGTCTTTATCGTGGCAGCGAGCGGTGGAGAGGCTCGCCGGCTCACGTGGCATTCGGCTAATGACTTGCCCAGTGACTTCACTCCAAACGGAAGTCATGTGGTATTTTCCTCCAGCAGACTCGATCACGCTTCCAGTCTCCTCGGTCCAACCGGAGCGCTGCCTGAACTCTATCAGGTACCCGTAACGGGAGGTGCCGAGCGGCAGATCCTGACCACACCCGCTTTATGGGCCAGGTATAACCAGGGAGGCACACTGATCGTGTATCAGGATCAAAAAGGGTATGAGGATGAATTCCGCAAACACCATAATTCGTCAGTAACTCGTGATATCTGGATCTATGACGTTTCGAAAAAGACATACGCACAACTGACCACCTCTGCTGGTGAAGATCTGAATCCCGTATTCTCTCCGGACCAACAGTCCATCTACTACACCAGCGAGAAGGAGGGCTCGATAAACATCTTCAGAATGGATCTGACAGGGCGCAATTCTGTTCAGATTACCTCCCACACTGATCATCCCGTCCGCTATGTTTCATGTAGCCGAACAGGGTTGTTGTGTTACACCTTGCACGGCCGTATTTATACCGTTCGCGATGGATCCGCACCAGCCATGCTCAGCATACAGGTAAGTACGGATCGCCGCTACACCCAGGATCGCCTCAGCCCGGTCCGCGGCGCGCAGGAAGTAGCCGTTTCACCCAATGGAAAGGAGATCGCTTTTATATCTCGAGGTGAGGTATTCGTTGCTTCTGTAGCCGAAGGAACAACACGACGCATCACGAATACACCTGAACAGGAGCGTTCGGTGAGTTTTAGTCCCGATGGCCGATCCCTCCTCTATGCCGGAGAGCGGAACGGTTCATGGAACATTTACCAAGCCAGCATCAGCCGAAAGGAGGAAGAGTTCTTTTTCACAGCAACATTAGTGGAGGAGCAGCCAATCCTCGACTCACCAGAGGAAACCTTCCAGCCCAGCTATTCACCCGATGGGAAGGAAGTGGCATTTCTCTCGGATCGCACTGCACTCCGCGTCATCAACCTGCAGAGCAAAGCCATTCGTGAAATCGTCCCGGCAGATCGCAACTACTCTTATTCGGATGGTGATCAGTTCTATGAGTGGTCACCCGATGGAAAGTGGTTCCTTGTATCGTATCTGCCCGGCACCCAATGGATCCAGCAGACGGGGCTGATCTCCTCCGATGGCAAAGGCATTATCCGCAATCTGAGCAAGAGCGGATATGGGGCCTATGGGCCGCGCTGGAGAATGTCGGGCAGCATGTACACCTGGATCACCCCGAGGGATGGTATGAAAAATCACGCAAGCTGGGGTGGTGAGGTGGATGTATATGCGCAATACCTCACGCGCGAAGCCTGGGATGAGGCCCGCATGGGCGAGGAGGAATTTGAACTGTACAGCGAAGCCAGGAAAAAAAAGGAAGAAGAGGAGAAGAAGAAGGAGGAAGAGAAAAATGACAATAAAAAGCAGGATGGAAAGAAGAAAAACGCAGCATCCGGTGAACAAGATCAGGAAACTCCTCCAGTGAAACCTCTGGTCTTTGATTTCGAAGGTATAGAGGACCGCACGCGCCGTCTGACGATCCATTCCAGTAACCTCTCGGATGCTTTTGTCACTCCCGATGGTTCTCGCCTGCTCTACCTCTGCCAGTTTGAGAAGGGCTTTGATCTTTGGCAAACGAACCTTCGGACCAAAGAGACCAAGATCGTTGCGAAGCTTGGACAGGGACCTGGTTCCATGACACCCGACAAGGAGGGCAAGAACCTCTTCATTATCGCTGACGGCCAGATCACGCGATTCGATATTGAGAAAGGTGAGCCGAAGCCTATTGCCGTGAAAGGCGAACTCGTGCTGCAGGAAGACGCTGAGCGGGCTTATTTATTCGAGCATATCTGGCGCCAGGTAAGGGAGAAATTCTACGTGAAAGACCTGCACGGCGTGAGGTGGGATTTCTATAAATCGGCCTATGCTCCACTCGTTCCCGAAACAAATAACAACTATGATTTTGCCGAAATGATGAGTGAGTTGCTGGGTGAATTGAACGCTTCCCACACAGGAGCATCCTACTCCAGCCCGCAGCCCTCCGGTGATCAAACCGCCAGCCTGGGGCTGCTTTATGATCAGGATTATACAGGCAGTGGATTGAAGGTGGCGGAGGTGCTCGATAAAAACCCTGTGCTGCGAGCAGGATCCCGCATCCGCAGCGGAGTGATCATCGAGAAGATTGACGGTCAGACCCTGTCTGCCGATGTTAGCCCATATCGCTTTCTGAACCGCAAGGCAGACACCAACACGCTGCTTTCACTACATGATCCTCAAACGAACACACGCTGGGAAGAAGTGGTCAGACCCGTGTCCCGTGGCGTGGAGTCGGAACTGCTCTACCATCGCTGGGTAGAGCGGTGCCGGACAATAGTAGACAGCGTTTCCGGAGGCAAGCTCGGCTATGTGCATGTCCGGGGAATGGACGACCGCAGTTACCGCGTTATGTATGATGAGGTGCTCGGCAGGTATAGCGGTCGCGACGGACTGGTGGTGGACACCCGATACAACGGAGGGGGGTGGTTGCATGATGATCTCGCCACTTTTCTCTCTGGCAAGCCATACCTTACCTTCATGCCTCGCGGACAAAATCTCGGGACTGAACCTCAGTTCAAGTGGTCCAGGCCATCCGTGGTCGTGATGAATGAATTCAACTATTCTGATGCGCACATGTTTCCTTACATCTACCGCACCCTGGGTATCGGAAAACTGGTGGGGATGCCAGTAGCAGGTACGGGCACTGCGGTCTGGTGGGAACCTCTCCAGAATGGGGTGGTTTTCGGTATTCCGCAAGTGGGTATGGTGGACAACGACGGCGACTATCTTGAAAACAAACAGCTCGATCCGGACGTCCGCGTGCCCTTTGATCCGGCTGTCGCAGCGCGCGGAAGAGACCAGCAACTTGAGGAAGCGGTGCGTGTACTGTCAGGAAAATAAACCCGCAGGTTCAACGCGGGTGCGCGATCACAGTCTCGCGGATAATATCCACGCATTCCATGAGTTGTGACTCGGTGATCACGAGCGGTGGAGCAAAGCGGATGATGTTGCCATGGGTGGGCTTGGCAAGAAGTCCGCGCTCCGCAAATCCGAGACAGAGATTCCATGCCGTCTTTCCTTCAGGGAGGTCATTCACCACGATGGCATTGAGCAGGCCTTTGCCCCGCACCAGAGTGATCAGATCGGTTTCCGTCATGAGTTTCTCCATCTCCTTTCGGAAAACTGCTCCCAACGCAGCAGCTCGCTCGGCAAGCTGCTCATCGCGCAGAACCTGAAGGGCTTCCATCGCCACAGCGCACGCAAGCGGATTACCTCCATATGTGGAGCCATGTTCGCCCGGCCCGATGGTGAGCATGATATCGTCATCAGCCAGCACAGCGCTTACCGGGAGAATCCCACCGGACAGGGCCTTGCCCAGAACCAGCAGATCAGGGCGCACGTGTTCATGATCACAGGCGAGCATGGCTCCAGTGCGGGCGAGGCCTGTTTGAACCTCGTCGGCAATCAGGAGAACGCGGTACTGGTCACACAGCGCGCGGATGCCTTTGAGGTATCCGGAATCCGGTACAACGACTCCGGCCTCCCCCTGAATGGGCTCCACCATGAAGGCGGCAATATGGGGGTCTGAACGAAAGGACTCTTCAAGGGCGGAAAGGTCGTTGTAAGGGACTGTCAGGTAGCCGGGCAGAAACGGACCAAAATCGGTATAACTGTCGGGATCGCTGGATGAAGAGATCGCAGCGATCGTGCGACCCCAGAAATTCCCCCGTGCAAACACGACTTTAGCCTGATTGGAGGGAATGCCTTTAACCCGATAGCCCCAGCGGCGCGCCAGCTTCAGTGCCGTCTCGCCTCCTTCAACACCCGTATTCATCGGTAAAACCTTGTCGTAGCCAAAGAAGGAGGTGATGTACTGCTCGTACTGCCCGAGCAGATTGTTATGGAAGGCGCGCGAGGTCAGCGTCAGACGACCTGCCTGCTCCTGCAATGCGCGAACGATGCGGGGGTGGCAATGGCCCTGATTAACGGCCGAATAAGCCGAGAGAAAATCATAATACCGCTTGCCCTCCATGTCCCAAACCAAAACGCCCTCACCGCGCTCCAGCACAACCGGAATGGGGTGGTAATTATGGGCTCCGTAGCGGTCTTCAAGAGCAATGGCCTCCTGTGAAGTGGCCGGACGGATTGGGGTAGTTCGGGTTTGCATGGCTCCTGCATTGGGCCCGGCAAAGGTACTTCTTTCGGCTTCGACAAGTGGTGGAAATATGGGTAAACTGCCCTGCCTGTGCGAGGAAACGCGTTCGGATGTGCTACTTTTGCCGCGCTTTTCTACAAGCAATATCACCACCATGTCAGGAAATATCACATTCACCATGATTAAGCCCGATGCCACTGCAGCGGGCAATACCGGAAAAATCCTCGACAAGATCATCGAGGCCGGCTTTAGCATCAAGGCTATGAAATGGACACGCCTCAGCCACGAGGACGCCGGACGCTTCTACGCCATCCACCGCGAGCGCCCGTTTTTCGGTGAGCTCGTGGATTACATGACCAGCGGACCTATTGTAGCGGCCGTCCTCGAAAAGGATAACGCCGTGGAGTCTTTCCGCAAGCTGATTGGGGCCACAGATCCGCAGAAGGCGGAGGAAGGCACCATCCGCAGACTTTTCGCCAAGAGCATCGCGGCCAATGCCGTGCACGGTTCCGACAGCGACGAGAACGCCGCGATTGAGGGAGCCTTTTTCTTCTCCGGAAGAGAGTGGGCCTGATTCCCCGGCCAGGCTTGGACACTAACCGGACGGGGACTGTATTGTCCCCGTTCTCTTTTTCATAACTGCCATGAATAAGATTAAAGTAGACAGCCCCATCGTAGAGATGGACGGGGATGAAATGACCCGGATTATCTGGAGGTTCATCAAGGACAAGCTGATTTTTCCCTACCTCGACCTGGAGATCAAGTACTACGATCTGGGTCTTGAGAACAGGGATGCGACAGATGACCGGGTAACCATTGAGGCGGCCGAAGCCACCCTGAAATACAACGTTGCGGTGAAGTGTGCTACTATCACCCCCGACGAAGCCAGGGTCAAGGAGTTTAACCTCAAAAAAATGTGGAAGTCTCCTAACGGGACTATCCGCAATATTATCGGAGGTACAGTCTTTCGGGAGCCTATCGTGTGCCGGAACGTGCCGCGTCTGGTGCCCGGCTGGACCAAACCGATCAATATCGGACGCCACGCTTTTGGTGATCAGTACCGGGCCACGGATACAGCCATCAAGGGTTCGGGCAAATTCACCATGACCTTCACTCCGGATGACGGCAGCGAGCCAAGAACCTGGGAAGTATACGATTTCCGCGGAGATGGCGTGGCCATGGCTATGTACAATACGGATGAGTCCATTTACGGTTTTGCACGGAGCTGCTTCAACCAGGCGATTTCACGCAGGTGGAACCTCTACCTCTCCACCAAGAACACGATCCTCAAGGCGTACGACGGCAGGTTCAAGGATATCTTTGAGGAGATTTACCAGACCGAGTTCCGATCCAGAATGGACGGACTCGGTATAGCCTATGAGCACCGGCTGATCGATGACATGGTGGCCTTCTGCCTGAAGAGCGATGGGGGCTTTGTTTGGGCCTGCAAGAACTATGACGGCGATGTGCAGAGCGATATCGTGGCACAAGGATTCGGGTCACTCGGTCTGATGACTTCTGCACTCATTACTCCGGATGGCAAAACCATGGAAGCAGAGGCCGCTCACGGTACGGTGACACGACACTACCGCATGCACCAACAGGGTAAGAAAACCAGCACCAACCCGATCGCATCCATTTATGCATGGACGCAGGGCCTTGCATTCCGCGGGGAACTGGACGGCAATCAGGAACTCATCCGCTTTGCAAAAACACTCGAAGCAGTGTGCATCGACCTGGTTGAATCCGGAAAGATGACCAAGGATCTGGCCGTATGCATTCATGGAAATCAAACGAAAGAGGAACATTACCTCTCTACAGAAGATTTTCTGGATGCCATTGATGAGGAATTGAGGAAGAGAATGTCGAAGTGAGATGATTCACTTCTACCAGACTCTCTGTCCAGAACATCACACTTTTAACTGCAGGCTAAACGCCTGACCAAAATGCTCATCTGACGCTCGGATTGCGGAAATAGCGCTTGCTGTAATAGAGAGGTTGCGCTTGAATTTTAGCCATTTCATCGCGGTTATACTTGAGCAATGCGTCATGGGCGGTCTTGCCTGAGTTGAAAAGTGCCACCAATGCAGGATAGGCGGCAAACTGCTTTTCAAACTTCTCCTTAGCCTTGTTTGGAAAGATGTTGAGTATTGTCGCATACGGATGTACCACACTGTCCCCGGGCATGATGAAATAGTGCGGTTGTCCATGAAGCCTGTCACCCGGCTGGCCCGTGCTTGTGTCTGGCTCGTATTGATTAAGCACAGGAATGGGGCCCAGTTGTATTTTGTTGTCTTTGATAAAGGGCTCTAATACAAAGAACATATACCTGTTTTTCTTAAAGTACTTGCTGACATGCACCCAGGTGTAAGTAATCATATCAGAGCTATCTGCTTTCATCCATCTCGAAATAGTCACGACGACCATCTTTATTTCTTTCGGCTTGAACTGATGTTCGATTCCATCATCCGTTATCAGGCCTGCTTCTTTAGAGAGGCTTGCATATTTGGGTAGCCTGTCGCGATATCGGCCATCATTCGTATATCCGTGAAGAGTATCTCCATTATTCAAAACAATGTAAACAGGAGTTTTTTCAAGATACTTCCATTCTGTTTCATGTTGAGCAACCAGCCTGCAAGTAGCTATTGACAATAACAGGCAGAGTGATTTTCTTCTCATGTAAGTGAATTTATTGCCAGCCAAATGCATTTTGTTCATGCGGGAAAGATCTGTCTTTTTTTCATTGTGTTCAGTGATGTATGGACATAAGAAATAGCGGAGGGTCTCACTGAATCGCCATTCGCTGTGCTGCACAATTGTTGCAACACCATGGAAATCTTCAGGCATGAAAAAACCCCTCGGCCGAGGGGTTTTTTCATGATTGGTTGCCGGAATTAGCGGCGCTCGTTTTCGAGTTTCTCCATTTCTTTTTCAAAGGTCTCCTTGAACTTCTCGTAGTTGTAGTCGGCCTTCAGCTTTTCGTTCTGGGACAATCCGCTGGAGTAAGCGTCCGCAATCTTCTGTCCACTCAGCTCGAGAGCGACATAGCTCACAAAGGTTCCGTCTTCACGTTGGGTCAGTTTTTCGCAGATTTCAATTGCTCCCCGGAGTTGCTGATCGACAACTGTGCGGGCCATTTCCTGAAAAGTTTCTGTAACTTCCTCCTTGTTGTTGAACTCGGTAGAGTTGACAAAGTTGTCACCTACAATCTTCATGGTAGCGCTGATGGTTTTGGCCAGTTCGCTCATGGCGTTGGAACGCGCCTTCTTCTTAGCTGTCTCACGGTCCATGCTCTCACCTGTGGCGGTGGAACGGAAGGCTTCCTTGGTACTCATATACTGCTCACCGGCGCAGTATTCGGTGATCAGTACTTCACCTTTGGGCTTGGGTTGATCAACAACTTTCTTTTTCTTTTTGCATCCTGCACCCACCAGGGTAACCAGGGCAACAAGAATGAGAAGGGTAAATCTGTGCGTGTTCATAGTCGTTGGTTTTGAATTGTGCTGTGTTTGTTTGAATAGCTTAAACCGATAATCGTGCCAAATCTACAAAATCGCTTCCAGCAGGGAGTTGATGATCTCAGAATCAATACGTTCACGACCCCGCTTATAGGCCTCAATGCTGGCTGCATCGCGGTTCAGCTGGAGCCCTTTTATGCTGCCGATGGATTCCTTATACACCGTTTCTCCTGATTTGGGGTTGATCACGAGTACGGAAAGTTCCAGAAAGGCCACTGTGAAACCTTGAGACGAACCGCCCTCCGAAGTATTGGAGAGGATAGTCACGCGGTAGTCCGTTTCTGAAGGGCTTTGACTGATGCGCATGCCTTTCTTGACAAGTGCGGACTGAAGTGCGGATGCGAGGGTGGTCCCCGATGAAGGTTGTCCATATACCCGCTCCGTGCTTTCGATAAAGAAGGATGGAGTGACGAGTTCTATAGGGACCTTACGGCTATCGGGCTTCACGCCCCGAACGAGACCAGTTTCAATGGTCTTGTCGAGATCTGGTGGAAGCATGGCCTCAACATCGATAGTCAGATCCAGCCAGTTGCCTTTGGCGGTGGTGCTCACATTGCTGATTTCGACGAATGCTTTGCCCGCCTGGTCCGTGATGAGTGCGCGCGGCTTCATAAAACGCTCGCGCTGGTAAGAGGAACTAAGGGAAATTCCGCGTGCCGGCATGCCGCCATAGGTAACCGAAACCGGGAACTGGGTAACATAATTGTTTTCAGAGGAGAGCACTATCCGCTCTGCTCCGGGAACGATGGTCAGCTCTGTGACAACCCGCCTCAGCGAGGCATAGATTTCATTATCCAGATAAATTTTTTGCCCATTGAGGTCAAACTCATTCACCTCATTCCAGTGTTCTTTAAGCGCAAAAAGTCCGCGCATATAAAGATCAATGGCAGCCGGGATATTAGCCGTGGACTCCGCTTCCAGCCCCTTCCGGTAGAAGTCGTGGGCTGCACTCATGGCCAGATTCTTCTTTTCTGCCTTGAGCCGGGCATATTCGGCCTTGCTCAACCGGTAGTACACCCAGAATTCGTTCTTGTTTTCCCACTGTCCGGCGATCTCATAATTCTCAATCATCTCATCAGTGCTTGTGGCAATGGTGGAGATGAATTCTTCGCTGAAGTTCTTATTCACCTCAAGTGCATTCAGGAAGGTTTCCCCTTGCACGCGCACACGGATTTCGGTGGCGAGGTCATTCAGGGCGTTCTTCTTGGCGATCGCCTGATAGTCCAGGGGCTGTGCAATCTTGCTGGCTGAGCCGACACCGATATAATAGACCGGGTTCCGTGGGCGCTGAGTCACCCATTCGGGCTGAGGTTCCTGTGGGGTTTCCACCGTGTTGCGGTTACCGCAACCCGCTCCGGCAAAGAGTACCAGCACCAGGAGCGAAGCGATGGATAGAAAATTCCGGTTGGCATAGTCCATCATGTAGAAAGCTTTAGGGTACCAGGCGGAGCATTTCGCCCCCAATGTTCTTGGATACCACGGTGGTGACCTGGTTAAAGAGATCATTGGAAAGCTCTGTCGTGTTTCTCAGTTGCTGGCGTCCGTTGAGCATAGAAGTCAACGACTGGCGGTCCTGCCTGCTCAGATTAACACCCGTTTGAGAGGCCGGATAGAGATCATTGGCATTACCATCGTATCGGGCATATAGTACCTCATCACGAACGCTTCGCTCGATGATATCCGTCTTGATAATTTCACCAGTCTGCAGCGAGATCAGCTTGTACTGGAAACTGATGCTCACGGATGAGGAGTTGTAGAATTCCGTGTACTTGACGGGCTTGTACCTGGTCTCGTAGTACACGTTGCCCTCATCGTTTGTGCGCTTGACCTGATAAGACTCGTAGCCATCACGAACCGTGCTGCGCACGTTACCGTTTTGGTTGGAGTAACTCAGCACGGTGCCCGTCAGTATGGCCTGCGCACCGGCGATTTGTCCGACCTGTACAGCAGTGGCTTCATCCACCGCGCCGCTCATCTGGAGCTTTTGTTCGTTGATGATGGTCTGCATGTGCTCACGATCCACCACCCGGAGAAAGGGATCCCGGATGCCGATCATGGCATCGAGCAAATAGGCAGATACACGCGCATCCAGCCCCGGAGTGGTTGTGGCGTTTGTAAACGGCATCATGGCAATGGTAAAGCGCCCCTTTTCAATACACTGATCGCGCATGTCACGGGCATCCCGATAGCTCGACTTACGGGCTATCACCTTTTCGAAATGCTCATGGGCGGCCCGGTATTGCTTGTCCTGAAAGTGGAGCTTGCCCTCGTTGTAAAGCGGCTCGAGGTAGGCGATGTCCCCGAGTTCAGCGGCATCCTTATAGTTGGGGTCCAGACCGCGGATTTCCTTGAATCGGGTCTCGGCTTCCTGAAATTTTTGCTCCTCCAGCAGCTGGGTGCCTTGCTCATAGAGCTCCAGAAGATAGGCATTCTTGGCGTGCTCGTAATCGGTCAGGTAGAATTCAGCCATCTGCAACTCCACGCCCACCATCTTGATCCGGTCGCGGTAATCACGGGCAGCATGGAAGGAATACACGGCCTCTTTATTTGTCCCGAAGTTCTTAGCCCGTGCGAATTCATTCAGCATCCCGTTAAGCACCATCTGCCCGGTTTTTTTCATGCCGATCTGGGCATCCACGTTGGTGCGCTTCTTCAGTAGAGCCGTATAGTAACTGCCGGCTGCCTCGCTCATGAGGCCGGCTGCCTCCTGCTTGGCGCCAAGCTTGGTAAAATGCTTACTGCCGGAGCAGGCTGACAGAGTCAGGACCAGAAGAAGAGCAGCGTAAAGAGGGCGCATATAGAGAGTTTTCAAGGTCTTCGCTGATTTCATGCCAAACACAACTTCAGCGCGAAACTAAGCAAGGAACGGCTGATAGCGGGATCCTTCAGAGATACCAGGATCGGATCAACGCAGGCGGTATCACTTTGTTTCCAGAAAACTATTCAACTCTTCTGTGCTGCTGGAGAAGCTGAATGCATCACCTACCAGATAATAGTTGCCTTTGTCAGTGCAGTAGTCATAGGCAAACTTCGCAAAGTCCAGCTTGGTTTCCTCGAAGCCAAACGTACCCATAATGTCGACAATCTGAGTGGTAGAAAGACAATTGGAGCGGGCAATCTGCTTGGCGGTGGACAGACGGGTCTCATCAAAACCCTTATCCGCCACCGATTGCTTCGCGCGATCGAAGGATGCCTTGTTCATGGGCACCGAGCAGCCAGGAGCAACGATTTCCTGCCTACCGGACTGGGGCTCAGAAACTGCAGCCGCTGGCTGAGCAGTGGTCGTTGTTGTTTGCGTTGCAGAGGTGCGGGTAACTGTGGTCGTGTTCTGCTCCACGCCCATCTCCATATCAGTTCCCGTGACGTTGACGTTAACGCCCATACTCACCCCGCCAACATTCATATTGATGCCCACGCTTTCCGAGGCCGGCCGGGCGTTGGAGGTTGTGGAGGTTGTGGTGGTGCTGGTGGTACCGGTGACCGTAATAGTCTGGTTAATGCCCGTGCCACCGGCATTCATATTCATCTCTGAAGCTCCAGACCCGGGCTGGGATGCCGGAGTTTCATCATCGGCAGCAGCAAACCGCCGGGTGTCTTCGGTGGGTTCCTCCGATACCGCCGGCGAAGAGCCTATGGCCGATTCGCTGGTGCAGCGAAGTACGTATTCACCTTTCTTATTCATCTTGACCACATAGGTCACTTCTAAGCCTTTTTGCACCGCAAAGTTGGTGTTAGAGAAATCTGGAAGAGAGGGATCCTCGAAGTCAATACGAGCCTGGTAGAATTCACCGGTCAGCCCGCTGACCTTCACATTCGCAGCAGGACTGTTGTTCTTCTTTTCCCCGTTGAGGAAAAGCGTGAATCGTTCGCCGTTTTCCGAAAACACAACGGCATTGGCAGTCTGGGACCAGACTCCTGAGCATGCAGCTAAAATGGCCAGAAGGGTAATAAGGATTTTCATGAGTTCAGCTTTGGTTGGGTTAAAATTACAATTGACCATGCGTTCGTTGGCCAACCGTATGCCAAAATAGAACCTCCGGTAGCTCAGGTCGTGAAGGATTCCCAGTCTCGCGGAAGAGCAGACTACCTTTGGCACCCGGAAACCGGTGCTCCGTTCCCTTTGGATCGCCATCCGGGTAAATCCACACGCATGAAGACCATCCTGCTTATAGGCGCCGGCAGAAGCAGTGCACACCTGATCCGCTACCTTGTTGAACATGCCGGAGCGGAGAACTGGCATATTCGCATCGGCGATCTGGATGTGGAAGGGACGCGCCATCGCGCCGGTCATGCCGGGTGCACCGAGGTATTTTCACTGGATGCCTCCCATGCAGAAGACAGGAGAGGAGCCATGGCCGAAGCTGACCTGATCATTTCCATGCTTCCGGCGTCCATGCATGTGGAGGTTGCCCGTGACTGCATTGCCTTGAAAAAGGATGTGATCACGCCGAGCTATGTAGCGGACGAGATGTGGCCGCTGGATAAAGAGGCGCGGGAAGCAGGAATATTGATTCTTAACGAGATGGGTGTGGACCCCGGCATTGATCATATGTCGGCCATGAAACTCATTGATGGTATCCGGGCGCGCGGCGGACGGGTGAAGAGTTTTGAGTCATACACTGGCGGGCTGGTCGCTCCGGAAAGCGATACCAATCCATGGCATTATAAGGTGACCTGGAATCCGCGCAACGTGGTCCTGGCAGGAAGCGGGGGCACGGCCCGCTACCGGCATGCCGGTATGCTGAAATACATTCCTTATCCCCAGCTGTTCAGCCGGGTCACTCCCGTGGACGTGCCCGGCTATGGTCGGTTTGAGGGGTATGCTAACCGTGACTCTCTGAAGTACCTGGATGTATATGGCTTGCAGGGTGTGGACACCCTTCTGCGCGGAACCTTGCGCAAGGATGGATTCTGCTCGGCCTGGCAGGCTCTGGTGGAGCTCGGACTCACGGATGATACGTTCGCAATACCGGATGCGGCCGTCCAAAGCTGGAGGATGCTGACGGCTTCATTTGCCCCCATAACCTCTTCTTCCCGGTTGGAGCAAGACCTGGCACAGGCCTTTGGCTGGAGTCATGAAGTTCTGGAGCGCCTGATATGGCTGGGCATCTTCGAAGACCGGCCATTGGGAATCAGCTCAGGATCACCGGCAGCAGCCCTTCAGCGCCTTATCGAAGAGAAGTGGAAGCTCAGCCCGGGTGACAAAGACCTGCTGGTGATGTGGCACCGCTTCGTGGCTGAGGAAGGAGGAAGCCGCTATGAACTCACCTCATGGCTTACCACCGAGGGCGAAGATCCGACCTACACGGCGATGTCGCGTACCGTTGGTTTGCCCATAGGTATCGCAGCACGCCGCATCTTACGGGGCGAATGGCACATGAAGGGTATAGTCTTGCCCGTTATTCCAGAGATCTATTTACCCGTTCTCGACGAGCTGGAGTCCTTTGGAATTACCTTCCGCGAATCCATTTCACCCCTGGACTGATGGTACTCCGTCTGCTTATATGTCTCATCAGTCTGCTCGCTCTTGACGCAGCAGCTCAGCACTGCCCGCCGCTGCCTGATCCCTCGGCGTGGAAGCAGGCAGAAGATTTCAGGCGGAGCCGGGATAGTGTGGAGAAGGTGTTGGGCTGGTTGTGCAGATCACCCTTTTCCGAACATCGCCTGAAGCGCAGTGAAGCAAATGCATGTGTGCTGCTTTGGATCGCAGGCGCTACCGACCTGCGGGTAGAAGTCGATACACGAGTCCTGCCCTTCGTACAGGAAGATGAAGAACTCCTGTATTCCGTGATTCATGGGATGGCGCTCTATCAGATGAGGCATCCCCGGGAGACAGACCCGGTGCGCCTCCATGCCGAAGGTATCGCTGTGCTGGCAGCGCTTGCCAGCCAGAGTGAGACCCTCAGCGAGGCGAAGTACATGCGCGAAGTGTTGCGGGCATGGCGGAGAGAGCGGATAGAGGACTATGTTCGCGAGCAAATCTCCGAGGCCAGGCGCCATTGAACAGGCCGGGATCGGATTGGTTTAATCAGCCGGGGTTCAGAAATGCACGGGCAGTGGAGCAAGCCCATGACAGATACCCGATTGAAGAAAAAACAAATGAAACAATTTGATATCCCCAATCACTTCCGTTCACCCGTCATCGGCAGGGTGAAAGAGTGGCGTCGTGTAAATGATCCGCGTAAGAAGGATTTTTCTCCTACTCGAATGGATCTGGGTAGTGTGGAGTTGATCATTCCCCGCCACATGGGTTTTTGTTACGGAGTTGAAAATGCCATCGAGATTTCCTATCGTGCACTTCGGGAAAACCCGGGCAAGCGCATTTTTCTGCTGAGTCAGATGATTCACAATCCAGCGGTGAATGCCGATCTGGAGGCCCTGGGGATCCGGTTTATTATGGATACCGAGGGCTTTCAGTTTATTCCATGGGAGGAGATCACCAAGAATGATGTGGTCATTACACCGGCTTTCGGCACTACGGTGGAAATCGAACATATGCTGCGCGAAAAAGGGGTGGAGCTGGCAACGTACAACACCACCTGTCCATTCGTGGAAAAGGTTTGGAAGCGTTCCGCCGAGATTGGAAGCAAGGGGTTTACCGTAATCATCCACGGCAAATATCGGCACGAGGAGACGCGCGCGACCTTTTCACACAGTTACCAGAACGCGCCGTCGGTAGTGGTGAGGGACCGCTCCGAGGCCGAGGAACTGGCTCGTGCCATTCGCGGTGAGATGGGCCGGGAGGCCTTTTTCGAGCGCTTTGCTGGAAAGTGTTCTGAGGGTTTTGACCCCACCACCGACTTGCGTCACATGGGTGTTGTCAACCAGACCACCATGCTGGCCTCAGAGACTCAGGAAATTGCAGACTTCATCCGGGAGGTCGTGACTGAACACCATGGCCCGGGTCATTTTGCCGACACCCGGGATACCTTGTGTTATGCGACTAACGACAATCAGGAAGCCACACTGGCGGTGCTTTCCTCGGAGGCTGACCTCGCGCTGGTGGTGGGAGGATTCAATAGTTCCAATACCGCACAGCTGGTGACTATCCTGTCAGCGCGTATGCCCGTTTACTACATTCGGGGAGAGGAAGATTTCAATGCCGATGCTATCACACACTTCGACTACGAAAATCGTCGGGAATGCGTCAGTAAGGAATGGATACCCGCTCATCGTCCGCTCCGTGCGGTAGTCACAAGTGGCGCATCATGCCCTGATGCGGTGGTGGAGGCGGTCATGCGCAAGTTCAATGCCCTGGCCGGGGGCGAGCGCTCGCTGGAGGACGCGGTTCATCACCTTGTACAGCAGGGCTGATCCTGCCCGTTGAATAGCGTACTTTTGATCCCCGCGTGAGGAGAGCCGCGCGGTGTGGTGAAGCTTCCGAGATGGCAGATATTATCCAACTCCTTCCTGATCATGTTGCCAACCAGATAGCCGCTGGTGAGGTCGTTCAGCGCCCTGCATCGGCCGTTAAGGAGCTTATGGAGAATGCCCTGGATGCGGGCGCCGATGTGGTCAGGGTGATGATCAAGGACGCCGGAAAGACCCTTATTCAGGTGATTGATAATGGTTCGGGTATGTCTGACACCGATGCCAGGATGAGCTTTGAACGTCATGCCACATCCAAGATTCGCAAGACTGAAGACCTCTTTCAAATTGTCACCAAAGGATTTCGCGGCGAGGCGCTGGCGAGTATTGCTGCAGTGGCTCAGGTTGAATTGCGCACGCGCCTGAAAGGAGAGTCGCTTGGCACCCGCCTGCTGATCGAGGGCTCGAAAGTTCAGTCCCAGGAAACAGAAGCGTGCGCTGAGGGAACTAATTTCATGGTGAAGAATCTCTTCTTCAACGTGCCCGCCCGGCGCTACTTCCTCAAGAGCGATGCCATCGAGTTTCGCCACATCATCGATGAATTCCAGCGCGTGGCGCTGACCCATCCGGATACGGAGTTTCAGCTTGTGCACAACGGGTCGGAGGTGTTCAGTCTGCCCCGCACCACCTTGCGACAGCGCATCGTGCATGTATTCGGCGCGCGCTATAACGAGAAGCTCGTGCCCGTGGATGAATACACGGATATCGTTTCGGTTAGTGGATTCGTTGGAAAGCCAGACACATCACGCAAGACGCGGGGCGATCAGTTTTTCTTTATCAACAACCGGTTTATCCGAAATACCTATCTGCACCACGCTGTAGCCAGTGCTTTTGAAGGATTGGTTCCGACTGGTCATCATCCCTTGTACCTCCTTTATTTCACCATTGATCCGGAGCAAATCGACGTGAATATCCATCCTACCAAGACGGAGGTGAAATTTCAGGATGAGCGGGCGGTTTACGCCATTCTCCACGCAGCTGTTAAACGTGCACTGGGCAGACACAATATTGCGCCTACCCTTGACTTTGAGCAGGAGATGGCTATCCAGGTCAGTCCAGTCAGGCATGGCACGGAGGTCAGACCACCAGAGGTTCAGGTGAACAAGGACTTCAATCCCTTTGGTCTGCCCGCAGAGGAGCGGCAGGATGCGGTTAAATCATGGTTTGAGCAGCGCGAAAATGGACGGTCCGGTGGCTGGCAGGAGATGTACCAGATCCAACAGGAACTGGACCGCAGACCAGTGCTCGATCCCGCCGGACAAGTGCGGCCCTCCTGGCCTGAAATCCACGAGGACTCATCATTCATGCAGTTCGACCGCCGTTACATTCTTGTTCCTTCTTCCGCTGGGCTGGTCCTGATGGATCAGCAACGGGCTCACGAGCGTGTGCTCTATGAACAGTACCGCAAGCAAGTGGAGCGCGGAGAGGGGTGTTCTCAGCAACTGCTGTTTCCGGAGTCAGTGGTCTTATCACCACCCGAGTATGCAATGCTTCGCGAACACCAGCAGGAGCTGGCAGCCCTTGGCTTCGACCTGCATTTTGATTTTGCATCGGGTGTCGAAATCACGGGCATACCACCTGAGGTGCCGGCATCTGACTGCGCCAAGCTGATTCAGTCCATGGCCACTGCCCTCGCGGAGGACACAGCCCGCGCCGGCGATGAGCTCCGCGAGCGGATGGCGTGGTCGCTCGCGTGCGGCAGTTCCATCAAGTATGGCCAGTTGCTGACCATTCCCGAAATGAAAGAGCTGGCTATACGCCTCTCTGCATGCAACGAACCCTGGTTTGCCTCGGGAGGCCGGCCTGTGCTGATTACGCTTCCATTCGGCTATATTGACCGACAATTCTCATGATCCATGTTCAATCAGCTTACCCCTGTTGTTAAGAATCTTCTGATCATCAACGTACTGGTTTTTCTGGCCAGTGAAGCGATGCCAGAGTTGAAGCTTTACCTCTCCGGATTTTATTTCGAAAGCAATCTCTTTCGCCCGTGGCAATTGGTTACCCACATGTTTATGCACGGTGGCTTCACGCATATTTTTTTCAATATGTATGCGCTGTTTCTGTTCGGCAGTATTCTGGAGTCCCAGTGGGGCGGCCGACGCTTTCTGACGTATTACATCCTTTGCGGACTGGGTGCCTTCGGCTTGCACGAGTTCGTTAATTTCCTGGAAATCCGGCAGCTCATGACCCAGCTTGATAACGGGGAGTTGCAGATGGTCGTAGAAGAGGGCTACGGGATATTGCTCGAAGGAAAAAATTTCTCCAACCAGACGATGGCTTCCCTCAATCTCGCAATCAACATCCCTGTAGTCGGAGCATCCGGAGCGGTATTCGGTTTGCTGTTGGCGTTCGGCATGCTGTTTCCGGATGTACGTCTGCAGCTCTTGTTTCCTCCGGTAGCGCTTAAGGCAAAATGGTTTGTGCTGATCTATGGTGCGATTGAGCTCATGCTGGCCATTGGGAATATGCCGGGCGATAGTATTGCGCACTATGCTCACCTCGGAGGAATGCTGTTTGGTTACCTGATCCTGAAGTTCTGGAGTTACCGCGAGAGGCACTCGGGAACCTTTTAACAACCTGGTATGAGGGGATTCAGACAATTCTGGAAGGAAAGTGACGGGCTCATGCGTCTGCTGTGGGTCAACGGGGGTGTTTTTATCCTCGTTCAGCTCTATCTGCTGGTGTGCTATCTGCTTGGAATACCGGCTCCAATTGGGGAGGATATGGGAATGGCAGCCGGTGATAATCCTTCCCTGCTCTTGTCGCGTCCCTGGTCTCTTTTCACGCACATGTTTGCCCACGCCGAGTTGGGACATTTCCTGTTCAATATGGTTGCGCTCTATTTGTGTGGTGACCTGTTCAGGAAGATGATGCGTCCTGGCTCGATCGTGCCGGTATATCTGCTCTCGGGTTTGTCAGGGTTTGCTCTGTATTTTATAATGTATGCCTTGTTTCCGGCGCTGGGCGGAGGGCATGATTCATTGATTCTCGGAGCGTCCGCTGCTGTGATGGGTATCGTAATTGCTGTAGTGACATATCGTCCTCGTATGGCAGTCAAGCTGTTCGGTGTATTCGATATCCAGCTTGTCTGGCTCGGTGTAGTGCTTGTTCTGCTTGATCTGGTGAGCATCCGCAAAGGCGACAATACGGGAGGTCATATCGGACATCTGGGTGGAGCGGTATTCGGTTATATTTATGCCACTCGTTTAGCACAGGGAAAAGACATGGCAAGTTCGGTTTCCAGGTTTTTGGATCGCGTGGCCCGGTTGTTCCGAAGGCGGAATTCATGGGAGGTAAAGCGGAGCAATCCGCGATTCAAGACGGATGATGAATTCAATGCTGAAAAGCGGAGTAAGCAGAAGCGGGTAGATGAGATTTTGGATAAAATCGGTCGCTCAGGCTACGATAGCCTCACCAAAGAAGAGAAGGATTTTCTATTCCGGCATGCACAGAAGTAATTGCCGAATAAATTCGCATGGCTGACCGGCATACACAGGAAGCTTCGCCCCGGAAATCACGGATAGGTCAGCTATTGTATGTGTGCAATGTGGCACTGGTTGCAGGCCTGCTTCTGTGCTATCTCTCTTTTCATGTAAGTCCGTCCAGTATGGGCTACTTCGCGCTGATGGCATTTCTTTATCCACTATTGCTGCTGGCCAACGTGGCTTTTGTCATGATGTGGCTGATGCGCCGTCGTTACCGGAGGATGGTCATCCCGGTCGTAGCTATAGCTATGGGATGGAGTCATGCAGCCGATTTGCTGCAGATCAGTGCGGAGGATGAGGTTGCGGAGGATGAACAGGAGATCAAGGTGATGACGTGGAATGTGCATCTCTTTGGTCTCTATGACTGGGACAACAATGAGCGCACGCGAGATGCGATGTTCGATTTGCTGGATGAGGAAGAGGCGGATATTCTCTGCATGCAGGAGTTCTTTCACTCGGATGATGAGGATTATTTTCAAACACGTGATACGCTTAGGGACTTCCTTCCCACACGCTATTTCCACGAACGATATACGGCTTCGCCGCGAAGACATCATTATTTCGGGGTGATTATTTTCTCACGCTTTCCGATTGTGAAGCGCGGAAATATTCCTTTTGAAGGTGACGCCAACAATTACTGCATTTATGCGGATGTGAAGGTGGGCGATGATACGGTTCGGGTGTACAATGCGCATCTTCAGTCGATCCGCCTGGGTAAACAGGATTATGAAGTGGTGGAAGAAAATACAGAGAGTCAGGAACTTAAAGAAGGCTCTTTCCGCATCATGCGCAAAGTGAGAAGGGCCCTTATCCGCCGGGAAGATCAGGTGGAGCGAATCATGGAACACATCGCTCAAAGCCCTCACCGCGCAGTGCTGTGTGGTGATTTCAATGATCCGCCGCATTCCTGGTCATACAATCGCTTTGAGGATCTGCTTGAGGATTCATTCACCGAAGGTGGCAACGGACTGAGCAATACATTCAATCATAAAGCTTTTCCTCCGCTGCGCATCGACTACGTGTTGCACAGTCCGGGCATCCGCACACTTGAATACCGCAGGCGTACGGAGGATCTCTCGGATCATTTTCCCGTGATCACACGCCTTGCGGTGCAGAAGTATCGCCCTGTGAACGGTTGAGCACGCGCTCATACACCGTCATCGCCAGCAGCACCATCAGCAAGCCATAGAAGAAATCATCCGCAGGTACGCTCCAGATGCGCAAGCCGAGGTTGTGAGCATTGTTGTACCACACAATCTGATCCGCAATGCTTTCAGGATGGGTATTGAATACGGGGTACTCCCAGAATGTAAGGCCGGTTAGTATGCCGTTTGAGATGTAAAACGGAATGAGCAGGATGAACCACGTCATAAGCAGCCATCCTATCCACTTACTCTTCCACACCCACAGGTGCAAGGCGAGCAGGATGGCGCACAGACTGCATGCTGCCATGGTGTAATGATGGTCATGATATACGAAGGCCAAAACCAATGCAGTGGCCACAATGACTGTTCCCGCAGCGAGTGTGAATGCACGGCCTGGTGGTACGGGCTTGAAGTACCGCACGCATTCGTAACTGAATATGCAGGCATACGGAATGCAGATGAAAAACAACCACTCTTCCAGCGGAAGCCCGAATAGTTTTTCCCCGATGATATACGTGTCGTTAAATCCCCAGATGCCCGCATGGGTGAAGGCAATGTCCCACGGAATAAATAGCGCCATCATCGCGATGGTGCCGATGATCAGTGCCCTGGTCTTTCCGATAAAATGTACCCTTCGCTCAAAACTGAGCAGAAATGGAAAGAGGACACAACCGAGATTGACTGCCAGATAGAGATAGTGCGAGCTCATCCTTGGGTGATACCTGCTATCAGGCTTTGGCGTACTTGTTACGTCGGTAATGAGCCGCTTCGCGGAAATACTTAAACGGCACGTACAGCATACCGAAGCATTCGCCGTCTTCTTTATTCAGGTGCTTGTGATGCACCTTGTGTGCTTTCCTGATGGCCCGGAAGTACACGTTGTCCGTGCGACTGAACCAGTCGAAGCGCTGGTGAATGAGAACATCATGCACCAGAAAATATGCAATGCCGTACATCAGGATGCCGAAGCCGATGTACATCCGGAAATCACCGCCGGCCATGGATCCAAACATAATAAGCAGCCAGCTTGGCACAGCGAAAATCAGAAAGAAGGCGTCGTTCTTTTCAAAGAAATGACCGCGCGGATTGTGGTGGTCTTCATGGAAGTACCACATGAGGCCGTGCATTACAAACCGGTGTGTACACCACGTAATGCCTTCCATCAGCAGGAAGGTTCCGAGTGTGATAAGTATGCCTGTTCCTATTGCCATTGCTGTATCGTTTATGCGCGTTACGCGTGAATTCGTTCTTCCATCAATCGCGGGAGCAGTATGCTGAACCATGCCGTGTAGCGCTCGGGACGGATGCGCATGTCTGCGAGCACGTCAGCCGGGGAGCGGTATTCCCATTCCCATACTTCGTCCGCCGCCGGCGATGGTATGCCATTCCAGATGCCGGTAAATACATGATCGTATTCATACTCTGTGAGTCCCTGTCCGAGTTCAGCGCGGTAGATGAATTCAAACGCGGGCTCAATAGCGCACGTGAATCCCATTTCTTCCTGCAGTCTTCTCTGTGCGGCCTCTTGCGTGGCTTCACCCGGACGAGGATGTGAGCAGCAGGTGTTGGTCCACAGCCCACCACTATGATACTTGCCATTTGCGCGGCGGTGCATAAGCAGCTCACCGTTATCATTGAAAATACACACTGAAAACGCCCTGTGGAGTGCGCCTAGCTCATGGGCACGGAGCTTTTCCATGATGCCGGTATCCCGGTCTTGTTCGTCTACCAGAATAACGAATTCAGTATCCATCACGTCGTAAGGTAGCGATTGATTTCTGCCAGTTGCAACTTGTTCAGGCGGCCACTCTTTTTCATAAAGGCCAATGCCTTTGACCAAAACGGATCACCGGCGGGTACTTGTCTGGCCCGCAAAGCTGCCACGACTTTATTGGCGTCATCCTGCAGATTGCTTCGGTAGCCGAGAAATGACGGGACTTCTGACTGTACTGAAAAGCGAAGGAAGGCAATCTCGACGTTCTGGGGGGCCTGAGCTGCGGCCCGCTCAATGAGGTCTTTACCTTTATCGAAGTACTCAAATTTCTGGCCTACGCCGCTGACCACCTCTGCGTACATGGCAATAGCCACTCCCTGATAAGCCAGAAGAAGCGGATCGGTCGTTTGAAGGAGCACAGCCTCCTTGTAGTAGGCCGTGATACCGGCTTTACCCGCAGCACCGAAATAGAGTTCACGCATTCGTTCTGCCTGAGCCTGGCAGATCAGGGCGGGGAACAGAATGAGTAACCAGCAGGCAAGCCGGGTCATTCAGAGAAGGTTGAGGTTGTGCTGCACGTAGCTCTTAAGTACCAGCGCCACCTTACGCTGGTTCGGAATGCGGATGCGCTCTTCCATAATCCGATGGCTGGGAAGTGACCTGATCTTCTGGAAAAGACGGATGTAATAGGTATAGGCCACATAGACTCCAAATCGTGCATCGCGGGGAAGCATGAGGATGCCTTTGTAGGCCTCCTTGAAGTCTTCGTCAATCTCCCGCTCGATAATCATTTTTTCTCGCTCGGAGAAGGAGGACATATCGAGATTCGGGAAATAGGTTCTTCCGAGATCCTGGTAGTCGGCTTTCAGGTCACGCAGGAAGTTGATCTTTTGAAATGCTGCCCCGAGGCGCATCGCATAGGGTTTGAGTTGCTGATAGAAGGCCTCGTTTCCTTCAGTAAAAACGCGGAGACACATCAGCCCAACCACTTCTGCACTGCCCAGGATGTAGCTTTCGAAGCCCCGCCGGTCGTAGCCGGTTTCTTCCAGATCCATCTCCATGCTTTTCAGGAACGTATCTACCACTTCCCAATCTATGGCATAGCGGTGATATACCTCCTGAAAACTGTTCAGGATTGGATTGAGGGATATGCGGTCGCGAATAGCCAGTTCGGTATCCTGCCTGAAGCGTGCCATCAGTTCGACCTTGGGGAAGTCGTGGAAGGTGTCCACAATCTCATCTGCAAAGCGCACAAAACCATAAATAGCGTACACCGGATCCCGGAAGCGCTTGCCGAGTGTACGGATGCCCATGCTGAAACTGGTGCTGTAAGCGTGCGTCGTCAACCTGCTGCAGTCGTAGGAAACGCGATCGAATAGGCTCTTCTTGTTCATAGTTCAGGCGGTAACAGGATTCAGTTCATGGAGGTAGGCATCGGCTTCGCGCGCAGCCAGTTGTCCGCTGATCAGACTGGGTGGCACACCCGGTCCGGGCACCGTCAGCTGACCGGCGAAGAACAAGTTGCTGACCTTCTTGCTGCGCATACGCGGCTTGAGAAAGGCCGTCTGCAACAAGGTATTGGCCAGTCCGTAGGCGTTGCCCTTGAATGAATGGTATTCGGATATGAATTCTTCGTGCGCAAAAGAGCGCTTGTAGATGATGTGCCCGCGGATCAGTTCACCCGTTCGCTTTTCCAGCCGGTCGAGCACTACATTCAGGTATTCTTCCCGCTGTTCTTCTGTGCTGGTGAGTCCGGGAGCTACGGGAATCAGGATGAACAGATTCTCCATGCCTTCAGGAGCGGCCTCCGGATCGGTCTTCGAGTTGGCGCACACATAGAAGAGTGGTCTCGAAGGCCAGCGTGGTTCGTCATAAATTTCAGACGCATGCTCTCCAAAGGGCTCGTCGAAGAATAGATTGTGATGCAGAAGCCCCTTGACTTTCTTATTGACACCGAGGTAGAAGAGCAGGGAAGAGGGTGACATTACCCGCTTGTCCCAGTACTTTTCACTGTATGAGCGCTTGGATGGCTCGAGGAGCCGTGACTCGATATGGTGGTAATCAGCTGCACCGATGATGACATCTGCACCGACGAGCTCACCGTTCACGATGACTCCCTCGGCAAAACCATCCTGGTTTACCGGAATGCGCTCCGCTGCTGAGCCTGTTATGAACTCAACGCCGAGTTCTCGCGCCAGACGGGTCATGCCCTCGGCAATTTTATACATTCCGCCGCGAGGATACCAGGTGCCGAGCTCGATATCAGCATAGTTCATCATGCTGTAAAGAGCGGGTGTGCGTTCTGGTTTGGCACCGAGAAACAGAACAGGAAATTCGAGCAATTGAATAATCTCCGGGTTGCTGAAGAATCTCCGAAGGTGGGCCGACATGTTCGTGAAAAGCTGCAATCTGAATGTCTCGCGCAGGAGCCGCCATTCTGCAAATTCCATGACCGAAAGGGAGGGCTTCCAGACAAATTCACCCATACCGGTTTCGTACTTCACTTTGGCCTCTGCCAGAAAACGATCGAGCTGGGCACCGGCTCCCGGCTCCATAGTGTCAAGCAGGGCCTTAAGAGGCTCCTTGCCAGCGGGTATATCCGCCTCATGGTCCCGGAAAAATACGCGGTAGGATGGGTCAAGCCTGACGAGGTCGTAATAGTCGCTGACCTTTTTATCGAAGCGCGCAAAAAACTCATCAAAGACCTCAGGCATCCAATACCAGCTCGGCCCCATGTCAAATACAAAACCCTCCGCCCTGAAGGCCCTGGCGCGCCCTCCGGTGTCGTGATTCTTCTCGATGACCGTGACGCGGTAGCCGCGGTGAGCCAGGGTGCAAGCTGCAGCGAGGCCTGAGAATCCGCTTCCGATGACTATTGCGCGAGGGTTCATAAACTCAGGTTAAAGGGAACTCATAAATGGCTGTTTTGTTCAATTTAGCCGGGAAGAGAAGGCCCCGGTTTGTTGGCAGGCCCTCTTGTTCTGAGGCAACTTGAATGTCACTGGCCACGCCAACTCCTATCTCCGCTTTCACCCATAAGGTGAACAACGAGGGTGAAAGATAAATCATCTGAGGGATTCAGCCGGCAACGATGTCAAAACGCGTGGGAAAGCATTCAGCGGTAGCGGAGCTTCTGTCCGGGTCTGATGACGGTGGTGGCCCGGATCTTATTCAAGCGGCATAGGTTGCGCACGGAGGTGCTGTGCTTGCGTGCAATGGCGCTCAGGGTTTCTCCTCGGCGAACGGTGTGATATTTCTTCACGGATTCAGGCGCACTTGTAACCAGCTTGCGATGGTTCTCAATCACCTCCGGAGTAAGGACAAATTCATCATGCTTGAGCACACGATTGGTATGATCCAGCAGCAAGGTAGGATCAATGGGGGATCCAAGGTAGCGGATCTCAAAGTGGAGGTGAGCGCCATAGGAGCGTCCGGTATTGCCTCCAAGACCAATTACCTGACCGGCCTCAACATAATCACCAGGAATGACCTCGCGGGAAGAGAGGTGGGCGTAAAGTGTCTCGAGCCCATTGGCATGCCGGACTACTATTACATTGCCATACGTGGCGTGGTATTGTGAAATGCGCACCATGCCCTCGAATGCGGCATGCACGGCATCACCGGTCTCGAGGTCGAGGTCAAGCCCGTTGTGCATGCGACCCCAGCGCGGACCAAAGGGTGAGGTCATGTGGCCATTCGCAGGGAAAAAGAAATCACAGTCCTCATGGGCCAGACGGAACCGCACTGGCTCCGCAATGGTGGCCAGATCTTCTTTGTGAACGAAAAGACTACGTGTATCCCAGTGGCAATAGGCATCATAGGCTGGTATGCGAGCAATGGAATCGTTCACGGTCCACAAGCCAAGGTCAATGGCACTTTCTACGAAGAGCGGCGACTCGGCCTCATCTTCTTCATCTGCACCTCCTACCTCCAGCTCATTGGCAAGGACTTCCTGACAGTCTTCCCCAGCGTCGGCCTGCGCCATTACCGGGGCGTGCAAAGCGAGCGAGGCCGCTGATGCGAAAATCAGAATCAGGTAATAGTGGAGGGGTGCCTTCATTTGACGGCGCAAAAATAGACGGGGGGGGCAGTCGGTATCCCCATCAGCCTTCCAAATGTTGTGAACGATTCGTTAATGTTCTTGCCGGCCGAGTTCAACATGAAGCTGGCTGCTGGTTTCAGGATCCTTTGACCAGGACTGACGGACAGGGGGCCGGTCCGGCTATTTTTGGTCCATGATTCAGCTCGACATTCTGGCCGTGGTGGCCCACCCCGACGATGCGGAGATATCAGCCGGTGGTACGCTGCTGCGTCAACGCTCCTTAGGTCATACCGTGGGAATCGTGGACCTCACGCGGGGTGAACTGGGTACGCGGGGCTCGGCTGAAATCCGTGATCTCGAGGCCGGCAGAGCTGCTGAACGCCTCGGACTGGCAGTGCGGGAGAACCTCGGACTTGCTGATGGATTTTTCCGGAATGACCAGGAGAGCATGGTCAAAGTGGCTGAAGTGATCAGGAAGTATCGTCCGCATATCGTGCTGACCAATGCCATTCACGATCGCCATCCGGATCATGGACGGGCCGCCTCTCTGGTGCGTGATGCTTGCTTCTATGCCGGTCTTCCCAAGTTGGTAACGGATTTCTCTGCTTGGCGCCCCACCCAGATATACCACATGATTCAGGATTATTATATCGAGCCCGGATTGATTGTGGATGTCGCTTCCTTTTGGGAAGAGAAAATCGAGGTGCTGAAGTGCTATTCGACGCAATTCTTCAATCCGGATAGCGTGGAGCCTGTCACGCCCATATCGGGGCCTGAATTTTTCGATTTTCTGCGGTCACGTGCAATAACACTCGCCCGGCCGGGGGGGCTGTTGCTCGCCGAGGGATTCGTGCCCGCCCGCGTGCCCGTCACCGCCGATCTGCTAGCTCTGAAATAGGCTTTTCGACCTCCGGTAGCGATAAACGAACCACAGACACTGAATCACCAGGGCAATCGAAGTGGCAGCGGCTGCACCGGCGGCGCCATGCTGCGGAACCAGCAGAAGGGCTGCACTCACCGAGAAGACGAGCCCCCACGCACTAGCCATCATATTCTCCCGATGATGACCGCGGCCGGAGAAATAGTGCGCATAGATGATGGATGCACCATTGGCGAGTATACCCGGACAGAGCCACAACAGAATCGTCTTGAGTTCCTGAGCCTCTCGGGTGAATATCCACTCATACACGAATGATGGTGTGAGCATCAGAGCCAGAACTCCCAATCCCGATGCGCCAAGCGAGATCCGCAAGTAGCGGGCCGTTAGTCCTCGCTGGTGAGCATCGTCGTTCATGTTGGCAATGCGGGCATACTGCAGGGTGGACAAACTTTTACTCACTGTCCAGATAGCCTCGGCTATGTAGAGTGCGATGGCATATAGTCCCGCAGCCTGACGTCCATACATCCAGAGATTTTCCAGAAAGACCACATGGAGCCGCTGATTGAGCAGGTGAAGTACATTTCCACCCTGTGCATACTTACCAAACCGGAGCAGTTCCCGGAACGTCTCATACATCCCTGCCAATACAGCAGAACGGATGTAGGAGGCCAGAGTCCGCGCATAGATGATTAGCGCCAGAGCCGAACTGATGTACAGCGCCAGAACATAGGCGTATATGCTCGCCCATGTGGCAACAGTAAAGCAGGCAAGAAGGATCAGAGCCACGAGCATGGCCTGCAGACTGATGACCAGATTAAACATGCGGATGCGCTCACGGGCCAGCGTAACGTGCTGAAGGATCATAGCCAGCGACTGGATCCAGCCGATGGCGCAGGCATGCAGGATAAGTTCCGGAGGAACAACAGGCACGAGGCGAAACACCGCCAGAAAGATCAGCGCGCTTATGGTGGCCCAGGTCACACCAGGCCACAGGGCCTCGCCTTCCTTTTGTCGGGGCGCGAGGTAAACCAAAGCGCCTCCTCCTATAAAGTTACTCAAGGCCACCACGAGCATAATACCCAGCGCGAGCAGACTGGCAGTGCCCTGACCCGCAGTGCCGAGGTAATGGGTGTTGAGCAGCACCACCATCAGCGTGCTGCCCATCAGCGCCAGACGGGTCACGATGGTTCCCGGGAGCTGCCTCAGGCCTTCCATACGCGCTGCAGGGTTCTCCGGTAGATGGTGTTCAGCTGGCCTGCCACGGCCTGCTGACTGAAGTGGTCCTCGGCATAAGCCCGAAGGGCAGATCGGTCAATTTGGGCCGCGAGATCTGCTTCAGCACGAAGAGCCTCGGTGAGCTGCATCAAATTGCGAGGGTCCACAAGAGTTCCCCGTGAAGGGTCAATATGCTCGGCGATTCCACCTACCCGGCTGGAAACAATGCGCATACCGGAGGCCAGCGCTTCCACGATCACGCATGGCAGGTTTTCAAAGTTGGAGAACATAACCAATACGTGTGCTTCGGACATTTTTTGCGCTATGCTTTCCCATGGCATTTCACTGAAAAATGAAATGCTGCCCTCAGGAATCTGCATGGAGTGCGCAAGTGCAGCAATGACCTCCGAAGGGCCGTCGCCGCCAATTTCCAGATGCACATCCTTGCGGCTTTCAGCTAACTGCTTCCAGGCTTTGAGTATGCCAGATATATTCTTGTGTCGCTCATCCAAACTGGAAACATGCAGAAAGCGGATGGGTCGCTGTTGCTTTTTTCCGGGCTGGAAGATTTGGGTATTCACCACATTGGGCACCACATAAAACTTTCCGCGCACACCGGCCGCCTGCATCTGATCGCCGAGGTGGCGCGTAACGGGAAGAAAAACGTGCACAAAGCGGCTGGCCCAGCGCGCGTAGAGGCGAATCTTCGTGGGCAGAGGCCCACGTTCTGCTGACAGAAAACCGGTCCAATGCTCCGTCAGAATCACCGGAAGCTGGAACCGCTTGCGAAGCACGATGGCCTGCCACACTTCAGGCCAAAGTACGTGGTGATGGACCAGGTCGAACGGCCAGTGGCCGCTGGACTCAAGATGCCGGATGCCCGCACGGAGCGCTTTCCATCGCGCCAGTGCCTTAGCTGGCTTGCGGTTGTAATACACCACGGTTATGGACACTCCGCCCCCGGTGTAATCCTCGATTTCAGGTG
The DNA here is from genome assembly GCA_947456965.1 of Flavobacteriales bacterium. GTDB lineage: Bacteria > Bacteroidota > Bacteroidia > Flavobacteriales_D > Sanyastnellaceae > CANGTU01. The sequence goes on from CANGTU010000022.1 coordinate 40,534, forward strand.
CATGTGCTACCTGGGCATCATACGCGAGGTAAAGTACATGCACCCGGTGATGCAGTGCCGCGGCCTCGGCGTGTCGTTGCACGAAATTGCCCAGTGTAGGATGAACCCGGCTGGGAAACCACGATGAGGTGAATAGAATGTTCAAGGGCTCGGCCAACGGACTGAAATATGGCTGCAATCTACTATCGGATGAAATTTGGAGCTAAATCCATTTTCCTGTTGCACACCCTGCAAAATCATTGTTTCTTTGCGCCCCTGTTTTCAGGAAATGGTGGCTTTAGCTCAGTTGGTTAGAGCATCAGATTGTGGTTCTGAGGGTCGTGGGTTCGAATCCCATAAGCCACCCCAAGGCTGTTACTGAGTAGTAGCAGCCTTTCTTTTTTAAGAAACGTGGGATGCAATCCGCCTTGTGACCACGAAAGCCAGGTGCCTGGTCGCGGAGAACCGCTGCTGAATGATCGGCTGACTTATTGACTTGTCCTGACCACGAGCGAGATGATAGGTATTGCTCCTGTTTCCGGATCCTCTGTCCTGCAGGAAAGTATGGTCATGGCCCGTGGCAGAAATCAACCAGAGAGTGCTCATCAGACCTGAGTTCAGGCCAATTGAGTATGCAGGAGGTGAGGAGCGGATGCTGCCCACGTGATTTCCCTATTCCTTCTTGCATCCACACACTTAGTGTAAGATGTACACTTCTTGGCTGAAAATCGGAATGTTCGTTCGCCGGCCCCCTATATTTGCGTACTACACAAATCAGGACGAATGGCTACATCAGCTGTAAAGAAGACCTCCATGACATCATCCAAGCCAACGAACGGCATGGCCTCCAGTGCTGACAGTAAATACACCCGCGAAACCTATATCAAGTGGTACCGCGAAATGCTGCTGATGCGGCGCTTTGAGGAGAAGTGCGGACAACTTTATATTCAGCAGAAATTCGGCGGATTTTGCCACCTGTACATCGGACAGGAAGCAATCCTCTCCGGCATGATGCACGCGATCCGTCCTACTGACCGCGTGATCACCGCCTACCGCGACCACGCCCACCCGCTGGTGATGGGCTCTGACCCGAAGAAGGTCATGGCCGAGCTCTACGGCAAATCCACCGGCCTCTCCAAAGGAAAAGGCGGTTCCATGCACATGTTCGACAAAGAGCGCAACCTGTTTGGCGGACACGGCATCGTGGGTGCGCAGATTCCGATGGGAGCAGGTATTGCCTTTGCAGATAAATACCGCGGCGAAGACCACGTCACTCTCACCTTTTTCGGCGATGGTGCTGCGCGTCAGGGTGCTCTTTTTGAGACCTTCAATATGGCCATGACCTGGAAGCTGCCGGTGATTTTCATTATTGAAAATAACCAGTACGCGATGGGTACTTCCGTGGAGCGCACCTCCAACGTGACAGACCTCAGCAAGCTCGGCCTCTCATTCGAAATGCCTTCTGAAACCGTGGACGGCATGCGTCCGGAAGCAGTAAGCGAAGCCATAGCCCGCGCTGCTGCCCGCGCCCGCGCCGGAGAAGGACCGACACTCCTCGACATCAAGACCTACCGCTACAAGGGCCACTCCATGAGCGACCCGCAGAAATACCGCACCAAGGAAGAAGTAGCGGAATACCAGCAGCAGGACCCGATCGAACACTGCATCCGCATGATCCGCGACAACAAGTGGATGACGGAGCAAGAAATCGAACAGGTGGATATTGACATCAAGGCTGAGGTGGAAGAATGCGTGCGCTTCGCAGAGGAGTCGCCGCTGCCCACAGCTGACGAGCTCTACAAGGATGTGTACGTGCAGACCGACTATCCTTACGTGAACGATTGATCATTCCTTACAGACAACACCCACAACGAAACACCCGATAGCACCATGGCGGAAATTATCCGTATGCCGAAGCTGAGCGACACGATGACCGAAGGTACCGTGGCCGCATGGCACAAGAAAGTAGGAGATAAAGTGAAGAGCGGCGAATTGCTCGCCGAAATTGAGACCGACAAGGCCACGATGGAGTTTGAGTCCTACAACGACGGCGTGCTGCTGCATATCGGTATTGAAAAAGGCCAGTCTGCGAAAGTGGATTCTGTGCTCGCAATAATCGGCAAAGAAGGCGAAGACATCAGCGCATTGCTGGCATCCGCCGATGCACCCGCTGCAGCGGCTCCCGCTCCGGCACCTGCACCTGCGCCAGCCGCAGCTCCCGCACCCGCGCCCGCACCAGTTGCTGCCGCTGTGGCAGCTCCTGCTCCGGTAGCAGTATCTGCACCGGCATCCAACGGACGCGTAAAAGCATCTCCCCTGGCCAAGAAAATCGCAGAAGACAAAGGCATCGATATCAGTCGCGTGGCTGGCAGCGGCGACGGCGGACGCATCGTGAAGCGCGATGTGGAAACCTTCACGCCCGCAGCTGCAAGCGCTGCTCCGGTGTACTTCTCTGCTCCGGCAGGAACGGAATCCTACACCGAAGAATCGGTGTCGCAGATGCGCAAAACCATTGCCCGCCGTCTGGCCGAGAGCAAGTTCAGCGCACCGCACTTCTACCTCACCATGGACATTGACATGGACAATGCCATGGCAGCGCGCGCACAGCTCAATGCATCGGGTGAGATGAAGGTGTCATTCAATGACATGGTGATCAAGGCCAGCGCAATGGCCCTCCGCAAGCATCCGAAGATCAACAGCTCATGGCTCGGTGATACCATCCGCTACAACCAGCACGTACACATTGGTGTGGCCGTGGCGGTGGACGAAGGACTGCTTGTCCCCGTAGTGCGCTTTGCAGATGGAAAAGGCCTCGCGCAGATCAACCACGAAGTGAAAGAGTACGCTCAGAAAGCGAAGAATAAAAAACTGCAGCCGCAGGATTGGGAAGGCAACACCTTCACCATCTCCAACCTCGGCATGTTTGGCATTGAAGAATTCACGGCCATCATCAACCCGCCGGATGCGTGCATCCTTGCAGTGGGTGGTATCCGTCAGATTCCCGTGGTGAAAAATGGTGCAGTAGTTCCGGGCAATATGATGAAAGTAACCCTGAGCTGTGATCACCGCGTGGTGGACGGCGCTACGGGTGCGGCGTTTCTTCAGACCCTGAAGAGCTACCTCGAGAGCCCCGTGCTGATGTTAGGCTAACCTGAACCGGGTTCGCGAAAGAGCAGCCACAGGGACTCTACTCATGGGGAATATTCGGAAGAAATCAGTTCACTGCAGGAATTGTGGTTATGCATGGCCTGAAGGCCCCAATTCCTATTGTCCTCAGTGTGGTCAGAAGAATACGGACCCAAATGCATCCTTCGGCCATTGGATACTTGAATTCATTGAAGGAGTCTTTCACATAGATGGAAAGATATGGGTTACACTTGGCAACCTGATTGGCCGCCCAGGGGTTATGTCCAGGGAATATATGAGCGGCCGGATGGTGCGTTATATCCCTCCCGCGAGACTGTATCTCTTTATCAGTTTTTTATTTTTTCTGACCCTTGCGTCAAAGCCAGACGGTCGTGAAGATGTCATCGATTTATCAGAAGAACATCTCGGTCAACGATGGACAAGCATAACGGTGAGTTTTCTGGATACTCCCGAGGTGATTCATTTTGGCGATCAAGCGCCTGCCCTGACCAGAAGGGAAGTCAGAGAGGCATGCAGCAGGGGCAATGACGTCCTTGACTCATTGTTAAAATCAAGCGGTGTAGCTTACACGAGTGGCCTTGAACGTGAGATGTGGAGGCAAGCAGCCAGGATCGAAACGTTTGGTCCAGGGGTGTGGTTGGAAAGGATTCTGAAAATCTGCTCCTTTGGTGCTTTTTTCTTGATGCCCGCCTATGCCTGTATGTTGAGTTGGTTCTTCAGGGGTCGCTGGAAAAGCTATACCGCACATCTCGTGTTTTCGGTTCATGCACATAGTCTTCTCTTCTTAGGACTGACTGTTGGAATCTGGCTGTCAAGGCTTCAATCACACTGGCCGTTTAACCTCTTGATTTGGTCGCTGTTTATCGCTCATCCTGTGGGTCTCAGGAACTTTTATGGGAATACGTGGCCGGGTGTGATCTGGCGGTACCTCGCGCTCACGGCAGCCTATTTCGTCCTGGTCTTTGCCTTCATGATTGGAGTGGTGATTTTGGGGTTTGTCATGGTTTGATTTTTTTCTCACCACGAAGAGACGAGGCAAATAAAGGTTCATGAAGAGAATAAAAAACTCCGTGAACTCCTTGCGTCTCTGCGGTCTCCGTGTTCCGATGGCGTTTTCTTTTCACCACAGAGGCATCGAGAGAACAGAGGTTCACAGAGAATTAAAACCTCCTTTCACCTCTGCGAAACCTCCGATACCTCTGCGCTCCGATAGCGTTTTTTTTCACTTTGGAGACATCGAGGAAATAGAGGTTCATGGAGGGGACATAACTCTCGGGATAACCGGTAAGCGAATTGGATTCACACAGAGTCGCTTATTTGGTTTTAAGGTTTGATTGTGCTAACTTGCTGTGAATTCTGATTCCCAGACGAATGACACTCATTATAAAACCAGGTATGACACCTCAGGAGATTCACCGGATGGCCAGAGAAATGCGTAAGAATTCGAAGTACGATTTCAAGAGGCTTTGCGGAACGATTCAACTCACAGAGGATCCTGAAGTTATTCAAAAGCGTATGCGCGATGAATGGCAGTGAGTTCGTTTTCGATACCAATGTTTTTCTTTATCTGCAATCCGGGCGTGAAGACCTGATCAATATTTTCAATGAATCAAGCGTGTTTATCAGCGTGATCACGGAACTTGCGCTGCTTTCGTTCAAAGGACTTGATAGCGGCAACAGCGGTGCACCTTCAGCTTCCGCTCATATCAGCCGATAAGGATTACACAGCTATTGAAGAGTTGATGTTTATTCTGTATAAACTCAACTGATGTTAATTTCTATCTAACACCGCAACGCGAGAGAACCATTGCGTAAGGTGAGTTAACCTCCTTTCACCTCCGCGAAACCTCCGATACCTCTGCGCTCCGATGGCGTTTTTTTTTCACCACAGAGACATGGAGGGAATGGAGGTTCACAGAGTATAAAAAACTCCGTGAACTCCGTGCGGCTCTGTGGCCTCCGTGTTCCGATTGCATTTTTTTCACCACGAAGACACGAAACAATAAAGGTTCACGAAGAGTAAAAAAAACTCTCTTCCTCCGATCTCTTTTCCTCTGAAACCATCGGCGAGCTGCCAATATGCGCATGGTATCCCATGACTTATGCCTCTTTTCGTGTGATCATCATAAAGCATGATGAATTTCTTTGCGGCCAGACACGAATAAAGCATAATCCGTTTAATCACTTCGCTAGTATGGGCAGCAGTAAGTCAAGTTCAGCAAGTTTGGATCGTGTTTATCGCAACATCAGGCAAGTCATTGATGAGGCACGTGTAACGGTGTATCGGGCAGCCAATTCTGCAACGGTGCAGGCCTACTGGAATATTGGCAGAATTATCGTGGAGCAAGAACAACGTGGAGAGCGGCGTGCGGGATACGGGGAGCAACTTATCGGTGCCCTCGCCAGTCGGCTTACCAAGGAATACGGGAAGGGTTTCACAACCACCAATCTTAAATACATGCGGCAGTTTTACAGCACTTTTGGGATTAGTCACGCGCTGCGTGACCAATTGTCATGGACGCACTATCGTTTGTTGCTGCGTGTGGACAGAGAGGATGCAAGGTTGTTTTATATGAATGAAGCCGCAGAAGGCAACTGGAGTACCCGAACTCTGGAAAGACAGATCGATAGTTTGTACTTCGAGCGAATGGCGCTGAGCGCAACGAATGCACGTTCAATGTCAAAACCCCAAGTGAAGCCGCCCGAAGAAATGCAGGCGAGAGAATTAATCAGGGACCCATATGTTTTGGAGTTCTTAGATATCAAGTCTGATTCGGGTTTTTATGAGAAAGAGCTGGAGCAAGCGATTATCGATAAGCTGCAGGAGTTTTTGCTTGAGTTGGGTACAGGCTTTTCATTTGTAGGCAGACAATACCGCGTTCAAACGGAGCTTCAGGACTTTTACATCGACCTTGTATTTTACAATTTCATCCTGAAGTGTTTTATGCTTATTGATCTGAAAACGGGAAAGCTTACCCACCAGGACATCGGACAGATGGATATGTATGTAAGGTTGTTTGAAGATAAGGTGCGTCAGAAGAGTGACAACCCCACAATTGGATTGATCTTGTGCTCTGAGAAGGACAAGACCATAGTTAAGTACAGTCTGCTGAGCGACAGCAAGCAAATCTTCGCATCGCGATACAAAACGGTTCTGCCTACCGAAAAGCGGTTAAGACAAGAGATTGAAAGGGAGAGACATTTGGCGGAATCAGAATTACGGCTGATCAGATGAGTAAAGGGGAGGAACACGGGAAAGTGGATTGTCGGGATGATTTAATTGAGGAAATTCCTTTGCGATTCTGAAAAAAAACCTCCTTTCACCTCCGCGAAACCTCCGATACCTCTGCGCTCCGATGGCGTTTTTTTTTCACCACAGAGACATGGAGGGAATGGAGGTTCACAGAGTTTAAAAAACTCCGTGAACTCCGAGTGTCTTTGCGGCCTCCGTGTTCCGATGGCGTTTTTTCACCACGAAGACACGAAGAAAACAGAGGTTCATGGAGAACAAAAAACTCCGTTAACTCCGCACATCTCTGCGGCCTCGGTGTTCCGATCTCATTTTCTCCCTCGTGCCCCGGCGATCTCATTCCCTCACGGGCAGCTCGTACTCCAGAAAAGAGTTATCGCGTGACCTGTTGATGGCGTGAAAGAACTCGATGACTTGCTCAAAGCTGATTTTCTTTGTGCTGAGTAGGTCGCTGTCGGGCATGTGTCGCTTCACCATGGCGCCAAGTTTGGCGCGGGTGATGAGATCACCACGAAGACCTAACTTCTGATTGGGTTCTTCTCTGTCGATATACACAATGCGATATGCCTTGACGGCTGCATCATAAAACTCGGTACCCGACATGGTTGCACTGGTAAGCATGGCGTCGCCTAACAGTCCGAATCCTGTGTACTGATAGCTATCGCACATATAAGACGGCGCATCTTCCGGAATGATGACCGCTGACACGAGGCCGATAATGTCGAATTGCACATAGAGATGAAGGGTTTGAATCTTCTTGCAATTTGAGAAGTTGAAGTAGTAGGGGTCATTCAATCGTGCGGCCCAAAAATCCCGCACGGTAGGTGTAAGCCTATTCTTCTTATCGTTCCACATGGACTTTGCAAGAAAGTGATCGGTACCTGAGAACTTAGGTTCGACAGTGTATTTCACCAATTGTCCGGAGGAATCGGCGTAGTTATAAAAATCATCAGAAGTTCGAAAGAAAATAGCCTCTACTGGTATTTCCTTCTGGGCATTTGCAACGCCACACATCAAAAGCATCAATACGGTGAAAAGTCTGGATGTATACATATGTCTGTTGGTTTAATTTGTCTACTCATTTCATTCCCCGCACTACCTAAGCCGTTGTCTGAAGTCATGCATCGTAAGTGATATCAACGAGTCCAACACCTCCGGCTGAAATTCGAATTTAAACGGTATGCTGTTGTCCTGGATGAGGGTGTCGGAGTGGAAGAATGAATTGGAGTAATAAATACTATCATCATGGATTACATAGGTGTCAAGTATTTGTACCACGCGATATAAATTATCTGATGTGGGAACCGGATACCCTCCCCATCCAGCTTTCTTATTCGCGTCATAAAACACTATTAATGAATAGTAGGGTATCAGATGATATCTGTCTTTATCGTATCCCAACTTCTTCATTTTGGGCACGATAAACTTGGTTCGGATATCGTAGTACTGAGTTTCCGAGAATGACAGAACTTCCAAATTCTGAGGGTAAGTCAGGTTCTCTATTTGTTTAGACTGTGACCTTAGATAATGATCGATGATTTGTAAAGTGTCTACTGGATATTCCTCGAGACGGCTTATAAACTTTCCACATCCAGAGTCAAAGAGAAAGCTGGATATAACCAGGGTATCGGATACGGAGTATTGCTCTCGCACAATTCGCTTCACCTTTGGCTCTGGAAAGTAAAACTTTTCTACCGTGGGTTCGAATAGCGAACATCCCGATAAAAGGATTACCAATAGAATGGATCGCTTAATCCGTTGCATCAGTTGATGTTCAAAAGTGAATAGAGCGAATTCTTAAATCAAGATTATGCAGTCGGTTTCGTATATGAGATTTAAAACGGCAAAGAAGACGAGCGCTCGCGCAAGTTTCGGGCAGGGCAGGCATAATGCGCTGGTTTTGTAAAAATATAAAAACGATTCAATTCCACGCCCTTCGGTGAGAATGATTGTGTTGGTTTTTGACGATTTTTCACGAACGATATGCCAACCGGTTTATCAACTCACATGCATGTAGACTACTGATTTCCCTCCTGCACAATGGTTTTAAAAACGAAGACACATTGATAGATTGCATCTGATAATACTTCCTTCGGGCATTGAAGGAACGAAAACTCCAAATGGCAGCCCGCTAAAACCCTAAATAACTTATCGCTGAGATAACCAACCCCAAAGGGCACACCCGCCACACCCATGTTAGTCAATATAGACAACAGGACTAAAGTAACGATAAGCCGACCGCCTCAACCGTCCTTCTTTCACCTTATTCCGCGAAATAACTTCAATATATTCTTTTCTGGAAACTTCCCTCATCTCTGGTCTGGGAAATGGAAATCCAACAAGAGAAATAACCAAATACGTTGAAACTCTTGAATTCACATTTAACTCAACGAAGCTCCTTGAGTTCAAAATCACCCTTTGAACATCACCTATACTGTCGCATGGACCAAACTTGAAAAATCGGTTCTCTTTAAAATAGTATACAGTATCGCCAATCTCTATTGCCGCCGATGGGCAGAGAATCCGAGTAGATTTTGGTCGAACTATGTGGATGTATAACGAATCAGGATGTTCCTGACAAACTGCGAGATTGGCAATAAGAGCCAACAATCCTAGGCCAACTGCTTGTGCGACTTTCATTCTCCTTCAAGTATTCGTTCAATCAAATCAAAAATCTGCAATGCACTGGCCTCCCGTTCATAAGAAACAGAAGCTCTTCCATACCACCAATTCCCAAGCTCTTGGGCTGGTCGGATGTCCCATAATCTTGCCGGAGAAGCAAGCACAGAAGTCAAACCATAAATGGCTATTTCAGGTACGCTAAGTGCCAAGCCTCGGAAGCCAGTTACGGTCATACTAGCATATTGCGCACCCGATCCAAAACCCGACCAAGAATTAAACATAAGAGTACTAACTGCTCCATCTACAGCTCCCAAAAGTGCATTAAGTGCAACATCGTATCCCTTCAAACCTTTTGACTTACTCTTGACTATTCCATCTGCGGTGCCGTAGGATACATTGTACACTCCCAACGAAAACTCCAGAGGATCCATTTTAAGCCATGATGCAATCTTAGCCATACCTGGCGAAGCAGAGGTCAATCCAGAAAGAAAACCAGCCCCTGCGCCAATTAGCGCTCCTGAAAACATGCCATCTAATCCTCCACCACTGAGGGCATTGGACGCCACACCAATATTTGACCCAATAATTGCTTTGTACCCAGCTCCAATAGCCCAAGATGCAGCCGATCCGGATGATACACCACCGGCAATAAAAGCACCCCCAAGGCCCAATCCAGCACCAACGAATCCACCAACAACTGCTCCCTTATACCAATCCGTTCCCTTCCAAGAACCATCAAATGGATTCGCGTCAAACCCGCTGCCATTATCATGTCCGGCAGCAAGGGCTCCCCCCATGTAGGAGCCCACTACAGCACCCACAATAATCGCGGTAACCACAAACCGCCCATCCGGATCCACACCCACCACAGGATTGTTACCCATAGCAAGGTACGGATTCGAAAACTGCTCAGCGGG